>NZ_JBIRUZ010000002.1:0-774613 GCF_044386545.1 Streptomyces sp. NPDC020489
TGCGTTCGTGATCGGACAACTCCAGCAGCAGCGGCTTCGGACCAGGCATCACCACACCCTACAACCGCAAGCGAACTAACGACTCAGGACACTAGCCCCCACGTGAGCGGAGTCAAGGACCACGCGCGAGACGTCGATGAGGTCGGCGTCATCGATTCGGTGCAGCACCGCCTCGTGCGGCCGGCCCCACACCCGCCGCGACCAGATCGCTCAGACCGCCAAGCGGTCCGCGGGGTTCGCCGACAACTCGGATCGCTCACCGCCGGGGCAAGAAGATCGCCACCACGGCGATCGCCCGCAAACTGCTCGCCCGCGCCTGGCACCTGCTGCACGAGGCGGAAGACCGTCAACGGGCAGTGTGATGGCCATGACCGCCGACCGGACACATCCGCAGGGAGGACACTGACCCCGGGTGAGCTCGCATATACCCATGAGACGGCATCGCCGCGCTCGATGACCTGAATGAGCAGCCCGGTCCCCGCAACCCGGTCATGTCGCAGGCCGTCCGCCGATGTCGAATGGGTGAGGCGAGTCTTCTCCGCACGACCACACATCCGAGGACAGCAAGGCGTCTCGAACCACCCTGCACGCACTACGAGTCCGGCCCTCCGGGCGGGCCAGCGTTACCTCCGCCCGGAGGGTGCACTGCACCTTTGGCAGGCCCAGCCCTCATGGCTGGGTGTATCCGTCAGGTCTGGTGGATCGTGCGGTAGCCGCGTGCAGTCGGGCGGGACAACGCAGACTCCTGCTGCCGCCCCGGCTGGTGATGTATTTCGTGCTCGGGCTGGCCCGGTTCTCGCCGGCTCCGTATCTGGACGTGATGCGGCATGTGGTCGAGGGCCTTCGGGGCCAGGGCCTGCTGGGCGACTGGCACATCCCGGCGAAGTCGTCACTGAGCGTTTTCAGCGTTGACGCTCCAGGGTGAGGACGGCGGCGGCGATGACCGTCATGCGGTTGGGGCTGCAGCGGGCTCTGCGGAAGACGCGCCAGGACTTCAGTCTCGCGACGCTTCGTTCGACCGGTGCTCGTGCCGCTGACAGGGCCCGGTTGATCGTCCGCTGGGTCGCGGTGAGGTCCTGTTGCGGAAGACGTCTGATCGGCGTGGTCACCCATGAGCCGGCTCCGATGTAGGCGCGGTCGGCGAGGATGGGTACGCCCTGGCGTTCGCAGATTCGGATGATGCGGTGGGTGCGGGCTGCGGTCAGGTCGTGGGTGCGGCCGGGCAGTGCGGGCGGGATCCACAGCAGCTTGCCCGCAGGATCGGCAATGACCTGCGCGTTCACGCCGTGGCGGCGGTGCTTCTGGGAGAAGTCGGCCCGGCTGTCACCGACCCGGTCGCACTCGGCGAGCGTTCCGTCGAGCAGGACGTGATCGGGATCGGTCTCCCGCAGGGCCCGCAGCAGCCCGGGCGTCCGGCGGGACAGATGGCCGACGACGGCGGCGACGTAGGCGTGGGCGGTGCCGACGGATATGCCGAAACCGGCGGCGATCTGCGCGAGCGTGTCGTGCCGGCGAAGGTAGACCAGGCCGACGAGAGCACGCTGGTGCGGCGGGAGCTTGCAGCGGCGGTCACCCTCACGGGTGACGATGAGCATGGTTACCCACTCGACCAGGGCGTGCGGGAGGTCGAGTGCGGCAGGATAGGGAACCAACGAGGCTCCTGCGCTGATGAGTTGAGACGTCGAACACCTCTCTCAACGGCACAGGAGCCCCGTGCGTTGCGCAAGGCCGCCCCGTCACCCGACCGGTGGCCACTCTGAAAACGCTCACTCATCGTCGAAGTTCAAGCTGATCACGCCTCTGGACGCCCCGGTAGCTTCGCGCGAGGACACCGTGAGTGTCGTCAACGCCGCTGACCCGGCAGCGATCGGCCGTACGTGGCGGGTCCTCGATGTCGGGCAGACCTCCACTCTTGCCGTGGTCCGCACGACGTTCCTGGATCAGAACACTCAATCCAGCACTTCGGGTGGCACCTCGTGAGTGCGCCAATCGACACCGAGGCGGAGCGGGAGAAGCTGGAGTCGACGCTGCTGGTGGATACGGTACGGATCACTCGCCCAACGGGAACTCCCCAACTCGACCTCTCGACCGGTCTCTTGGGGTCGGTGCCGGCGGAGCCGGTCTACGAGGGACCGGGAGCTGTCCTGTCCGGCCATGGACAGGTCACCGCGCAGCATGTTCTCGGGCGGGAATGGTTGGACGACACGGTCAGCTGGTATCGGCTCCTTACGCCGATCTCGGCGCCCGTTCCCGCGAGGTACGACCGTGTGGAAGTTGTAGCCGCAGCGGGCGAACACGCGGCGACAGCGAATCGGGTGTGGCCGGTCCTCGATCCGTCGGAAGCCTCGACGGTCGAGATCGTTCGGGTGACCCGTCTCGACGAGATCACCCCTCCGTAGGGGTGCCCAAGGTGGCCATACCGGGGCGGCCGCTCGCCGACCCCTCCGGGCAGCCCTGGGCCGGGAAATCGCCGGGGGCGGCTGCCCGATTGCAGAAGCCGAGAAGATGCAGGGACGCATCCTGTTTCGGGCGATAACAACGCGGAATAAACCGAAATGGCGACCCGTCACTCGACTGGTCCCAGGCGTCTCGTGGTCGGGGGAAGCAGTATGTCGCAGGTGTGGAAGATCGCGGTCATCGTGGTGGCTGCGGTGGGAGTTGGCTCCACTCCGTTCATCTGGCTGGTGAACAGCCCTGATGCGGGTCAGCTGACCGCGGCCTCCGTACAGGCTGCCGTCGGTGTCGCGACCCTAGTCTGGGCGCTGTTCCAGCCGTCGGGGAGTCGTACGGATGATGCGGCAGTCCGGACTGGGGAGGCCCGCGCGAGCCGCGGAGGCACGGCCGTCACGGGCATCAAGCGTCCAAGGGGCCGGGGCAGCGGATCTGCGAGGGCGGAAAGGACCGGACCTGCCATCGCCAGCGACGAAGGTAGTCACAGTGTCAGCGGCATCGACTACAGCGACTGATCTCCCAGGGCGCAGATCGGAGATAGAGGGGGAGCGGTCGCGTGGGCCAAGGAGACAAACGCCCGGATCGGCCCGGCGCGGATGCCACGGACACCGCCAAGATCACGGTGTCCGACACTGGGTACGCCACAGCCGTACACGGGTCATCGGCCGTGTCCGGCTATCGCGGACCGGCACCGGGAACCGATAGCGCCCCTGGTGGCGTACGGATATCCGGAACCGGGAATGCGACTGCTTCCGAGGGTGCGATCGCCAACAGCGGTTACATCCATCACCTCAGCATCAGGCAGTCACCTGCCCAGCCTGCCCCGGCGCTGTCCGGGCTGCCGCCGGCCTCACCGAGCTTTACTGGGCGCGATAGCGACATGCGGCGCCTGCTGGTACTGCTGAAGCCCGGCCAGCGTCAGCGGCCGGTGCTGGTGGCGGCGGTCGCAGGACTGGCTGGCGTCGGCAAGACCGAACTCGTTTTGCAGACCGCCCGGTGCGCGCTGAAGGAGCCTGGCTGGTTCTCCGGCGGAGTCCTCTTCCGCGACTTGCACGGATACGATCCCGGCCGCCGCGTGCCCCCCGACGTGACGCTGGACAGCCTGCTGCGTAGCCTGGGCATTCCCAGCGAAGACATACCCCGTGACCTCGATGGCCGTGCCGCGAAGTACCGGTCTGTGCTGAGCACGTACGCCCGCGAGGGTCGTCGGATTCTAGTGATCCTCGACAATGCTGCGACCTTCGAGCAAGTCCAGCCGCTCCTACCCTCTGATGACAGCAACACAGTTCTGATCACTTCGCGCCACAACTTGGCTTTAGGGGAGCGTCTTGAACTCAACGTGCTTGCCCCCGAGGCCGCCGTCGACCTGATCCGCGAGTCGTTGCAGGACTTTCAAGGCGCGAGCGACGCTCGCTTGGACCAAGACCCCGATCACGCGCAGCAGATCGCGCATCTGTGTGGATATCTGCCTCTTGCCCTGCAGATCGCCGCCGCCCTGCTTGCCGATGCGCCTAGCCGTCCCCTTGCCTCCTTGAGTCATGCCCTGTCCGACGTCCATCACCGACTAGACCAACTCAGGCGCGAGGACCGCGCTGTCCGTGCCACCTTGGACCTGTCTTACGGGCAACTGAGCCAGCCTCAGGCCAGCATGTTCCGACTCGTCGCCATCAACCCTGGCCCCGATTTATCAACCGAGGCAGCCGCTCACTTGGCCGCAACCGACCCGCGGTACACGGAGCAGCTTTTGGAGGAACTCGCCCGCGCCCACTTGATCGAACGGGGGCTTGTGTATGGACGTTGGCGCCTGCACGACCTGGTGCGGATCTACGCCAAGGAACGGGCCGACGAGGACGCCGCGACCGCAGATGGGGTTCGACGGCTTCTCACCTACTACTTGGAACGCGCGAAGCAAGCGGATGACTACCTACTCGACCTGACGGAGCGGACGCCCAGCGGGTTTCCCGATCGAACCCATGCACTCGCATGGCTGGAGGCGGAGCGAGACAACCTGCTCGCCGCAGCGACTTTGGCGACAACCTCCAGGCACACCGACATTGCACGCGACTTGCCCCTGGCACTGGATGAGTACCTGGCCATGTACGGCTACCGAGAAGAGCGTCGTGCCAATGCTGCACTCGCAGTTCGCGCAGCGCACGCGTTGGGCGACCGGCGCGCACAAGCGCGCGCTGGTGTGGCACTCAGCGATGCACTGCGCGAGTTGGATGCCCTCGACGAAGCCATCACTGAGGCGCGTACGGCGGAGGAGATCTTCCGCAGTCTTGGTGACCAACCCGGCCTAGGAACGGCCCTGCGTGCCCTTGCCTCGGCTCTGGCGGGCGCCGGGCGACACGAGGAGTCACTCCTGATGTCCCAGCAAGCCGTCCCTCTGCTGCGGCAAGGTTCCAGTCGACATGTCGCTGCGGTAGCACTCATGGACTACGGCGTCTTTCTTGCGGGTGCCGAGCGATATGACGAGGCAATTGATGCCCTGCAGGAGGCACTGGTGGTGCTGTCCCAGACCAGTCGGAGCGTGGAATCGCTCGCGCTGAGGAACCTCGCTGCGGCACTGGACGGAGTTGGTCGTCGATCCGAAGCCATTGATTTCCTCCGAGAGGCGATGGCGCGTGCCCTTGAAGTGGGCGGACGTTGGGAAACCATCAATGCCGCGGAGGCGGCGTTTTTCATGGGAATGCTTCTTGAGGAGGATGAACAGCACCATACGGCAAGCCTCTCGTTCCAGCAGGCTGCCGAGCTCTCCAAAAAGACGGGCGATGTTGGCCGCGCAGCGGAGGCGTTCACGGTCCTTGGGACGTCCCTGATAGCCCAGGAGCGCCACCAGGAGGCTGCGGATGCGATTTACGAGGCGACCCTCCTCACCCGCAGCGCGGCCGAAACCAGCAGTGACGACCTCGATCCGGCACTGGCCGAGCTCCTGATGATCCTCAGCATCCCGCTTGTCAAGCTCCGTCGCCTTGAGGACGCCACCAATACCCTTCGCGAGACCTCGGCCATCCTCCGCCGACTGGCCAACCAAACTCCGCGCACTCACGATTCGGACGTTGCCCAAACGCTACACATGCTTGACCGGGTGCTGTCGCATGATGATCACGACCTGCTGGCGGCCCTGGAATCGGCGGCAGAAGAGATCGAGAACCATGCAGCTATCCTTCGCTTTTACCACCTCATGGAGACAACCCGAAACCGTTTGGGCGCAGACCACCCCGAGACCCTCTCCGCTCGGCACAGCCTCGCCTGGTATCGGGGGCAGGCCGGGGACTCGGCCGGTGCCGCGGCCGCGTTCGCCCGGTTGCTGACCGATCGTGAGCGAGTGCTCAGTCCGGACCACCCCCACACCCTCGCCACCCGGGGCAGCTGGGCGTATTGGCGCGGAGAGGCTGGGGATCTGGCAGGTGCTGTGGCCGGGCTCGCCGAGCTTTTGGATGATCAGGAGCGGGTGCTCGGCCCGGAACACCCTGACGTCCTCGTCACCCGGCACGACCTTGCCTGGTACCGGGGGAAGGCTGGGGATCTGGCGGGTGCTGTCGCCGGGTTCGTCGAACTACTGGCCGATCGGGAGCGAGTGCTCGGCCCGGAACACCCCCACACCGTGGGAGCCCGGCACGACCTCGCTCACTGGCAGAGCGTCGCACGCCAAGAAGGTGATCACCGTGTCGGGTAACTGTTGCTTTCGGCGAGTGCCACGGGGGTGTCTTAGTGGAGATCGAGCGGAACTAGCAGGGGAAACCGTAAGATATATAGATGCAAACACATGAGAGTTTGAAGCCTATCTTCCCTGAAGGTGAGCGCCTGCCAGTCCGTGTCACTGGTCGTGGTCGTACCTCCGTCGTGGAGATCGGCGGCCACGACGTCTCCAAGGACCTTGCCGGGTACTCAGTGAGCGTTTTCAGCGTTGACGCTCCAGGGTGAGGACGGCGGCGGCGATGACCGTCATGCGGTTGGGGCTGCAGCGGGCTCTGCGGAAGACGCGCCAGGACTTCAGTCTCGCGACGCTTCGTTCGACCGGTGCTCGTGCCGCTGACAGGGCCCGGTTGATCGTCCGCTGGGTCGCGGTGAGGTCCTGTTGCGGAAGACGTCTGATCGGCGTGGTCACCCATGAGCCGGCTCCGATGTAGGCGCGGTCGGCGAGGATGGGTACGCCCTGGCGTTCGCAGATTCGGATGATGCGGTGGGTGCGGGCCGCGGTCAGGTCGTGGGTGCGGCCGGGCAGTGCGGGCGAGATCCACAGCAGCTTGCCCGCAGGATCGGCAATGACCTGCACGTTCACGCCGTGGCGGCGGTGCTTCTGGGAGAAGTCGGCCCGGCTGTCACCGACCCGGTCGCACTCGGCGAGCGTTCCGTCGAGCAGGACGTGATCGGGATCCGTCTCCCGCAGGACCCGCAGCAGCCCGGGCGCCCGGCGGGACAGATGGCCGACGACGGTGTGAGCCTTCATGCAATTCCCCATCGGAGGCACCTTCAGCTCCACGTAATTCCCCACTTGGCTGCGGCCGGTGACGGGCCGCCCAATTGCTGAGTGTGGGGCTGGACAGTGCCCTCAAGGGCGCCTTCGGCGACGCTTCGCGCTGGGCATTCGCCCACCCTTGACCGCCCTGACCAGCCCTAATGATCGGCGGCTATCAGGCGGCCCGGAAACCCTGGCGACCGTGGGGAACGAGGAGCGGCTCCGGCGTCCGCATGGGGTCGAAGGCGTCGGCGGCGCGATGTCCCTGGCCCATTCCGTGAAGTTCCGGCTGGGGAATTACGCGACGTTCCACAGACGGCGGCGACGTAAGCGTGGGCAGTGCCGACGGATATGCCGAAACCGGCGGCGATCTGCGCGAGCGTGTCGTGCCGGCGAAGGTAGACCAGGCCGACGAGAGCACGCTGGTGCGGCGGGAGCTTGCAGCGGCGGTCACCCTCACGGGTGACGATGAGCATGGTTACCCACTCGACCAGGGCGTGCGGGAGGTCGAGTGCGGCAGGATAGGGAACCAACGAGGCTCCTGCGCTGATGAGTTGAGACGTCGAACACCTCTCTCAACGGCACAGGAGCCCCGTGCGTTGCGCAAGGCCACCCCGTCACCCGACCGGTGGCCACTCTGAAAACGCTCACTGTTTCGGGCCCGGCAGCGGTTCGGCCCGGAGCCGCTGCGAGTGCTGTTCACCACGACCGCGAGACCGATGGACACCGAGGCCACTCCGGGGGCGTTCTGGCGGGGGCTGCGGCTACTGGCGGTGGACGGAGCCTGCTGGGATGTTGCCGACAGTCCCGCCAACGAGGCCGCCTTCGGCCGCCTCGACAACGGCCGCGGCCACGACAAGAGTTCCCTTCCCCAAGTGCGGATGGCCTGCCTGATCGAGGTGGGCACGCGCCTCGTGCTGGACGCCGAGCCGGCCGGCTGCCGCACCGGCGAAGTCACCGTGGTGGGCCGCCTGCCCCGCTCCTGCGACGCCAGTCAACTGGTCCTGGCCAACCGCGGGATGTGTGTCAGGTGCCAGGGCGAGCACGCCACGCTTCCTGGAGCGCCGACTGCACGTCTTCCCCGAGAACGAGGTGTGTCGTCCTGCCCGGCAGGGTGGGCAGCTCAGCCCAGTGAGTCACCGTGTCATCGTCGGCAAGACCGTAGGGCAGACGGACATATCCGTCAGAGTCGACGAAGCAGTCCCTGTGTTCCGTTCCGTCCTCACTGAAATGCCGAGTCGTGAAGTACATGGGCCTCACCAGCCAGAACGCCTCCTTCACCAGGTTCTCGGACTCGGCGCTGTCAGCTGGGTACCGGCCCGTGACCGCAGCTGCCACCGGTACACCGTCCTGCGGCAGCCTTTCACGTGCGTCGATCCAGGTTGTCTGGCTGATCAGATTCGCCATCCCTCTCCTCAGTCAAGCGTTCGGATGCCTGTTTTTCGCCCATGCGCCCGCACACCGGCAAGACGGTTGTACCGATCTCGGCATCCGGTAGGACTGCCCGGCGCTTGCGCAGGTTGAGTGAGCCGGGACGACGCGGACCGAACACTTCCGACTGTCTGCCCTCCCTCTCGGATCACGGCAGATCACCAGCCGACACCGCGACCTCATTGGCAAACGATCAGTAAGAACTCCGGCCAGGGCTTCGCCGGTGTTGTCCAAGGAGCACAGCAGCGGGTGGTAGCCGAAGCCGCGCTTGTAGGTCGCCGCTGCCTGCTCCTTCTCGGGTGGGAGGTGACCCGGGTGCGATGCCCGTACAACCGCAGGGAGTTGAGGGACCATGCAACCGACCCCCGGAACGCAAACCGAACCCGCCCCACAGTCGGCCCGAACTCAGACAGTCCCAGGTATCACAAGCCCCGACTCGTACGCCACGATCACGAGTTGCGCCCGGTCCCGCGCCCCCAACTTGCCCATGATCCGGCTGACATGGGTCTTCGCGGTCAGCGGGCTGAGCCCCAACGCGTCGCCGATCTCCGCATTGTTGAGACCGCGCGCGACCAGCGCGAGCACCTGCCGTTCCCGTTCGGACAACTCGCTCGGCCCGCCCACCGCGGGGGGCGTCCCGGTGTTCGGCGTGCGCAGAATGCGGGCGATCAGCCGCGAGGTGGGACCGGGCGAAAGGAGGGACTCCCCCGCAGCCACCGTCCGGATGGCGTCGAGGAGTTCGGCAGGCCTGATGTCCTTCACGAGGAAGCCGGACGCCCCGGCCCGCAGTGCCTCGACGACATGCTCATCGGTCTCGTACGTCGTCAGGACGAGCACCTTCACCCCCGCGAGATCCTCGTCGGCGGCGATGAGCCGGGTCGCCTCGATCCCGTCGAGGTCAGGCATGCGGATGTCCATCACGATGAGATCAGCCCGCGCCGACCGGGCCAGCGCCACGGCCTCCCGCCCGGTGCCGGCCTCGCCGACGACCTCCATGTCCCCGGCCGACGAGACGAGCATCGCGAACGAGGCCCGTACGAGGTTCTGGTCGTCGGCCAGCAGCACGCGGATGGTCATCGAACCTCGTCCTCCCGGGACAGCGGCAGTGTGGCGGTCACCTCGAAGCCCTCGGCGGGCCCCGGGCCGGCGGCCAGCGTGCCGCCCACACTACGGGCCCGCTCCCGCATTCCGATGAGCCCGAACCCCGACGTGCCGTCGGACCGGCCCGCTCCGCCGCCCGGGCCGTCGTCCCCGCCCGTCCCGTCGTCCCTGACACTCACCCGCAGTGCGCCGTCCGCGGTCCACAGACCCACGCGCACGGTGAGGTCCTCGCGGCCGCCGTGACGTACGGCGTTGGTGAGCGCCTCCTGCACGATCCGGTACGCGGCGGCGCCCACGGAGGGCGGGATGTCGTCCGCGCGGACGGACAGTTCGACCTTGGCCCCGGCCACCCTGCCGGTCTCCGCGAGATCGGCCAGTCCGTCGATCCCGGGCAGCGGCCCCCGCATGTCGTCGGCTCCGGAAGCAGAGCCGGGCGCCGGATCCGCGTCCACTCCCACGACCGTGTCATGCGCCCGCAGCACCTCCAGCGTCGTACGCAGTTCCCCCCGGGCCATCCGGCAGGTCCCCGCGATGTCGTCCAGTACCTGGGCGACGGCCTTGCGGTCGAGGCGCTCGGGGTCGGCGGTGAGGACGTGGGCCGCCACGGACGTCTGGACGCCGATGAGCGTGATGCTGTGGGCGAGCAGGTCGTGCAGGTCACGGGCCATCCGCAGCCGTTCCTCGGCGACGCGGCGCCTGGCCTCCTCCTCCCGGGTGCGCTCCGCCCGTTCGGCCCGCTCGACGATGGAGGCGACGTACAAGCGGTAGTAGCGGACGGCGATACCGATGAACAGGACCGCGATGATCCAGCCGGAGATCTCCAGGGACTCCAGCGCCTCGTCCTGGTTCATGAGGCCGTTGCTGATGGCTGTCGGGCCGAGGACGGCGACACCGGTGAGCAGCGTGCGGCGTACGGTGCCGGTCGCCGCCACGGTGTAGAGCGCCAGGACGATCGCGGGGGCGGGCAGGGCAGGGTTGTAGTCGAAGGCGTAGTACGGAGCCATGCAGGCCACCACCCCGAGCAGGGCCACCAACGGACGGCGGCGCCGCCATACGAGGGGCACGTGCCCGGCGAGCAGCAGCATCCAGCTGAGATGGTCGGGCCGTGTCCCTTCGCCGCCCGTCAGGGTGATGGCCAAGGCGAGCACGACGACGCCCAGCGCGAGGACCGCGTCGTTGCGGGTGCGGTGCGGTGCGGTCAGCGGTTCGCGGTTGATGGCGGACATGATGCGCTCGCCGCGACGGGACCGTCCGCCGCCACCGGCCGCCGTCTCCGCCGCCGACCGGTCGCGTACCTCTGTGGTCGTTCCCCGTTCTTCCACGGCTCCATCTTCCGGTACTCGTGCGGGAACCTGGGTGCCCCCACGGAAGGAGGCACCCGGGCGGGCCCGCGGATCAGCGTGCTGGATCAGAGCGTTCGATCAGCGTGCTCAGGGTGCGCCGACGGTTTCCACCTGCCGCGGCGGCTCGGTCGGTCCGCCCCTTCCGCTCGACCCGGCCGGTTCGGCCGGCCCGGGCTGCCGTGAGAGCACGCCCGGCCACCACACCTTCCGGCCCAGGGCGACGCTGGCACTGGTCACCAGATACGTCCGTACGAGGAAGGTGTCGAGCAGGACGCCGACGGCGATCACGAAGCCCAGCTGGACCAGCTGTACCAGGCCCATGTTCGTCAGCACGGCGAAGGTCGCGGCGAGGACGAGTCCGGCGGAAGCGATGACGCCGCCGGTGGTGCGCAGTGCGGTGAGCGCCGCCGTGCCCGGTTCCGCTCCCGCCAGCGACTCCTCCCTCATCCGGTGCATGAGGAAGATGCCGTAGTCGACGCCGAGGGCGACCAGGAACACGAAGGACAGCAATCCGAGCCCCGGATCGGTGCCCTTGAGACCGAGGAGCGGTTCGAAGACCAGTCCGCCGATCCCGAGGGATGCGCCCCACACCGCGACGACGGCGACCACCAGGAGCAGCGGTGCGACCAGACTCCGCAGCAGCCCGATCAGGATGAGCAGCACGAAGACGAGGACGAGCGGTACGACGATCTTCATGTCCCGGGCGTTGGTGACCTCCAGGTCGATCTGCTGGGCGCTGTCCCCGCCGACGTAGGAGCCCTTCAGTTCGTTCCGCAGGGACTTGATGGTGGCGGTCTCCTCCGCCGACTGGGGCGCGCTCTTCGCGAAGACGGCGATCTCGGTCCAGCCGTCTCCCGTACGCCCCTTCTCCGCGCTGCCCACGCCTGGTGTGCCGCGGACGGTCACGAGGGTCTCGTCGGCGCGCCCCTGCGGGGTGATCACGTCGATGGGCTGGCTGCCCTGCCCAGGATAGGCCTTGGTGACGGTCTCCATCGCGACGACGGCCTCCGGCTTCTTGACGAAGGAGTCCTCCTGCTTGAGCGGTCCCGGCAGGTTGAGTGAGCCGAGGGCGAGGGCGCCGAGCAGTACGGCACCGCTCGCGAGTACGGTCAGCGGCCTGCGTCCGGCAGAGCTGCCCATCGCCGAGAACAGGCTCCGCCGCTGCTTGGGCGTGCTCCCGAAGGCGGGCACGAGCGGCCAGAACACCCGCCGTCCGACCAGTACGAGGACGGCGGGGAGCAGGGTCAGCATCGCGATCAGCGCACACAGCACGCCGACGGCGCCGAGCGGGCCCATACCCCGGCTGCTGTTGAGGTCGGCGGCGAGCAGGCACAGCAGTCCAGCGGCGACGGTGCCGGAGGAGGCGAGCACGGCGGGCCCGCAGCCGCGCAGGGCGGCGACCATGGCCTCGTACGGTCGCTCGATGCGCCGCAGCTCCTCCCGGTAGCGCGCTATGAGCAGCAGCGCGTAGTCCGTGCCCGCCCCGAACACGAGGATCGTCATCACACCCGAACTCTGCCCCGAGACGGTCGTGCCGAAGGCCTGGTTGAGGCCGTAGGCGACGCCCATCGACATGTAGTCGGCGATCCCTGCGACGACGAGGGGCACGAGCCACAGCACGGGGCTGCGGTAGATCAGGATCAGCAGTAGGGCGACGACGGCGACGGTGGTGTAGAGCAGCGGTCCCCCGAGCGAGTCGTAGACCGCGCCCGAGTCGGTGGCCAGCGCGCCGGTGCCGCCCACATCGACGCTCAGCCCGCCCTCGTCCTGGGCGACTTTGCGGACGTCGTTGACGAGCTTGTCCTGCAGCTCCTCGTTCGCCCCGGGCTCATTGCTGGCGATCGGATAGATCAGGGTCGTGCCGTCCCTGGACGGAATCCCCTCGGGAGTACCGCCGATCAGCTTGTGCTGTCGGGTGATCTCCGCGACCTGCCCGGCCGCGGTCTTCCGGTCGGCGGCGCTGAGCCCGCCGTCCCGGTGGTAGACGAGCACCATCTCGGTGGTCTCGCCCCCGGGCAACTTCTCCTCGATCTTCGCTACTTGCGTCGAGTCCGCGCTCGCCGGCAGGTAGTCGGTGACCTTGTCGTGCTGCACGCTGCCGAGCTTCGCCGCGAACGGCCCGACGAGTGCGATCACGGCAATCCACAGCCCGAGCATCGCCCATGGAACGGCTCGCCCGCGCCGCGTCCCCAACCTCGTCGTAGCGGTTGTCTCTCCGGCCCTCATCGACCGATCTCCCTCCGGCTGACGTCTGCTTCGGTCCCCAGACTTCCGGTGAGAACCACGGCTTTCGTCGAGCGGAAGGGCGAGGTGACGCGTACTGCCAGGGGTGACGGCGGGTGCGGATTACTCCCGGGGGAGTAAGCGGCGGCCTGGGCGAGCGCCAGGGGGAGGTCGTCCAGGGTGTGGGCGAGGTGATCGGCGTCCTTGTCGGGGAGGTCGGCGCCTTGGGCGCGGAGCAGGGCGATGGATTCGGTGCGGGCGAGGGTGTCAACGTCCAGGGGCATGGCGTAGGTACGCCAGTGGGGGTTTCGGCTGGTGATCAGGACGTCCCGGTGGTGCCGCCGGGCAGGAACGGGGCCAGGGTGCTGGGGTCTTCGGCATTGTCGAAAACCAGCAGCCAGCGCGACATGGTGCCCAGCTCTGCCAGCAGTAGCTCGACCGCGGCGGCGGGCGGTGTGCCGGCGGGCGCGGCGCCGATCCGGGCAGCGAGCGCGGCGAGCTGGCCGGGGATCAGGGCCGGGTCTTCCGCCGTGATCCACCAGGCGAGTTCGTACTCACCGGCGAACCGGTAGGCGTACTCGATCGCTAGCTGGGTTTTGCCGACCCCGCCGCGGCCGTGGAGGGCCTGGACCGCGACGCGTTGGTCGGACGCGAGTGCTTGGCGCAGGTGGACCAGGAGGCTGTCGCGGCCGGTGAAAGCCGCGTTACGGGCGGGCAGGTTGCGTACCCGGGGCAAGCTTCCGGGCAGGCGAGGGCCACTGGCGCCGACCTGACGTAACACGCTGTGGGTACCGGGGAAGGGCGGCTCCGTCTCCGGGCGGGACGGGCCGTCGACCGCCTCCAGCAACACCCTGCGCGCCTCCGCGCCGTCCAGGTCGAACAGGTCGCGGCTGAGCAGCGGGCGCAGGATCGCCGGCGGATCCACCCGTGCGATGCGCACGGGCGTGATCTTCTCCCGCATCGCCACCACCGCGGTCCACTCCGGGGTAGTGAACCGCTCCGGTTCGAAGTAGGCCGAGGAGAACAACGCGAGCAGACGGCCTCGTTCGAGCGCGGCATTCATCTTCAGCACGAAGTTCTCGCCCGCACCCCAGTCCCAGTAATCCAACTCGACCTGGTGCCCGGCGTCCAGGAGCTGCCAGCCGTACCCATTCCGCCCAGGCACGATCAGCCCCCGCGTGACTGATGAACCACACCCGCTCCGACGCACCGTCAGACGCCCCCGTGCCCATACTGCTTCCGTCCTCTGTGACCCCACGTCGTGCTGGACCACTCAGCGTAGGACCGCCGCTCCTGGCTGGGGAGTTGTTCGCCCTCCCCAGGGCAGCTGCGCATCGCCCCCCGGTTCTCGGCCTTCGCTTCTCGTCGTCGGGGGCGGCAGCGGCCGATGGCTCGGGTAGCAGACCCTTGGCGCGGCGGTGGGCATGACAGCGATGTCTGCCGCTGCGCTGTGGCAGGGGTGAGTGCCCGTTTGCCATCGTTGCGAGATGAGTTGAGGGGTCTTTCAGTTCAGATCCGGGCTAGCCTGACGGGCCCTGCTCGCTCGATGGTGAGGAGAGTAAGTGTCGACTCTGATCAACGCTGTTGATGTCCGTCCCCGTGTGTACTACAGGACCATCCAGATCGGCCCCATCCTCTTCGAGCAAGCGCCGGCGGAGGACGACATTGTCCAGATCCCCGGGAAAGGCTGGAGGCTTACCTCCAGCGACAACGACTTTTACCCTTGGTGCGTTTAGAGGTGTGGGACGGGCCCGCTCCTCAGCCATCAGGCTCTTGGGAGTATGAGCGGGCTTTTCATTCTCCGATGGCAGATCACCTCGCGGTGGTCGACTTGGGCGGCGTCTGCTACGGCGAGATCCAGTTGCGGCCGGGGCGTTATCACCTGCGTTTACTCTGCCGAGGGCGAGATCATGTAGAGGCTTCGCTGGCACTCGATCCCTTCCCGCCTGACGGGCCGCACGAGGATCCGCTTGAGGTGTGGGTTGTCCAGATTTGGTCTGCTGCCGACTGAAGAGCCACCCCTCAACCGATCTTGGAACGTGCGGATCGAACGAGTCCGGCGCCGGAGGCGGGGCCGCGAGGCCCCGTTGCCGTTCGGCTTCGCGACCCTCCTCGTCGGCGATCCACCTCCGGGTCAGCTCCAGATCTGGGCCTCACAAAGTGGTCTTGGGAGACCAGCATTGGTGGGCCCCAAGACCTTCGTGTGCGTCAGGGCGTCGCCCCCAGGATGCCGCCGGGCAGCAGGAGCGCATCCGGGACAGAGCCGCCGCCGAGAACGCCTTCGAGGAGGCCAGTCACCGGGCCCAGGAGGCCGTCCAAGTCGACGGTATTCGCAGGTGCGGGGGATGCCGACGGGGCTTCGGCGGCTTGGGCACTGGCGACGCCCAGTGGAGGCCGTCGGGCGTTACGGCTATGACCTCTGCTCCGAGGTCGCGAGCACCGCCCCCCGGATGACTTCATGCCCATCTCGCCGCGCCGATGCCGCTACCGTCTGCTCGAATGCGGCTGGCGTCATGCTGTGCATGTCTTCTAGGGCAACGCTGTCCCCAGAAGCGAGGAACAGGTCCATGGCCTGCTCAAGCAGAGCCAGGCGATGCATCTCGTCTCGGTCACGCCGCACGATGGCATCACTGCGAGGCGCGATGCGAGGGCGCGCCGCTGGTGGCGACGCTCGGGACCCGCTCTTCAAGTGCCGCACGCATGGTGTGCAGTCGGCGGTTCTGGAGGTTGCTGAAGTACATCATCCACACGATGAACCCCACACTGAGCACGGTCATCCCGATGGTCTGCCGGAGTCCTGCAGTGAAGGCGGTCCCCACCGTTACCGTGGTGAAGAGCACGGCCAGGAAGATCAGCGCGGCCACGCGGTGGCGGGTGCGGTACAACCGCTGCGCGACCAGGTCACGCATCGCGCTCTGTTCCCGCGGGTCCTGCGGTACCTCGCCCTTGCGCAGTTTCTGGTCCAGGGAGAGGAGGTCGTTCGTCTTCCCGCCCGCGGCTCGCTTCTCCTTACGGCGCATGATCACCATGATGCAGATTCCACCGGCCGACACGATGGCCGTACGCAGCACCACGGTCGCGAACGAGCGCCCCGGATACAGCAACGCGACCAGCACGCTGGCGGCCAGGACCGACAGGGCGATCTGTACCCACAGGTGCCGCGCCAGGAAGTCCCGAATCCGTTCCATGCCCCGCCTCCTTCAGTCGTCAGATCCGCTTCCGGCGCTTGTAGCCGGCGAGCACCATGGCGCACGCGAAGGCCAAAAGGATCCAGGCGACCGCGCAGTAGGCCCAGGCCGTCGTCCCGCGTGCGGCCCCGACCGAGCTCACGACCGCCCACAGCACGAGGACGACACACAGGCAGGTCCACGCGATGTCGGCCAGCCGGACACGCAGTTGCGCACGCTGAGCCGTTCCTCGCTGCAAGGTGCCGAGCCTTCGTTCCGCGGTCTTCTCCCGCTCCACGAGCCGTCACTCCCCTCATCCGAAACCGGACCTTTCGACTACCCGGGCTCTGCCACCACACGCACCCAAACGGGCCCTCGTATACGGAAGTTGACGTTCCAGACAGCGGTCCCCAGAACGTGCTGGTGAAGGGATGCCCTTCACCGTTCGACCATGTGCCGCAAATGCGCCTGCGGGTCGGCAAGATACCGGCGCCAGTGATCCACCACGCCGAGCTCCCGCCACGCCACCCTCCGCATGCCGTGCTCACCGACCTCGATGATGTCGCAGCCGGTAGCGCGGTCAGCAGTGGGGAGTGCGTGGCGCAGATGACCTGGCCGCCCTCCTGAGCCAGCCCGGTCGATATGTCCCACCAGCTCGAGACATGACGACGAGAACGATTGCGCTGCCTCCGGCTCGTCCAGAACATGAAGCCCGGCGTGCCGGAACTTCTCGCGAAACGCCGTGAGAAAGCCCTCCCCCTGGCTCGCTCCCTGCCGGCATTGCGCTGCCGCGGTCTCGACGCCTCCACCCGCCCCCCCGATTGACCCACAATATGAGGGTCAGATTGCACCCAAAGGCCGGTCAACGGGTCGCCGAGAATAGTAATCACACGGCGGCCAATGGCGCCGGCTATCAAGGGAGCACACCTGATGAGCAGCATCCGTACAGACTTTGTGCCGGTCGTGACCCGCGCCGCTGAGGCGGAGAAGACGAGTGACCCCAGCAGTGAGATGTCGCTGCTGGCGGACTCCGAAACGACAGGCGGGTTGCTGACCAGTTACCGCTCGACCTTCGCCGAGGGAGCGGTGGGAGCACCGGCACACTTCCACACCCGGGCCGCGGAGATGTTCTTCGTCATCGACGGATCCCTGCGCGTCCTGCTGGACGAAACGATCACCGTGCTGAGCGCGGGTGACTTCCTGCTCGTACCGCCGCACACGCCACACGCCTTCACCGCTGCCCCGGGGTGCACGGCGGACGTGTTGTTCACCTTCACTCCGGGGATGGCCCGCTTCGACTACCTCCGACTGCTGGGGCGGGTCATGCGCGGCGAGGCCGGCTTCGAGGAGATCCAGGCATCCTCGGAGCTCTACGACAACCACTACGTGGACAGCCCTGTGTGGAACGCTGCGCTGACCACCGGGTGAAGCGGCATCGGAGGCTTCCCGAGCCGCCGCGCAGGCTCCACTTCCATACCCCCCCTCTAGCATCAGGGGTGCTTCCGTCTGTATCGGGGGTGCTTCCGTACCCGGGTCTTCCGGATATGTCGCACCTGGTGACGTGGCCCTGCAGAACCTCCCGAACAACACGTTGGGCTCTGGGAACTGGGCGAACCAGAACGAGGTTACTCCGGGCAAGGAGGGCATCTTCGCCAATATCCTCAAGGGTGTCCTCTGATAGTCGAGCGTAGGGCCGCCCGGGCAACCCAACCAGCAGTACGGCCTGAGGCGATCACACTGAGCGCCGTAGTTGTGCAGTCGGGCCAACTATGGCGCTCAGTCACCCCAGCAGCCCAGGATGAAGCGTGGACCACATGAGCCTCGAGGAGCTGCTCAAGCAGACCGGCGTCGAGGCGGGCGCGCTGCCGCCAGCGCCCGCATCACCCGCCTCGCGGCAGGTGCACGCGCGGATCGACCGCAGGCCCCCGTGTCCATCGCTCTCACGATGTCGAACCCGACGGCGATGCCGCGCGACGTCATTCAGGTCGCGGAGGCTGGCGGTCTGGAGGTCCTCCTCTACCCGCCCCTGGCCGTCGAGGTCATCCTTCAAGGCCACGAGCGAGACGATCGCCCTGCTTGGCACGGACGCGGAGAAGTGCGCCACGTTGAAGGCGACGAACCTCCAGAAGTTCCCCCCGTCCCGGCGCCAATTTGGGTCAGCATCTCGCTGTTCCGCATCTGCGCCAGAACAAGCAACGCCTGCTTGCAGAAGCTCAACCCCCGCCACCCGGCCAGGACAGCTTGAAAGAAGTCCAGTCAGAGCGCCTCGCTACTTCTTCTCACGCTTGAGGCGCCAGTAGAGCAGCACGAAGGCCACCACCAGCACTGTCACTCCGAGGGTGACGGTGGCTGCTGCGTTGTCCTCGAATCCGATACCCACTACCGCTATGGCCACTTGTCTCTGTTCCTCCACCTCATAGGAGACTCCGGACGGCCGTCGTCATCGGCCCCGCCATGAGCGTCCTCGTGCTCCTCCACGACACGCCCGTGCCCGCGGCTGTCGCGGCTGGTCTGGCAACCGCCGCGAGCAGCGTTCCTGTGCTGCACAAGCTGCAAGCCTGCACAGCCGCCGCAGAGGAAGGTCCCATGCCGCACGCCTGCCCAAGACCACCACCAGCACACCGAACAAGGTCTGGCTGAGCGGGCCGCCACAGCCCTGGGGGACGTCTTGGCAGGTGGGTTCGGTGGTCGGCAGCCTGACGGCAATGTTGAGCAAAGTGATACTGACCAGCTGGCGCAGGCCGGCGAGGGGTAGAGCCGACGCGTCGTCATAGATGAGCACCTTCACTGGGTTCACCTGCAGTTGGTCTCGCTGACCTCGCCAGCCCAGGACCCTATCCCGCGCACTTGACACAGCTCATTCCACAGAACGCGGATCTGGCACGCCCCGTGGGTCGAGCGCATCGACCGCAAGATCGCGGCCGTCCGGCAGCGCGAACCTGAAGTCGAGCATGGGCGGAACACCCGGCCGAAGCCGCTGCCCACAGGTCGGTGACGGCAGTACCTTTCCGACCGCCGACCACCTCGCCGCCTACGCGGGTCTCGCCCCGGCGACCCGGAGCTCGGGCTCATCGATCCGCGGTGAACAGCCCTCCCGGCGGGGGAACAAGCAGCTCAAACGGGCCTTGTTCCTCTTCGCGTTCGCCACCTTGAGCGATCCGGCCTCCCGGGCCTCCTACGACAAGAAGATTACCCAGGGAAAGCACCCCACCCAGGCCCTGCTCCGCCTCGCCAGGCGCCGGGCCGAAGTGCTGTTCGCGATGCTCCGCGACGGACCCTTCTACCAACCGCAGCCGTCGACCGCGGTCACCTGACCTGCGGGTCTGCGAGGAGAACGACTCGATCGGCCTCGACGTCGAAGCCGAGCACCGGATGGCCGGAGTCGCCTTCCGGGTCCATCAGCACCGGCTTACCCAGCCGCCGGCCGATCTCCCGAAGAAAGCCGCAGAACACATCAAGTCGCTCCTGGCCCTGCAACTCCCGCAGGTCGACGTCAAAGTCGACTTCATCGTCCGCATGGAAACGGAAGATCGCCAGCACCTCGGCAGCCAGCCATACCCGCAGGTCCGGGCAATCGGCATCCGCCGGACGGGACAGCACGGCCTCCGCCCGAGGCACCGGAAGCACCCTCTCTCCCTCGGAGTACTGGCACTTCCAGCCCTTCTCCACGACAAGATCGAGGACCGCCTGCCAGTCCTCCACCGACGTAGCCGGGACACGCACGTCCGGCAAGGACCCCATCAAGTCCGGGTGGAAGAAGCACCTCACGTCATCCCACAGCAGATCAGCCACCCCGCCATGCTGCCCCGGCTCATCGACACACCGCACCCCCGTTTCCCTTGACCAAAGACATAGGGCACCCCCGGCATCCAGGCCCCGAGCAGGTCGTCGGCGCGCTCGATCGGCGGCACCGGCTCGAGGAACGGAAGCCGGGCGGCGGGCAGGGACGCAGAAGCCACGAGGAAGCCTCTAGACATGCGCATTGCGCATCATCGAAGCGCTTCGACGCTCAAAGTGTGTGGCATCACGCTGTCAACGACCTGGGCCATGGGGATTTTCCTGATGCCTGCCCTCTTGTCCAGCCAGGGACGTGTCACTACCGTTCCCGGGCAGGTGAAGCGCTTCGACAATACGTAGGGAAGGGCAAGCCGCCTTGGGCAATGAGCTGAACCGCGGAAGCTTCGTCCGCACAGCAGGGTCGGCTCCGGGCGCGCACAGACCGCACCGGAGGGCTCGCGAACCGGCCGTCCGTCCGCGCCCCCGCCCTGTGACCGGCAGCGGGTCCGCCCGTCCATGCCCCGCTGCTGGAGCGGAGCCGCTCCCCCACCACCGTCGGGAGGGGCAGAGCAGTCGCCCAGCAGTTGCCGAGTCCCTTCTTCCCGAGGATCAGTCATGACCACCCGCAGCCTGACCGACCGCCTGGGCGGCCTCGCCTTCGGCGGTGACTACAACCCCGAGCAGTGGGACGAACCGGTCTGGAAGGAGGACGACGCTCTGATGCGCCGGGCCAGGGTCAACCTGGCCACCGTGGGCGTCTTCTCCTGGGCCCTGCTGGAACCGGACGAGGGCCGCTACGACTTCGCCTGGCTGGACGCCCACATCGACCGCCTCCACGCGAACGGCGTGGCCGTCGACCTTGCCACCCCGACGGCCTCCCCGCCGCCCTGGTTCACCCTGGCCCACCCCGACGCGCTGCCGGTCACCCCGGACGGCACCCGCCTCACCCACGGCAGCCGCGACACCTACTGCCTCACCGCGCCCGCCTACCGCAGCGCGGCCCGCCGACTCGCCTCCGCCCTGGCCGAACGCTACGGAGAGCACCCCGCCCTCGCCCTGTGGCACGTCCACAACGAGTACGGCACGCTCTGCTCCTGCGACCACACGGCCGCCGCGTTCCGGGTGTGGCTGCGCACCCGCCACGGCTCGCTGGACGCCCTCAACGAGGCCTGGGGAACAGCCTTCTGGAGCCAGCGCTACACCTCCTGGGAGCAGGTACTGCCGCCCCGTGCGACGCAGTGGCACAAGAACCCCGGCCAGGCCCTGGACTTCCACCGCTTCTGGTCCGACGAGATCATCACCGCCTACCGCGAGCAACGCGACGCGATCCGCGCACACAGCGACCGGCCGGTGACGACCAACCTGATGCTCCCGGCCTACCAGAACGTCGACCTGTGGGCCTTCGCCCGCGAACTCGACGTCGTCACGTCAGACCAGTACCCGAGCGCTCCCGGTCTGGACGCCGCCGCCGATGCCGCCTTCCACGCCGACCGCGCCCGCTCCCTGGCCGGCGGCCAGCCCTGGCTGCTGATGGAACAGGGCACCAGTACCGTCTACGACCGCGACCGGGTCCTGGCCAAGGCGCCCGGGGACATCCTGCGCCACACCCTCGGGCACATCGCCCGCGGTTCGGAGGGCGCCCTCTTCTTCCAGTGGCGGCAGTCCCGGGCCGGCGCCGAGACGTGGCACTCGGCGATGGTCCCGCACGCGGGCCCCGACAGCCGTATCTTCCGGGAAGTCACGCAGGTCGGCGAGGCGGTCGCCCGGCTCGGCGAGCTGGCGGGATCGACGGTCACCGCTTCGGTGGCGGTTTTGCACGACGCGGATGCCTGGTGGGCGCTCGGCGTGGACGGCCTGCCCTCGGCGGACCTCGACTATCACGCGGCACTCGGCCGGGCGCACCGGGCACTGTGGGACGCGGGCGTCACCGTCGACTTCGCGCACCCCGAGCACGCCTTGGGCCGCTTCCCGCTCGTCATCGCACCGGCCCTGTTCCTCCTGTCCGACGGGGCGGCCGAGAACCTGTGCCGTTACGTCGCCGGCGGCGGAACGCTCCTCGTCCAGCACGCCAGCGGATACGTCGACGACCGCATGCACGCCCGCCTCGGCGGCTACCCCGCCGAGCCGCTGCGCGAGGCGCTGGGCATCCGCGTCGAGGAGTACCGGCCGCTGCGACGAGACGAGCGGATCGCCCTGTCGGACGGATCACACGGCACCGTCTGGAGCGAGTCGCTTCGCGCCGAAGGAGCGGAAACGCTCGCCGCCTACGCCGAGGGCATGCTCGCCGGCAGCCCGGCGCTGACCCGTCACCGCTTCGGCACCGGAACGGGCTGGTACCTCTCGACCCGCCTGGACGACGCCGGCTACGCCGCCCTGGTCGCCCGGCTGCTCGACGAGGCGGGGGTGGGTCCCGGGGTGCCGGGCCTGCCGGCTCAGGTCGAGGCCGTCATCCGACGCGCCGCGGACGGCCGTCGCTGGCGTGTCCTGATCAACCACCGCCCCGAGCCCGTGCCCCTGCCCGAACCCGCCCACGACCTGCTCACGGGCAGCACATTGTCCGAACTGCCGCCCGGCGGCTGCGCGGTGCTCCGTACCGCCTGACTCTCCGACCAGGTCCCACCCTTGCCATCGGGCCCGCCTCGCGCGTTCTGACCCCTACCAGAAAGGCCATCATGAACGGCGCACCGAAGGCTCTCCGTTGCCTGTACGCGGCAGCCGGCACCGGGCACTTCGACTGGTTCGACCACGAGCCGCTCAGTCTCTCAACGGCGCGGCGAGCCAAGGCACCACCCGGCTTCCGAAGACGCCCCACCCCTCCTCGCTGCCCGCCACCCCATCCCCCACGGGCGAAAACCGCTCGGCCAACACAGAGAGGTCAGAGATGAAGGGAACGCACCACCCCACCGACCGGCACAGAGGCGGCCCGAGCCGGGTGCTCGGTCTGCTGCTGGCGCTGGTCGCCGTGATAGGGCTGACCAGCACCGCCGCGTTCGCCGTACCGTCCCACGGGGGCGCGCACGCGGCAACGAAGAAGATCGCGCTCACTCCGATGGGCACCGTGGCCGCGATGCAGCCCAGCTGGAACCTCGGCAACACCCTGGACGCCATCCCCGACGAGACGTCCTGGGGCAACCCACCGGCGACCAAGGCCCTGTTCGACACCATCAAGGCGCAGGGTTTCCGCAGCGTACGCATCCCGGTCACCTGGAGTGGCCACCAGTCCTCCACCGCTCCCTACACGATCGACGAGACGTGGATGAACCGCGTCAAGCAGGTGGTCGACTGGGCGCTGGCCGACGGTCTCCACGTCGTGATCAACGTCCATCACGACTCGTGGCAGTGGATCGCCGACATGCCCACCGACCATGACGGAGTCCTGGCCCGCTTCAAGGCCACCTGGACCCAGATCGCCGCCACGTTCAGGGACTCACCGAGCAGCCTGCTCTTCGAGAGCAACAACGAGCCGCAGTTCAACAACACCACCGACGCCCAGGGCATCCAGTACAACGACGAACTGAACACCGCGTTCCACACCGTGGTGCGCCAGTCCGGCGGCAACAACGCGACCCGGCTGCTCGTCCTGCCCAGCCTGCACACCAATTCCGGCCAGGTCTTCCTGGACGCCCTGGTCGGCAACATGAAGTCGCTGAACGACCCCAACCTCGTGGCCACCACGCACTACTACAGCTGGTACCCGTTCAGCGTGAACATCGCCGGCGGCACCCGGTTCGACGCCACCGCGCAGAAGGACCTGACCGACAACTTCGCCCGGATCCGCGACACCCTTGTCTCCAAGGGAATCCCCGTCTACCTGGGCGAGTACGGCCTGTTGAGTTACCCCGACCACTTCCAACGCGCGCCGCGTATCGAACGTGGCGAGGCACTGAAGTACTTCGAGATGTTCGGATACGAGGCCCGCATCTCCGGGGTGACCACGGCTCTGTGGGACGCCTACAACTTCCTGAACCGCTCCACGCTGGAGTGGCGTGAGCCCGAGCTGATCAAGCAGATCAAGTCGAGCTGGACCACCCGCTCGGGCACCGCCTCCTCGGACCGAGTCTTCCTGGCCAAGTCGAGTCCGATCACCGCCAGGACACTCACCCTGAACCCGAACGGCACCACCTTCCGCGACGTGTGGCAGGGCGGCAAAAAGCTCGTTCAGGGCAAGGACTACACCGTCTCCGGCAACCAGCTCACGCTCACAGCCACCGCGCTGACCCGGCTAGCCGGCAAGCGCGGCTACGGGGTCAACGCGACGATCGAGGCCCGTTTCTCCCGGGGGCTGCCCTGGAAGATCTACGTGACCACGTACGACAAACCGGTGCTCTCCGACGCGACCGGCGACACCAACGGTCTCACCATCCCCACCCAGTACCGCGGTGACCAACTAGCCACCATGGAGGCCACATACGCCGACGGCGGCAATGCCGGACCGACCGAGTGGACTCCCTACCAGGAGTTCAACGAGGCCTTCTCTCCCGACTACCCGGGCAACGGTCTTCACCTCACCTCCAAGTTCGTCAACTCACTGCGTGACAACACCCCGGCGACGCTCGTCTTCCACTTCTGGAGCGGAGCCACCGTGACGTACACCGTGACGAAGACCTCCGGCTCGGTGACCGGAACCGTCACCTGACCCTTCCCAGCCCCCCGGGTGTCCCCTGGCGCCCGGGGTGTCTTCCTGCCCCGGTCACGGTCCAGTTCACCATCCCCGTCCAGTTGGCCTGCCCCTGCGCCCGCTGGGCGTGGCGCTGCGAGAAGCAACTGCTGGTTCTGGGCGAGCAGGTCCGGGGTCGGATCACCACCGGCGCGAACCGGCGGCGGGCTGGTTTCTGACCACCGCATGGAAATCGACGTGTAGTTGATCGAGCCGCACTGGGAGAGAAGGACATCACCAAGTTGCCCCCTCCAAGGGGTCCGGCTCGTTGAGCCAGACCGGGAGGAGTGGTGATCGCGAAGAAGCTGGGGATCTCAAGGAACACCGTGCGCAGGACGATCGTGGATGATGCGCCGCCGCATACCAGCGGGCGCCGAAGGGCTCGATCGGGGACGCGGTCGAGCCGCAGATCCGTGAACTGCTCGAACAGCGGCCGGAGATGCCGGCGACGGTGATCGCTGAGCGGATCGGCTGGGGCCGCGGCAGAAGTGTGCTCAAGCACCGCATCCGCGGGCACGGAGGGGCGGGTGTCCAAGACCTCTTCTGCCTTCGCTGATGCCCGGCGGGCATCAGCGAAGGTGCGTCCGGCCATCGACACGCGCGTGATGCCTGATGGGTATCAGAGGCGTCGAAAGAGGTCTTGGACGGAGTGACGCCGCCGGACGGAGGCTGTGGGGGCAAGCCATTGAGCCACTGACAGGAGCTGAAGACCATGAGGGTTTTCCTCACCGGCGGATCCGGATACATCGGCAGGGCGACCATCGGCGCGCTGATCCGGCAGGGACACACCGTGGACGCCCTGGCCCGCAGCGACGGCGCCGCCGAGACCGTCCGTGCCCTCGGCGCGACACCGGTGCGCGGCGGGCTTGGGGACCTCGGCGTGCTGAACGCCGCGGCCGCCCGCGCGGAAGCCGTCGTCCACCTGGCGCAGGCCGAAACCGGCGCCGAGGATCTGGAGGCGGCCGGGGCCATGCAGGACGGCATCGGCAGCGGCCCCTACGTGCACACCGGCGGCACCTGGGTCTACGGCGACACCCAGGGCGTGGCGGACGAGAGCGCCCCGTGGAACCCGCCGGCCTTGGTCGCCTGGCGCAAGGCCGTGGAGGACGCCGTCCTCGCACGCGCCCAGCACGGTGGCCGCCCCGTCGTGGTACAGCCCGGCCTGCTGTACGGCGGCGAGAACCGTTTGATCGACATCTTCTACACCACCCCGGGCAAGGAGGCCGGCGCCATCCCCTACATCGGCGACGGGACCAACCGCTGGGCGCTGGTGCACATCGACGACATCGCCGAGCTGTACGTCGCCGCGCTCAAGACGAAGCCGGGTTCGGTGTACGTCGGTGTCGGCGGTGTCAACCCCACCGCCAAGGAGTGCGCCCTCGCCCTCAGCCGGGCCGCGGGCATCGAGGGCAAGGTCGCATCGATCAGCCTGGAACAGGCCCGTGAACAGATGGGCCCGGTCGCCGACGCCTTCGCTCTGGACCAGCAGTTCACGCCGGCCCGGGCCAGGGAGGAACTGGGCTGGACTCCCGCCCACACCGACCCCCTGGCCGTTCTGGCCCGTGGCTGAGCACACCCGGCCGGCAGCGTCTGCGGCGGCATGCACTCGCCCGGTAGATTGATGATCGACTGCCATGGGCGTTCCGAAGGAGTTCCGGGACGGCCATGGCCCACAGCGGCCGACCGACCCGGGGTGCCGTGGCGACAGAGCGGGCGGTGAATCCGGATGGATCTTGATCTGCGGAAGCTGCGCTACTTCGTGGCCGTGGCGCAGGAACTCCATTTCGGGCGGGCGGCGGAGCGGCTGCACATCGCCCAGCCGGTGCTGTCCCGGCAGATCCGCAGTCTGGAGGACGACCTCGGAGCGGAGGTGTTCGACCGGGGCCGCCGCGGAACGCTGCTCACTGCGGCCGGAGAGCAGCTGCTGGAGGACGCCCTACCCCTGCTCGCCTCGGCCCAGGCACTGACGAGACGCGTGAGGTCAGCGGCCCAGGGCACCCAGTCGCTGACCGTCGGCTTCATGCCAGGCATCACCGTCACCCCGGCCATGGTCGCCTTCACCACGCACCATCGGGACGTGCACGTGCGCCTTCTGCGCACCACGTGGGCCGACCAGGTCGAGGTGCTGCTGGACGGCCGCGCCGACGTCAGCATCGTGCGCCTGCCCATCGACAGCAACGGTCTGCAGATGCGTCCGCTCTTCCGGGAGCCCCGCGTCGTCATGGTACCGGCCGGGCACGCCTTGGCCGGCAGGACGTCGGTGAGCATCAAGGATCTTGCCGCCGAGCACCTGCTTCAGGATCCCGACGCCGTTCCGGAGTGGCGTGATGTGGCACTGGAACTGCGGGGTCGACGGCGCCCCGAAGTCCCGGTGATCCACCAGGTGGAGGAGAAACTGGAAATGGTTGCGGCCGGAGCGGGCATCTGCGTGCTCCCGCTGTCGACCGCCAGCTTCTACACCCGGCCGGACGTGATCCCGCTGCGCGTGAAGGACATCGGCCCCAACCAGGTGGCCCTCGCCTGGGTAGCGGCCCGCCGCTCCCGCCTCATCCACGACTTCGCCCAGGCCGCCTCCGACACCCTCGCCCGACCCCACGCCGAGGAATCGCAGCCGCCCTCGGACTGAGGTGGTTTTCATGCGGACCGCCGCCCAGCGGCGCCGTGAACCCGCAAGGCCCATGTGTCCCAGCGAACGGCGGACACGGACTGACTCGGCGGGTCCGAGCCTGTGCCGACACCGGACAGCACGGACCCGGTACGGCGCCACGACAGTCACCGCACACCCGCGGCTCGCGCAGCGGAGCCCGTCCCGGCGATACAGGCCCACGGCGACCGAACCGGGACGGGTCGCAGGCCGCTGACGCCCGCCCCGCACAAGGCCCGGTAGCCGTGGGCGGGACGGGTGCAGTCGTCGATGCCCCACAGGCCGTACTCGTCGCACAGGTCCCCAGAAGGCCGGGTGCGGCGGGTAGTGCGGGGTGCGCACCGCTTTGAGGTTGTGCCACTTCGTCAGCAGCACGTCCTCGCGCATGGTCTCCAGGTCGAGGGCGCGGCCCTTCTCCGGGTGCCACTCGTGGCGGTTGACACCCTTGTCTTCCGCAGATCCCGCATCAGCCCCAGAGCGCATGAGCGTCATCACCAAGGCCGTCCTGGGGCCCGCCCGATCGTCTCTCACGGACGTTGACAACGCGATCGGCCAGGAACTGGCCCGATGGGGAGGACGGACGCCAACTTCCCAACGCGGCCTGAAACCTTCCACCGCCAGCGGAGCACCTCGCGTGTCGGCGAGGCGTTCCAGCACCGTGGCGAGATGGCACCCCTCGCCCCGGCGTCGGGCGAGCCACGATCACGAGGGTGTCGACCTCCGCAGGGCCGGTGGTGTGGCGGTGTGGTGTCTGCAGCCGCCACTGCTCGGCCCGTTCCAAGTCACCGCGACGGCAGGGGGCGTAGGCCGCGGCGAGATCGAAGCCGATCAACGACCACCCGTCGGCCCCCAGGATGCGCACCGTGCCCTGTCGCGGCAGTACCGACCACTGACACTTCCGCGTCGGCCGACACTGAGCGCGGTGGCGGCCGCCAGCATGACCGCCTGCCGGGCCCTGGTGCTCGCCGCCGAACTGACCGAAGGCCCCCGAGCAACCCTCGAGCCGACTGCCCCGACCGCCCTTCTGGACCGCGTACATGCCGCCCACTGCGCAAAACATGGCCACGCCGGTCAGCCGGGTCCCGGACGCGATGATGTGGCGGCACACCGTCGCATCCTCCATGCCGGAGCTGATCCCGCACCCTTGATCTGCCACACCCCCGCGTGACGCGGGTCAGCGCCTCAAGGTGAGGCGACTTCATGGATCACGCCCGCTCGAGCTCGGGTGCACCGTACGGTCGTTCCACGGATGGCGACCAGGCGGTGACAGAGCTGGCCTGGATCATTGAGGTCTTTCGGGGCGCCCACCGATCGAATGACAGACGCTGTGGCCACAACGCACAAGGCTCCCGTGCCGTTGAGGGAGGTGTTCGAAGTCTCAACCCATCGGCGCAGGAGCCTTGTTGGTCCCTCATCCTGCCGCACTCGACCTGCCCCATGCGCTCATCGAGTGGGTGACGATGCTCATCGTCACCCGTGAAGGTGACCGCCGCTGCAAACTCCCGCCGCACCAACGTGCCCTGGTCGCTCTGGTGTACCTGCGCAAGCATGAGCCCCTCGCGCAGATCGCCGCCGGTTTCGGCATCTCGGTTGGCACCGCACACGTCCTGCGCAGGTCAGCTGCCATCCAGATTGAGGATCGACACGCAGCGCATCCATCCCTGTTGCCGAGAAGACCTCGTTGGCCATTCTCAGGCGATGGCGTTGGGGTAAACGCAGTTCAGCAGACTTCCGTTATCGGTTTGGCACATTTTCAAGTGTACCGTTGTGCCGTCCGTAATGGAGAGATCTTTTCCTTCGCTGTCGCCAGCACCTCCCGTGGCGGAAATCTGCGCATAGCCGTTTGCCCCCCACGAGGCCGAGAGGAACACGCCGCGCCCGTCAACGTATCTGTCGTCGACCCACAGAGTCTCCCCGTCGGCCGTGAAGACCGCGTGAGAGACGGATATGCCGGAATCTTTCTTAAACCACGTCTCGCAATCTAGCCCGTTGGTGTCTTTGCCAACGAAGCAGCTAACGGACGCCGTGTCTGCCCATGACACCCCCGCCATAGCGCCCAGCAATATTGTGGCCGTAGTTCCGATGAGTCCGACTCGCAGAAGCGTGCGCATAGTGCCCTTCTCTCTGATCTGTCATTCCAGTATTACCGAAACCCGCCATGCAGGAGTGAGACGCATCCCGCATTACACAGCAAGGTGTATCAACAACTTCTCTACGTACGGGCGCCCTGGCGAAAAAAAGCGCCCTCCTCATTTTATGCCAGATTAATCACTTTGAATCACCCTGCACAACCGACGGGGTGAGACTGGCGTATTTGCGCCAGTCTCCAGGGCCGTCGTGAACTCCTAACCTGATCATGATCGGACCTTCTTGAGCCGCCTCCAGCAAATGAGGCCGCAGCCCAAGAAGACGCAGGAGTCATGGAGTTCCAAAGGGTGTTGCACAGCGGTGATCTCACTCGGCATTAGCCACCGGACCCAAGGCCTGAGCGCGCTCAGCCCCGTGGCTTTGGGGATCCGCAGGTGCCAGGGCCGGGCACAGACCAGCGCGAGGCGGCCGCCGCGTTCCAGGACCCTGCGCCGTGTCCGGCAGAGCAGGCCGAGCGTGGAGCAGTCGAGGAACTCCCCCTCCCCTTACCGTCTTCGTAGCCCCGCAACGGGTTACCGGCCTTCGGAGTTGGCATGACTACCTCCCCTTGTCGAGTGCATGGCCCGGGGGGTGTCACCAGCTCCGAAGGCACTGAACCTCTTTCATCCTCCGTATCCGCAGATCAGGAGGGTGTGGACGGCGGCGACGATGCGTCCGATGCGGTTGGTCGAGCATCGGGCTCGACGAAGCAGGCGCCAGGCTTTCAGCGTGCGAAGGCGCGTTAGCCAGGGGTGCGTAGTCGGGCGTGGTCCAGGTTGTACTGCTGGTAGTGCTCCGGCAGTTCGTGGTGGTGGTAGCAGACGCACGGACGGTGGCGCCAGCGACCTGGTAGGCGCGGACGGCCAGAACGAGGATCTGTCGCGTGTGGCAGTTCTCGATCACGCCGCGAGTGCGTCCGGGCAAGGCCCGCGAGAACCACAGGGGTGTGCCGTCGGGTGCAGTGACGACCTGCACGTTCATACCGTGCTTCCTGTGCTTCTGGGAGTAGTACGGCTCGTCCGCCGCGACCCGGTCGGTGGGGATCAGAGTGCCGTCCAGGACCACGAAATCGTCTTCGCCTCGGCCGGCCAGAGCCTCGCGCAGACCGGGCGCCCAGGCGGCGAGGACATCGACCGCCTCGTCCACGTACCGCCAGGCCGTCGCTTCGGAGACGCCGAACCCTGCGCTGAGCTGGGCGAGCGTCTCGTTCTTGCGCAGGTAGGCAAGAGCGAGCTGTGCCTGACGGAAACAGCTCAACTTGCGCCAGCGAGTGCGGCGTTCACACCTTCGGGCGTAGATGAGCCATGAGACATGCTCGACCAGCTCGTGCCGGACACCAACCGTGGAAGGATATGGAACCAACGAACCCCCCGGCCGTCGGCGTGTTGAGTGAGATCACCACACCAACGACGAGGGGCTTCGCCACATCGCCGCACCTGACCAGCCTGGTTCACCCGACAGCCCAGGATGAAAGAGGTTCAGTCACTCATCGACGATCTGAACACCAGCCGCGATCATCCGTTGCGCGATCTCGGCAATAAGTTCGTCGGCATCGATGAGGACCACTGCGTCATCTTGCGGGCAATGGATCGGCAACGTCTCCTGCCCCTCGACGTCGTATTTCTCCAGCACATACTTTCCTGGAGGCGCCGTCCAGAGGTGGGAGAAGTCTTCGATGTTCATCGAACGAACCTACAAGGACGAAGCGTCCGCCGTGTTGGCTGTCGCATCGTCGCCAAGGAAGCCGGTCGGATCGCGACGCGCGGTGCCGCACCGGCGCGGACGGCCTTGAGTACGCGCGCCTTGGCGCTCTCGATCGCGTTCGCGCTGACGGCCATGCTGACGCCGCGCTGACCGTGCGGGAGCTCGCCGACGCCTGTCGCATCACCGGCTGGCTGCAGCGCAACGCCCCCGACTCCTACGCTGCGCTCCGTGCCGGCGCCGGCTCCGCCGCCATCGGCGCCCTGGAAGGCGATCTCGGCATTGAGATACCCGTCGAGCTGCGCGTCCTGTGGCAGCTGACGGCCGGTGACGACGGGGTCAACGGCTGGGGCTGGGGATGCCTTCCGGGCGGTGAGACTCTGATGCCCCTGGACGCCGTAGCCGCTATCTACCGGCAGAAGATGGACGCCCAGGCCCACGAGGACGCCCACAACGCCGGCCGCCCCGAGTACGACCGGATCACCGTGTGGAAGGCAACCTGGATTCCGGTCGTCTCCCACGGCGCGGCTGACCGCACCTCGGGCCTGCACCTGGACGCAGCGACCGGCTACCTGGGCGACTGGTCCCGCCACAACAACGTCCCCGGCGAACAACTCGACACGCTGGTCACCTACCTGGAAGAGGCTGCCGACATGCTCCAAGCCCCGGCCCTGGCCACCCGGGACAAGCCCGGCCTTGTCGGTGGGGCACTGGTGTGGCTCAGCAGGGTCGACCCCGCGCTGCCCCACGACGTCATCGCCCTGAGCGTTGCCGGGGCCGAAGCGGCCGAGGGCGTTCTCGCCGGCTGTGCGGCATCGCCTTTGGTGATCATCCACACGCCGTTGCACACGTCGCCGATGAACCCCACGTCGTGCTCGTCCTCGAGCTGCCGCCACAGCACGTGCCTGGGTGATGCGCAGCATGATGCGGCAGTACTGGCCAAGGGCCGGAGATAGTCCGCCGGGGCGTGCCGGCAGTATGAGACAGGCGGCTCGTCGGACCGCTGTCAGTTTCTCGGCCTTGACGCTCTTACCTGCCGCGTGGTGTACCGCCCGGCCCGTTCGAATCCGGCGGTGCGCTGCCAAAGCGCTGCGCCGTGTGCGGGGACATGTGGGTGACGCTCGGTTAAGTAGTTCGAGTAGTGCCGCCCGCCCGTTCGAGCCCTCCCGGACTGGCTCTGAGCTCGATATAAGGCCGGTTAGCCACGCTGTGAAGCAACCGCCCGTTGATTACGCTGAGTTGCAAGACGCGCCTGCTCTGGCAACAAATCTCAAGGCTGAGGAGCATGATTTGAGCGACCTCGTACTGCTCGCGGGTGGATCGGTGACGATGACCCACCACGTCACCGGAACCTACTTCATGTGCAACGACTGGCACGACGGTGTCGGCAACCACACCCAGACCTGGGCTCAGGACCCCTTCGCCAAGGACAACAGTGCGCACCGTTGGTTCCTACGGCAGAACGCCGACGGCACCGTGCGCATCGAGTCGTACGCCAACCACCGCTGCCTCACCGCGGGCGCCAACCCGCCCGACATCGTGACCCTTCGAGAAAGCACGGACAGCCTCAATCAGCACTGGCGGCTGGTCTCCCACGCAGAGCGAGGCAACGACTTCTACCTGGTCTCGGTCGTGCACCCGCGATACGCCCTGGCCATCGCCGACCACCTCCAGGGCAACGACCGGCTAGTGGGCCTGACCCGCATGTGGGGCGGACCCAATCTCTCCCAGCTGTGGCGGATCTACCCCTCGTCCGAGGACCAGGGCTGACTCCCCACCAGCACGAACGCCGCTGTCGCGGGAGCTGCACCTGAAGCGTGCCGGCCCGTCTGCGGGTGGCCGCCGAGCGTCAGCCGGGACAGCGATGCAACGGCGGACACCCGCATCCGGCGTCACCAGCCGTAGAACTCCCCGCTCGGCTCGGTCTGCACGTCCACGGCCTTGGCGACGCAGACGTGGTGGGCGCGCATGCGGCGCTCAGTGTCCGGGTCAGGGGCGAGTACACCGGCGATCTCCCGCAACCGGGCAGCGGCCAGGGAGGGTTGAGCGACGGCGCGCGCCACCCCCTCCAGTGTGGGCGCACTGGAAGCGGCAATGAGGGCGTCCGTCACTCCTGGGCATGCGACCGTCACAACGCATGCCTGTGCAGGGGGCAGGCCCGGCCGGACGAGCAAACATCACCAGGCTCAGGCTGCGGAGATTGCCCGCCTTCTCCGCCAGTTGCGAGACAACCGACACGATCGACAACGGCTCCGAGACGAAGTCAATGCCGCCGCCACGGTCATCGCAGCCTTGCTCGCGGAGAACACGGCCCTGCGCGAGCAGATCACCCAACGCGCAGCCGTCGTCATCCCGCTCGACCGGGCACACGCCACGCGCGAGGGCGTATCGGAGTCGGCTGAGCCTTCAGCGGTTGTCGTGGAGCTCCTGGTGCGTCCGGGGGGCTGGTCGTCCTGGTCGTGAGTGAGGGCGTAGAGCTCGACCTGATTGACCGCCTCGCTGCCATGACCTGACCGCGGCCCGTGCCCATCGGATCATGCGGATCTGTTGAGCGCCAAGGGATACCGATTTTGGGCCGACCGTGCCTACATCGGTGCCGGCGCGTGGGTGACGACACCGGCCAGACGGCCCGCCGGAGGCGAGCTGTCGCTCCCAACAGACCGTCAACCGGGCGCTATCGAGGGCGCGAACCCCTGTTGAGGGCGGCGTTGCCCGCCTGAAGTGCTGGCGGATCTTCTGACGAGCTCGGTGCAGCCCGAAGCGCATGACGTCAACCGCAGCAGCGGTACTCACCCCGGAGAGGCAACACTGAAAGACCTCACTCTCTGCCGCCGCCGGCCCGATACTCGCCAGCGGCTGACCCAACGCGCAATGGTCACAGCGCACGGTGAAGGGAGCAGCCCCCTACCCACATCCCGGTCTGCATGGCAGGACGGTATGCGAGCCAAGGTCTATTTCAGGGGCAGCTCAGGCTGAGCGACCGGTCGCGATGGTGTGCTTGACCTGCAGCACCGCGCCGCGTTGCGGAGTCGGCATGGGTGAAGGGCGACAGGGCATCCCAGGTCAAGTGGATGGGCTGACGGCGCTTTCCGTGCCGCCCGTCGATGTCGGAGTCTCTGAGGAGTGAGAAGGTGAAGGGCTTCCGCAGCTTCATCCTGCGCGGCAACGTGGTCGACCTGGCCGTCGATATCGTCATCGGGGCAGCGTTCACCGCCGTGGTGAATGGCTTCGTCAGGGCCTTCCTGACACCCCTGGTCGGGCTGGCCACCGGGGCCACCGGCGATATGAGCCGCAAGACCTTCACCGTCGGCGCCATCGAGTTTCCCTACGGCGCCTTCGTCAACGCGGCGATCAGCTTCCTCCTCCTGGCCAGCGCCCTGTACTTCCTGGTCGTGCTCCCGATCAACAAGCTCCACGAACGCCTCGCCCCGCACCAAGACGTTCAAGCCCCCAAACGGGACTGCCCCGAATGCCTCAGCCCCGTACCCGCCCAGGCCCGACGCTGCGCCTCCTGCACTGTCTCCCTGCCCGCCGTACCCGCTCAGACCGGAGAGACGACCCAGCGCGCCGGGCGACCTGACCTCCACAGCCTCGCCTGGGCCGGCCCACTTCGTGGCGATCGATGTCCTGCGGCTGTCCGGGACGGACACGACCGGATGGCCCTACCGGCGGTGCAGAGCCGCCCTGGAGTCCGGGTTCGCCGCCCGTCGGCTGTCGGCGCCGTGGGTGTTGTGTCCGTCGACCACCGACCCGGACACCGTGCGCAAGTGGCTGACGTGGACCTCGGTCGGGATCGAAAGCGTGCTCTTCAAACGGCTGAGGGATCCCTACCGGCCCTTGAGGGGGTGGCAGAAATACAAGGTGCACGAGACCACGAAGGCGATCGTCAGCACGGTCACCGGCTCCCTGACCGCTCCCCGTGGGCTGCTTCTCGGCAGATACGACGATCACGGGCGCCTGCCGTACGTCGGGCGCACCACCGCCCTCGCCCGGGCAGCCAGCGCTACGGTCGCCGGCCAGCTCGCTTCGGCGCAGCACGGTCATCCCCGGAGGGGCTGGCCGTTCTCCGCCGGGTGGGGCAACCGCGAGAGGCTGGGCGTCACGGTCGTGGAATCCGAGCTGGTGGTGGAAGTCGGCGTTGACGTCGCCCGCGACTCCTCCAGCCGCTGGCGCCACCCGGCACGCTGGCACCGATTCCGGGCGGAGATGCATCCGATGCAAGTGCCGTAGTTCGAGGAACTCGGTGGAGCCCTGGTCAGGGCGATCTGAAGGCATAGCGATATGGCGTCAGGGGGCCTTCTGTCTGATCACTCGGCAAGGGCGGGGCACCCAGCGCGTTGGCGCCCGGAGGAGGGGAGCGCAGTCCAGCGCGGCGCCGTCGCCGGGTTTCACCGGGTTTCACCGGGCGGCACCGCCCGTCGATATCAGTGGTGATCCTGTGAGGTGCCATCCGATGGCCCTTCGCACACTCCGTTCCCGCTTAGGCTTGCCGCTGGCCCGCGCCGCGCTCGGTGGCTGCGGGAGGTCTAGGAGGTGGAAGGCCGATGCCCGAGCAGGCTTCGGCATCCGAGGACGGCGCTGCTGCCAAGCGCCTGCATCTGGTGCCCGACAAGGTCGTCGAGGTCGGCCGGATGGAGGCGGTGCGCCGCTACGACATCCTCGACACCCCGCCCGACGGCGCGTTCGACCGGGTGGCTGCGCTGGCAGCCCGCCTGTTCGACGTCCCCGTGGCGACGGTGACGATCGTGGACGAGGACCGGATCTGGTTCAAAGCCGCGCACGGCCTGGACGGGGTCAGCGAGATCGGCCGGGACCCGGGCCTGTGCGGCTCCGCGGTCCTGCGGGAAGATGCGCTGGTCATTCCCGACACCCTGCTCGACGACGTCGCCTGCGGCAACCCGCTGGTCACCGGGCCGCTCGGCGTGCGGTTCTACGCCGCCGCGCCGATCACCACGACGGACGGGCACAAGCTGGGCACGGTCAACGTCCTGGACACCAAGCCCCGCTCCATCACCTCGGAACAGACCGCCACCCTGACCGATCTGGCGGCGATCGTGATGGACGAGATGGAGCTGCGCCTGTCCGCGCTGCGCACCGTGCGCCAGGAGCAGCGGGCCGCCGAGGCTGAGCGGGCGGCCCGGGAGCAGGCGGAGAGGGACAAGGCGGCGATCGCCTCCTTCGCCTCCACCTTGCAGCGCACTCTGCTGCCGCCGGCGCTGCCGACGGTGCCCGGCCTGGAGCTCGCCTGTCACTACCACACCGCGTCCGTGCACGACGTGGGCGGCGACTTCTACGACGTCTTCCCTCTGCCCGCCGGGAAGTGGGGAATGTTCCTGGGGGACGTGTGCGGCAAGGGCGCCGAGGCGGCCACCATCACCTCGCTGGCCCGCTACACCCTGCGGGCCTCGGCCCAGCACACGGACGATCCCGTCGCGGTACTCGAGGCGCTGAACGGCGCTCTGCTGGCCGATGTGTGGGCGGGCAGCCGGTTCTGCACAGCTTTCTTCGCCACCCTCACCCCTGATGCGGACGGAGGCTTCACCGTGGAGCTGGCCTCCGGTGGGCATCCCCCGGCCTACCATCTCAGCCCCGCCCCGCCCGAAGCCGGGCCCGCCACGCACACCCGGGTGGAAGCGGTCAGTCCCAAGGGCGGCATGCTCATAGGGGCCTTCCCCGGCGCCCGCTTCGCCTCCACCACCCTTCACCTCGCCCCAGGCCAGGCCCTGCTCCTCTACACCGACGGCCTGACCGAGGCACACACCAGCACCGACACCATGCTCGGAGACGAGGGACTTACGGCCTTCCTCACCGCTCGTCCCGCCTCGTGCGGGGCGGCGCAGTTGGTCCAGGACACCGTCGGTCTGCTGGACGCCCTGCCCGAGGGCGCGAGTGACGACGTCGCCCTGCTGGCCCTGTCGGTACCCGCGCCCGACCAGGCCGCCGCCGCGCCGGGGGCCGCATTCACCGCACACACCACCGCCGCGCCCGCCGGCGAGGAGCACTGACCGCCATGACCGACGACATCAAGCTGACCCTGACCGCTACCCCCGGTCCCGCGGCGGTCGCCACCGTCACCGGCGAGATCGACCTGCACACCGCACCCGGCTTGCGCACCCGCGCACTGGAGCTGATCGACCAGGGCCACCACCACTTGATCCTGGACCTGTCGGGTGTCGGCTTCTGCGACTCCGCCGGCCTCAGCGCACTGATCGGCATCTGGCACGGCGCCCAGGAAGCGGGCGGCTCCCTGGCCCTGGCCGCCGTCCCCGACCGGCTGATGCGCATGCTTACCCTCACCGGAGTGGACAGCCTCCTGCCCCATCACCCGAGCACCGCCGACGCGCTCAGCGCCCACCAAGGCGCCCCCGACCCCGCCTGAACCGCTCCGTCGCCCCCATCTCGCGTCGCTCCCGGGGCGGAGAGCCCGGCCTGCGCGTGGTACAACGAACGGCCAGGCGTCTCGAGCGCGGATCAGTCTTCGGCGTGCTCACCGGCGTCCAGGCCGCGCAGCGGGCGCAGGCCGCGCAGCGGGCGGCCTCTGCACGCTTTGCGCGTCCTGTGGGAGTACGGTCTCCAGAACCTCCTCCCCCACCGAGGTCCGAAGTCGCTCAACCCTATGAGCAGTTCGCGCTCAGCCTCCGACAGCCACGAGCCATACTGGCCGGCCTGCGGCCGGCCGCAGTCAGATCTGGAACCCCTTGGCCGCACGCCGTCGGGCGCGCCGAGGTGATGCGGCATCAAGCCAAAGAGGCCCAAGCTCCGTTGGCCGTCTTCCGAGATCGGTGCGTCGCCCATATCCTCGTGCGCCGGTGGTTACCTACGGTAAGGGGTAGCGATGGGCGGCACCACACGCAGAGGGTTCCTGGGTTCGGCCGCGGCCGCCGGCGGCGGAGTCGCCCTCGCGACCCCCCAACGGGCCGTGGCCCGAAACGGCGCCACCGCACAGACCGTGGCCGTACTGGGCGGAGGCGTCGCCGGCCTCACGGCCGCCCACGAACTCGCCGAACGCGGCTTCCGGGTCACGGTCTACGAACGCAAGGCGCTGGGCGGCAAGGCCCGCAGCATGGACGTACCGGACAGCGGCACGGGCGGCCGCAGGCCCCTGCCCGGGGAGCACGGCTTCCGCTTCATCCCCGGCATCTACCACAACCTGCCCGACACCATGCGGCGCATCCCCTTCCCCGGAAACCCCAACGGGGTCCACGACAACCTCGTCGCCCCCAAGGAAATGCTGTTCGCCCGGTCGGGCGGCCGCGAGGACATCCGGATCCCGCTTCCGTGGCCCGGCAACACCCCGGCCGAACTCACCCCTGACGAGATCCGCCGCGCCCTCGTCTCGGTCCTGGACACCGCCTTCCACCTCCCTCTCCACGAGGCCCTCTACTTCGCCAACCGCTCCCTGGTCTTCCTCACCAGCTGTGATGAACGCCGCGACGAGGCCTGGGAGCGGATGCCGTGGTGGGAGTTCGTCCGGGCCGGACGGATGTCGTACGACTACCAGCGGATCCTCGCCATCGGCATCACCCGCAACATCGTGGCCACCAAGGCGGAACAGGCCAGCACCCGTACCGTCGCCACCCTGCTGGAGGCCTTCGCCTTCAACCTCCTCGGCCGGGGCGCGGACGGACCGCTGGACCGCATTCTCAACGCGCCCACCAACGAGGCCTGGATCGACCCCTGGGTGACGTACCTGAAGTCACTCGGGGTCGATTTCCACATCGGCTGGACCGTACGGGACCTGATCCTCGACGCGGGCCGGATCGCCGGCGCCGTCGTGGAGGACCCGGATGGTGCCCGCCGCACTGTCACCGCCGACCACTACATCTCGGCCATGCCGGTCGAGCACGCGCGCCGCACCTGGAACTCCGCCGTGCGCGCCGCCGATCCCCAACTGGCCGCATGCGACCGGCTGGAGACGGACTGGATGACCGGCATCCAGTTCTATCTGACCGAACGTACGCCGATACTGCACGGCCACCTCGACCTCATCGACTCCCCCTGGTCCCTGACCGCGATCGCCCAGGCCCAGCACTGGCCAGGCCACGACTTCCCTGCCGACTTCGGCGACGGCACGGTCGCGGACTGTCTGTCCGTGGACGTCTCCGAGTGGGACCAGCCGGGCATCCTGTACGGCAAGACCGCCAAGCAGTGCACCCGCGCCGAAGTCGCCCGCGAGGTGTGGGCCCAGTTGAAGGCGGCGCTCAATGACAGCGGCCGTACGGTCCTGAAGGACTCCGTGCTGCACTCCTGGTTCCTCGATCCGGCCGTCGACGGCCTCGGCACTCCGAACCCGGTCAACGAGGAGCAGTTGCTCATCCATCCGACAGGGACCTTCCACCATCGTCCACGATCGGCTACGAAGATCCCTAACCTCTTCCTGTCCGGCGACTATGTGGCCGTGCCCATCGATCTGGCCACCATGGAAGGCGCCAACACCTCGGCCCGGCAAGCCGTCAACGCCCTCCTGGACGAGATCGGTTCGACCGCGGAACGCTGCACCGTCACCCCGCTGTACCGGGCCCCCGAGTTGGAGCGGATCAGACGCCACGACCGCACCCGTTACCTCCTTCGACTGCCGAACCTCTTCGACGTCGGTTGACAGCAATGCTGAACGCGTCCCCGGCGACGGGGATCCCTGGGCTCTCCCGATGCTCCGGCGAATCAGCCCCTGTCTCGGTACACCGGCAGGCCGCCGCCCGGACCCCGCAGAGCCTTCGAGATCCCCTTCATAAACCTGGGGCACTGGAGCTGAACCCCCGACGCAGCAACAACGTTCACCCCCGGCAGATGTACGTGGTGATCTGGGAGTTCAGCTCGTCGGCGACGTAGGCCAAGCGCAGGTGGGGGTGGTAGGCGATGTGGCCGGGACCTGCGCCGGAGCGGACGGTGGTGGTCGCGAGGGTGGCGGGTCGATGCCTGTCGGAACAAGGACGTGGCGTTGGTCGGGGGCTAAGGGGATGTGGTGGGGGGTGAGGGTCGGTTTGCTGCGTGCGGTGGGGATCGGGGGTACCGGTCAGTTCGATGGCTTGGTCGGCCGGCCGGAGGCGGCCGTCTGCACCGCAGGGCAGGACTGCGAGGGTGCTGGTGGCGTAGTTGGCGACCGGGAGACACTGGTTGTCGCGTGCGGGGCGAGGTGGCCTGGGTTCGTGCCGTTGCTCGGCTGGCTGCCGAGTGGGGTGAGGCGTCCGGTGCAGTGGTTGATGGCGTAGGCGCTGACCTGGTCGAGGCTGCCATGGACGGCGTAAAGGAACGACTGGGTGATCGAGGGGCTTTCCGATCAGCGCTGATCGCGTACCTGCTCCCGGTCGGCCCTGGCCCATCGCAACCAACTCTCCGCCGTAGGCGAGGAACGCCTCGGTCACCGCGCCGTCGGACGCCGCCGCTCACCTCCCGGCCCGTGTCCTCGTCCTGCGCGGGCGTCCGCGGCGGGCTCCCGGAGCGCACACCGGTCAGGCCGTCCGGTCAGGGGCGGCCGGTGCCTCGATCCCCTGAGTGCCGTCGGCGTACAGCAGCCGTCGGCGCTTGGCCGCTCCACCCGGCACGCGGTGCAGGCGGAACGAGCCGGGCCGGTGCGCCTCCGCGGACAGGTGCTCGGGGATGGTCTTGCAGATGAGTTCCTTCATCCTGGCGCCCAGCCCCTGGCCGATGTGCAGCCCCACGGCGACGTCCGACCGGTTGGCCAACTGATAGATGCCCCCGCCCCGCCCCAGGCTGATGCACTGGGCGTAGAACCCCTGGTGGATGGGGCCCGGTCGTTCGCCCGCGAGTCGACTCAGAATCGTGTCGGCGGCTCGCGCGCCCAGCGGTGTCGCGTTCAGGCAGCTCATGCGCAGCGGTCGATGCGACGGTGCCGCCGAGTCCCCGGCCGCGAGGATCCGCTCGTCGTCCACGCTCGTCAACGTCTCGTCCGTGAGCAGCCGCCCCATGGCATCGGTGCGCAACCCGCTGCGCGCGGCCAGATCGGGAACGCCGAAGCCGGCGGCCCAGACGATGACCTCGCTCGGCACCTCGCGGCCGTTCGCGAGCCGTACGGTGTCCCGGGAGACGGCCGTCGCCTTCGCCTCGACGCCGTCGAGCACCGTCACGCCGAGCTTGGCCAGTCGCCCGGCGACCGAGCGCCGTCCCCGGGTGTGCAGGTACGGGCCGAGCAGGGCGCCGCACACCAGGGTCACCCGGCGGCCCGCGTCCGCCAGTTCGGCGGCGGTCTCGATGCCGGTGGGACCGGCGCCGATCACCGTCACGGGGGCCGTCACGGGTGTGCCGTCGAGGACCGTCCGCAGTCGCCGGGCCTCTTCCAGAGTGGCGACCGGGTGGGCGAACTCAGCGGCTCCGGGCACGTCCGGTGCGGCGCTGCCGCTGCCCACGGCGTAGACCAGGTAGTCGTAGTCGAGCGTGCCGCCGCTCTCCAACGTCACGGTGCGCTCGGCCGCGCTCAGCCGGGTCACCGTGTCGACCACGAGCCGGACACGCTCGGACAGCACGTCCTCATAGGCGACGACAGCTTCGCCGGTCCCGCACACCAGTTGGTGGAGGCGGACTCGGTGGACAAGGTCCGGGCGTGGGTTGATCAGCGTCACGGTCACGTCGGCGCGCTGCGTCAGTCGGTTCGCGGCCATCACGCCCGCGTATCCGCCACCGATCACGACCACATGTGTGTTCCCTGCCATGGTGCCTCCTCAGTTCCCAGGTGCTCGGCCATAAGTCACCGCGCCATCAACGGTTGTGACAGAAGGGAGAGATTTATGAGCCAGATCAGGTCTCCAAGGCGGGCGGGCTGGATCACGTGGCCACGTGGTCAGTTGCCGGCGTGCGATGTACCCGACGTCGATGGATGCCCGGTTCTCCACACGCGGATTGCAAGTGCCGTTGGGCCTCATCCTCTTTGATGGACATCTGGGATGGGGAGTTCTGCCCTGGAGGATATCCATCCTGGAGAGCATGGGGAAGAAGAAGCCAGCCACGCCCTCGCCGTTCGTTTCACGCCAGAGTTCAAGGCCGAGATCGTCGAGTTGTGCCGTCGCGGCGACCGCTCGGTCGATCAGATTTCCAAGGACCTCGAGGTGTTGCGCTCTGGTGGCCGCCGGTTGAGGAATCACCAGAAGCCGCCGCCTGGCCGCGCTCCTCATCCCTGGGTGACCAGTCCAGAACGAAGCCTCATGGGCGACGGATCGAGCTGGCCGGTGGACAAACTCAGCGCACCCCGCGCCACACTGAACGCAGCTTCCATCTTGAGCACTGGGAGTACGACCGCGAACGCACCGACGGCTTCGACGACGACGTCGGAGCAGTCTCATCAGGTCCGCTGACGCCACAGACGAGTCCAAACTGATCACTGTGCTCAACGCATGGGGCGTTCGGCCTGGCCTTTTCGTCTTCCCCTGGGAGAGCGAGGACCCCAAATGATGGGAAAGCATTGCCGCAGCAGGCCGTTGACGCCTCTATGTCGAGCGGCGAGCTGATGTGGGGTGATGTGGTGCTGCCAGGAACCGCGGCCGACAGGCCGTCTGGTCGTCTCCCCGCAGCATGTCGAGCCACTGCTCCCCGAGGAGGGATGGGCGCTGCGGTTTCGTCTCGGAGCCTGGATCAGCAACCAGGTGAGCAGAGCTGGACGTTGGTCCCGGAACGGGTTCATCAGCTACATGCGGTCGGCACGCGCTGGGCGTAGATGGCGACAGCGCGGCACGGGCGTGGCCGCTGCATCAGTGGTGCTCCGGGCGCGGACGTTTTCGGTAACGTGACCATCTACGGCTTGGAACGTCTATGTGTCCGACTGCTCCGTGCAGCGGCTTCCAGCCGACAGTGATGAGGCTGTAATGAGTGAACTGACAAAGCCCCAGGTCGACGTTCCGGAGATCGACACTCCTACCGAGCTGACCATCCGGGACCTGGTCGTCGGCCACGGCACTGAGGTGAAGCCGGGCATGGTGGTCAAAGTCCACTATGTCGGGGTGACCTTCGAATCCGGGAAGGAGTTCGATGCCTCTTGGGACCGTGGTCAGCCGTTCAAGTTCACCCTGGGCAGCGGCAAGGTCATCAAAGGCTGGGACCGGAGCGTGAGGGGTATGAAGGTCGGCGGTCGGCGCGAGATCATCGTTCCCCCGCGTCTCGGCTACGGCAACCAGTCGCCCTCGCCGTTGATCCCAGCGGGCTCAACCCTCGTCTTCGTGGTGGACCTGCTGGACTCGTATTCCAGGACAACCGGGTGGAGCAACGCTTAGCGGTCGCTTCATCCTGTTGTTTCATCCCGGAATGTCGGTCATGGCGAGGTGGATCATTGAGCTGTTTCAGAGTGGCCACCGATGGGGTGACGGCGTCGAGGTCGCAACGCACGAGGCACCCGCGCCGTTGAGGGAGGTGTTCGAAGTCTCAACTCGTCAGCTCAGGTGCCTCGTTGATTCGCCATCCTGCCGTACTCGACCTCCCGCATGCGCTGGTCGAGTGGGTCACCATGCTCATCGTCACCCGCGAGGGTGACCGGCGCTGCAAGCTCCCTCCGCACCAGCGTGCCCTGGTCGCCCTGGTGTACCTGCGCAAGAACGAACCCCTGCCCCAGATCGCCGCCGCTTTCGGGATCTCTGTCGGTACCGCACACGCCTACACCACCGCGGTCATCGGCCTGCTCGCCGAGCGCGCCCCGGGACTGCTGAAGGTCTTGCGTGAGACCGACCCGGAGTACGTCCTGCTCGACGGAACCCTGGCGGAGTGCGACCGGGTCGGCGACAGCCGGGCCGACTACTCGGCCAAGCACCGCCTGCACGGAGTGAACCTGGCAGCTGGTCACCGACCCGGCCGGCGCACTGCTGTGGATCTCGCCCGCACTGCCGGGCCGCTCGCACGACCTGACCGCCGCCCGCACCCACCCCATCATCCGAATCTGCGAACGCCAAGGAGTCCCGGTCCTGGCCGACTGTGCCTACATCGGCGCAGGACCGTGGGTGACCACACCACGGCGACGCCCGCCCAAAGGCGAACTGTCCCCCACGCAGCGGACCGTCAACCGAGCGCTGTCCCAGGCCCGCGCAGCGGTCGAGCGCGGCCCGGCACGACTCAAACGATGGCGGATCTTCCGCAAGGCGCGTTGCAGCCCGAATCGAATGACGTCAATCGCGGCAGCCGTTCTCACTCTGGAGCGGCAACGCTGAAAGAGCTCACTGGATGGCGGGGGAAGTGCACCCGCCATCCAGTGATCGACTGAGCTGATGTGGCCGCGGGATGCGTGAGCCCGAGGTGCAGCCGTTCCTGATCAGGCCGGTCGGCATGTACGACGTCGAGTCGAACCGGTACTTCTCGGTGTGGTCGGCGTCTTCGCCGTGGAACACCCAGGCCGCCCATGCCCGGGACCTGCGCACGTACTTCGACTTCCTGTGGTTCACGCGAGGCAGGCGGGACTGGCGTGATGCGCCCATGGACGACCGGCGAGCGGCGTTCGAGTGGTGGGGCGGTCACCTACGACTGCCATGTCTGCCGGCAGCCCTACTTGCGCCCCGACCTGGCCGCCTGCGCCACGCACGACGCGGCAGGACGGCATCATCGCGTCGAAGGCGCCCTTGAACTGCTGAATCGACCCACAAAGCCCTGACCGCACCACACGGGCCTCGACCCGGAATCCTGCGGACAGGGACTGTGCGACGGGGACTCGACGCCACGTAGGTGGGCAATCTCCGAAATCCCAGCAGCACGCGGTGGCGGTGGTCCTCCGGCCGGCCGCCCCAGCCGTCCGGTCATGCCGGTATGGGCAGCAACGGCCGGATGAACTGCCATGTGGGGATTCGGGCCATGCCGCGGCCGAGGACTACCCGGATGGTCACCTGCACCTGAGGCTGGGGCCGCGCTTCAGCGAGGCAGCAGGACCTCAACCTCCCTCCGGATGTCCTGCACGATCTCCTCGACGCTCAAGGCGATGTTCACGCCCGCCGCCATGCTGAGGAACATCACGGCGGACACGATGTGTGCCAGCGTCGCGGCGTCGCCCTCCGTGACCCGATCGTCTCGGCGCAGCGCGGCGGCGATGGCCTCCTCGGTCTGCGCGACGATGGCGAGTGCCGCGCTGTGCCGGGGCTCCTCGGGGTCGCCGAAGACCATCTCTCGCAGGTGGGTGCGTCCGTTGTCGACCTGGATGCGGTGGCACTCGACGATCGGCCGGACGATCGCCAGCACCGCGTCCAGCACGCCGGGGACGGCCTCGGCGTCCGCAAGGCCCTGCTCAAGTGCTTCGACGTACTTGGCGTTCTGGACGAGCAGGAGGAGTTCGCCCTTGGTCTTGGCATAAAGGAACAGGGTCCCGGTGCCGATGTCGGCCTGGTCCGCGATCTGCTGGGTCGTGATCTCATCGACGCCGTGTCCGGCGAACAGTTCACGGGCGGCAGCGACGATGCGGTCGAGTTTCTCCTGCTTGTTCCGCTCGCGCCGTCCGACCGACTGGGAGGCGACAGACATGGGTGTTGTCTCGTGCGTTCTGTGTCGCCCGTCGCGGTTGCGGCGGGTCAGCTGCTGCCGATGACGGCCTTGCCGCGGATGCCGCCCTGGGAGAGGGACTGCAGCGCCTGCGGGGTCTGGTCGAAGCCGACCACCTTTCCCACGACCGGACGCACCACGCCCTGGTCGATGAGGGTGGTGATCTGGCGGAGCTGGTCGCCGCTGGCGCGCATGAGCATGAACTCATACGTCACGCCGAGCTTCTTCGCCTGCTTGCGGATTTTGCGGCTCAGGACGGCGACCCCCAGGCGCAGCAGCGGGTTGAGGCCGGCCTCACGCGCGAAAGTGGGCTCCGGGGGACCAGCGATCTCGATGGCTTTGCCGCCGGGCTTGAGCACCCGCAGGGACTTCTCGAGAGTCTCCCCACCAAGGCTGTCCAGCACCAGGTCGTAGCCGGTCAGGAGCTGCTCGAAGTCCTGGCTGCGGTAATCGATCACGGTGTCCGCGCCGAGCGCGCGCACGAAGTCCGCGTTGGACCCGCTGGCGGTCGTGGCGACGCTCGCACCGAGGTGCGCGGCGAGCTGGATCGCGATCGAACCGACCCCACCGGCCCCGGCGTGGATGAGAACCTTCTGCCCGGGCCGCACCTTCCCGCGCTCCACCAGCGCCTGCCACGCCGTGAGCGCCACCAGCGGCAGCGAGCCGGCCTCATTCATGCTGATCGAAGCGGGCTTGAGCGCCAGGTCGCCCTCGGCTACGGCGATGCGCTCGGCGAACGTGCCGATGCGGTCCTGGTCGGGCCGACCGTAGACCTCGTCTCCGGGCTTGAAGCCGCGAACCGCCGTCCCGACGCTGATGACAGTGCCCGCGACATCGTTGCCCAGGATCAGCGGCAGCTTGTAGGGCAGGACCTGCTTCAACTCACCGGCGCGGATCTTCTCATCCAGCTGATTCAGTCCGGCGGCCTCCACCCGGACGAGCACGTCATGCTCCCCCACGGTGGGTTCGGGGACGTCCGCCTCCTGCAGCGGCTCCTTGTACTTGGTGACGACGAACGCTCGCATGGGGCACTACTCCTTGTCTTCATCCTATTTATCCAGGCGTGAGGCCAGATCAGGACCGGTGGGTCCCGGGGCTCCAGTCCCGCTCCACCTGCCCGCAGCCGACCCGGCCGGGGCGGCCGGCGTCAGGCGACGCTCAGGACGATCTTCCCGGTGGTGCGGCCCTGCTCGCCGATCTCGTGCGCCTTCGCGGCCTCGGCCAGCGGGACGACGGTCTCGACCACGGGCGTGAGCGCGCCCCGCTCGGCCAGGGCGGCGATCTCGCGCAGACCCAGGTGGTCGGGCTCGACCAGCATCCACACCGCCCGCACGTGGCCGGGGACGTCGGCGGGGACGTCGTCGGGGCCGGGCAGGGTGATCAGCCGGCCGCCCGGGCGCAGCACCGTCAGGGACCGCTCGGCGTTCTGGCCGCCGAGCCCGTCCAGCACCACGTCCACGTCCCCGACGGCGTCCTCGAAGCGGACCGTGCGGTAGTCGATCACCTCGTCCGCGCCCAGCTGCCGCAGCAGGTCGTGCTTGCCGGCGCTGGCCGTGCCGATGACGTACGCGCCGCGGGCCTTGGCGATCTGCACGGCCAGGTGGCCGACTCCGCCGGCCGCCGCGTGCACCAGCACCCGCTCACCGGCGCGCACCCCGGCGGTGTCCACCAGAGCCTGCCAGGCGGTCAGCGCGGCCAGCGGCAGCGCCGCCGCCTGCACGTGGGTGAGGTTCGCCGGCTTGGGCGCGAGGTGGCGGGCCGGGGCGACGACGTACTCGGCGTAGGCGCCGGCCTGCCGCGGGAACAACGGCATGCCGTACACCTCGTCCCCGGGGCGGAACATCCCCACGCCCGGTCCGACGGCCTCCACGGTGCCGGAGACGTCCCAGCCGACCGCCGGGACCTCTCCCCACTCGATCAGGGCCCCGCTGGCCCGGGTCTTGAAGTCCACCGGATTCACACCAGCCGCGTGGACCCGCACCAGGACCTCGTTCAGTCCCGGCTCGGGCCGGGCGACCTCACGCTCCACGAGCACTTCCGGTCCGCCCCACTGCTCCACGACCACCGCACGCATGCTGTCCGCCTCACTCTTTTCCGTCTTGATCGGATACCGGCCGCCCGGGCCCTTCCCGGCGCGACGCAGTCCACGATCCGGCATCCGCCCCCACCATGGTGTTGGCCGTCTGGCCACTATGTGACAGGATCTGGCCATGAGTGAGATGCAGTGGCCGTGCACCGACCCCCTCCCCGACCCGAGCGCCGACGCGGCCGGGCGGCACCGCATCGCCGTCCTCGCCCTGCCCGGCGTCCCGCCCTTCGAACTCGGCATCCCCTCCCGCGTCTTCGGCAGCGTCCTGGACGCCGGCTCACGCCCGCTGTACGAGGTCACCGTCTGCACCGCCGACGGCGCCCCGGTCCTCAGCGACGCCGGGTTCACCGTGCAGCCCGCGGCCGGTCCCGAGGCCCTGGCCGCCGCGGACACCGTGATCATCCCGCCCACGCACGCCATGCCCGAGCTGGGCCGCGGCGGCCCGCTGCCGCCCGAGGTCACCGCGGCCATCGCCGGCATCCGGCCCGGCACCCGCCTGGTGTCCATCTGCGCCGGCTCCTACGTCCTGGCCGCTGCGGGCCTCCTCGACGGCCGGCCCGCCACCACCCACTGGGGCCTCGCTCCCGAGTTCCGCCGCGCCTACCCCCGCGTCAAGGTCGACGAGGAGGTCCTCTTCGTCGACGACGGCGACGTCCTGACCTCCGCGGGCGTCGCCGCCGGCGTCGACCTGTGCCTGCACATGATCCGCCGCGACCACGGCACCGCCGCCGCCAACCGCGCCGCCCGCATGTGCGTCGTCCCGCCCTGGCGGGACGGCGGCCAGGCCCAGTACATCGACCGCCCGGTGCCCGAACCCACCGTCGGCACCACCACCGCCACCCGCGCCTGGGCCCTGGAACACCTCGGCGAACCCCTCTCCCTGAACCGCCTGGCCGAACACGCCCGGATGAGCCTGCGCTCCTTCACCCGCCGCTTCCGCGACGAGGTCGGCATGACCCCCGTGCAGTGGCTCACCGCGCAACGCCTGGAACTGGCCAAGCAGTTGCTGGAGACCACCGACCTGTCCATCGACCTGGTCGCCCACCGCTGTGGCTTCGGCTCCGCCAACTCCCTGCGCGCCCACATGCGCACCGCCTTCGGTGTCTCACCCGCCTCCTACCGTCGCACCTTCCATACCGACGACCTGGTGGAAGCGGGCGTCTGAGGACACATCAGCGCCGCACATACCCGCTCCGCGGGCCGGCCGGGATCCGCCTGATCATCCGCTGCCGGTGCCCCCTCCAGCGGAGGCCAGCAGCATCATCGCCCGCCGGTAGCGCACCGAACTCGTGCTGCCCCGGCGCACGATCTGCTGCAGATTCTGCCCCTCGTGGTCGGCCAGTCACCGCACATCCAACCGCCACGACCGCCGACCCGGCGAACCTATGCGGTCACAGCACTAGCAGCTCTGGCCCGATCAGTGGCCATCGGACATCAGGCAGATCGTAAAGGGCGCGCAGATCTTCAGCCTCGGTCCTTCGTGGTGAGCGTCAGACAACACCGTCCCTCACTTTTGATGCAGGCGCCGCCGGTTCGGACCGCGACACCTGTGGAAGCAGCGAAGGACGCGGGGATCAGCCGACTGCTTCGGGAAACGTGCAGATCATCATCAACGCCGAAACCAAGCTGGTCGTCCCTAAGGCCCGCCCGGTCCCCAACAACACCGCGGATGCGAAGCCATGGCGCGACTCCGGTTTGGCCGCGCACTGCGAAGGGGTGACCGTCCTCGGCGACGGCGCGTACATCAACACCGGGCTCGTCGTCCCGCACCGCAAACGTCCCGGACGGGCCCTGCTACCCGGCGAGGAGGAGGACAACGCAGAGCACCGCAAAGTCCGAGCCCGCGTTGAACACGCCTTCGCCCCCCATGAACCACTACGAAGTTGTCCGCGACCGCCGCCAGCGCGGCAACGGCCTTCACCACGCAGTGCAAGCCGTCGCCCACATGCACAACCTCACCCTCGCAGCGTGATCAGACCGCTCCCAGAGCGGCCCTGACCTCCCCGAACACGACCCTTTGCAACACGCTTCAGGATCTTTGCGGTCGCTGCAGCCACATCCAGGACAGCGGTGGCGCCACACCTCGCGCGCAGAAAAGGCCGGCGGCCCGATCCCCCGAGGCGCACCCACCCGGCCCCAACCCTTTCCTTCTCTATCTCGTCCGGGGGCGTGGGGGGGCGTGCAGAGGGGGATGTCAGCAGCCCGATCATGCTCGGGTAGGGCTCTGACCAGGGTTGACGGGAGCGTTCGTCATGAGGCTGCGCAACCTCCAGCGCAACACCCAGGCGCAACAGGGCAGTCCCCAGACGATGCTCAAAAAGGCGTAGTGCCCAGCGGCAACGCGCAGCGTCCCTCAGGGCTCGCGCAATGATGTCGCAGGAGATTGTGCGGCAGATGTCGCAGGAGAGGAGCGCTGGCGCAGTCGCCGGGGTCCGGGTTACGAGCTGGCGCACTTGTCGTAGGGAACGCCGCGTGCGTTGTACCGGTACGCACCCCTCAGGCACGCGCCGTACAGAAATGCGTCGCGTAGGTCTGCGTTCTTGAGGTTCGCTCGGCTCAAGTCCGCTTCAACCAGGTGTGCGGCACGCAGATCCGCACTCATCAACTGCGCGCGGCTCAAGTCCGCACCTGACAGGTGGGCAGCGCGTAGATCTGCATTGATCAGGTTCGCACGGCTCAAATCCACTCTGACGAGGCCCGCATCGTACAGGTTTGCCCCGTCCAGACTGGTCCCGCGCAGGTCTGCCTTGGTGAGGAATGCCTCGGATAGATCTGCGGTGTCCAGGTGCGCCTGCCGCAAGTCCGCATTCCTCAGGTTCGCGCGACGCAGGTTCGCGCCGTCGAGATGCGCGCCCCTCAAATCTGTGCCGCGTAGATCTGCATCAGCCAGATGAGCGTTCACCAGAATCGCATGGCTCAGGTTTGCGCCATGGGAATCCGGGCGAAATCCTCTGTCGTGTACGACATCGCGGCTGCTGAGGACGGTGATGGCTGCCTGCACGTCGCTTGGGACGTCCTTGTCCTTAGCGGGTCGAGCGTCGGCGTGGATACGTACGTAGGTGGCGAGCACATTGGCGATAGTGGGGTGATCTCGGTGAGAGTCCTGCATGATGCGCTGAAGGGCGTAGATTCCGCCCAGACGCACATCCATCTCTTTCGCTCCGAGGTTTCCGACTGCTGCCGTGTATCGGTCAGTGATCTGTCCCTCTTTGGTGAGCGCCCTGTCCGCTTGCGCCTGGCTATTTGCCTGCGTGGTTTGGATGTTGGAGTACCAGAGGCCGGCGACAGCCACCAGGGAGGCAAGTAGCACCGACAGCAATTCAATCCGGCGGGCCCAGTCCAGGCCTTCACGCGGCTCACGGCCGCTTAGCCGACCTGACGGAGAGTGCTGTGGTGTCCGAGGTGACACAACACGTCGAGGTGTGCGGCGTATACGCGGGCGGCGTACTGGCGAGGACGGCATGCCGGTATTCGAGCGTGAACCCTGCGGCATCGGGAGCCGGACAGTCACAGCTCACCCGATGTAGTGAGGGAGGGCTTCGTGCCGCCCGGGTGCTGTCGCGGGAACCTCAGGCCCGCTCCATGCCGGGATCGGGTCGTGTGGCAGCCGGTCCGTGGCCGCGCCCCGGCCGGTACGCGTACCGATCAGCCCGGACGGGGTGACCCCGGCCGTCCCTGTGCGCCCAACCCGGCGCCGTCGCGGCCTCCCACGGCGCCTGGCCGGACGGCCTTGGCCTGGGTGAGCGTCAGGGGTGGGATGGCGGAGGCACCTGGTGTGGTGCAGGGCCTGGCCCTGGAGTGCCGGGCGGGGGCGCCGGCCTTCCAGGGCCGCGCCGGTCGCCAGCATTCGTTCCGCTCGTTGACCAGCAATTACGCGACGGACCTGTAGCTTGGACGTGGGCCGGGTTCGGCGGCCGAGAGTTCTCAACAATTGTGCAGCAGACAGGGGGTTGACTTGTTTCCAGTCATCAGACTCACAGCGAAAAGAGCGACTGCGATCGCAGCCACGCTCATGGCTACCGCGGGATTGACCCTGGGGGGCGCGCCCAGCGCGGCTGCCGACGAGCTGGCCTCGTTCGATCTCAAATATGGCGCGACGTACTTCCGTGGCACGGTCGACTTCCACAACCGGTCGGTCACCGTCCGGGGCCAAATCCGGGGCTTGACCGGCACGGGATGCCGTCACGGATGGGCATACGCGTTCGCGAACACCGGCCTCCTGGGCAGCGGAGGGACGGGCCAAGTGTGCAACGGGCCCGTTCCCCGGGAGATCAAGCTCAAGGCGGACGTGCCCGGAGGGGCCGGATGGGTGCAGATCGCACTGGCTGACGCGGACGGTCTCGGCGACCCCCTCGACTGGTGCACCGTGGAGCGCGGAGACGAGTACTGCGAGCGGGGATGACCGCAGGAGTCTGTAGCAGCGGCGGGGTCAGCGGCCGGTGTTGAACAGGTGGCCGCAGGCGGGGCAGCTCGCCGCATCCGGCGGCGCCCCATACGCTCGCGACCTCATTCTGAAACCATCAGTAAGTGTCTGGAGAACCGCTCCGCGGCCAGCTCGACGGCGACGCCTGTGCGTGAGGCCGCGCCGAGGCGCGTCTCGACCTCGTCCCAGAGGAGGCCTGGGCGGCCGCCGCGACTGCGGTCGGGTGGGCGGCACATGGCACAGCCCAAGAGTACGTGGAGTCGCCGAGCTTGCCCGCCGCCACCGCTGTGCCGAAGTAACGGCCGCTGCCGGCCGCCGCGTCAGTGGCCGTGGCCGGTGCGGCGGCCTCCGGCGTGCGTGCGGCCGGGGCGACGATTGGTGCGGCGGCACCCGCGGCGGCGGTCACGCGGCGCGCTGCCGGACGCCGGCGATGAGAGCGGTTCTGACCTGACAGCGGTATGTCCTCACAGCGGGCCTTGAATCAGACGCGGGTGCCTGTCAGTTGCCGCCCCGCACACAAAGGTTGCCGCGATCGCAGGCAGCACTTTGGCGGCCGCCGCCGTCGCCCTGCCGTACAGCGGCCTTCACCGGGCCGGGACGAACTCTCCCCGGACCGACGCGGAACCGCCCGAACCCTGTGCATCGACGCGGTAGCCGTCGCCCGCGGCACTGCGCACGCCGGGGCCGTTGTTGAACTGCGCCGCGAACTCATGGCTTCCGGCCGGCACGGTCAGGCCCGGCTTGAGGAGCCATCGGTAGACCAGCGCGCCGCCGGCCTCCTGGACGGTGACGGTGAAGTCGTCGTTGGGCAGGGTCTGCCAGGTGCCGGTGTTCTTCGCCTTGCCGGTCTGCACGATCCGGATCTCGACCGTGAGCGAGGTGAGCGGCTGGGTCGTCTTGAGGGCGAGGTTGCTCTGCGTCCAGTAGACGGTGCTCTTCGGATCCAGCGAGCCGGCCGACCACAGCGGCCCGTCATGGTTCTCGCCGCCGGTCGGCGAGGGACTGGTGGCCGACGGAGCCGGGCGCGAGCTGCCCGGGGTGGTGTCCGTGGGCGGCGCGACAGGGGTGGGGCGGGCCGATGTCGGGGGCGGGGAGCTGACAGTCGGGGACGGGGTGGCGGGCGTGGTCACGGTGGGCGACGGCGACGGGGTCGCGACGATGGCGGCGACGGCGAGGCCGCCAGTCGTCAGGATGCCGGCGGCGGCGAGCCCGGTGAGCGCGACTCTGGTCCCAGACCTCGCGAACGGGCGCGCGCGGTGACGGACGGCGGGGCCGGCCATGCCGCGTTCCACCCGGGCCAGCATCCGCGCGCGGTCGGGCCGGTGGGCCTCGGCGGCCTCGCGCAGCCGACGGTCGATGTCCTCGTTCACCGGTTCCTCCTTCCTGGCGTCAGGTCCCCGGCCGCGTGTGCGCCCAGTAGCTTTTCCAGCTCGGCCATTCCCTTCGAGGTCTGGCTCTTCACCGTCCCGACCGATATGCCCAGCGCCGCCGCCGTGTCCTTCTCCGACATGTCGAGAGCGTGTCGCAGCACCACGCAGGCGCGCTTGCGGAACGCCAGCCGGGCGAGCGCCGCGCGGACGTCCAGCACGGCCGCCGTGTCCGGCCCCTCCACCGTCTCGGGGCTGCGGGACCAGAACAGTGTGATCCGACGTCGCTCCCGCACCGTGCTGCGGATCCGACTCCGCGCCAGGTTGGCCACCACACCGCGGGCGTAGGCGAGCGGGTGGTCGGCCTGCCGCAACCGGTCCCAGCGTTGCCACAGGGCGACCAGGGCATCCGCCGCGAGGTCGTCCGCCGCGTCGGTCTCGCCGGTCAGCAGGTGTGCCAGACGGGCGAGTTCGGCGTAGTGGCGTTCGAAGAATTCGTGGAACTCCGCGGACGCGTCGTCGAGGACCATCCCCCGGTCGCCCTCTCCTTGCCATGATGTGCGCGTTAGTTGCACCTTAAACAATAACGGGGCGCAGCCTAACAGTGCCCGGCCCGGGATTCGAACGGCGGTCGTGCTCGGTCGCGGGGCGGTGAGGGCTGACCGGCGGGCCGGTCAATGCCGGCCGAACCGGTCGCCGGTCGGCTGCCCGACGTCCGGCTGCACGGCGGCGCCGTGACCGGTCCGCGCCTGCGCCTGCGCCACGGTTGCGGCGCGGCGCGCTTCGATGCCCTCATGCCCGTCCACCCGGTAGTGCGACTCGACCTTCCGGCTCCCAGTTGCCGCAGAGGAAGAGAAGGTTGCCGCCGCGTACAAGCCGGGGTAGCGGGCGAGGGACGCAGGCTGCACGGACGGCAGTTGCGGGTCGGTCGTCCTTCTTGTCCCACTCCCTCGCGTTCAGCGCGTTATCCGGCGGGATGCAACAGCTGGACCCAACGCCACTTGGAGCCCACGGGCTCGCGGTAGACGCGCGCCCACGGCCCGAATCCGCGCCGGGTGAGCTGGAGGCCGGAGCCCGGGTCAGAAGAGCGACGCGAAGATCCTGGCTGTGGCGTTGGATTGAACGTGCAAGGGCTCAAGGCGTCGGCTGTGCTGCTTCGCGGCGGACAGGTCTGCCGCCCACATTGCCTCGCCCGCAACGCGTTGGATTTCACTCGCAGCCGCCACCAACAACGCGGTCCTGCCCAAGCCACCTTGGACCTGCCCGCGCCGCGGGGCGGCCACTGTGGCAACCACTCCGTCTGTCAGGCCAACCGCCTAGCCCGCACGCGAGGTTGAAAAAATAGTGATGCGTCGAGGTTGCGCATTGCCTCAGCTCGCGGCTGGGCTGCCACATCAGCGTCTTCGCGGCATCGAACGACTTGCCGCGCCTGGTCGGGGAAACACGCTGACGCATGTCCCTTGGCATGCCGAGCAGCTCGGCACGCGACGGTGGGGTCCGGCCGCGCGGCGAGAACGGAGACCGAGGCTCACGCAGGGGCTTCGGTCCGGCGGAAGACGCGATCCGCGCTGCTGCTGTGGATCTGCTCATTTGGTGCTGGGAGTGGTGAGGGGGTACAGCGTGCGCAGGCCCTCGTTCAACGCGTACGACAACGCCGACCCGTGGGTCTGCCTGGGGTACAGGCGGGAGGTGAGCTCCAGGGACGGGTAGTTCCGCAGTCGCAGCAGCTGCGACATGCGGGTCATCGACCCGACAATGTCGGCGGCGGCCACGTAGGGATCGGCCAGCTCCGCCTCGCCCGCGCCGAAGAACACTTGCGCTGCCAGGTCGTCGTGGGTCGTGGCGTAGTCGGCCTCCAGAGTGAACAGCAGATCCTCACATCCGCTGAGGGCAGGGCTACTGGCCACATAGCGGCCGAAGGCCGTCGGCCGGGAGAGCAGTGCGTAGCCGACGAAGTGGCCGCCGCCGGAGAAGCCCACGAGACCGTGGTCGTCGTCGAACCGGAACTCGGTCGCCAACCGCGGGCGCAACTCGTCGACCAGGAACGACAGCAGCGCATCGGCGCCGCCACCGCTCGTCGGCGTTTCGCGGGACAGTGCTTCCATGCGTGCGCCGCCGGGCCCTGCATTGACCCATCTCGGCATCGGATAGAAGTCGTATGTTCGACGGGCACCGAACTCGGCGGGATCGCTCTCGTCGGGCGCGCCGACGCCGATCACGATGAGCTCGGCGATCTCCTGGACGGTGTGGAGCCAGTTCATCAGGCCGACGACGAGCGGGAAGCTGAGGGAAGCATCCGTCACCCAGAGGACGGGGTAGCTGCGGTCACCGTGCTCGTACGACGGAGGGAGCGCGATGTGCACGTCATGCGGCCAGGGCACATCGGTCCCCTGCGTCCGTCTGGTGGGCAGCACCTGATACGTGTGCCGGGGCAGGGACACCACTACCTCCTGCTGAAGCCGATGGTCGGACATTCGATCAGGGGTTCTTCACTGTCGGAGAGCACCCCGGTCGGCCGACGGGTCAGGAGTTGCACACCGAACGGCCCACCGCCGGGCCTCTCACTCTGGCGACGAACGGGGCCCGGCACGTACGACATTGAGCCTATTCCAACCTGCCCCACTGGCACGGCCTCTGCGCCGGCATGCCCTGCCGACTCGTGCGCCGTTGTCGGCAGGTGACCACAGTCGCACGAGTGAGAGAGCGGTTGCCTGACACCAGGCGAGCTGGCCGCAACCCCCCGGCCAGCAGCAACGTCAGGTGGAAAAAGGCTCAGTCTCGTCTCGCCAGGACGACGCGTCACGGTCGCGGTTTCACAGGCATACCAGTGAGGCCAGCAGGACGAGACCGACCGCGAGCAGCTGCCGATACCTGCGGTTCAGCCGATCCTGATCAGGCACCGGATGCCGCAGGTCAGCTGTCCTTCATGTCCTCAGTTGGCCGAGCACCGTTGTCACGGGCGCCCGGAACAGAACCGGCGACACGCGTGAGCGCGCAAAACAGACTCCGACAGCTGCCAAGCGCAACTGCCTGCACACGGCTTTCCCACCATTGCCAACCTCCGCCATCCGAGACCCGGTTGTACAGATGAAGCTGCAACAGATGGAACAAACCGGGTGCCCGAGGCTCGTACTCCTGCAGCACCTGGTGTCGGCGGAACGGCGGTGGTCTGAGAAAGAGCCATGAACGTCCCCCGCCCCGGCATGAGAATCTGCGCGTCGCCCGCGGAGGTATACCTCGTGTTTGGATCACGTGCCAGGCCCCAGCTAGCCGCAACGACATGGGGCGACGGCGTGCCGTTGTTCGGGGAGGACACTCAGCTCTCCGCTGGTCGTCTGAGCGTCGGCTTCGGCTCGTCGGGCGCGCCGCTGCGCGCGTACACCATGCCAGGCTGGTCCGGGGCCGACCAGTCCGGCTCTTCCCCAGGGTCCTTCGTCGCCACCTTGGTCACCGTCAGCCCAGCAGCCCGGCCGCGGGTGTGTTGACTCGTATCACACGTCAGCAAGCGCACGTCGCGGCCGGCCAGGCCCTGGATGGCTACCGTCCGGGATTGTCTCGACATCGGGGCGGTCCAGGCGCACGTGCCCGGGAGGATCGAGGACGATCTCCAGGTTGACCCTGCCGCGGGTCTCACGGTCCTTGGCTGTGTACTCCCCCTCGTGCAGGATCCCGTGCGTGCCGCCGTTGAGGACTTCGTCGAGGCGACCGAGCGTGTGGCCAGAACGCCAGCGGCCCCGCTGGTTGCTGGTGTCTTTAAGGTCGTCCAGCTCGTCGACCACCACGATCGGGAACAGCAGGCGCACGTACTTCCAGCGCGGGACGTCCAGAATCTCGTGCAAGTCGACGTCGGCCAGCTTCACGTCGTTCTGAATGTAGAAGCTGGAGTCGGCGACGACGAACTCCTCGCGCTGGCTCCACCGGTCGATCCGCGTATCCAACGCGGACACCGCCGCCTCGAACGCCTCGACTCGTTCGGTCACTTCCAGTTGCACCAGACCGTTCACGAGGCGTTCCTGGGCGGGGTTGGTGAGCGTGCCGCAGCTGCCCAACAGGGCGCGGTAGCGGTCGGTGAAAACGAGCTGGTCAAGGTCCCGGTCGCTGATCTGAGAGCGCAGCAACCGCGCGGACTCCGTAGCCCACTCAAGACACGCCAGCAGCCCCTTGAAGGCGGTGTCGTACGGCCGTTGCAAGGTTCATCGCCGTGGTGTGGACGCCTCTGAGCACCTGCCGGATGTGCTTCCGGTCGGCGCCGGGGCGCGGTGTGATGAGCATGGGCCGATCATGTCAGCACGGCCCCCACGGGCGCCCCGAGTTTCCGACGTCGCAGCCCTCCAGTCGTGACAATTCACGCCGCGAAATTGGCCCTCCTGCCGGGTGTAACAACGTCAGGAACCGTGCCCCACACCGACCTGCAACCTGAAACGCGGCAGGGCCCGGATCCCTACGGATCCGAGCCCTGCATCGCAGTAGCGGGGACAGGATTTGAACCTGCGACCTCTGGGTCATGAGCCCAGCGAGCTACCGAGCTGCCCCACCCCGCACCGGTAGACCAGTTCCACGACGCGCAGGTCGTTGGTCAGCATCTGGAGTTCGGCGAGCGCTTCTCCGGCGGCAGTGCGCGGCTCAAGCGAGGCCTGCTTCGCAAACGCCTGGGCCGCATCAGATCCGCCGGCTTCTCGCAGGACGGAGGGGCGATCTCCAGGCGCCGCATCGCGGAGAGCCGTGTGAAGAAGCAGACGCACACGGTGCGCTGCTCCGTACTCTGCCGCGTCTGCCGGGCCAGTACAGTGGAGCGCTCCTGCGGGCGGAAGTCGCACACGGACGCCCGTACGCCATCGTCACAGCCGCGGCCTTCGCCAGCGCCATTGTGGCCGTCGACGAGCCGCCGCTGCTGGTCGTGCTCAACTCCTGCCACTCTGCCGTGCAGACCAAGAAGTGGGTCGACGGCGGTCTCTTCGCCATCGGCATGTCGGACACCGTCGGTGATCTTGACGTGATCGGTGGGATGAGGCTCGGATCAGAGCGCCGGGCAGGCCTCGCACCTGCATTTCCCCGCAGGAAGCGGGGCGTCTTTCCTTGGACCACCAACGCGCGAACAGTCGACCGGAGTTACGGCGACCAGCTCAAGATCGATTGTAGCGCACGCAGCCGATTGCTCCGGCGTCATGCCGGAGAGCTCTTCTCGCCGATCATCAGCGGTGTGCGTGCGGCACAGCGGTGCCGCCCTCGCGAGAGCAGACAGTGTGAAGCCACGCTTATTCCCGAGCCTGGCGCACGCCGTGGGGGGTTGGTTGATCATTGGGCTGACACGGTCTCAATCGCCGTGGCAAGCTGCGGGGACCGGGTACGGCAGACGCAGGGGCTCTCGTGGAAGTACAGATGTGGGACGCGCTAGTCGGCGTGGCGAAGGACGCATACACCGCCGGGCTGGGCGCGGGCACTGTCCCGCGTCCGCTCATCATGCCGCTGGTCCACGGCGAGCTGGTGGGGATGATCTGGGCTCGCCCGCTCAAGGTCGGCCAGGACGCGCTCACCGGCATCGCGGAACTCGCGAACATCGCCGCCGCGGCCGACGCAGACGAGGTGGTCCTGGTCTGGGAGACCTTCGACGTCGCCACGGCTTGCGAGCTGCCGATCGTCGGTCCGGCGCCGTGCCTGAACATGGTGCTCGCCACGCGCGACGGGCACGTATTGCACCAGTTCCCCTACACCGAGCAGGTCCTGTCCGACAGCCCTAAGGATCGGGCGGCAGTTGTCCCCGACTGGAAGCCAGCACCCCGGCCGCAACCCGCCGGTGAACTGGTTCCGCCGATCCAGGCGGCAGTGAACTACTCCTTCATCCCGATCGAGATCGACCACCCGTCGCCGTTCGGTGTCACCGTCGTGCTGATGGAAGAAGACGGTTATCGAGTGAGTCTGACCGAGGCGTTCACTCTCTGAGCCTATGGCCGGACGGAGCCTTGAGGACGACGCACCCGGCCGCCTTCGAGCCGCAGATGAATGGCTCTCCTCGAACATGACCACGGGTGTGGACGGTGAGGGCCCCTGCGGCGACAACGCGCCTTTGCACAGCCGGTTGATGCTCGGGTCACGAAGGATTTCGGCCTGCCCGCGACCGCGGTGCGGGACCGGATCACGCAGGCTGCGGTCGACGCCGGCGAGCTGAGACGGCCTGCCGAGCAGCGAACGCGAGGAACTGACCGCACCGCGGCGGGAGAACCGCAGGCTGCGGATGGTGTGGAGATCCTCAAGCGGGCCACGGTTGACTCAATCGATCAACGCAACACCCCAGATCACACTCCCAATTGGTGTTGACCTGGAGCGACTCTGATGGTCGTCGTCGTAAAGGTCAGGCCCCAGGATGCGCCGGGCATGCCCGGCCCGGAACCGGGGCAGAGCCCTGATCTCGATCGGTCTACCGGGGAGAGCGCGCAGTCACCTGCATGCGCAGTCCGTTGGGGGACAGCGCGATCGCCATGGAAGGGCGGACGCGGCAGCCGGGAACCGGGGTCAGACGCCAGCGGGCGGCGATGGTGGCCAGGGCAATGGTGGCGTGAGTCATGGCGAAGCCTTCCGCGATGCATTTGCGGGCACCTCCTCCAAAGGGGAGAAAAGCGTGGCGGGGCGGCTGTGGACGCCGTTCGTGGTCCCAGCGGTCGGGATCGAAGCGGTCGGGCTGCTCGTACAGGTCGCGCCGACGGTGAATGACGTAAGGGCTGTAGATGATGGTCATTCCGGCGGGAACGTGATGGCTGCCCAGCCGGGTGTCAGCGGTGGCGGTGCGGGGAACCAGCCAGGCCGGCGGGTACAGGCGCAGCGCTTCCTTGATGACCTGAGCGGTCAACGGAAGGCGGGCCAGGTGTTCCACACCTGCCCCGGTGCCTGCAAGGACTCCATCCACCTCGGCGTGGACTCGGTCTTCGACCTCTCGTTGCTGCGCCAACAACAGGAGTGCCCAAGACAGCGTGGTGGCAGTGGTGTCCGTCCCGCCCAAGTAGAAGGCGGTGAGCTGGTCGACGATCTCTCGGCGGGTGAAGCTCTGATCTTCCGATTCTGTGCCTGGCGAGGGCCGGGCGGCCATAAGGGCGGTGAGTAGATCTTCGGGGCCGGCCACGTCGTCGCGACGGTTGTTGAGGATGCCGTCGGTGACCTCCCGCAGGCGGATGCCTGCCTGGCGGAAGCGGCGATTGCCGACCAGCGGCAGGCGAGCCAGGGCGGGAGGCAGGACGGACAGAGGGCCACTGAGCTTGGCCAGGGTGAGAATGTCCTCGGTTGTCTGACGCAGCATGCCGGGTGACGGGGTATCTGAGAACATCGCGCGCACCAGAGCGCGCGTGATCAGTAGCGTCATCTCGCTCGGGACGTCGAACTCCTGCCCGTCGCGCCAGGCACCGACGGCGGCCTCCGTCTCGCTGGTCATCGTCGTGGCGTAGCTGGGCAGACGGCTCGGGTGGAAGAGCGGCTGAAGCAGCCGACGCGTGCGGCGGTGCGCGCTGTGGGGACAGATGAGCAGGCCGTCACCCATCACCTCACGGCCTTTGTCGTACCACTCGGTCTTGTCGAAGGTGCGGTCGCTGACGAGTACCTGGCGCGTCAGCTCTGGTTCACGGACCAGGAGCGCCGGCTTTCTGCCCATGCGCAACCGGACCACGTTGTGGTCGGGCAGGGATTCCAGAAAGCCCAGCGGGTCGCGGAGCAGAGCCGCCCCATGGCCGAGCAGCGGCAGAGCACCGGGGGCCTTGGGGATGCTCCTCGTCATGTCCACGAACCCTCCACCGGCGCACCGCTGAGGGACATCTCCAGCGCGGCCGCCCGCACCACCTGCGCCGCATCGCCTGCTCCACCGGCGGCCTGCCAGCCCGGCACACACGGCAGAGGGCGGATGCGTTTCCCGCCGGCGGCTGGGAACTCGGCCGGCACGTGTGGTGCTTCGGCAGGCATCCGCCGCCCTGCCCTGCGGCTCTGGCTTCGCTGAAGGCGGCCAGGAACGCTCGCCTCCACTCGGTGGCGTACCTGTGGCTCGTCGGGCAGGCCGGGCGGCCCTACCCGTCCGGCCAGCGGCACGGGAAGGGCGTTGGTGGGTTCGCCGACCGTGGTCATGTGCTCGTCTCCGCCCCGGTCGGTTCTGCCTCGAGATCTTCGATACGTGGGGCAGCTTCTTCCCGTGAGGTGTCGACGATCGCGGCGCTGCCATGGCGTCGTTGGCGTCGGCTGTATTCGGTGATGGCCTGCCACAGGTCACGCCGGTCGACGTCGGGCCAGTGGCCGGGGGTGAAGTACAGCTCGGCGTAGACGGTGTGCCAGGGAAGGAAGTTGGAGGTGCGCTGTTCATTGCCGGTGCGCCACAGCAGGTCGACGTCCGGCATGTCGGGGTGGGGCAGGTGGCGGGCGAAGTCGTGTTCACCGATGAGGTGGGGGTCGATGTCGCCTGCGCGGGCTGCCTGGGCGAGGGCTGCTGCTGTCCGTGTGATCTCGTCGCGGCCGCCGTAGTTGATGCAGACGGTGAGGGTCAGGCCGGTGCGGTTGCGGGTGCGGTGCTCCTCGCGCAGGAGAGCCTGGACGAGTTCCTCGGGCAGTTTGTCGGGGCGGCCCAACCAGCGCTGGCGTACGTCGAGGTCACGGATGGGTCCCTCGTCGAGGTCGCGTCGGATCGCTTCCAGGATGGTGGTGATCTCCTTGGTGTCGCGTTTCCAGTTCTCGGTGGAGAACGCGTAGAGGGTCAGGTGGCGCAGGCCGATCTCCAGGGCGCCGTAGACCATCTCGTGGGCGGCGGCGGTGCCGGCGCGGTGGCCTTCCGGGCGGGGCAGGCCGCGCTGCTCGGCCCAGCGGCCGTTGCCGTCCATGATGACCGCCACGTGGGCGGGCATCCGGTCGGCCGGGATGTGCGGAGGCCGGGCATCGCCCGGGTGCGATAACGGGGGCCGGAGGGTGGTGCTTTCGGCCCCCGGGCTCGGACCGCTCACGGTCACCGCTGGTCGTCGGGGCCCGGGCACAGTCAGGGGCGTCAGACTCCAGGCCAGTTTCGAGCGGATGCGGGCGGGGGCGAGGATGCGGGCGCGGGCCGCTGGAGACGGGCGCGGGGCGCGCTTGAGCAGGGTGTGGCCGGCCTCATCGACGGCATCGAGCTGGGCGCGCATCAGGCGGGCGGCCGTGTTGAGCATGGTGGCGGCGCCTGGGTGCATGCCTGTGGTCATCGCGGGCCTGGTCACCCACTGACGGGCCAGAGCTGTCAGCTGACGGATCAAAGCCGCTGTGGCCCGGCTCCAGCTTCCTTGCCGGAGGTCGTCCTCGGCGCCGGGGAAGGCGTCCAGGGCCTCCTGCGGCAGGAGCAGGTCGCCCTGGGCCAGGTCGGCGCTCAGGTCGGTGAGGATGTCGGTGAGCTGGGCGCCGTCGATGAACCGCTGGTAGTCCTGCTGTCCGCCCAGCCGAAGGGTCATCGGCGCCCCGGCCCGTTCGAACAGGTGCCGTACCTGGTCGACCCAGGGCACGACTCCCTCGCTGCACCAGGACCGCCACGCGGCCCAGTCGGCGAAGTGCCGGCCGCGGCTGTCCTCGCGTGTGCTGTCCACGGCACCTCGCAGGCTGGACAGGTCCAGGTGCCATCGCAGGGCGGTGTCCACCAGAGCGTGCCGGACCGGATCCCTGCTCGTGCCGGCCGCCAGGTCCAATTGCAGGGCTTGGGTCCATGCTTCGACGCGGGCGGCACGTTCGGCTGGCTGCGCATCCCGTTGGTCGGCCAAGTCGTCCAGAACAGTCGCTGCCGCCCACAAGGCCCACCCGGCCGGGCGCAGCACGGCCGGCATCAGCTGGATGAGGGCGTAGATCCCGGGATCGTTCACTCGTGTGGTGCGCCGGCACAGCCGGTACGCCGCCCGCAGAGACGGGTCTTCGCCGGTGGGCGGCCGGTGGGTGGGGCGCCCTCGTGGTGTCGCCAGCGCGGCGTCGAGGTCTGCCGTGGTGGAGTGCGTGGTGGTGCGCATGTCGGGAGCCGGGACCTCAGTGTGCTTTCGTGTCGGACGCCGTGGCCGATGGACTGGCCGTGTGACGCAGTGCGGGAATGCCGGCCGTGCTGCTTCTGGGCCCAGGCGGAGTGGGGGCGGCCGACAGGCAGTTGCGGGTGCTGCGGCGGAAGCCCAGCAGAGCTACAAGGGCGGCCAGCCCGAACCAGGTGAGCTGGATGGCCAGATGCCCGGGGACCGGGCTGGTGGAGAAGCCGGCCGCCGTGCTGGTCTGCATGGCCCCGTAGGAAGGCAGGTAGCGCATGACCGGGTTGTCGGCTCCGGAACTCGTGATGGGGTTCTGCAGAGCGAGGTCGATGATGCTGGTCATCACGATGGCGAACATTCCCTCGACCTCCCGGCGCAGCAGGGAGCCGAAACCGACACCGAGCGCGCCGTAGGTCAGTCCGGCGCAGCACAGGGAGGCGGCGAGCAAGAGAGGCTGGCGGGGTGTCCATGCCAGGCAGGTGATGGCGGTGGCGTAGGCGGCGACCGCGGCCGAGACCAGGGCCAAGGCGGTGACCTTGGCCAGGACCAGATGGGCGCGCGGGTAGCCGGCCATGGCCAGCCGACGGTCGAAGCCGCTGCCGGAGAACGTGGCGGCGAACATCATGAAACCGGTGATCAGGGTGACGGCGTTGAGCGCGCCGCTGATCGCGGTCAGCTCGTTGCCGTGCGGGGTCAGCGCTTCCCCGGTGGCACGAAGCCGCATCCGGGCCGGGGTGTCGGGCATCGCCAGGTACGCCAGGGTCGTCCACACAGGGACGAAAAGGATCACCAGGACCATCGCGAAGCGATTGCGACCGTGTTCGAGGAGCGTGAATCGGGTGGCGACAGCGAAGCGGGTCCAGTGAAACCTCACGCGGCGACCCCCGCCTCGCCCGCGTGCAGCATTCCGCCGTCAAGGCGCCACAGTTCGTCCAGGTGCTCAGTGTCGTACGCCAGGTGAGAGACGACCAGGACCGAGCGTCCCGCATCCCGCAGCCGCGCGGCCAGATCCCAGAACCGCTGATAGGTGTCCCAGTCGAAGCCCTGATACGGCTCGTCCAGCAACAGGACCTGCGGATCGTGCATGAGCGCCAGCGTCACGTTCAACTTCTGCCGCGTGCCGCCGCTGAGAACCCCGGCCCGCTCATCGGCGTACCCGGTGAAGCCCAGCACGTCCATGATCTCTTCGGCGTACCGCACATCAGTGAGGCGGTGCGCCGTCTGGAAAAACGTCAGGTGCTGCCGGACGGTCAGCGCGTCGTTGAGGACCACGTGCTGCGGGCAATAGCCGAACCGGCCGCTATGACGGACCGATCCCCGCGTGGGCGCCAGTTCGCCGGACAGGATTTTCAGCAACGTGGACTTGCCGGCGCCGTTCTCCCCGACGATCCCGCACAAAGTTCCCGCCCGAAGGCGCAAGTCAACGCCCCGCAGGACCACACGCCGACGGTAGGCGTGATGCACATCCCTGATCTCCACGCCCTCTCCTCCCCCTCACCATCTGGACCCACCACGTCCGGATGGCCTAACGCTCGCGACGCGTCGCAGACACGCCGCCCATGCCCCTGTGTCTCCGCGGGGGGACTGCGGATTGCTTCCTGGCGAGTCTCGCGAGGACCGGCACGCTCAACAGCTCCGGGCAGAGCTTCGTTACCGGCCTCGGCACCTCATCGACGCCGACCAGCTCGAACTCCTCCCGGCACCGGAGAGGAACTTGAAGGCCCTCCCGGACCCGAGTCCGCTGAGGATCAGCCAGCCGACACTGGCGTGAAAAGCACCCTGGGGCCTGATGGTGCGTACACGACAAGCGTCCCACCTCGGTGGGCGCACCACGGCCGCTGCCGCGAGGACGCGCAGGCCCCGGCCCCGGTCGCTCCGGCACCCAGCTCCCAGCTCCCAGCGCCTGGCACCCCCCATCGGGCCATTCGCAGCGGAGCGGGGCCCGATCTAGGCTGGAAGCAACCGCTGAAACCAGCACTGACGGGCTCGGCGATGCGGACGGAGGCGTGGCGGGTGGAGATATCCGGCAAGCAGGACGCGCCCACTGCCGTTGCCGTGGTGGACCCGGACGGCACCGTGAGCGGCTGGAGCGAGGGGGCCCGGCTGCTGCTGGGCTGGACGGCGGAGGACACGGTCGGACGCGCCGTGACGGAGCTGCTGGTCGATCCCGCGCCGCCCGGCTTCCCCGAGGGCTACGGCACAGGCCCCGACCCCACGGGGTTCATCACCCTGCGCCACCGGGACGGCTTCACGGTGGACGCCGTCGTGACGGCTCACCCGCTGTCCGGCCCCGACGGCCGGGCACTGGGTCACGTGATGACCGTCCAGCGGTGGGGACGCCGCCCGGTGATCGCGGACCGGGCCTTCGAGCAGTCTCCCTTCGCCCTGGGCGTCTACGACCCTGAGCTGCGGTTCCTGTGGATCAACGCCTCCTCCTGCCGGGTGATCGCGCACTCCGAGGAGCAAGTGCTCGGTAAGAAGTACCGCGAGGTGCTTCCTGAATTCGACCGCACACTGTTTCCCGAAAGGGACGACAAGCCCTACACCGACGCGCTGGCCGAGGTGGTGAGGACGGGCGAGGCCACGCGTCTGATCACCGTCTTCCGCCCTCGCGGCAGTGACTACGCCAATGCCTGGGCCACCAGCATCTGGCCCGTCCGGGATGCCAAGGGCAGGGTCCGCGCGGTCGCCAACTGGGGATTCGACATGAGCGCCGAGTACTGGGCCCGGCAACGCCTGCTCATCCTCAACGAGGCCAGCGCCGGTATCGGCCGGACCCTCGACGTCACCGGCACCGCCCAGGAACTGGCCATGGCCCCGGTGCCCGGATTCGTCGACCTCGTCAGCGTGGATCTCTTCGACGAGGTGCTGCGCGGAGAGGAACCGCCCTCCGTCTCGACGTTCGACCCCGACGAGACGATCACGCTCCGCCGTGCCGCCCAGCACAGCGCGAAAGAGGGCGCCGACCCGGCTGCCGGGCCCACGACGCCGGTCAGTCACCCTGCGGGCTCCGTCGCCGCCCGCTGCATGGTCGCCGGCAGGTCCACGGTTGAGCTCGCGGCGGAGCCCGGACAGGGCGGCGAGTGGGCCTTCGGGCCCGGGCTCGCCGCCGACCCGGCCCACTGGCCTCCGGGCAACCCGGTGATCGACGAGTCCATCGCCAGCAACGGGCTGACGGGGCGGATCACCGTGCCGCTGCGGGCACGTGGCGCACTCCTGGGTGTCGTCGCCTTCTCCCGCCTGGACCGGCCCGAGGCATTCACCGCCGACGATCTGATCCTCGCCGAGGAACTGGCCGCCAAGGCAGCCGGTGCCATCGACAACGCCCGCCGGTACGCACGCGAGCGCACGACCGCTCTGACCCTGCAACGCAGCCTGTTGCCGCAGGGACTGCCGATCCAGGAGGCGGTCGAGGTGGCTTCCCGCTACCTGCCCGGCGGGACCGGCACGGAAGTGGGCGGTGACTGGTTCGACGTCATTCCGCTGTCCGGCGCGCGGGTCGCGCTGGTCGTCGGTGATGTCGTCGGACACGGCCTGCACGCCTCGGCCAGCATGGGCCGGCTACGGACGGCGGTCCGCACTCTCGCCGACGTCGACCTGCCGCCGGACGAGCTTTTGACCCACATGGACGACCTCGTCCTCCACCTCGCCAGCGACGTCCAGCCCGCCAGCCACTTCCAGCCGACCGGCGAGACCGGGGCCACCTGCCTGTACGCCGTCTACGACCCGGTCTCCCGGCGTCTGACGCTGGCGAGTGCCGGCCATCCCCTGCCGCTGATCATCCACCCGGACGGCACCAGTGTCCCGGTACCCGTCCAGCCGGGACCGCCGCTCGGCATCGGCGGTCTGCCGTTCGAGGCCACCGAGCTCGAACTGCCCGAGGGCAGCCTGCTCGCCCTCTACACCGACGGACTGGTGGAAAGCCGCGAGCGCGACGTGGACCAGGGGACCACCGAACTGCAGCGCGCCCTGGACCCCTCGGCCCCCTCGCTGGAGGCCCTGTGCGACACGGTGTTGGACGCCATGCTCCCCGACCGGCGCACCGACGACGCGGCCCTGCTGCTCGTTCGCAGTCATGCGCTCGATCCCCACCACGTCGCCGACTGGGACGTCGAACCCGACACCGCGCAGGTGCCGCGCGTCAGGAAGGCCGCTGTCGATCAGGTGGACGTCTGGGGCCTGGAGGAGGCGGCGTTCGTGACCGAACTGGTCGTCAGCGAGCTGGTCACCAACGCCATCAGATACGGCGAGCCGCCCATCAGGCTCCGACTGATTCGCGACACCTCCCTGATCTGCGAGGTCTCCGACGCCAGCAGCACCGCTCCGCACCTGCGCCGGGCCCGCGCCTTCGACGAGGGCGGGCGGGGACTGCTGCTGGTCGCCCAGCTCACCCAAGGGTGGGGCACCCGGCACACCAGCAACGGCAAGACGATCTGGTGCGCGCAGACCCTTCCTGTCTCTGGGCCGTACTGAGATCTGAACTCGCGGAGCGGCGCCGGCGGCGTGCCAGGACACGGCGACGGCTGCTCGTCCGTCGGCGATCCCGCCACCCGGTGATGGCCGGCACCCCACCCGAGACGACCACCGGCTGCAGGCAGTTGGCCTCGCGCACCGCCCCTGCCCGCCGCTTCGCATCCACGCCCTGCCACTCGCCGGAGGGGCGGTCCGGCAAGACCGCCCCTGGCAACGCCACCAGCCACCTGCACTCCCGACAACGCCTCAGAGCAGGCCAGATGGCGAACCGCTGTTGGAGTACTAGGCGGGCCGTCGAAGGGGTGACGAGGTGTGCACCTCCAAGGCGGCGCGGACCGCGGACTCCAGGGCGCCCTCGATCCAGGCCGGCTTGAGGGAGGTGTGGTCACCCGCGAAGTGCATCGGGCCCTCGGGCACGGGGATGGAAGGCAGCAACTCGGTGTGCTGGCCGGGCAGTAGTACGGAGGCTTCTCCGTATGCGTAGGGGTCGCGCAGCCAACTCTGGGTGCGTCCGGCGCCGGTGTAGAAGACCTCGACGCGCTGGCCGTAGACCTCCTGCAATCCGCACAAGGCGTGCGGATAGCGGGCCTCGTCGTCCAGGGAGTCCCAGCGAAGTGCGTCGTCCGCCCAGCTGTAGGAGGCCAGCACCACTCCGCCGGAGCTGCCGGGCACCGGGTGGGAGGGGTGGTACATGAACCGGTTGGCGCTGTCCGACACCGAGCCGCCGCCCACGACGTGTGTGGCTTCGGGCTGGTCACGGGAGACGGCACGGTTCGCGGCGTAGTGGGTGCGCTGGCCCGGGGTGATGTGGCCGGCCGGCACGGAGGGATGGGCGCCCAGCAGACTGCCGTCGGCGGGTGCGCGGCCGGTGCGGTAGGCGTCGTACAGCTTCGAGTCGATCCGGCCCAGCTCGCGCTTCCAGTCGGCTTCCGTGAATTCCCACCAGCGGTGGCTGAACTCCAGCAGCACCTTCGTGGCGCTGTCATAGTGCAGCTCCGCGACGGCGCGGCGTTTGCGGTACGACATCAGGGGGCTGATCTGTACGTGCCGTAGACCGGAGAAGGGCACGGTGACCACGGCGGCGTCCGCGGTGAACTGCTCGCGCACCACCGGGCCGTCGCGCCCCTCGGACACCGTGTCCACCCACACCTGAGGGCCCGTGCGGCCGACGTGCCGGGTGTCGGAGGAGGGGCGTTCGGGATCGTGGTACTCGATGCGAGTGACCCTGCGGTCGAACCGGACCGTGTCGCGCACCCGCGTCAGCAGCGCGTCCGGCAGCACCGCGGTACCGCCCTCCAGCTCCCAGAAGGCGGTGTCGGGGCTGATGAGGGAGGAGCCGATGAAGCTGTGGATGAACGACAGGGGCAGGCGCGACGTGAGGTTCTCCAGGGTGCCGATCAGGTCGACCGTGCGCTCGTCCAGCCCCGCGTGCTCGGTCAGGAAGCGGAACATCGACCAGTCGCCGAACCGCTGAATGACCCTGGCCCAGCCCTGCACCCGTTCCGGCAGCGGCTTGTCGACCCGCTTGCCGTCGGCGCCCAGGGTGCTGAACTCGTCGCGCACCGGGTCCAGTACCGACCGGAGGATGGCCGCGGCAGGAGTGTCCCAGCGGGCGCGCGGCACGCCGAAGGACCGGTTGATGCGGCGGGGCGCACGGGCGTACTCCGCACGCCGCATCCGGATACCGTTGACGTAGATCCAGGTGCGGTTGGCGGGCCGGCCGTCACCGTCGACGTCGACGTAGTGGAAACGCCGCTTCTTCAGGCTCAGTTGGTCGATCAGACCCATCACCAGCGGATGGCTGCCGGGCAGGCGCATGGCACCCGCCTCGGCGTACTGGCGGGGGTCGGCGAAGGGCTGCGCCGCCCGTTCGTGGCCGCCACGGCGGAAGGTCTTGATGCGTCCGCCCGCCCGGTTGCCGTTCGCCTCCAGAACGGTCACGTGATGACCGGCCCGCTTCAGCAGTAACGCCGTCACCAGACCCGCCGGGCCGGCTCCGACGACCAGGACCTTCCTGGGGGCGGCACCCCGCCCGGTGGGCAGTCCCTCCTTGAGTACGCGCTCGTAGTGTGGGACCAAGGGGCGGTCGTGGTCGTCCACGACCAGCAGTGCCCGGGCCACAGCCAGGCACCTGTCGAAGTCCGCGCCCCGAGTGGGCGCCGGTGCGGCCGGGACGGCCTGTACGGGCGTGGCCGTGGCGGGCGTGCCACTGGCCAGTGCCGTGGCCGCCGCTGCCGTTCCCGTCGCCGTGGTGAAGCTTCGCCTGGACAGGCCTGAACGTGCCACGCCAGCTTTGTGATCTTCAGTCATGACCCACTTGTAACGGCGGGCCGATCCGACTCGCCCGACTGGGCCGCGACGTTGCCCCGAACGAGCGATTCCGGCGTCAAACCGGTGACGCGCAGCCGGATGCCTGCGGAGCGGTCCCCTCGGCGACATCCCCGAAGGGATGAAAGACAGCCGGTGACCCGCGTGTCGAGCCAGCTCATCGGCACACTTCCAGATGGCCGCGTGGCCGTGCGTGGTGGGCGCGGGGACGGGCGGGGCGAACCGGAGCGGCACGGCTGCCGCCGCCGGAACTCCCGGCAGAACAGGGGGCAGGCGTGGGACGAGGGACTTCACTCAAAGGCAAGGCACGCTACTGGTTCGACACCACTTTGACACGCGGCACCTCCGCGCTCGTCGGCTGGCTGGCCGTGGGCTGTCTCGTCGTCGTCTTCCCGGTGAGCGCCGTGCTGGTGTGGACGGACCCGCATGCACCCACGTCCCGTTCCGGGAGGCTGGCAGCGGTCTGGCGGCTCAGCGGTGAGACACTGCGGCTCGGTGGGACGACAGGCCCGCTCCTGCGCGTGCTGCTGTCGGTCCTGCTCGCTCTGGTCGCCCTGGTGTACGTCTCCACCCTCGTCGGTCTGATCACCACCGGACTGACCGAGCGGCTCACCGCACTGCGGCGGGGCCGTTCCACCGTCATCGAGCAGGGGCACTCGGTGGTGCTGGGCTGGTCCGAGCAGGTGTTCACGGTAGTGAGCGAACTGGTGGCCGCCAACGCCAATCAGCGCTACGGCGCGGTGGCCGTACTGGCCGACCGGGACAAGACCACGATGGAGGAGGCCCTCGGCAGCAAGGTGGGCGCCACCGGCCGTACCCGGCTGGTCTGCCGCAGCGGTTCTCCCACCGACCCCGATCTGCTCTCCCTGACCAACCCTGGTGCGGCCAGTGCCGTGCTGGTGCTGCCTCACGACGATCCGTCAGCGGATCCGGAAGTGGTCAAGACACTGCTGGCGCTGCGGGCCGCACTGGGCGGGGAGGAAGGGCCGCCCGTCGCCGCCGCCGTCAGAGATGACCGGTACCGGCTGGCGGCCTCCCTCGCCGCGGGGACCAACGGCACCGTCCTGGAGAGCGACGCGATCATCGCCCGGCTGATCGTTCAGTCCGCCCGCCGTCCGGGAATCTCCCTGGTGTACCGCGATCTCCTGGACTTCGCGGGAGACGAGTTCTACCTCACCTCCGATCCGGCGCTGACCGGCCGCTCCTTCGGCGACACGCTGCTGGCCTACGCCGCCTCCAGCGTGGTGGGCCTGCTGCGTGACGGCAGGCCCTTGCTGAACCCGCCGCCGCAGACCCTGCTCGGCCCCGGCGACCAGCTGATCGTCATCACACGGGACGACGACACCGCGCGGCTCAGCGACTGCTCCGGGCTCGTCGACGAGTCGGTCATGACTCCCTGGCAGCCGGCGAAGGCCCGGCCCGAGCGGGTCCTGATCCTCGGCTGGAACCGGCGGGCCTCACTCATCGTCGACCAGTTCGGCCGGTACGCCGTGCACGGCTCGGTCATCGCCGTGGTCGCGGACCCGGAGGAGGTGACAGCCGAGCAAGTACGGGACGCCGGTAGAGACTTCGCTCCCCGTCTGACCATGACCTTCCGCCCCGGAGACGTCACCCGACCCGAGACATTACGGTGCCTGGAGATCGACTCGTACGACAGCGTCGTCGTGCTCGGCCCGGACCCCGTTCCGGGACAGCGGCCCGACGAGGCCGACAACCGGACCCTCGTCACGCTCCTCGTCCTGCACATGCTGGAACGGGAGACCGGACGGGAGCTGCCGGTGGTCACCGAGATGACCGACGACCGCAACCGGATGCTCGCGCCCATCAGCCCCGGAGCCGACGTCATCATCAGCGGAAAACTCATCGGCCTGCTGATGGCTCAGATCTCCCAGAACCGGCACCTGGCCGCCGTGTTCGAGGAACTCTTCTCCCTCACCGGCAGTCAGATCCACCTGCGACCGGCGGCGTCCTACGTTCTGCCCGGCTGTGACGCGTCCTTCGCCACGGTCGTCGCAGCGGCGCAGCAGCGCCGCGAATGCGCCATCGGCTACCGCCGACACGACCGCGCCACGGCCGTCCCCGACCACGGGGTGCGTATCAACCCGGACAAGAACGAACGACGGTGCTGGACCGATCGCGACGAAGTCGTCGTGATCACGCGGACCGATACCGCCCCGGCGTCTGATGGGTGACCGCGATCGCGGCGAGGGACGGGGACGGGAGCGGCTGCGGCTGCGGCAACGGCGGCCTCGGCGTCGGTGGGCATCTCAGGGTCGAGCTCGGACGGGGTGGTCAGCAGGACGTATTGCTCGACTGAGAACGTGCCGGGTTTCCCATAAAGCCCTGGTGGCGACGACGCAGACGGGCTCGGCGTCCGAGTGGAGCCCCGCGCGGTGCGAGTTGAGTTCCTCACCGTGCGGCAATGAAGCAGGAAGCCACGGATTCCCGTCCGTGCTGTGTCATGTAGTGGCACAGCACGGACGGGAAGGACGGAACTCTCGGGCTTCAACCCGAGGAGCAAGTCAACGCGGTGCGGTTCCGCGGCGCGGGTGAACTGCCACCAGTTGACATTGAACAAGAAGCCGCTGCCGCCGCTGAACGTCAGGTACAGGTCACGGGTTCCCGTCACGCCGCTCACCGGGCAGCTGCTCGAACCCGGTCGGTCCGGGCTTCCTGCTACTGACACAGGGCGGCCTCTCGGCTGCACAGCAACTGGCCGCGGCGGCACCGGGAACGCATGTAGTCAAGGCGTTCAATCTCTGCCACGAGGACGTGTGGCGCATGTCGCCGCCCGTCTTCGACGGGCGACCACTGGCCGTTCCGGTCTGCGGAGACGACGAAACGGCTCTCGCTCTTGTGCACCAGTTGGTACGGCATGTCGGCTGCGAGCCTGTGGCCGGCGGCGGTCTCGAACGAGCGGGACTCCTGGAAGCTACCGCCGCGCTCTTCATCGGGCTATGGGTCGGCGAGGGAGCCGATGCCCAAGCCATCGCACCCCCGCTGGCCTACGCCGCCGGACCGGGACACGAGGAACCAGAAGACGCCGAAAAGGCTTTGCGATAGGAGTTCGGGGCGCCGGGCACGGATCTGACGGCTTTCCGCGAATTGATGTCGCGGGGCGCCTGCAGCCCGGCAATGGCACCGCTGCGGTGTTCCAAAGGACGGGAGCGGCCTGTGCACCGACATCCCTCGGTACGGCGTGACAGATCGCTGACAGATCGCTGACAGATCCGGTCCCGATGCTGATCTTCAGGAGCAAGTCCGCTCCGCCGTACCGACCGACGGAAGAGGAGTCAGAGATGACCGAGGAATTCGACCTCGAGATCGAGGAGTTCGAGGAGAGCGAGCTCGTCCCCATGGGGATCCCGTGCAGCGGGTGCTCCGGCCCGTGTGCCACCAACTCCTGCACCCCCGCCGGCCTCTGCCCGTGAACCACGGCGCTTAGGCGCGGTATGGGGAGCTGATCCCCGAGAGAGCCACACCGGACCACATCGCAGGCTGAGTCCTGGTGGTCCGGTGTGCTCGATCTCGGATGAGGTCGTGGAGCTTGAGGTGGAAGGAAGAAGTGCAGTGGGCCGGAGTGGGCAGGGCACGGACGGGACGCTGGCCGCGCTGCGTCGCATCGTCTCCCCGTACGGGATTGTGGCGCGGACCGAGGAAACACGGGTGCGCGTCTCGGATCGGAACGTGTACGGCTGCCTGTCGGTGATCGGCAGCGGCCTGGCCGGAGTCGCTGCCGCGTGCGAGGACCCTGAGCTGTGCAAGGGGGTCAGACTGGAGTCGGCCGGGCACGCGGAGCTCGTGGCCATCGCCGAAGGGGCCGAGCGGTACGCCAGTATGGCGCCGTTCGACGAGGAGCCGATCTGGGCGCGCGCGGTGGACCTGGCCGGGGAATGCCTGGAGCCGCACCGGTATCCCCGCTGTTCGGCCGGGGAATACGCCCACGAGAAGGCGCCCCTGGCCCCGTTCGACGAAGAGGCGGATGTCAGATGGGTCCGCGGCCTGGACCTGATCAAGGGCGAGCCGCTCTGGGTACCCGCCGTCATGGTCAACTACGCCTTGGCCCCCGCTGTCCCCGCCGAACGGTTCTGCAATCGGATCTCGACCGGGCACGCGGTGCACACCGATCCCGTGGAGGCCGTCCTGCGCGCGGCGTTCGAGGTGATCGAGCGCGACAGCGTGGCGGTCACCTGGTTGCAGCGGCTGCCCCTTCGTCCGGTCGCCGAGGACGAGTTCACCGAAGAAACGCGAGAGCTGATCGCCTGGTTCGAGGGCCGGTTCATGGAACCGGTTCTGCTCGACGCCACCTCGGAGCTGGGTGTGCCCACGGTCTACTGCCTGATCGCGGCCGACCATGACCCCCGTGCCTCCAGATTCGTGACGGCCAGTGCGGGACGGTCCCTGGCGGGGGCCGCCGAGAGCGCCCTGCTCGAAGCGATGAACCTCGGTGATCTGATCCACGCCGGCGAGGCAGCGGACAGCATCGAGGAAATCACGGGGAACGTGGTGGACTCCGCCCGGTTCATGGCCGTCGGCAGCAGATCGCACGCCTTCGACTTTCTGCTCGAAGGTCAGGGCAGAAGCGCTTCCCGCTCGGCGGCCCCGATGCTTCCCGAGGACCCCGTGGAAGCGTTGGACGTCCTCGTCGACCGGCTTTCCCAGGCCGGGATGCAGGTCGCGGTCGTCGACCGGACCACCCAGGACGTAAGAGAAGCGGGCCTCACCGCCGTGACCGTCGTGATTCCTGATCTCCAACCGATGAGCGTCGACCCGCGGGCCCAGTTCAGAGGGCACAGCAGGCTCTTCACGGCGCCGAAGCACATGGGCCACAGAGTCCTGCCGGAAGAGGAGTTGAACCCATGGCCACAGCCGTTCGCCTGAGCACGGTCGCGCTGTTCTCCGTCGGTGACTTCGGTCACCGGGTGAACGACGTCGTCGCCTCCGCCCTGCCCGCCTCGCACAACGTCCCAACCTCCGAGCTGGACGAGGCCTTCGCGGGGCGACCCGACATCGTGGTCGCCGCCCTGTGGCGTGCGGACCACGCCGTGTGCGAGCGCGCCGATCGTCTGGCTCACGACACGGGCGTGGCGTGGCTTCCCGTGGTCCAGGACCATGCGGTGCTCCGGGTAGGTCCCCTGGTCCTCCCGGGCGCGGGCCCCTGCTTCCGCTGCTTCGACCGGCGGAAGCAGCAGCATGACGCGCACGGGAACAGCAGCAGTGTCGTACGCGCCGCCTACGAGCGCGACCCGAAGCTGGGACCGGCCGGCCATTTGCCCTTCCACGTCAGAGTGGCCGGGGGCCTGGCCGTCGACCAGCTACAGCGGCCGGCCGCCGGGCACGTCGTCACCGTGCGGCTGCCCGACCTGTCGCTCTCCCGCGACCGGGTGGTGTCCGAACACGCTTGCCGCCGCTGCCGCGAGACGCCGCCGCGGCTGGACGTGCGGGCGCTGCTTCCCGAACGATTCACGAAGAGGAACCATGGCTGATCGCGTGGTGTACCACCGCAAGCTCATCCCCGGCATCATGGCTCTCCCCGCGGACGGAAGGCTCGTCATCGCGGGCACTCCGCGTCGGCAGGTGCTCCGTGGCAAGACCGCGACGCAGGTCGTTCCGCGCATCCTTCCGCTCCTCGACGGCACCCGGACGGAGGAGGAGATCGTGCGTGAACTCGGGGCGCCGCGAGGTCAGTTCGACCGGGTCGTCGCCGCACTCGACAGCTGCGGGTTGCTGGAGCCAGCCGCCGGTACGCCCGCCCTGGACGCGCTGCCGGACGAAGTCGTCGCGCACTACGGACGGTTCAGGGACGGCAGGGTGTACGCGGGCGTCGGCGAGATGGCCGACGTACTGGGCGCGGCACGCGTGTGCGTAGTCGCCGAGGACGATCTGGCCGACAGGATGGTGCAGGATCTCCTCCGCAGCGGCGTGTCCGAGGTCCGGCGAGTCCCGTGGCCCCTCAGCAGCGACGACGGGACCGGGCACGAGCCCCCGGCGTGGCAGGACCACGACCTGGTTGTCGTCGTGGAGACACCCGAAGGCATCCGCTTCATCAGCGAGGATGTCCGGTCTCTCACCGGCAGCGGGGTCCCCGTGCTCCCTTTCACCGTCACGCAGGACCACATCGAGGCAGGCCCCTGGCTGTATCCCGGCTACGGAACCTGCGCCGACTGCCTCGCCCGGAGCCGACGGGACATGGGCTGGGACGGGCCGGCCGGGGCGCCGTCCGCGGCCGTGCGCGAACTGGCCGCGGGTCTGGCCTGCGCCGAGGTCGTGTCCCGGATCCTGGGCGCGCCGGGCAGCAGACTCGTGAACCAGGTCTTGCGCATTTCGCTCCCGGACCTCACCGCCGAGCGCTACCTCGTCGTCCCCTACCCCGCCTGCCCTGACTGCGGGTTCGGTTCACCGGAGCAGGACACGCCGGAGGCGGCGGAGCTGGCGCTCCGCAACGAATGGCTCACCCGGCTGGCACCCGCGTTTCTCCAGGACAGACAACCCTTCAGCAGGGAGGAGGATGCGCGCAACAGAGCGCTGCCGGCCGAACGCCCCCGCTTCACGACCCATCCCTCGCGACCACTCCCCTCGGCCGAGCACACCGTGCACGGCGTGCTCGGAGAGGATGCGCCGGATCGTCCGGCCGCCCTCGAGGACGAGGCGTTCCTGTCCCAGCTGTTGCGACGGGTGGGCGGCCGACGACGGGACTGCGACGGGGATCCGATGCAGCGCTGGACGCCCACCGGCGGAAACCTGGGCTCCGTCGAGCTGTACGTGCTGCACGAGCCCGGCTTTCCCGGGCTGCCGGGAACGCTGTTCCGCTACGACGACCTGGCGCACGCACTGATCGCGGTACGCCCGGACGCCGTCCCGGCGGCACAACTGCTGGCAGGCACCGATCTTGCGGCGGACGGGACGCCGGCGACGGTGATCGTGCTCGTCGCCGCTCTCGGGCGGGCCGCCGTCAAGTACTCCCACGCACACCGCCTCGTCCATCTCGACGCGGGATGCGCCCGAACCCAGCTCGACGCCACCGCCACGGGGCTGGGCAGGCAGACAACCTGGGCGGAGTGCTGGGACGAGCGACCCGCCCAGGTCCTCCGTCTCCACGACGAGGACCAGATCGTCACCGGTGCGGCACTGCTGCACCGGGCCCATCGAGGAATCGGAGCCGACACATGCCTCTGATCGCGGACGACGCGCACCGCGGCCGCGTCGACGAGCTGATACGGACGAGAGCCGCCGTACCCGCGGGGATGGGCCGCCGCCCGCCTGCCGTTCTCGCCGCCGGGACGGGCCGTCTCCTGCCGCTCGAAGAGGTGCAGCGAGGACGGCGGTCCGTACGCGAGTTCTCCGGGGAGCACCTGCCCTCCTGGCTCGTGGACGCGGTGCTGGCTCGTGCCGTCACGGCGGCACCCCAGGCGACGGACCGGGGGATCTCGATGTTCGTCGCCGCCCGTCGAGTCTCCAAAACGGCCCCGGCGCTCTACGCGTGGGGCGACAGCGAGCCGCTCGGGGACATACCCGTCGACTGCGTTGAGGACTACGTTGACGCCCCCGTGCTGCTCTTCCTCTGCGCCGCGGTCGGGCAAGCGCCGGCCCGTGCGTACGGAGGGCTACTCACCTACGCGGGCGCACTCGGCCAGGCCGTCTGGCTGGCCGCGCGAACCCATGGACTCGACTGTTCCGTCTACGGACTGCCGCACTACCGGGTGAACGCCGCCCTGCAGCGACGGGACCGGCGCTTGTGCCACCTCTTCACGGTCGCCCTCGGCCGAGGGACGGACGGACAGCCGGCCGGGGGTGTCGGCGGATGAGCGCGAGCGACACACAGCCCGGTGACGACCAGGACGTGTACCGGTCCTCGACCGCGTCGGAGGTCATGCGATTCCTCGGATCACGACTCCGCCCCTGGCGGTGGCAGACCGCCGCCATCCTGCTCATGGTGGTGCTCCGGGTGACGCTCGGCGCGGCCGGCCCGATCTGCGTCATCATCCTCGTGGACACCGCACTACCGCGTCAGGACACCGGTCTGCTCTTCGCACTCTGTGCGGTCCTGCTCGTAAGCGCCGCCCTGACCAGTGCGCTCAGCGTCGGCGAGGCGGCCCTCTCGAGCTGGCTGAGCCAGCGACTGGTGGCGGATCTGCGCAAGGAGGTGTTCGACAAGACCCAGGGCCGACCGCTCGGCTTCTTCACCGGCCATGCGCCGAGCGAACTCCAGACCCGGCTCGTCAGTGACCTGAACGGGGTCGACCGTTTCATCAGCCAGACCCTGCGATCGGCGGTCGCCGCGTTCACGAGCGGGCTCACCGCTGCGGCCGTGATGGTGTACGTGTCGTGGCCGCTGGCGTTGATCTCCCTGAGCCTGACCGTCCTGCTGGCGCTGCTGAACAACCAGTTCGCCGCAGTGCGCAGGGGTCTCGCCCGCGAACGACAGCAGAGGCTCACCGAGTTGACGGGGAAGGTGGCCGACACCCTGTCCCTTCATGGCGTCATCCTCGGGCGGACGCTGGCCGGATCCGAGCGTCAGCGCGGCCAGTACCTGGAGATCTGCGAGGACATTCGCAAGGTCACCGTGCGGCAACGTGTCGTAGGCGCACGGACGCAGACGTTCATCGGGTTCTGCTTCAGTGCCATCCCACCGATCATCTACCTGTTGAGCGGAACGCTGCTGCAGGACCTCTCCGTCGGCATGGTGATGGCTCTCGTCCTGCTGCAGATGCGGCTCGCGGACCCGATGATGACGCTGCTGTCGCTGAGCGCCGGCATCCAGTCCTCGATGGCCATGTTCGACCGGGTCATGGAGTACACCGGGCTGCCTTGCCCCACCCCTGTCTCCACGACGAAGGCGGTCGCACCGGCGGTCGGACTCGAAGCCCTCGAACTGCACCACCGGTACCCCGGCGCCGACCGCCCCGCCCTCGACTCCGTCGACCTCGACATCGAGCCCGGAACGGTGAACATCATTCTGGGGGCGACCGGGTCGGGGAAGAGCACCCTGGCCATGGTGCTGGCCGGGCTCATCGACGCCGGGTCCGGAACCCTCTCGCTCGGCGGGACCCCGGTGCCGGCACGGGCTCTTCCCGAACATGTCACGCTCGTCCCGCAGCACACCACCTTCTTCAGCGGCTCGATCAGGGAGAACCTCGCATTCGCCCGCGAGACCGTGTCGGAGCCGGAGATGGCGGAGGCCCTCCGTGCGGCGTGCCTCGAGGACCTGGTCGACAGGCTGCCGCTCGGACTCGACACCCGGATCGGCCAGGGCGGGTACCGGCTCTCGGGCGGCGAACGGCAGCGCCTGTCCATCGCGCGGGCACTGCTGTGCGGAGGACGCGTTCTGATTCTCGACGAGGCCACCAGCGCCCTGGACGGCCTGACGGCCCAGCGCGTCATGGACAGGCTGCGCACCGTACGGGACGACCGGACGCTGGTGGTGATCTGCCATCGCATTCCCCGGCTCGACCCCACCGACCGCGTCGTGGTCATGGACGCCGGCCGGATCGCCGAACAGGGGTCTGCGGACGAGCTGGTCACCCGCGCCGGGGCCTATGCGGCCCTGGTCGAAGCCCAGAACGTGAAGACCCCCATGGAAGGCGCACCCGCATGAGCCGGACCTCCGCAGTCCCGCTGCCGAACCTGGGCACCGGCCTGGGATACCGGCCCGAACTCCACGACCGGATCATGGAGCACCGGGCGGACATCGCCTGGCTGGAGGTGATCACCGACTTCTACCTCGACGCACCGGCCGCGCAGCGCGAACTGCGCGCTCTGGCCGAGGTTTTCCCGATCGTGCCACACAGTCTGGAGCTGTCGATCGGTTCGACGGACGAGGTGGACCCTGATTACCTGCGAGCGGTGGCGGAGGTGGCCGACTGCGTGGACGCCCCCTGGGTCAGCGACCATCTCTGCTTCACCCGCGAGGCGGGCGTCCACCTCGGCAATCTGACGCCAGTGGTCCGCACGCGGAAGCACGCGCGGCGGATCGCGCAGAAGGCACAGCACGTTCAGGACATCCTCGGACGCCCGTTCCTGCTGGAAAACATCGCCTCGTACGTGGATCCGAGCGGCGAGCTGAGCGAAGCCGAGATGCTCCGGGAGATCCTGGAACACTGCGACTGCGGGCTGCTGCTCGACCTGAGCAACGTGGACATCAACGCACGCAACTTCGGCTTCGACCCGTACGAGTTCCTCGACGCCGTGCCGTTGGACCGGGTGGTCCAGATCCACGTGGCCGGCAGCACGCCCGCGGACCGGGACGGGTGGATGGAGCTGGATCGGCACGACGCCCCCGTGAACGACCAGGTGCTGGCCCTGCTGGCGTACGTGCGCGACCGGGCGGACCTCAAGGGCGTCCTGCTGGAGCGCGACGAGAACTTCCCGGAGGACTTCGCGGAGATCCTGGCCGAGCTGCGCCGTACGTCCGCAGTGTGGGCGGCGGGAGCGACGCGGTGAGTGCGGCGGGCGTGCAGACGCTGCTCGCGCACCTCCTGACGGACGGCGCGGCCCGCGAGGAGGCCGCCGCGGCGCCGGAGGAGTATGCCCGTCGCTTCGGTGTGCCCGTGGAGGAGGTGCGCCGGCTCTGCCGGGACGACGCACCCCGGCTGCACCTGACCGCCGTGCTGACCCGGTGGAAGCGCCTCACCAATGCGGAGGGCGCCCTGCCGGGCACGATGCGGCTCTGCCGCCGGGTGCGGGACGACGACACCATCCTGACGCGGGTCCTGGCGTCCGCCGACATGACGACGCCGCGAGGCATCGTGCGGACCGCGCACCGCCTCGGCGCACTCGCCGCCGAGACCGCCGCCGACGCGGACCGCCGGCTGGTGGCCGACGTCGTGCGCTACGAGGCTCTCGGTTTCGAGATCCGCAGCCGCCCCCGTTCCGCCGTGCCGGGCTCCCCGCGTGGTCCGCTCCTCGGAGGGGGCGCGGTCCTGGCGGAGTTCGGCTGTCCAGTGGCGGAGGTGCGCCGCAGGCTCATCGCGGGAGCGCCGTTCGATGAACTGCGGGACGTACCGACTCGTTTCGTGCTGCTCCCCGGGGCGGGCGGCGGCATCAGACCGATGCAGGTCTCCGCAGGCGTGTACGCGCTGCTCACCGCATGCGACGGCACGACAGCAGTCACCGCTCTCGCGGAGCGTCTCGGGTACTCCGTGGAGGCGGTGGACCGTGCCCTGCACGGCCTGCGGGCCAAAGGGGTGGAGATCGGCGGGTGAGCAGCCGGACACCGGCCATGCGGGTTCCATGCGAGATCCGAGCGCCCGAGAACCACAGTGGTCGCCGACCGATCATCGAGGCGACGGGGAACCACATGAACGTGCAACTTCTGGGCTGCGTCGAGACACACACCCCGGACCGCAGGGCGATCCGTGTCCCGGGCGGCGCCGGGCTGCTTCTGGCGGTGCTGGCCTGGACCCCCGGACGGTTCGTGCCTGACGAGGTGGCCATCGACCGGGTCTGGCAGGAGCGAGCGGAGCCGAAGAACCCGCGGGACTCGCTGTACATCGTCGCCACGAGGCTGCGCAAGGCGCTCGGTTCCTGGGGGGAGCACGTGATTCGCAGGGGCGGAGGGTACTTCCTGGAAGTGGGCGAAGAGCGCGTCGACGTCGCCAGATTCCGGGCGCTGGTGCGGCGGGCTGAGGAGAGCACCCGTCTCGGCTCCGACGAGCGTGCGACGTTCCTGTACGACGAGGCGCTGGCACTGTGGCGCGGGGAGCCGCTCTCCGACGTCCGCACCGGCTGGGCTGACACGGTGCGGGTCGCGCTGCGCCACGAGTACCGGGAGGCTCTGGCCGGTGCCCTCCAGGTGGCGCTCCGTTCGGGCCGCGCGGCGGACCATGTGCCCGCGCTGTACCGGTGCGTGGCCGAGGACCCGTTCGACGAGCGGTTGACCGGACTGCTGATGCTGGCGCTCGCCCACGGGGGCTGCCAGAGCGAGGCCCTCGGGCTCTACCGGCAGCTGCGCGATCGCATCGTCAACGCTCTCGGCTGCGAACCCGGAGCCGAACTGCGCCGTCTGCACGAACGGCTGCTGTGCGGGGAGGAGGCCGCCCGGGACCTCGCCTACGCGTCCGTGCCGGCGAAGTAGTCCGCCGGATCCCGGACCGTGCGCGACCGGCCGGCCACCGCGGGTTCCGGGACATCCACGCGCCAGGCGTCCGTTGGGGCGGGCGCCTGGTCGGCCGCCGCGCGCCAGGAGACGGCGGAGCGGTGTGTCGGCGGCGTGCCGACCTGGTCGAACAGATCCCGCGCCTCCCCGCGGGCGGCTCCGGCCGGGGCCTCCCGACCGGCCGCTTCCAGCGCCTCGGCGAGGCCGAGGCAGGCGCGCGCGAGCCACAGAGACTGCCCGGTGCCCCGTGCGAGCGCCGTCGCCTGCTCGGCCGCGCGGATCGCCGCCGCAGCGTCGCCGCGCGCCAACAACAGCGCGGACAAGGCACCGTGCAGCCGGGGCAGGCTGAGCACGTCGGTTCCCTCCGCGAGGCGGACGGCGCGCTCCAGCAAGGACAGCGCCTCGTCGATGTCGCCCTGGGCCCCGAGTAGCGTGGCCCGGGTGAAGAGCAGTCCGACGGCGCCCGAAGGGTACCCAGCCGCGTCGGTCAGGTCCCCGGCCCGGTCGAGCAGGCGGCACGCCTCGTCACGGAGCCCGGCGCGCAGCGCGAGGTGGCCCAGTTCGACGAGGCAGTCGACCTGGCAGTTGCGGTTCTCCGCAAGGCGGGCGGTCGCCAGGGCGTCCGTGAGCGTCAGCCGTGCCGCCCGGTCCCGGCCCGCGTCGGCGTGCACTCGACCCAGGGCCTCCAGGGTCAGCGCCTCCGCGTAAGGGAAATCAGATTCCCGCGCCAGCAGCAGCGATTCGCGCAGGAGCGGCAGGGCCGCGTCGAGCCGGCCCTCGCTCTGCCGGATCCGGGCCAGCGACACGAGGGCGACCGAACGCAGATGCCACTGCTTCGTCGTCATGTCGAGCGCGCTGGTCGCCGCCGAGTCGGCCTCGCCGAGGCGGCCGAGCGCGATGTTCAGCGAGGCCATGTTCATCATCATGACCGCCTCGCTGGCCGTGTCACCGAGCGAGCGGTAGAGCGCGATCGCCTGCTCGTAACAGGGCAGGGCCTCCCGCGGCCGGCCCAGCACCTTCAGGGAGACTCCCTTTCCCTGGAGACTGATGGCCTCTCCGTGCGTCCACCGCGCGCGCCGGGCGGCCGCGGTGGCACGCTCGTACTCGGCCATCGCCTCGCGCAGTTCGCCGTTGCGCCATCTGGCGTGCCCGAGCGAAAGGGACATGCAGGCCTGCCCGATCTCGTCGCCGGACCGTTCGGCCGCGCTCCGCGCCACGCTGGCCAGCCGTGTCCAGTCCGCGAGCGGGCGCCCGTGGTGGAACAGGTCCTGCAGGGCGTCCACCAAGCGCCAGGCGTAGTGGGCCGGACCGTGCTCGGCCGCGTGGTGGACGGCCGCCGCGAGGTCGTCCCATTCGGCCCCGAACCAAGCGGCGGCCTCCTCCCGGGTGCCGAACTCCCGGGGCCCGGCCCCCGCGATCTGCGGTAGTTCCAGCCGGGGCAGGTAGTAGCCGGAGATCCGCGCCGCGGCGACGACGCTGTGCAGATAGTGGGCAAGGATGCGCTCCAGGGCGGCCTTTCTGCTCTCTTCGTCGTCCTCCTGGCGCGCCCGCGCCCCGGCGTACTCGTGCACGAGGTCGTGCCAGGACCAACGTCCGCCGCCCTGGTCCTGGACCAGGTGCACGCCTTCGGCGCGTCGCAGCAGCTCCCTGGCGTGCCCCGCGTCGATGCCGACCGCCGCTCCGGCGGCCGCCGCGGACCGGCCTGTGCCCGGCAGCAGGCCGAGCGCGCGGAAGATTCGCCGGGGCTCGTCGGCGAGGCTGTTGTACGAGAGGTCGAGCGCCGCCCGGACGGCCACGCCGGCGTCGTGGTCCGCGTGCAGTCGAGCGAGCCGTCCGATGCCGGTGAGCTCGTCGACATAGGCACCGAGCTCACCGGGACGTCCGCTGTCGAGCCAGGAGCGGGCGATACAGAGGGCAAGGGGCAGCCCGTCGCAGAGGTCCACGAGGCGGCGGGCGGCCTCCGGTTCCGCGGCCACCGCCTCCGCCGCAGCCGCCGATCCCAGCAGCCGCAGCGCATCGGGCGCTTCGAGCAGACCGCAGGTGATCCTGCGGGCCCCGGCCAGAGTGACCAGGGCGCCCAGTTTGCTCCGGCTGGTCACCACCGCCAGGGAACCGGCGGACGTGGGCAGCAGGGGCGTCACATAGGAGGGGTCCGCCACGTCGTCGAGGACGACGAGGACACGACGGCCGGCCAGCTGAGTGCGATAGAGGGCGGTCTGCGCGGCCAGCCCGAGGGGAATGTCCCGGGGAGCGCAGCCGAGTCCTTGCAGCAGCACCGGAAGGGCTTCCTCCGGCGTCATGGGTTCGGCGTCGTCGAAGCCTCGCATGTCCAGGAACAGCTGGCCGTCCGGGAACTGGGGAGCGGTGCGGCCGGTCCAGTGGAGCGCCAGGGCGCTCTTGCCGATCCCGGCCGGACCGACGATCAGGACGAGAGGCTCCCCTTCGCGCCGGTAGGTCTCCAGCCGTTCCAGCTCGGCTTCCCGGGCGACGAAGTGCCGAGGCGGCGTGGGAAGTTGCCGGGGTATGACACGCTCCGCGGGCCCGGCGGGCGCGGTCACCTCCTGCAAGCGGTCATCCGCGCCCAGCAGGCTGAGGTGCAGGGCTTTGAGTTCGGCGGAGGGCTCGACCCCGAGTTCGTCCACCGTCCTGCGGCGCAGTGCCGCGTAGACGTCGAGAGCCTCGGCCACGCGACCGTCACGCTGGAGCGCGCGCATGAGCAGGGCGTGCGGGCGTTCGCGCAGCGGATGCTCCGCGGTGATCCGGAGGAGCCGGGCGACGGCCTGCCGATGCTCCCCCTCCTCGATCTCGGCCGAGGCCGCACCTTCCAGGGCGCCGAGCCTCAGCTCCTCCAATCGGCGGCGCTCCACGGCCGCGGCGACCGTGGACAGGTCCGATATCGGATCCCCGCGCCACAGCGCGAGGGCGTCACGGTAGGAAGCTGCCGCGGCGGCCCAGTCCCGACGCGCTTCAGCGTCGTTGCCGCGCCGCACCGACTCCTCGAACCCGGACACGTCGACGCCGTCGCTGCCGACGCACAGAGCGTAGCCGGGGCTCCTGGTCGTGAGCACCGTCCGGCCCGCATCGTCGAGCGCGCGCCGCACCTCGGTGACCAGGGCCCGCACACGAGCGGCGCCGGACTGAGGGGGCCGGTCCTCCCAGAGCTGGTCGACGATCCGGTCGACCGAGACCGTGCGACCGGCATCGAGCAGCAGGAGGGTGCATAACGCACGTTGACGTGCGGTCAGTTCGACGATCCGTCCGTCGACCACTGCCTCGAACGGTCCGAGGAGCCGGAAGCGAACGCCATCGGAGATCATTCGCCGGAACGTAGACCAGCGGTCTACGAATCGTCAATGGACGACGGTCTGTGCACCCTCCGTGGTCAGGTGCGCTTTCCGGCCGCCTTGCGCGCCAGCGCCCGCACGCGTGGCCCGTGGCTCCCCCACCACATGCGCGCCCACAGCACCTGCAGGGCCACGAGGAGCGAGAGCGTCACCGCGCTGTCGAGCCACAAGACCATGTCTTCTGGGCTCGTCAGCCGGGTCGCCGACCGCCTCAGCAGGGGCACTGTGACGTCGAGGAGCACGCGCAGGCCGAAGTAGACGCAGACCGCGGAGCCCACGGAGGCGAAGAGGGCGTACGCCCGGACGACGGACCGTTCGGCGGGACGGAGGGCGCGCAGCGGATCGTCCCCCAGCCTGCGACCCGCGCGCCTCGCGAGGTGACGCAGGTAGCGACCGGCGTCGCCGTACAGGTCGCGGCAGCCGGATAGGTCCTGGAGCACGAAGTAGACGTCCGTCCGCATGAAGATCATGCACTGGTTCGCGAAGGAGAGCACCAGCGTCATCACGATCACGTCCATCAGGAACGACCGCGCCCCGAGTCCCATGGCCAGCAGGCAGGCGCCGCAGATCACCCCGTTGCAGGCGAGACCCGCCAGGTAGACGGTCAGGCGCTCCCGCCGTCCCTTCAACCAGATGCCGGAGGCCTCGGTCTGGGCCACGAGGAACTGCAGCCGGGTGCCGAGCCGGACGCGGGCCGAGACGCCCGCGGCCCGCGCGGTCAGCAGGTGCGCGAGTTCGTGGAGGGCGATCAGACACCAGGTGACAGCCGACTGCACGAGCAGGTTCACCGAACCGTACGGGGACCACAGCAGTCCGCCGAAGGACGGCAGCGGCCGGCTGCTGAGCAGGAGCACGGCCGCTCCCAGCACCGGTACGGTCAGCGCCGCGGCATGCACGGCTGGGTGCAGCGTCCAGCGGAAGCGTCCGCCGTCGAGCCAGGGGTGTGGCTGCTGAAGAGGTGCGGCCGGGTAGGAGCGGTCCCCGACGGTGGCCACGAGGCCGGCTGCGGTGAGCCCTTCCACGAACGAGCCGACGTCGATCAGTCGCCCGGTGTCCGCACGCAGCCGTTCCTGCGTCTCACCGACGGTGTGGCCGGCCTCCAGCAGCCGCAGCGCGTCCACGCCGACCGGCGGCAGGGCGACGATCCGGTCGTGGCCCTGGCGCCCCACGATCCACTCGTCGCGGTCCTGGCGGAACTCCAGCGCGTGAAGCGTGACACGGACCTGCGGGGGTGCCTGTGTACCGGTCACGGGTGGCAGATCCGGCAGTCGGGCCGTGCGGGGTGCCGAACGTACACGAGGTGGTCGGGGGCGATCAGGTTCACCCCGCGCACATATCCCGGGCGGAGCCGGGAGACGCCGGTGATGAGGCCGACGGCTTCGTGCGCAAGGAGGTGGCCGGAGATCCCCGCGGTGCCGGCCAGCACGCCGAGGCCCCCGATGTCGGGCGTCCAGCCGGGCTTGAGCTTCGCCTCCTCACCGGCGCCGACGCATTCGTAGCACGGTCCGTCCGGACCGTACACGCCCACAGTGGTGAGAGGGCCGCTGTACCCGGCGGACACCCACGGTGTCCGGGAGGCGGCGCACACCCGGCTGACCATCTTCGCGATTTGGTCGTTGCGGGGTTCGTCCGCGCACAGCGCGAAGACATCGCAGTCCTCGGCGAGTTCGCGCAAGGCGTCCTCGGTGTCCACCTTGCGCGCGGCCCAGGTGAACTCGGCGGCGGAGTTGACGGACCGCAGGCGCTCGCCGGCTACTTCGGCCTTGAGCCGACCCAGGTCGCCTTCCGTGTAGAGCGCCTGGCGCGTGAGGTTGGACTCCTCGACGACGTCGTGGTCGACCAGATGGATGCGCCCCACACCGGTGGCGGCGAGCGCCCAGGACGCGTGGCTCCCGGTGCCGCCGAGCCCCAGGACCACGACGCGGGCGCTCTTCAGGCGGCGCTGAGGTTCCCAGGAGTCGGTTCCGGGACGCAGGTCCACGCGACGGAAGTACGAGTGGTTCCGGCTGTACCGTTCCCGCTCCTGATCCGACAGCCCTGTCGTGTCGCACGCGGCCACGTCCTCGACGTAGCCGGAACGGAACAGACTGTCCAGCACGACACGCACGCCGTGCTCGCCCAGATCCGGATATGTTCCGAGGAGCGCCCGTGCCACCTCCTCGGCGGGCGTGACGCCGTCCATCCGCGTCAGGGCGTCCCACACCCAGGCGCCAGGATCCCGGATCTCCGCCGCCATTCCGTACACGGCCCCGCCGATCCGGACGGTGCCGTCCGCGAAGCGCTGCGGCGCGTGTTCCGGCTTGACGCGTGGCAACTTCATGCCGCTCCCCTCGGGAAGGGCGTGCCGACGGGCGAGACCGTCGGCACGCGGACCACTACCGCGAGACGGCCTTGTTCTCGATCGTCTCGATCTTGTCCAGCAGCCGGATCTCGATGAACTCGGCCGACTCCGCAGGACTCGTCTCAACTCGCTCGGACGGTGTGTCGAGGGGCCGGGCGTGCTCGTTGCGCTCCATGGTCACTTCCCTTCGCTGGATCGGGTGAGGGTGCGCGGCAATCGTCCGCCCGGCACCTTTCACCGACCTTTCAGTCGGCAGCGCCCCCCGACCCCTGTCCTCCCCGCGGTCCAGCCGAGGACGGGGATGACGTGCGCGCCGCAGGCGTCGAACTGGTCGACGTCGAGGGATTTCTGGTGCCGGAGCTTCTGGTACTCCAGTCACAATCGTTGCCTGAGCTGGTCGGCTTCGTCGTTCTGAGCATGGCGGGGATAAATGAAGCCGCTTTGTGGGCCGAGGAGTTGGAGTCCGTCTTCGCGCGGGTTACGGGCCGCTTCTCGAGGGTGGATCTGCGATGGCGGATGCGGGACTACACGCGTGGTCTGTTGGCACCGGTGGAACGGAAGAACGGCTGGCAACTCGCTGAGTACGCAGGTCACCGTGGACCGGCCCGCTTCCAGCATCTCCTGAATGGTGCCTCCTGGGAGGCTGACGCGGTCCGGGGCAACCTGCGGCAGTACGTCGCCGAGCGGCTCGGCAATCCTGACGGTGTCCTGATCATCGATTTCTGTGACTGGTGGCCTGCGGACGATGTGGACAGCCGGTGCAACGCATCGGGGCATGCCGCTGGTCGACGGGCACGGTCTCCGTAGCGTCCGCGGTGAAGCCGACGCCGACGCGGAAGAGGTCGGCTCAGCTCATCCAGCGCGCTGGGTCGTCTCCCCGGCCTGAGCAGGCAGGGCAGGCAGAGGGACCGTGCAGGAGGCGCAGCGTCGGGCCTGGGCGGGTACGGGGCTGAGGCATTCGGGACAGTCCCGTTTGGGGGCCTGGACGTCCTGGTGCGGGGCCAGGCGTTCGTGGAGCTTGTTGATCGGGAGCACGACCAGGAAGTACAGGGCGCTGGCGAGCAGGAGAAAGCTGATCGCCGCGTTGACGAACGCGCCGTAGGGGAATTCGATGGCGCCCACGGTGAAGGTCTTACGGCTCATGTCGCCGGTGGCACCGGTGGCCAGCCCGACCAGCGGTGTCAAAAAGGCACTGACGAAGCCGTTCACCACAGCGGTGAACGCTGCCCCGATGACGATGCCCACGGCCAGGTCGACCACGTTGCCGCGCAGGATGAAGCTGCGAAAGCCCTTCACCTTCTCACTCCTCCTCACTCCTCGAAGGCTCTGACGTCGACGGGCGGCCCCGAAACAGCGCGGCCAGCCCACTTCCATCGCCTCGCATGCCCTGCCACCCCTCCCCCATGCCGCGCTCCGCCGCCCGGCGCAGTGATGTCAAGCACGCCACCACGACCGGTGGCTCAGCCCGGGCCGCACCCCGGAGCAGGGGTTGGTTCGCATACCGCCCTCTCGGGCGGACCCAGGAGGTGGGGGCGTCTTCGCCACCGTGCACCGTGAGTTGGGATCACCAGCCGGCAGGAGTCGGGCCGCCGGGCGCAGAAAGCGTCTGGTGAGCGTGAGGGCAGGGCGTGGCAGAGGATCGCCCCAACGGATCCCTGCAAGGTCGATCTCACCAAGTCGCGCCTTGGTGAGATCGGCGTCAGGGATTTCCGGTGAACTCCGCCGCCGCGTGCCCCTCGGTCACCGGGGTCTTCTCGGAAGGCCAGGTCAGTCCGGGACTCCGGTGGCCTGGAGGCGGCGCAGGGCCAGGATCAGGTTGCCGCTGCCGAACGTCGCGAGCGCGGCGACGCCGCACAGGGTCGCCGCGACACCGGCCCGGTCCAGCACGGCGCCCGCGACCAGGAATCCCAGCGGCCCGGCCAGGGTGCTGATCGTGACCACGGCCTGCAACACCTTGGGCCCGAAGCCGTCCGGCAGCCGGGCGGAGAGCAGGCCCATCAGCGGCGCGTTCGCCAAGGGCCCGGCGGCCGATGACAGACCGACGGCGACGACGAGCACGCCGGCCGGCACGGGCACCAGGAGCGCCCACAGGGGCAGAGCGACGCAGACCAGGGCCGTACAGGCGAGTCGTACGGGGGCGATGCGTGCCGCCAGCACATAGGCGGCCACCGAGCCCACCAGGCCACCGGCGCCATGGGCGCCGATCAGCAGGCCGCCGATCCTGGCGTCCCCCTCGAACCGGGTGAACGCCAGCACCGGCATGGTGATCATCAGGGTTCGCAGCATCAGCCCGAACACCACGGTGGACAGCATCGCCCGGCTCAGGAACCAGTCGTCGCGCAGATGCCGCACCCCCGCCCACAGGCCGCGGGGCCCGGCCGCGGACCCTTTGGCCCCGCCACCCCCTGCCGGGACACGGCACAGAAGCAGCAACCCGGAGAAGGCGAACGAGGCCACGTCCAGCCACACCACCGATGTGGTCCCCACCAGCGGGATCAGCGCGCCCGCGAGCGCCGGTCCGACGAACGCCGAACCGTTCTGCACACCTGCCAGCGCGCTGTTGGCGCGGGCCAGAGAGCGGACGTGCGGGCTCAGCAGTTCCATCGCCAACACCCGCTGTGCCGCGTGGTACGGAACGGCCAGCGCCCCCAGCGCCACGACGATCGCCACGAGCACGGCCAGATTGAGCGCGCCCAGGGTCTGCAACAGCGGGATCAGCGCCACCACCGGAGCGCGGGCGAGATCGGAGACGACCATGGTCCGGCGGGCGCCAAGGCGCTGAATGACCTCCCCGCCCGCGAAGCCGAGCAACGCCATGGGCAGCACCTGGGCCGCGAAGACCACGCCCGCCCGGGTGGCCGAACCGGTGGTCTCCAGCACCAGCCACGGCAGCACGAGCATGGTCATCTGAGTGCCCAACGCCGTCACCGCGCCCGCGACATAGACCGCCGTCAGCGCACGGCTCGGCCTGCCACCGGCTGTGCCGTTCGGCGCTCCGCCGGGCGGGACGGGGGCTGCGCCGGGCCGGGTCACCGCGAACGTCATCGCATCGCCCCTTTCTCCTCGGTGGGTCCGGACCATGTGGTCGCCCCCGCACCCTGTCGCCCGCCCACCGTCCGGTGCCAGGGAAGGACCGGCAGTGGCTCACAGCCGGTGGTGCTGCGCTTTCTTCCCTGCCACGCCGCCCGCCCGTCCGGCAGTGTGATGGCCGTCGGAGCCCACCACAGCCAAGACAACCGGCGGCACAAGCGGACACCAACGAAGGGAGGGACGGCGATGAGCGGCAGTATCGGAACGGCGGTGCACGTCCCGTCCTTCGCCGCCCGCGACGGACAGCGAGCGGTCGAGACGCGGTATGTGGACGGTCTCCCGCAGATCGTGGCCTGGGATCTGACGACAGGTCAGCGCCGCCAGGCGACCACCGCACCGCTGGGTGTGGAGACCGCCGCCATCGAGCCGGACGGCCACGGCCTGTGGTGGTTCGACGCCGCTCCCGGCGGTCAAGGCCGCTGGCTGCGCGGGCCGTTCGAGGGCGGGCACCCGCGCCCGGCGCTCGACGGCGTACCCGCCGGGCGGATGCACGGCCTGGCCTTCGACCCCCGCAGCGGTCTCGCTGCCGTCGGCGTCGGGGTCGCGGACCGCTCGCGGTTCTACCTCGGCCGGCCGGGCGAGCGTGCCCGCCTGGTGGCCGAGGAGCCCGGCTATGCGGCAGTGGTGGGCCTGGCCCCAGGCGGTCGGCTGCTGGCCACCGCGGGGTACGCGGCCGGACCGGCCGCGGTCCGGCTGTGGTCACCGGCCTCCGGCGCCCTCGTGGACGCCATCCCCGGCACAGCGGGGGACGGCGACGACGGCGCGGTGTGGGCGCTGGGCTTCCGCCCGGACCTCACCACCGCACGGCCGGAACTCACCACCACACGGCCGGAACTGCTGCTCGTCCTCGAACGCGCGGGCCGTTACACCCTGGCCTTCTGGCGGCAGGGCGACGGCATCCGTACACACGGTCCCGGCTCCGACCTCGACTTCGATACGGAGATCACCGCCTGCTGGTACGGGCCCGGCCGCACGGCGCTGGTCCAGCAGGACCGGGCGGGCCGCAGCCGCCTGCTCCGCGCCGACCTCGACTGCGGCACGACGACGGTGCTTCCCACGCCCGAGGGCACGATCATCGACTTCTCCTGCGCACCCGACCGCACGGTCCACTGCCTGTGGAGCCGCGACGGCGAACCGCCCCGGCCACTGATCTGCCACCCGGAAAGCGCGGAAGGCTCGGAAAGTGCGGGGCACCGGGAACCCCTCGACCGTCCCGACCGCTCCGGCCACTTCGGCCGCTCCATGACGGCGTCACGCGGCACGGCGCCCGGCGGAACGACCGGATCCTCGCGCCGCGAGCTGTGGACGCGTCGGCCGTACGGGCAGATTCACAGCTTTGTGGCCACCCCGCCCGGCCGCAGGGAGGGCCACCGCTCCTGGCCGACGGTCTTCCTCGTCCACGGCGGGCCCCACACCCACGACCGGGACGCCTATGACGCGCGGACCGAGGACCTGGTGCGGGCCGGATTCGCCGTGGTGCGCACCAACTACCGCGGCTCGACGGGCTACGGCCCCCGCTGGCGGGACGACTTCGGCCACCGGGTCGGCCTCGCTCAGCTCGAAGACCTCGCCGCGGTGCGCGGCCACCTCATCGACGCGGGAGTCTCGGAGCCGGGCCGTATCGGCCTGTGCGGCTACTCCTGGGGCGGCTATCTGACGCTGCTGGCGATGGGCGTCCAGCCCCGGCTGTGGGACGTGGGGCTGGCCGTCGCCCCGGTGGCCGACTACACGGCGGCGTACCGGGCGACGACGCCGGCGCTGCGGGAGGTCGACGACCGCCTCTTCGGCGGCACCCCCGAGCAGGTGCCCCACCGCTATCGAGCGGCTTGCCCGATGACCTATGTGGGCCACGTACGCGGCCCGCTCTTCCTCGCCGCCTCGGCGGACGACGAGAAGTGCCCGCCGGAACAGATCGAGCGCTATCTCGCCGCGCTGCGGCGCCGCGGCGTCCCGCATCGCGTCCGGTGGCTCGGCGGCGGGCACGACGTGAGCCGTGACCCAGCCGGATACGCCGCCGCCTGGGCCGCCATGGTGCGCTACGCCGACGACACGCTGCGCCCCTCCCCCAGAACCGCCGACCGCCGCGACAGCGTGCGGACCGGCTCGCACCACCCCGTCCACCACACCGAAAAGACCGAAGAAAGGGCAACCCCATGAAGCGTCACGGACTGCGCGTCGACCCCATCAGCGCCACCGAGCGCGAGCGCGGGCTCATCATTCATCCGGACACCACGGCCACCCTGGACAAGGCGGTCCCGGTCCGGCCGAACGGCCCGGCGCGGGCCTGCACCACCCGCACGAAGAAGAACACGGAGAAGAAGTCGCCTCTGCAGTGAGCCCAAGCAGCGCCGTAGCGGGGTGCCACGCCCGGCACCCCGCTACGGCGCCGGCCGTGCCGGTGAGGACAGGAAAACACACATGACCACAGCTACGGCAGCGACGACAGCACCCCGGACGAACAGTCCCCGGCCGCAGAAGCACCGGCCGTACAAGCCCGAGACGACGACGCAACCGCGCCAGAACCCGCCGACGTTCCTCAGCGACCCGTACCCGACCCTGGCCAGGATGCGGCAATCGGCCCCGGTCTCCGTGCTGCACAGCGACGGCGGCCTGCGGCTGTGGATCATCCCGCGCTACGCCGATGTCCGGGCCGCGCTCTTCGACCGCCGCCTCGCGCAGGATGTGCGGCGCGCCCAGGCCCTGGCCGACAGCCAGGTCGAGGGCGTCAACCTGGGCACCGACATCACCCATATGCTCAGCAGCGATCCGCCCGACCACACCCGCCTGCGCCGCGTGGTCCAGGCGGCGTTCAGCCGCAAGCGGGTCGAGGCGATGCGGCCGATGGTCGAGCGCATCACCCTCGAACTCCTCGACGGGCTGGACGCGGCAGCCGCGCACCACACGACCCGCACCACCACCGCCACGGTGGACCTGATACGTGACTTCGCCTTCCCGCTGCCGATCCTCGTCGTCTGCGAACTGCTCGGCTTCCCGCCCGAGGACCGCGACCTCTACCGGAAGTGGTCGACCGTCATCGTCACCCAGGAGGGCGACCACGCGGCGTTCCAGCGAGCCGTCCAGGAGATGGGCTCGTACGTCCTGGCCATCGCCGACCGGCGTATCCGCCGCAATGACCGTCCCGCCGATCTGCTCACCGAACTGCTGGCGGCCCGCGAGCGCGGGGAGCTGACGGACGACGAGATCGTGGGCATGGTCGCCCTGCTGCTGATCGGCGGGCATGAGACCACCGTGAACCTGCTGGGCACCTCCTGCCTCGCGCTGCTGCGCGATCCCGGCCAGGCCGCCTGGCTGCGCGCCGATCTCACCCGGATGCCCGGGGCCGTCGAGGAGTTCCTGCGCTACGACTCCCCCATCTGCATGGCCACCACCCGCTTCACCACCGAACCGGTGGACGTCGGCGGGGTGGAGATCCCACAGGACGAGTTCGTGCTGCTGTCCCTCGGCGCGGCCAACCGCGACCCGGCACGCTTCAAAGACCCTGACCGCCTCATCCTCGACCGCCAGGACGCCGGCCACCTCGCCTTCGGCGGCGGCATCCACCGCTGCCTCGGCGCCCTGCTCGGCAAGCTGGAGACCGAGATCGCACTCACCGCGCTCCTCACCCGCTTCCCCGCAATGACCCTGGCCTGCCACGAGCGCGACCTGCGCTGGCGCAACACGATGATGCTGCGCGGCTTGGAGGCGCTGCCCCTCACCCTGCGCCGCTGATCCCCGCACTGCCCCGGCAGGCCTCACCGCGTTCTGCGTTGCGGTCCGCCGCCTCGGTGGCGTGCTCGTGGAAGCCCGAGACGGCAGTCGGGCCCTCCGGATTCCGGCAGGTATCAGCCTCAGTACGTCAGCGGCTTCACGATCCGTCGGCATCTCACGTCCCCCGCAGTCACCTTCCTCAACTGCCATCCGGCAGAAGACCTGACACGCCCACAGATAGCTCTCAGCCCTCAGGCCTAAGGACGGGCCCAAGTTGAGAGACGGTTACATCACGGCATTCGGGTCGTCGAGTTCGTTGAGTTTCCGTTGGACGCGCTGCGCGTCGGTGTCGCGGCCTTGCTCCTGATACAGGTCCAAAGCCTCCCGCCATACCGCCCGGGCCTGGTCGTGTTGTCCGAGGGTGGTGTACGGATGGCCGACACCCTCGAGGGTGTCCGCGACTTGGTACGTATGGCTGAGACTGCGCCTCAAGGTGAGGGCCTGGTGGTAGTGGTCGAGGGCCTGTCGGTGCTCGCCCGTGCGGTGGGCGATGAACCCGAGGCTGTCCAGTGTGGCTGCCTCGCCGGTGTAGTTGTGGCTGTCTCGATGCAAGGTGAGGGCGGCGCTGCAGTGGTCGCGAGCGGTGTCGAAGTCGCCGAGGCGCGCGGAGTACCAGCCCACCTGATTGAGCGTCTCGGCTTCTCCTGTCGATTGGCCGAGGGTGCGATAGAGGGCGAGGGCGTGTCGGGCATGGTTCAGGGCCTGTTGGTCCTCGCCCCGGAGCTCCCAGGCGGCCGCGAGGACCCGGTGGGTGTGTGCCTGTTCGGTGAGGTCGTCGTGGCACACGGCCAGTTCGAGGGCCTGGTCCAGGAATCGAGTGGCTTCCTCGTGCAGGCCCAGTCGGGAATACGCGCGGCCGAGGAATCGGTAAGTGCGGCTGCCGATGCCGGGATCGGTTAGGTGAGCGGCGGCGTCCAGCGCGGCTTGCCACGAGGAGAGCGCGTCGCGCCGGTGTCCCCGCCGGTAGTGGAACGTTTCGAGTGCCCAGGCGAGGTGCCAGACGGCGCGGTAGCGGTTGAGGACGGCACTGGTGCGCTGGGTGGCGAGGAGGGTGGCGTGTTCGGCCTCCAGCCAGGCAATCGCGGCCGCGGCGTTGGGCAGCGGTTGCGGGTGGACGCCAGGTGCGGGCGGTTCGGGCTGCGCGGGCTGGCGGTGGGGATTCAGGAGGCGGTCGGCGGCGTGGGCGGTGTGCAGATGGAATTCCGTCACTCGAACTAGGGCCGACTGCCGCACGTCGTCGGGCAGTTCGCGGGCGGCGGTGGCGGCGTAGTCGCGGACCAGATCGTGCATGAAGTAGCGATCGCCCGGACGCCGTTCGACAAGAGACGCCTCCTCTAGCGCGGACAATGCCCTGCGTGCACGAGCCGGGGGCAGGGCCGCGAGGGAGACGACGGCCGGCAAGGTGGCATCAGGGCCGGGGGCGATGCCCAGCAGCCCGAACAAGGTGCGTTGCTCGTCAGCGAGGTGGCGCAGGGACCAGGATAGGACGGTGGGCAGGCTGGACTCGGGGTCGTCAGAGTCCAGAGCGTCGAGGCCGAGGTCGCGCAGTTCGGCGACGAGGTCCTCCAGCAGTTCGGGGTGGGTCCGTACCCGAGCGGTGATCAAGCCGAGCGCCAGCGGGAATCCGCCGCACAGACCGATGAGCTCGGTGATCGGTCCGATCGTGTCGTCGCTGGGGCGGGTGTCCCCGAGGGCTGTGTTGAGCAGGGTGCGGGCTTCGGTGTCGGTCAGCACGTCGACGTGCACGGGGCGGGCGCCATGACGGGCAATGAGGCCACGGAGCCGGTCGCGGCTGGTGATCAGGACAGTGCAAGTGGTGCCGCCGGGCAACAGCGGGACGACTTGGTCAGGGGTGGCAGCGTTGTCGAGCAGGATGAGCATCCGCTTGCCGCTGGTGTGGGTGCGGTACAGCGCGACTCGGGCGTCGAGGTCTGCGGGTTGGTGATCGCGGTCAACGCCGAGGGCGGCGAGGAAGTCGGCCAGCACATCGGCGGGGTGGCGCGGCTCGCCTGGGCTGAAACCGCGCAGGTCCACCGAGAGTTGCCCGTCAGGGAAGTGGTGCAGGTTGCGATTGGCCCAGGTCAGGGCGAGCCAGGTCTTACCGATACCGCCGGTGCCGCCGATCGCGGAGATCACCGCCGTTCCCCCCGCCTCGTGGCCGCCGTGCAGGTCCACCGCACCGTCGGTGGCGGGCAGGAGGCGGTCGAGAGCGGCGAACTGATCGGTGCGGCCGACGAACCCCGCTGGGGCTGCGAGCAGCTGGCGCGGAACCGCACCCGCCGCCATGGCCGATGGGGCTGTGTAGCGGGCCAGCAGTTCGGCGGCGAACGCGGCGGCGTGGCGGGAGGCGACCGGCTGCCAATGAGCGTCGGCGGCCTCGGTCTTGCCGGAGAGCAGGTCGGAGATGCCACGCACGACCAGTGCCTGCACGGTGTCGTTGACGTAGGCGCCGTGCAGGAACCCGTGGCCTTCCATCTCCACCGCCGCGGCGTCCCCGCAGTGCCGGTTGAGGAACTGTGCGGTGGCCGAGTTCTCATCGGCGACGACCTTGCCGCCTGCCGCGATCGGCTTGACCACCGCGTTCGGCGGGTTCTCGGGTTCGGCGGGCAGGATGCGGTGCTGCCAGCCGCCATCGCGGGCGAGTTGTCCGGCGCGGCGCAGCAGGCGGTGGGACGGCGCGGTGGTCTTGATGCGGGGCAGGTAGTCCTCGGCAGTGTCCTTGCCGGATTCGTAGTCGTAGATGGCATCGGCGATCACGACGTCGCCCAGGGCGACGTCCTTGCGGCCACCGGCCACCCCGACGAACAGCACGAGCGTGGGTTGGAACACCGCGATGGCGCGATCGAGTTGGATGCCGGCCTGGGTGTTGCCGGCACCGGTCTGGGTCAGGGCGACCGTCCAGCGGCCGCGGTCGGTGGAGAAGGTGCCGATCTGATAGATCGTGCCGCGTTCCTCCCGTTCGCCGAACGGGCCCTCAAGGTGCTCACGGACGGCGATGTACTCGATGTCCAGGGCGGTGCAAATCACCACGGTGCCCAGCACGTTGTCGCTGCTCATGGTCCGTTTCCCCTTTTGCCTGTACTGATCGTTTCGGCGGCTTCGGCTCTTCTTCATCGCGTCGGACGGTCGGCGTGTGAGGGAGGTATAGCTGAGCAGAGAGACGATGTCGGGCTCAGGAACTCTTCTGGTCCGGGTGACCACGCGGGACGGCGGTGTTGTCGCGTTGGATCGCCGTGTGCAGCCTCGAGGTGCCTCGCCGATGGCAGTCGCCGGGTCATCCCCGTCCCACAGCCCTGTCCCAAACAGCCCGACCCGAAACCGATCGCGGTATGGGGTCTGTCCCGCCGCGCAGTACGTACGGCCCGCCGAAGTTCACCGCGCGTGACGGGCGGGCCAATTGCACCGGCACTGTGAAAGGCGGCCAGGTGTGGTCGGGGCTACCCGTCTCTGCCGTGGCGGTAGAACCTCCACGTCGTGTACAGGTCGGATGTCGCCGCTCCTCGGCGCCCGTCGGCCGCTGCGGCGCCCCCGTCGAGATCCTCCACGGCCCACCTGGGGCGGTTTCGCAGGGTCCGTTGTACGGGGAGGCCGGCCCCGCGGCTCACCCTTTCGAGGGAGGCGGCTCGGGTGGGCTCGGCGCAGACGTGCGGGAGAGGGTGTCCTGCAGTCGGACTTCCCGAGTGATGTGCCGGGAGTCGTCGATCGCGAGCACGAACGTGGCGCGGCGACCGTCTGAGCACTCCCCCGCCGCGGGTCGGAACGCAGACGCCGTGCCGTGCCGACACGATGACCGTGAGCATGATGAACGGCGCGAAACGGTCGGCCTCCTCCCTGTCTCGCACCGCCTCATCGCACCGCCAGGACGAACCCCCGACCAGAAGCTGGACCTCCGAGCCCGGTCCCATCACGCCGCCGATGAGTCCCGCCCCGCAACAGGCAGGCATCGACGGCGCTCTGTCCTCGCCACGATCGTCGTCGCTTTCCTGACGGTTCTCGGTCTGATCACCGCGTCCCCCGCACAGGCGCTCAGCGGTGATCTCCGCATGCACGACCCGAGTGTCATCAAGGTGGGCAGCTGCTACTACGGCTTCTCCACCGGATTCGAGAACGACCCGCTCAACCCCAGCGGATCCATCACCCTCCGCAAGACGTGCGCCGGCACCGCGGCCTCCGGATGGACCAAGGTCGGCAACGTCTGGTCGTCGACCCCGTCCTGGATCACTGCCAAGCTCGGTTCGACCCCGCCGAACATCTGGGCTCCGGACATCAAGTACTTCAACGGCGTCTACCACCTGTACTACGCCGGTTCGCTGTAGGGCTCGAACTACGCGGTGATGGGCTTGGCCACCGCCACGAACATCGAGGGCCCGTGGACCGACCAGGGCATGGTCACGGACGTCAACTACCCGATCGACCCCAACGTCGACTGGGGACCGGACGGCCGGCTGTACATCTCCTGGGGCTCCTGGACCGGCAGCGGCACGTACATGCACGTCCTCGACCAGAACACGGGCAAGCTGTCCACCACCGACAACAACCTGTGGCACATCGCCGTCGGCATCGAGAACCCGACGATCATCCTCAACGGCGGCTACTACTACCTCTTCGGATCGAAGGGCCTGTGCTGCAGCGGGACCAACAGCACCTACTACACCGTGGTCGGCCGCTCCACCAGCCTCACCGGCCCCTACCTCGACCAGAACGGCACCGACATGGCCTCCGGCGGCGGGACCACAGTCCTCACCGGCGCCTACCCCAAGGTGGCCGCCGGCGGTGCCGACGCCTACGCCGACGGCACGTCCAAGTTCCTCGCCTACCACTACTACGACGGCGACAACTCCGGGCAGGAGACCCTCGACATCCGCCAGGTGACCTTCGCGAACGGCTGGCCGGTCCTCGCCAGCCCGCTCGGCGCCGCGAACAACCACCTGCTGAACCGCAACAGCGCCAAGTGCGCGGACGTCTGGTCCCTGAGCACGGCGGACGGAGCGGCGGTGAACTCCGGCAACTGCAACTCCGGGGCCAACCAGAAGTGGGTGCCCACCGCCGTGGGCTCCGCCTACCAACTCGTCAACGTCAACAGCGGCAAGTGTCTGCAGATCTCCGGCGCCTCCACCGCCGACGGTGCGGTGGCCGTCCAGTCGACGTGTACCGGGGCCTCGCATCAGCTGTGGACGAGGACGGCGGTGATCGGCGGCTACGTCACCTTCACCAACGTGCGCAGCGGCAAGTGCCTGGAGGTCGCCGGGGCGTCGACCGCCAACGGCGCCGCCCTGGACCAGGCAGCGTGCACCGCCGGCGCCAACCAGCAGTGGATGGTCGTCTGACGCACAGGGCCACCGCCGACCGACGGGGACTCCGGGCCTGGCAGGCGAGGTCTTGACGAACGGAACACTCCGGCGGTCAGGGGGCGCGGGTCGTGTGGCGGTGGCCCGTCGCGGTCAGCTGACGGCGGAGGAGGCTGGCAGCTTCTGGTCGGAGGCCCAGGAGGCCAGGATGAGCAACCGTTCGCGCGGGGGAGGAGCTGCTCATGCGAGAACTCCTTTGTTTCGCTGGGGTGTTGGAGCACACCGTCCGGGGGCACGCACCGGTCAGCGCGAGTCGGAGCCGGGATACGGTCGTCGGGTGGTGGTGGTCCCGGTCGGCAGGGTGCTCACGCCGCCGTCGGGCCACTCGATCCGTCCGGTGGTCCCCGTGGGCACGGTCGTCTCCACGGTGAGATGCGCTTCCCGCAGCTCCCACCGGATCGGTGTACGTCCCCAGCGCCGCATACCTCACGAACAAGGACCCCAACCTCCTCGTCGCGCACCTCGACCGCTGACGGGCACCCTCCACTCCCCCGGGGCCCCTGGAAACGGACATGCCCGAAACCCCGCAGGCCGGCACCGGCATCTCGGAAGACCTGCCGTCTGTCCCTCGTCCTAATCCTGGGCTCCCTGACTGCACTCGGGCCGCTCCCCATCGACCTCTTTCTGCCGGCCCTCCCCCAGGTCAGCGCAGACCTGCACGTCTCACAGACCGTCACCCAGCTCACCCTGACCGCCTTCATGATCGGCATGGCGGCGCGACCTGTACGACGGGCTCGCCGCCACCGCTACCTTGATGACCGAGACCCGGCCGGCCACTCAATGACGGCACGGCGGGCTGACCACCACGCTGCACACCATGCGCCACCTGCGCGGAGATGGCCAAGCTCCGCCGGAAGATGCACCGCCGCATGCTCGGCAACGGCTACCGCGCTCGTCCCGTCGAGATGGACTGCCACTTCGAGTCGATCTGCGCGGCCTGCACGTTCTTCGTCACCACGATCGGGTTTCGGCCCACTCTCGAACGCCGGCGAGACGGCGCCGTCGCCAAGCAGGTCGTACGCAAGCAGATCTTCGACAGCGTGCTGGCCCGTCTCGACGGAGAAGCTGGATGACCACGCCCCGCGTCAGGGCCATCGGAGAGACAATCAACTCGCTGGATGCTCCCACAGGTCGGCTGCCATGCTCCACGGCGTGACGTCATTCCACTCGCCAAGGAGATTCGAAGTGACCACGCCGACTGCGGTCGAGGTCCCAAAGCCCCTGGCGGAGTCATACGCCAGAGGCTTCGGCGCGGCAGGCAGGGCCTGGGTCGCCGCACTCCCCGCGCTGGCTGCTGACCTCCTGGACCGCTGGGAACTCAAACGCGACGGCGAGACCAGAGCCGGGGAAGCCTCGCTGGTGCTGCCGGTGCTGCGCAAAGACGGCACGCGGGCGGTCCTCAAGTTCCAGATGCCCAGGGAGGAGACCACCGCCGCACTCATCGGGCTACGCACCTGGAACGGCGAGGGGATGGTACGACTGCTCGATCACGACCCCGAGAGCAGCACCATGCTGCTGGAGTGCCTGGACCGTGCCCGCACCCTGTCCTCGATCGAGGACGACGACGTCGCGATGACCATCCTCGCCCAGCTCCAGACCCGGTTGGTCTCCGTCCCCGCTCCGCAGGAACTACGACACCTCAGCGACATCGCCACCGAGATGCTACAGCAGGTCCCGCACGCGATCACGGCTCTGGCCGACCCCGGCGACCAGCAACTCGTACGAGGCTGGGCGTCAGCCGTGGCCGAACTCGTCAGGGAACCCGGCGACCGGATTCTCCACTGGGACCTGCACTACGACAACGTCCTCGCCGCGGAGCGCGAGCCGTGGCTCGCCATTGATCCCGAGCCGCTCGCCGGAGATCCCGGCTTCGATTTGTGGCCAGCCCTGGACAGCCGGTGGGACGACGTCGTCGTGAAAGGTGACCCTACGCGCGTTGTGCGACGCCGCTTTGACATCCTCACCGAGGTTCTCGGCCTGGACCGTGGGCGGGCGGCGGGCTGGACCCGGGGCCGGCTGCTGCAGAACACCCTTTGGGACATCGCTGACGGCGAGACTGCGCTGGCACCGTCCTCCATCGCCATCGCACAATCCCTGCCGAACCGCTCCCGGTCCCGTGGAAACTGAAGATCCACAGCTGATTCCTCACACCCCCTAACCGCACCGCTGCGCTCGACCAGGCCCCAACGAGAGCGTGTTGCCAGCTCCTGGGCTTGACATCGAGACCTGCAACGAAGGGGCTGCCGCTCTGGCTGGTCGAGGATGTCCGGCGCGTTGGCCAGAGTCACCGAGGTGTCGGCCAGGAGCGAGACGGCGTACAGGTGCGGAGCGGTGTTCTTGCAAGCAGTGTCGCGGGCCGCAGCAAAGGTGGCCGCCTGTACTCGATCAGCGCCCCGGGTGCCGTCCCGGTCTCCGTGAACCTTGCAGTCCGCGGCCCACCAGGCGTCATGGACCGGGGTCAACGTGCCCGCGGACTTCGCCTCTTCCAGGGCGGTCGCGCCCGGGAAGCCACAGGCCACCGAGACCGCCCGCTTCCTCGCACAGCCCGGAGGCCGCGTGCCCTTCGACCAAGATGGCCTGCATGCAGCCTCCCTGAGGCATGCCGGGATGATCAAGGCGAACCGATACGAAGGGCAACAATTGCGCAGCGTGGATGCACCACAGAACCTGTGCCGAAATCTGAGTCGGGGCAGCGCCCGGGGTCTTGCGGCTGGCACCTCGGAGTGTTCGCCTGCACGGTGTCGGGACGCTTGTGGGTGTCGACGGGCTCATCGCTGCCGCGTTCGCGGGGCCGGGGGGGCATATCGGACTTGTCGTGGGCGGGCCCGAACCGGAATGATCCTCGATCATGCGTCTCGACGAACTCAACGCTGTTGAACGCCAGTTGTGGAACTCCTTCGCCCAGGGCCGCGCTGTCGATGTCCGCGACACCCCGGAATCGCCGGAACCCGCGGTGCGGGCCGAGGTCATTGCGGCGCTGCTGCTGGGTGCCGGTACCGATACCGCCCCGGGCGACCGCCCGGCCCTGCTACTGACAGGCGCCCGCATCACGGGCAGGCTGGATCTGCAGTTCGCCGAGATTCCCGTGCGGGTCATGCTGGACGAGTGTCGCTTCGACGAAGTGCCCCTGCTCCGGGGGGCGAGAATCCGCGAGCTGGCCCTGACCGGATGCACCCTGCCAGGTCTCGCCGCCGATACCGCCCAAGTCGACGGCCGGCTGGTTCTGTCCCGCTGCAACTTGAGCGGGCCCCTGGTACTCACCCGCACCCAGATCCACAGCGACCTCGACCTCCGCGACACCGTGATCACCGCTCCCGGTGCCGAGGCGATATCGGCTGTCCGCCTCATCGCGGGCGGCGACGTGCTGTGCACCAACCTGGCGGTCCGAGGAACTTTCCGCTGCTCCGGCGCCGCCATATCCGGCGAGTTCGACCTGGAAGGCGCTTTTCTGCGCAACCCCGACGGCCACGCCCTGGACGCCTACCACGTCCAGATCGCCGAGGACTTCACCTTCCACCCGGGCTTCAGCGCCGAAGGACGGATCATCCTCTCCGGCGCCACGGTCGAGGCGGCGATCGGATTCTGCGGGGCTCGGCTGGACAACGCCGGCGACATTGCGCTGGAGGCCATTGACGTCAACGTCTCCCGCAACTTCGACCTCGACCACGGGCTCCGCGTCGACGGCGGCATCAAACTCGACGGCAGCAACATCGGCACGCAGCTCAGCTTCCGCGATGCCACGCTGACGAACCCCGGCGGCACTGCCCTGTCCCTGCGCCTGGTCCAGGCCCGGGAGACCGATCTGCGCACCCAGCAGCCGATCGCCGGCACCGTCGACGCGACCAACGCCCATCTGGGCACCCTGTACGACACCCCCGGCACCTGGCCCGCCGACCTCCGACTGGCCGAGACCACCTACGACGCCATCGCCAGCCCCCTGTCGGCCGCCGAACGGCTCGACTGGCTCCGGCGCGGCACCGACACCTACCTCCCCCAGCCGTACGAGCAGCTCGCAGCCGCCTACAGACGGCTCGGGCACGAGGACGAAGCACGCACGGTGCTCCTCGCCAAGCAACGCCATCGCCGTGCCCTGCTCCCCTTGCACACCCGCCTGTGGGGTTACATCCAGGACGCGACCGTCGGCTACGGCTACCGGCCACTGCGCGCCGGCCTCTGGCTCACCGCTTTGCTCGCCTGCGGCGCACTCTTCTTCACGGCCCACCCTCCCGCACCCCTCGAGGCCGAAAAGGCTCCGCCGTTCAACGCCGTCGTCTACACGCTCGACCTGCTCGTCCCGATCACCGCCTTCGGACAGGACGTCGCCTTCGCGCCACGAAACACTGGGCAATGGCTCGCCTACGCACTGACCGCCGCCGGGTGGATCCTGGCTACGGCCGTCGCCGCCGGCATCTCACGGGCGATCAACCGCCAGTGATTGTCTTGTGTCTGGCGGAAGAGTGGAGGAAGCAGACCATCGACCAGACTGCCGACCACCGGCCCCGACCAATGGTTCCGATCCGACAACGTGCGCTCTGGGTGGGCCTGGTACGGCCCATGATCGGGCCGTACAGGCGTCCCGGCGCTGCTGCGCAATCCGTGCACATGACCGACTGCGCAGCCCGGCCCGCGCCCTGCGCGCACCGCTGTGCACTCCGCGAAGCGGTGGGCGGCCAGTCCGGCACGGGGGCGCGCTCCTGCTTGCCCGATCGGCGCCACGCGGTGTCCGACACGGCAGACGGCGTGCTGCGCGACCATCTGAAGCAGAGGAGCGAGTTCAGAGCTGGGTTTCGCCTCCGTCCACGGCCAGCTCGATGCCGGTGGTGTACGTGGCGTCGAAGGCGAGGAACGCGGCCGCCCTGGCGAACTCTTCGACGGTGCCGTAGCGCTTCATGGGGTTGCTCGCGGTCCGCTCCGCCCTGAACTGCTCAGCGGCCTCTTTGGACAAGTTCATCGTTTCCAGAATCCCCGAGTCGATGGGACCCGGGCTGATCGCATTGACACGGATTCCCCGGGGCAGCAGCTCGCGGGAGAAGGTGCGGGCCATCGAGCGCAGCGCCGCCTTGCCGGCCGCGTAGACGCTGGTGTCCACCATTCCGATGACGTTCGCGATCGAGGTGGTGAGGACGATGCCGGCGTTCGCGCTCAGCAGCGGAGCGAGCTTTTGCACAGTGAAGAAGGCGCCCTTGACGTTGATCGCGAACAACTCGTCGTACATCTCCTCGGTCGTCGACTCGAGGGGCGTGAGGGCGGATATGCCGCCGTTGACGAACAAAGCCTCTATCGAGCCGAGTTCGCTCTCTACACGGTCGGCGAGCATATCCAGGTCGGGCAGTGAGGCGACATCCGCCCGGACGGCCACGGCATTCTCGCCGAGCCGCTCGCGTGCCGCGTCGAGCTTGCCTTGAGAACGGCCGGTGATCACCACGCGGGCTCCGCCTTGTACCAGCAGCTCCGCCAGCGCGAGCCCCATGCCGCTGCTGCCACCGGTGATCACCACGTTCTTGTCGCTGTACTGACCCATACCGAGGGTGCTCCGTTCCATCATCAAAGACATGTCGATATATCTGGGATGTCGCCGATCATGAGGCGAATCGGTCGAGGGTTTCGATCGTCATGTCGCCTGTGGTGACCGTGCGGATGTGTTCGCTGGCGAGCAGGGCGTGCGGATTGCCGAGGTCGATGGCGCTGACCTCTTCGAGGCGGGCAAGCTGGGAGGGAGTGAGGTCGACTTGCAGGGCGCCCAGGTTGTCCTCCAGCTGTGCGAGGGCGCGGGCGCCGATGATGGGTGCTGTCACGCCCGGGGCGTTCAGGGTCCAGGCCAGTGCAACCTGGGCGGGTGTGCGGCCCAGCTCCGAGGCCACCTCCTTCACCGCATCGGCGATGGCGAGGTTGCGGTCGGTGACCCATCCCAGGGCGACGTTGAGGCTCTTGCGGTTGCTGGCGGTTTCGCCGGCAACGGAGCCCGCCGGGTTCTGGTCCTCCCGGCTGTACTTGCCGGTGAGCACCCCGCCGCCCAACGGGGAGAAGGGGACCACGCCGAGTCCCATTTCGCGTGCCATCGGGATCAGGTCACGCTCCGCGGTGCGTTCGATCAGGCTGTACTCGGTCTGAAGGGCGACCAGTGGGGACCAGCCGCGCAGGTCGGCGATCGCCTGCATGCGTGACACCTGCCAGGCCGGGGCGCTGGAGATCGCCACGTACAGCACCTTGCCCTGCCTCACCAGGTCGTCCAGGCCCCGCAGGATCTCCTCCACCGGTGTCCTGAAGTCCCATACGTTCACGTAGAGCAAATCGATGTAGTCGGTGTTCAGCTGCCGCAGACTGGCTTCCACCAAGGCCAGCATGCTCTTGCGGTGGGTACCCCCGGAATTCGGGTCACCGGGCCGGCGCAGCGTCGAGTACTTCGTCGCCAGCACCGGTCACGCGGACACAGACATACGACATCCCGGCCGTCGTCGTGACCGAAACCGTCACGGAGGGGTCCGCGGAGGATGACACCGGCATCGAGCAGGAGCCGGCGGTGCCCGAGCCGGAGGCAACGCAGCCGCCGGAAGACGTCTACTACAACAACTGTGACGAGGCGCGGGCTGCGGGAGACGCCCCGCTCGACGTGGGCGACCCCGGATACGACGCTCACCTCGACAGGGATGGCGACGGAGTGGCCTGCGAGCCCTATGCCGGTCCATGAACCAGCGCGCCCCCCTCTCCCCCCAGCATGCCGTCGCCCGGGGCATCACCAGCCCAAACTCAGGGCCCAGGTCAAGGGCTTCGGCCCAGGTCGAGCTGTGCCGGCGCGGTGACCGCTCAGTCGGTCAGGTCGCCAAGGAATTCGGCCTGACCGAGACCGCGGCGCGGGGCTGGGTCAGGCCGAGGTCGACGCCGTCGATCAACCAACACCCGAGGTCACACCACGAAGTGGGAGACGGCCAGGCTCCGGGCCCAGCGTTCTACGCAGCCCGGCCGCTTGAGGTGGTGTAAGCATGTCCATTCGGAGGATGAGCCGACATCGACGACGGGGAATACGTATCTGTGGGGGACACAGCCAGCCAAGAGGCGCTCGACGAGCTGCTGCGGGTGGTGCACCGGCGCCGCCGGCCCGCAGACGTGCTGGAGTGGCTCGGGCAGCGGAGCGGAGCTGATGCCGGGTGGTTCGGCCCCGACGGCCGAGTTCGCATCGCAACAGCGGGCTTCTCATTCGGTAGGGCCCTGGAGAGGGATGTGGCGCGGCTGATCGACGGCTCGCTCAGCGCCGCCACCATGTACCTGGCGGAGCGGGAGGTACGCCTTGAGGCATTTGGACGCCGTGCCCCGCGTTCGGTGCTGGTGACGGTCAGTACGTCGGGGCTGTCGCGAGAGGCAGCGTCACTCGCCTCTCACGCCGGTGGACTGCTGCAACTGCTCGACGAGGCATCGGCAGCCACCGGCAACGCGCGTGCGCACGGCGAGAGCGCGCGGGTGCTGCGATTCGCCGTGCTGACCGCGCTGATGACCGGGGACGTCACCCTGGTGCGGCGGATGACCGGTGCCGCGCCCCCGCCTCTGTTGGAGGCCGACAGCGTGCGCGTGCACCTGCTGCACTGTCCGCCTGACGATCGGGAGCGACTGGTCAGGACCTATCAGGACGCGTCGGGGTATCACGGGGCCGGTCTGATGGTCCGATGCCCCGCCTTCGAGGATCACTTGATCTGTCCGATCGCGGAGGACGCGGGTCCGGGCGATCCTCTGCGGGGCGGGGAGGTGCTGCGCGAACTGGTCCGCGACAACCCTGACTACGCCCTTGGCGTCAGCAGAGCGCACCCACTGGCCGCCACGGGTGCGGCGTACAGCGAGAGCCTGCATGCGCTGGCCGTTGCACGCAACTCCCATGACCGGCTTGCTGTCTACTCCGGTCGGCCCTCGCTGGTACGCGTGCTGCCGCAGGAGACGGCGTGCGCTTGGTCTCGCGCCGTTGTCGCGCCCCTGCACGCCGAACCCAAACTGACCATGGACATCATCCGCCTGGCAGTGACCTTCCCCCGATCCGCCGTGGCCCGTCTTCTCAATCTCAGTCGCACCACTGTCGTCGCGCACTGCCGCCGAGCGGAGCGTGCCCTTGATCGGGACCTCGGCCAAGTCCGGGTCCGGGCCGAACTAGACCTCGCGCTGTCCCTCGACAACGTGGCGCCCGGGCCCGCGGTCGCCCAGCAGGCCACGCCGACATTCGATGAACTGCTCACCACACCGGCCGCCATGGCCTGGGCGGCCACCTTTCTGCATCCCCTGACAGATCCTCAGCGCAGCGATCTCGACGTCACTGCGAGGGCATGGATCGACCACAATACGGACGCCCAACGAACGGCCGAGGCACTCTCACTGAGCCGCAACACCGTACGAAGTCGCCTCCGGGCCGTCGAACGCCTCCTCAACCGGGACCTGTTGACGACGGGATCGGGTGTCCATGACCTCGTCCATGCTCTGACGGCGACTGGGCATCGTGCACAGCCAGGGAACGAAGGTGGTCACCGTGCACCGTGGCCCAGACGTCACAGCTCCACCTAGCGTGATCGCAAGGCCTGATGACCGCATCACGCGCAGAACGCTGTAGACCGAAGGAAACCCGCCATGCTCAAGAGCCGCTCCTGCACGCGCACAACGCACAAGATCGCACAGTCCTCCCTCGGTGTTGCGGCCGCTCTCGCCGCGATTCTCTTCTCATCGGCTGCCGGCGCAACTCCATCGCAAGCTGCCTCCGGCCAGCCACAACTGCTCGACGCCAATCCGACCGAGTACTACTACATAGACCCCCCTCTGCGGGCGCAGGCTCGGGTTGACTGGTGGGATTTCCATCCGGACACACTTGCCGATCTGGACGATTTCTACCTCTACGACACCCTCAGCGACGGCCACGGCGTCTACGCGTCATTCCACCACCCGAACGGGGAGACGTATTCAGCCACAAACACCAACGGAGCAGGCGGCAACGAAGTTCACCTGGATATCCCTAATCTCAGGGACAACACGACAGGGAAACTCAAAATCTGCTTGACGGAGAACGGTAGGCCGATTTCCACCCTGTGCCATCCATGGAACATCACTGAATAACTCGAGAAAGGAAAGCCGGGCATGAAAAACCGCATCAAGACTGTCGTCACGACAGTCGCAGGAATAGCCCTGGCCATAGGCTCGCAGAACCCCGCATTAGCGGCCGGGGACACTCCCCATGGCGCACAGTACTCACCCATTGGCGGTGGAGGGGAGATCGTTTGGAATGACTACATCCCTCCTCACCCGACGGATGACGCGGACAGTTTCACCGTCTCCGACACTCGCGAAGACGGCCACGGAGTATTCCTGAGAGTCGATCACCCGAACGGTCAGACGTACTTCAAGGCATTCAATCACGGCTACGGGGGCGGTGGCGTCGATTTCAAGCCTCCCAACCTCGCAAACGGCCAAAGCATGTGGATCGAATACTGCCTCAGCGAGAAGAGCCAGCCCATCCAATCCACGTGCGCGACGTCGTTGATCACTGAGTAGTCGACAATTCTTGCCGTGACGAAAGGGGCGTAACCCGGGAACACCCTCGATGCATTGTGAAAGCGTTGACGGGTGGTGCGGGCGCTTCTCGTGATCGGCCGGGAGTGATCACGTGACGGCGAATGCCTGCGCCACCACGGGAACATGCACCGGTACGAGAAGGCAGTGGACGTCGATCAGGAGACCGTCGGGCGACGACCAGCACGGCTGGGACGACATCCGCTGAAGACGTTCATGGAAGCGGCCAGTCAGTCGGCGAAGGTGCCGATCAGTCTCTGCGGGGTGATCCTGATGACCACCCGCACCACCTCCGCCGGCAGTTCCAGGTACTCCTCCCCCGCACCGGCCCCCTCATACTGCTCGGCCAGAGCGACGGCCAGCTCCCGGCCCAGGTCCTCGACCACCGTCGCGGTGCCGCGCACCTCCAGGTATCGCAGCGGATCGGCCCGGTCGTAGACCGTCAGGCTGACGCGGCCGTCGCGCTCCACGTTGGTGACCTTGCGGCGACCGGCAGCCGACGAGAGCAGCAGCTCATCGCCGTCCCGGGCGACCCAGACCACCGAACTCTGCGGACTGCCATCGGGGTTGACGGTCGCCAGCACCGCGGGATTCACATCGTCAAGAAGCCTGCGGGCAGCATCGTTCAGCTGAATCGTCACGCCCGCGACCCTAACCAGGCCACCAGACTGTGTCGACCGAGATATCCCGCATCCATACGCACGCCCAGCGCCTGCTACCGACCAAGGTCCCAGGCCGCAAGACGACGGCCCGCACCGCCGCTTCATCACTGCGGGCGGGCCGTCGTGTCGATCAGATGGGCTCCGCGTGGCAACCGGCAGCACGGGAGCCCGCGCCCGTCATCAGGCCGTCACCAGTTCCGCTGAAAGGAACCCTTCCAGGGCCTTCCGCGCGCGGCGGTCGAACTCAGCGTACTGCGCCTCGCGCTCGGTTCCCGCGACGGCGTCACCGATCAGCAGGTTGCCCTCGGCGTCAATGCGCTGCGGGCGCTCCTCGGCGTCGGGGAGCAGGGCGACGGAGGAGTAGGAGAATCCGCAGTAATAGGCGATGCCCTCGCTCAGGTTGGTCTCCAGCACGCCCTGCATTCCCTCGGTGATGGGGTCGTCGGAGGTGGCGCCGGCCAGGCCCAGCCACAGCATGCGCTTGCCCGCCAGGCGGGGCTTGCTGCGGCCGTAGGCGAATCCGTAGTTCCACACGCGATCGATCCAGCCCTTGAGGAGGGCGGGCACGCTCTGCCAGTACACGGGGAACACGGCGACGATGACATCGGCGTCGAGAACACGCTGCATATGGGCCCGGACTTCGTCCGAGTACGGCTTCTCCCGGTTGCCCCAGTCCGGCTGGTCCGCCACGTTCATCCGCGGGTCGAACCCTTCGGCGTGCAGATCGAGCAGGTCGACGCGGTATCCGGCGGTCTCGAGTCGCGCGGCCGTACGGCGGGCGGTGTGCGCGGTGAGGGAATCGGCCCGATGGTGTGCGATGACCACAAGGGCGGTCCGGGCAGCGCTGCTGCGGTGTGACACGGGTTCTCCTGGCTGGTCTCGGTGAGTTCGACCAGTCCAGTACACCCTTGATCATTTAGATGATCCATGGGAGAAACGCTCCGCTGCATAGGAGTTCGTCTACGCTCTCATCCGTGGATCCTTTGAGTGCGCTTCTCAGTGGCATCCGGGCCGAGGGCTCGGTCGTCAGTCACGCCGTGCTGGAAGCGCCCTGGAGCATCCGCTTCGCCGACGGCGCCCCGCTCACGATGGTCACCGTGCTGCGGGGCGGTGGCGTCCTGTTGCTTTCCGACGGTGCCGAACAAGCGGTCGGCGTCGGCGACACGGTCATCGTGCGAGGCCCCGACACCTTTCATCTCGTGGACCAGCCTGCCACCCTCGACCGCCCACACTTCGAGTACGAGATCGCCTGCTTCGCGGCGGATGCCGAATGCACTGCCCAAGACCTCGGCGGCATCCGTTGGGGCAACGAACCGGACGGAGCAACCGCGCTGATCGTGGGCGCCTACCGCGCCTCGGGCCATCGCCATGAACGGCTTCTGCGTGCGTTGCCGCCCGTACTCGTGGTCAACGAGGACACCGAAGTCTGCGCCTGGCTGGAGACGGCCGCCGCTGATGCCGCCCAGCGGTCGGCCGGCTCCCAGGCCCTGATGGACCGGCTGCTGGACTGGGCCCTGGTGTGCACGCTGCGTACCTGGTTCGACCGGGCGGGCCCAGAAGCCCCCAACTGGTACCGCGGACTGTCCGACCCGGTCCTCGCCCCGGCCCTGGAGGCATTCCACGCCCGGCCCTCCAAGGGTTGGACGGTAGAGGCGCTCGCCACCGAATCCGGTGTCTCCCGGGCGCTGTTCGCCAAACGCTTCACCGAGGTGATGGGTCGCCCACCGTTGGCTTACCTCACCGAATGCCGCATGGACGAGGCCGCGACACTCCTGTCCGACACCGACTCCTCCATCGCTCTGATCGCCAAGTCCGTCGGCTACGCGGATGCGTTCGGCTTCAGCGCCGCCTTCAAACGCCAACGGGGCGTGAGCCCCAGCGCCTTCCGCGCCGCGACAGCCCCTGACAGGGCGCCACGTCCCTCCCGGCTCGGTTCATGATCGCTCGTTCGGGGCTGTCCGGCACCTGCCGATCGTCGAACCGGTGTGGCATGATCCGCTGTCATGCCGTCGACTCGTGCACGCGCCTGGTGGTCAAAAGCCGTACGGGGTCTGCTCGTTGTCCCCCTCACCGTGCTGGTGACGACAGGCGCCACCAGTGCGTCGACGGCACCGGCAGCGGGTGCGGATGCCGCGACACCCGACCGGCTTCGCTACGACGTGGCCCTGCGCAGCGACCTCGACGGCTCCCACTGGACAGGCCGCCAGCGGGTGTCGTTCAGCAATGTCTCCAGCCGGCCCCTGCGTGAGGTGTACGTACGCCTGTGGGGCAACGGCGAGGACACGTGTGGCCCACCCGGCAGTCCGCGACCGGTCGAGGTGTCCCACCTCCGCGGCGGCACGGCGGACCAGCTCACCGAGAACTGCACCGCACTGCGCATCGTTTTGCCGAAGCCCCTCGCACGCGGGCAGCGGACGGTCCTCTCCTTCGACGTCTCCATCACCGTCCCCCAACGCAACAGCCGCTTCGGCCGCGAAGGCGCATTCCGCTTCCTGGGCAACGCGCTCCCGGTACTCGCCGTGCACGACACGACCGGATGGCACCTCGACCCATACGTCTCGACCGGCGAGAGCTTCTATGCCCTGGCCAGTGACTTCCATGTGCGGCTCGATCACCCCTCAGCCCTCAAGGTTCCAGCCACGGGCCACACTCGTACCAGTCCCGGCGGACCCGGTCGTACCGTCACGCACAGCACCGCGCACCGGGTCCGGGACTTCGCGTGGGCAGCGGGCCCGTTCCGCACGGCGACGGAAACCTCGCCGGGTGGTGTGCGCGTGAAGATGTACTGGGCGCCGAACACGCCCGCGGCGGGTGTACGCCTCAATCGCCAGGACGGCGTCGCGGCCGTCGACCGGTTCGGCAAGGAGTTCGGCCGCTACCCCTACGGCGAGCTCGACCTGGTGATGACCAAGGACTTCGGTGGCGGTATGGAGTATCCCGGCCTGGTCCTCCTGGGCACCACCGAGGACGGCAGCGCCGTCGTCCACGAAGTGGCGCACCAGTGGTGGTACGGCATTGTGGGCAACGACCAGTACGGCTCACCCTGGTTGGACGAGAGTTTCGCCCAGTATGCCAACGCACGTTTTTACGGCTGGGACACACGCGCCTGCTGGTCGGAGGTCGACTGGTCGAGCGAGGACGCCGCGATCACCAACTCGATGGCCTACTGGAGTACGCATCCGGGCGAGTACCACCTCGTCTACACTGCCGGCCCCTGCGCCCTGGCCGACCTGGAGCGCACCATCGGAGCGGACACGATGAGGCGACTCCTCCGTCTCTACGCCCACGACCACTGGTACGGCATTTCCACCACCGCCGACTTCAAAGCGGCCGCGCAGTCCATGACCGACCACGACCTCACCCCCTTCTGGACGGAGCATCGCATCCGGTGAATCGACTGCTCGCCGCGAAACCGACGCATCACTCAGGGGACGTGGTGGGTGCCGGCCGCACTCGACAGGCGGGATGCCGAACAGGCCGCACAGCGCATCGTCACCTTCGCGATCGGTTCCGCCCTCGGGCCGGACCCGGCCCGTATGTGTCCTTCGGCCTCCAGTCGCTTCTCGACGGTGTCAAAGCCGGACTCGCCACCCGTGCCTGACCCGCCAGGCAGCGGAGGCCGACGGTTCAGCGGGACCGGCTGCGTAAGGTCATCCAGGACAGTGAGCGCTCCACGAGCCCCGACGGGGCATGCGTGAGGTGGCCGGCCGCCTGGCAGGCAGCCCGCAGGAATGCTCCGCCATCGGTCGGTTCACGCCTCCAGCGCGCTCAGGCGTCGTCACCCAGACGCTCCAGCCCGCTGATGAGCAGGCCGAGGCCGAAGGAGAACTCGTCCTCGATCGGAACGGGCAACGACGTGGCGACAGTGAGAGTCGCGGGGTACAGGGCCGGATCCCCGCTCGCAAAGACGCCGGCCTGCTGTTCGCCCTCCGGCCCCGCGGTGCCGTGCCCGTCGGCCTGTACGGCGAATCCGGAGAACATGGAGGGTGAGGCTCGCGTACGCGCGGGTGGCCCCCGGGGCGGGAGGCCGCTGTCGAGCAGCACCGCGGCGCAGCGCTCGCGCAGGGCCATGGCGTTCGGCCCCAGGGGGATCTGTTCAACCAGCGGGCGCGCGGCGTTCCGGTGTCGGGACAAGGCGTCGAACATGGTGTGTGCGACCGCCCGCACCGCTCCTGACCGGCGCTCCATCGGATGGACACGCGATGTCACTGGCGGTAGAAGCCCGGAACACGACGCGACCCAGGTGCCAGACGCCGAGGACTGGCAGGAGCCGAGTCAGCGGTCGACCAGCCGGGCCCGCGGAACCTCACCCGGGGATTGCGCGTCGGTGTCGTCGGCGCCGACCGGGCCACGGGGAAGCATCCGGTCCAGCCACTTCGGCAGCCACCAGTTGCTCCTCCCGAGGAGTGTCATGGTCGCCGGTACCAGCACCATGCGGACGACCGTGGCGTCGATGAAGATCGCGGTGGCCAGGCCGAGCCCGAACATCTTGGTGGAGGGGTCCTCGGCGACGGCGAAGGACAGGAAGACCGCCACCATGATGGAGGCGGCCGAGGTGATGATCCGGGCGGTGCGCGAGACGCCCTCGACGATCGCCGTGCCGTTGTCGCCGGTGCGCAGGTACTCCTCGCGTACGCGGGACAGGAGGAACACCTCGTAGTCCATCGACAGGCCGAACAGGATGGCGAAGAGGAACATCGGGATGAACGACACGATCGGAACCGTCGCTTCCAACCCGATGAGTGCGCCTGCCCAGCCCCACTGGAAGACCGCGACCATGATGCCGTAGGCCGCGCCGATGCTCAGCAGATTCAGCAGTACCGCCTTGAGCGGTACGACGACCGAGCGGAAGACCAGCATCAGCAGCAGGAACGACATCGCCAGCACGGCGGCGACGAACATCGGCAGACGTTCGCTGGTGCGTTGGCCCACGTCGGACAGGCTCGCCGCGGCGCCGCCGACGTGGGCCCTGGCCGGGCCGTGCCCGATCGCCGCCGGCAGCACGTCGGTGCGCAGCCGGGCGATGGTGTCGGCCGTGGCCTTGTCCTGCGGGCTGGTGGTCGGGAACACCACGAGGGTCGCGATGCCGGTGGCCCGATCGATGTGCGCCGGCGCGACGGAGGCGATGCCCGGATCCGCCGAGACCGCCCCGACGAGTCGGTCCAGCGCTCCCGGATCGCCGGCAGGGTCCGCGGCGATGACGAGGGGACCGTTGGTGCCCGGGCCGAATCCCTCGGCGACGAGGTCGTAGGCGCGGCGCTCGGTACGGCTCTGCGGCAGTGAGCCGTCGTCGGGCAGGCCGACGCGCAGGCCGAGCACGGGCAGCGTCGCGGTCAGCAGCAGCGTCGCCGCGCCGACCGCGTACAGCACCGGGTGCCGGTTGACGTGCCCGATCCAGCGCCGCCAACCGGCGGCGGGAGCGGAGCCGGCCGCCGGGCCCGGCCGCCGTGCGCGCAGGCCCGACTTCCTGGTGCGCAGAGCCCGGCCGATCCGGCCGGTCCGGCCCAGTCGCGGGCCCGCCGCGCCGAGGAAGGCCGGCAGCAGCGTCACCGACGCGAGCACCATCGTCAGGACCACGATCGAGACGGCCATCCCGCCCACCGTCATGAACGGCACGTTCGCGACCGCCAGACCGAGGATCGACACGACGACGGTGCCGCCGGCGAAGACCACCGGCCGCCCCGCCGTGGCCACCGCTCGTCCGGCCGCCGCCTGCGGATCGAGCCCGCACGCGAGGTACTCCCGATGCCGGGCGAGCACGAACAGCGCGTAGTCGATGCCCACTCCCAGCCCGACCATGCTGCCCAGGACCGGCGCGAAGGTGGGGACCTCCGTCACCCCCGCCAGCAGCGTCATCGTGGCGACCCCGACGGTCAGCCCGAAGACCGCCATGCCGACCGGCAGCGCGGCGGCGACGAGCGAACCGAACGCCAGGAACAGGATCGCGGCCGCCGCGAGGAGGCCGATCAGCTCACTCGCGCCACCGCCGGAGTCGGAGAAGGCGTAGAAGAGACTCCCGCCCATCTCGATGCGCAACGGCAGCTCGGCGCGCAGCCGTTCACCGAGATCGACGAGGGCGTCGAGGTCTTCGGCCGACAGCCGACTCTGGTCGGGGTACTGCACCCGGACGACCGCGATCCGCCCGTCGGCCGAGACGAGGCCGCCGCGCACGGCGGAGTCCCCGCCCGCCTCGAGCGCCCCCGCCGGGTCGCTCGTGCCGAGCACGTCCGGCAGCCGCTTCACCTCGGCCCGCAGCCGCGTGAGTGCGGTGCGCGCGCCGTCGTCGTCGTCGAAGAACGTCGCACCGTCGTCGAGAGGGGTGAGGACCACTTGGGCGGTCATCCCCTCCTCGCCGGTGCCTGCCCGCTCGATCAGTTCCGCGGCCCGCCCGGAGTCCAGTCCCGGAGCGGTCATCGAGTCCGCGGTGCGCCCGCCGAAGGCGACGGCGGCGAGGACGGCGAGCGTGGCGGCGATCAGCCATGCCGCGATCACCCGCCAGGGATGACGGGCGGCGCCTGCGCCCAGGCGCAGCAGGGCATTCGAGAGCATCGGGGTCCTCCAACCACCTCGTCGGCCGTCCTTGCACGGCCGTCGAAGCCGAGACTCGCCGCCATGGCGCCGCGCGACATCGGCCCCCGGGCCGCGGATCCCTCGCCCCCAAGTCGGAGAGACGACCCGTCCTTTCGGCCGATGCGCGGCACGCCGTGGTCCCTAGGCTGAGAACCGTGCTCCGAGACGACCTGCGAACCCTGTGGACCGAACCCCGGCCACCCGACGCGCCCGCCCGGGTCCGGCGGGACTGGGCGCTGCTCGCCGCGGGCCTTGCCGGGGTGGCGCTGGAGGCCGCCCTGCGCGAGAACGTCGTGTGGCGGCCGATGGCGGTGGTGTTCGCCGTATGGCTGTGCCTGCTGCCCCTGTGGCGCCGGACCCGCCCGCTGACGATGGTGACGCTGGCGTTCGGCTCGGTGGTCCTGCTTCAGGCGGCCTCGCTCGTCGCCGCACCGCGCGAGCCCGTCGGCCTGTACACCGGCGCGATCGTGCTCGTGCTGGTGTACGCGCTGCCCCGGTGGGGATCGGGACGCGAGATCGTGCTGGGCGGCGTGGTGATCCTCGCGGTCGGCGCGCTGTGTTCCGTCACGGACGAGACCCCGGTCGTCGAAAACGTCGTGGGCCTGGTCTTCCTGCTGCTGCCCGGCGTGGTCGGGGCCGCCGTGCGGTTCTGGGTGACCGCTCGCGAGCGGCAGGTGGAGCAGGTGCGCTCCCGCGAGCGCGAGCAGCTCGCCCGGGAACTGCACGACACCGTGGCCCACCACGTGTCGGCCATGGTGATCATCGCCCAGGCGGGCCGGGTGCTCGCGGACACCGACCCGTCCGCCGCCGTCGAGGCGCTGGAGGGGGTCGAGGAGGAAGGGGCGCGCACGCTGGAGGAGATGCGCGCCATGGTCGCCGCGCTGCGCGACCGCGGGCTCGGCGCCGAACTGGCACCCCCTGCCGGAGTCGCGGATCTGGAGCGCCTGGTGCGCACCCCAGGCGGTCGCCTCAGGGTCGACCTGGGGCTCGACGGCGAACTGGACGCGCTGCCCCCGGCTGTGGACGCGGCCGTCTACCGGATCGTGCAGGAGTCGGTGACCAACTCGCTGCGCCATGCGCTCGATGCGACCGAGCTCGTCGTCCGGGTCGCCGCGGAACGGCACACGGTACGGGTGAGCGTGCGCGACAACGGCCGGCGCACCAGCCGGGGCCGCGACGGATACGGACTCACCGGACTGCGCGAGCGCGCGACCCTGCTCGGCGGCACACTACGAGCCGGCCCGGAAACCGACCGGGGCTGGCATGTCGAAGCCGAACTGCCCAGAGCGAGGAGCGAGAGCGATGCCCATTCGCGTCCTCGTCGCTGACGACCAGACGATCATCCGCAACGGGCTGCGGATCATGCTGAACGCCCAGCCCGGCATCGAGGTGGTCGGCGAAGCCGCCGACGGACGGGAAGCGGTACGCCTGGCCCGCGAACTGCGCCCCGACGTCTGCCTGTTCGACATCCGCATGCCCGCACTCGACGGGCTCGAGGCCACCCGCCTGCTCGCCGGCCCGGGCGTCGCCGACCCGCTGGCCGTCGTCGTCATCACCACCTTCGACCTCGACGAGTACGTCTACGGCTCACTGCGAGCCGGCGCCCGCGGATTCCTCCTCAAGGACACGGGACCGGACCTGCTGGCCCAGGCCGTACGGTCAGCGTCCGACGGTGAGGCGCTCATCGCGCCCAGCGTCACCGTCCGCCTCCTCCAAACGTTCGCGGACCTGCCCACCGGCCGACGCACAACCCAACCGGTCTCCCCCGTCACCGCCCGCGAGGAGCAAGTCCTCCTCGCCGTGGCCCGCGGTCTGACCAACACCGAGATCGCCGACGCACTGCACATCAGCCTCAGCACGGTGAAGACACATCTGGCCAGCCTGATGGCCAAACTCGGCGCCCGTAACCGGGTCGAGATCGCGATGTGGGCCTACGAAACGCGCCGCATCCTCCCCGGAACCTGAGCCGCCGCCCGGCCGAAGTCGCCGCGAGTGTGCCCGTGGCCCGAGCAGCGGCGGCGCGGACTGACTGCCCCGGCAACTCGGCGCAGCTCTGAGGGAGTTCGCGAGGGCGGACGGCGGACACCGGCATGCGCGTCTCCACCCGTGTCTGCACTCGCCCAGTGCGATGGATCCATGGCGGGAGCGCGTCGTGCGAGATCCCTGTTGTCTAAACGAAAATGATATTCATATACTTCCCTCCGGTGCCGGACCTGGAACGACCGCACGCAGAACCACCACACAGAACGACGAGGACCATGAGAACTCCCCGCCGTCGGCTGATAGCCGGCCTGCTGCTCACCCCCCTGCTCTCCGGCTGCTTCGCCTCCTCCGGCGACGACTCCTCGTCCGCGGGCTCCGCCGACGGCGCACGCCTGCGCGTCGCCCTCGCCTTCGGTCCCACCGAGAACTACCGGCCGTTCGGGCAGGACGCCATGCTCCTTGCCCGGCTGGGCGTCGCCGAGGGGCTCACGAAGCTGGACGCCAACGGCACCGCCGTCCCCGCGCTCGCTGAGTCCTGGAGCAGCGAAAGCGGCGGCAAGAGCTGGGTGTTCACCCTGCGGGAGACGAAGTTCCAGGACGGCGAGGCCGTCACCGCGAAGGCCGTCGCCGCCGCCCTCACCGCCGCCGGCAAGGCCGACCCGGCCCCCTCCGCGATCTCCGGCGTGAAGCTCACCGTCGAGGCCGTCGGCAAGAAGCGGGTCCGTGTCGACACCGCCGAGGCCGACCCCGTACTGCCCCTGCGGCTGTCCAACCCGTCCCTAGCGGTGTTCGCCCCCAACGCGTACCGGAAGAACGGCACGGTGAACGTGCTCGGTACCGCCACCGGCCCCTTCGAACTCACCAAGGTCACCGGTGCCACCGCGGCCACCCTCGACCGGTACGACGACTACTGGGGCGGACGCGCCCAAGCGTCCGGCGTCGACGCGAAGTTCGTCTCGGACGGCACCGCCCGCGCCAACGCCCTGCGCACCGGGGATGTCGACATCGCCGAGTCCCTGCCCTTCGCCCAGGTCGCCTCCTTGGACAAGGGCACCGTCCACGAGATCAACACCGCCCGCAACACCAGCCTGTACCTCAACACCACGTCCGGCACCTTCACCGATGCGGGACTGCGGGCCGCCGCACGCGAGGCGATCGACACCTCGGTCATCGCCAAGGGCGCCTACGAGGGGTACGCCGTCCCCGCCCAGGGCCTCTACGGGCCGGCCCTCCCCTGGGCGGCCGGCAAGCGGACCGAGCCGACCGGGCGGGCGAAGGCGACCGACCCCAACGGCAAGAGCATCACCATCGCCACCTACACCGACCGGCCCGAGATGCCGGAGGTGGCCCAGGTGCTCCAGCAGCAGCTGAACAAGGCCGGTTTCAAGGTGAAGCTCGAGGTGCGTACCTACGCTCGCCTCGAAGGCGACATGATGGCCGGGAAGTTCGACGCCGTCGTCTACGGCCGCAACATGATGCTGGACACCGGCGACCCGGTCACCGTCCTGGGCAGCGACTACACCTGCGACGGCTCCAACAACCTGTCGTTCCTGTGCGACAAGAACGTCGACAAGCTGGTCACCGCCGCCCAGGCCACGTCCGACACCGCCAAGCGGCAGGACGCCGCGCTCACGGCGGAGGCCGCCATCCTCGGCACGGACGCGGTGATCCCGCTGGTGCATCTGAAGCTGGTCACAGGCATGGCCAAGTCCGTGCAGGGCGCGCTCCTCGACCCGTACGAGCGCTCCCTCATCGGAACGGGGACCCGGCGCTGAACAGCTCCAACACCACCGTGACCAGCGGTATCGGTGCCGCCCTGCGCGCCCTCGCGCGCAGCGGCGGCCCGGCGCTGCTGTGGCGGGCCGCCCTCACGGCCGCCCTGGTGTGCGGGATCGGCCTGCTGCCCTGGCTGTCGCGCACCGACCCCGCGCTGACCGTGCTCAGAGCCCGCTCGGCCGAGCGCGACCCGGCGCCCGAGACACTGCGGACCATCCGGGACCAACTCGGTCTGGGTGACGGCCCGTTGCCACTGCTGGGGCGCTGGCTGGGCGGCCTGCTGCACGGGGACGCCGGCACCTCGTGGGTCTCCGGCAGCGAGGTGCTGCCCGACGTCGCACAGGCCCTCGGTGTCTCCCTGATGCTGATGGCCGGAGCCATCGCGGTCGCCGTCGCCACGGCCGCGGCGGTCTGCACGCGCACCTTGCGACTCGGCTCCCGCCGGCAACTCGGCGACCGCACACCCGGAGGTACCGCGACGGCCGTCCTGGCCGCACTGCCCGAATTCCTCCTCGCCTCCGTGCTGGCCTCGGTGATCGGCGTGCAACTGGGCTGGCTGCCGGCGCTGGGCTGGTACGGGCCGCAATGGATGGTGCTGCCCTCGCTCGCCCTGGGCCTGCCCGCCGGAGCCGTGCTGGGACGGATGCTGGACGACCTGCTGCCCTGCGCGTTCGCCGAGCCGTGGGCGCTGGCCGCCGCCGCGCGCGGCGTGCCGCCCAAGTCCGTGGTCCGGCAGGCCGTGCGCCGGTGCGTGCCCGGACTCCTGCCCAGCCTGGGGCTGTTCGTGGTCGGCCTGACCGGCGGATCGGTCGCCGTCGAGCAGATCTTCGACATCCCGGGGCTCGGCCGGCTCACGCTTCAGGCCGCCCTCGCCCAGGACCTGCCCGTCCTCCAGACCGGCACGCTCGCCCTGGTGCTCCTCGCGGCGACCGCCGGGCTCCTCGCCCGGCTCGCGGCCCGGTGGCTGATCGGGCCGGCGCTGCGCGACGGCGCCCTGCACTCCCTGCACCGGCCCACCCCGCCCGCGCCCCGGATCCTGCCCCTGCTGTACGGGGCTCTGCTCCTCACGGTCATCGGCCTCGGCCTGCCGCGCGACCCGCTCACCCTGAACACCGGCGCCCGGCTCCAGGCCCCGTCCGCCGCGCACCCGTTCGGCACGGACTCACTCGGCCGGGATCTGCTGGCCCGTATCGCGCACGGGGCGTTGGACACCCTCGCCATCGCCCTGGCGGTGAGTGTGACCGCGCTCGTGGTCGGCGTGCTGCTGGGACTGCTCCCCCGGCTGTCCGCCCCGCTCGTCGACACGGTCAACGCCGTACCCGCCGTGCCGGCCGGCCTCCTCGTCACCGGCATCGCGGGCAGCGGCCCCTGGACCCCGGCGTTCGCGGTGGCCGTCGTCGCCTGGGCACCCCTCGCCACCCACACCTCCGCTCTCCTCCAGCAGGAGCGCGCCACCGCCCACCTGACCGCCACCCGGGCGCTTGGCGCCGGACGCTGGTACCTCCTCTGCCACGAACTGCTGCCCGCCGTCCTGTCACCGGTCACCCGGCACGCCCTGCTCCGGCTTCCCGGCGTCGCCCTGGCCCTGGCCGCCCTCGGCTTCCTCGGCCTGGGCGCCCAGCCGCCGTCCCCGGAGTGGGGCCTGCTGCTCGCCGAGAACCAGCCCTACGCCGAACGCGCCCCGTGGGCGGTCCTCTTCCCGGCCGCCGTCCTCGCCCTGCTGGGCGCCCTCGCGGTGACCGCCGCGGGCGGCATACGACTGCCCCGGCGACGGAAGCGGCGCGTACGCCCCTTCGGAACGCCCGGCGAGGCCGAGAGGGCCGTACCCGCGCCTGAGCAGCCGAGCCGCCCCGACACACTCCTGGTGCCCGCCTCTTCCGAATAAGCCCCGTGCCAGATCTGATCTCCCGCGTCCTGGCCCGCCGAGCCGCCCGTACGCCCGAGGACGACACACCCAGGAGGGAGGAACCAAGGCCCGGCTTCTACGCCGCCTTGCCCTTCCTCGCCAAGCAGCTGGCTGGTCGGCGTCGTCCTCGGGCTGCGCACCTTCAGCCAGCAGGGCCTGTTCACAGTCGGCGGCTGGCTCGTCGACCGGTACGGCGTACGCCCCGTCGTCCTGGTCGGCCGCGCCTGGGTACCCGACCTCGCCGCGGACGGCCGACTCGGCCATTACACCGGCGCGCTGTCCCGTCGTTGTTCGTCCAGATCTGTAGGAGGTCGCTCGGCCCGGCGAGGTTCGGAACCTGCTGACCCACTGCGCTCCGACGTACCCGGCGCCCATGCCGATTCCGGTCACCATCCGGACGGCTGCCCTAATCGGGCCGGCAGCAGCGGGTCCAGCAGGGCGAGCAGCGTTCTTGCGGTTCTGCTCAGCTCTTCCTCCGGGCTCGGCCAGTCCGCTGAGCTGATCGACGTGACGACAAATGCAACTGTCCGAAATCACGATCAACGTGCGGAACTTCGAGCAGAAGATAAGTTTGGGCCTCCGTTCCGTCAATGTTTCCGGCGAGTATCGCCCGGCGCGTTTCTCCGCCGCCCGAATGTCGAGAAACCGCGCTGTCACACACGTTGACTTCCGAACGGGACACCCTCTACGTTCAGCGCCAACCCCGTCCGGTAAGTCGACCCACGTTCGAAATATCAGTCATTCACGGTGCGAGAGCGGTCCCGCCTCCGGAAGGAACCCACCCCCCATGCCCAGAATCACGCGCCTTCCAGACGCGCCCCCTTCCTCAACTCCACAGCCGGGACACCGGGCTTCGGCGCCCTCGAAGTCCAGGCGATGTCTCGCGTGGGCAAATCGCCCGTCCACGCGATGACTTCTGGAAGGGGACGGTTCTTGGACGTCACCAGACGACAGCTCGGCCGGCTCACCGCGGTCGACGCCGGGTCGCCAGCGCTGCCGGTGACCCGAGTGGGCGGTCGGCCGATCCTGGGCGAGGTGGCCGCGGACAGCCTCCACCGTGGTGACCACCGACCTGCTCAACGACACCCGCCATCGGCCGCAGTGCGGGTGGAACTACCAGCCCCGCCCGGGCCATTGGTCGTTGACCGAGCGCGCCAGCCACCTTTGGTTGAAGGCGTTCGTGCGCGGACAACGCCGCCGCCCCTCTGACCCACGGTCCGGCGATCACGCAGAACGCCGTGGGGCTGCGCGCCACCTGGGACAAACGCTCTCTCGTCATCGAAAGGTGCAAGATGTCTTCCTTCATCAGCAGACGGCGCCTGCTGCAAGCAGCCGGGGCCACGGTCGCCGCATCTGCCACGGGATCCCTCATGGGCGCATCTCCCGCCTACGCGGCGACCGTTCCTCCCGCACGGGCCGACATAGGGGTCTCGGCGCACCCCTTCGAGCTCGGTCAGGTCCGGCTCACCGCGAGCCGGTGGCTGGACAACCAGAACCGAACGCAGAACTACCTGCGGTTCGTCGACGTCGACCGGCTGCTGTACAACTTCCGCGCCAACCACCGGCTCTCCACCAACGGCGCTGCTACCACCGGCGGTTGGGACGCGCCGGACTTCCCCTTCCGCACCCACGTACAAGGCCACTTCCTCACGGCCTGGGCTCAGCTGTACGCCGTGACCGGGGACACCGTCTGCCGCGACAAGGCCACCTACATGGTCGCGGAGCTGGCCAAGTGCCAGGCCAACAACAACGCCGCCGGGTTCAACACCGGGTACCTCTCCGGCTACCCCGAGTCCGACTTCACCGCTCTGGAGCAGCGGACCCTGAGCAACGGCAATGTGCCGTACTACACCATCCACAAGACGCTTGCCGGCCTGTTAGACGTGTGGCGCCTCATCGGCAGCACGCAGGCCCGGGACGTGCTGCTCGCCCTGGCCGGATGGGTCGACTGGCGTACCGGCCGGCTGAGCGGCCAGCAGATGCAGGCCATGCTGCAGACCGAGTTCGGCGGCATGAACACCGTGCTGACCGACCTCTACCAGCAGACAGGCAACGCGCGATGGCTCACCGTCGCCCAACGGTTCGACCACGCCGCGGTGTTCGACCCGCTCGCCGCCAACCAGGACAAGCTCAGCGGACTGCACGCCAATACCCAGGTTCCCAAGTGGATCGGGGCCGCCCGGGAGTACAAGGCCACCGGCACGACCCGATACCGGGACATCGCCACCAACGCCTGGAACATCACCGTCGGCGCGCACACCTACGCCATCGGCGGCAACAGCCAGGCGGAGCACTTCCGTGCCCCGAACGCCATCGCCGGTTATCTGAACAAGGACACCTGCGAAAGCTGCAACACCTTCAACATGCTCACCCTCACCCGGGAGTTGTACGCGCTGGATCCCAACCGGGCCGCGCTGTTCGACTACTACGAGCGGGCGTGGCTGAACCAGATGATCGGCCAGCAGAACCCGGCCGACAGCCACGGCCATGTCACCTACTTCACCCCGCTGAACCCGGGAGGCCGACGCGGTGTGGGCCCGGCGTGGGGCGGCGGCACCTGGAGCACCGACTACGGCACCTTCTGGTGCTGCCAGGGCACGGGCCTGGAGATGCACACCAGGCTGATGGACTCCATCTACTTCCGCAGTGACAACACCCTCATCGTGAACCTGTTCGTGCCGTCGGTGCTCACCTGGTCGGAGCGCGGCATCACGGTCACCCAGACCACGACGTACCCCGTCAGCGACACCACGACCCTGAAGGTCACCGGCAGTCTCAGCGGAACCTGGGCGATGCGCATCCGCATCCCGAGCTGGACGACCGGGGCCACCATCAGCGTCAACGGCGTCGCACAGAACATCGCCACCGACCCAGGCAGCTACGCCACCCTGAACCGCTCGTGGACGTCCGGCGACACGGTCACCGTCCGCCTGCCCATGCGGGTCGTCATGCAGGCGGCCAACGACAACAGGAACGTCGCCGCAGTCACCTACGGCCCGGTCGTCCTGTCCGGCAACTACGGCGACACCGCGCTCAGTTCCCTGCCGACGCTGAACACGTCCTCGATCACACGCACCAGCAGCAGTTCGCTCGCCTTCACCGCCACCGCCAACGGCTCCACCGTCAACCTGGGCCCGTTCCACGACGCGCACGGCCACAACTACACCGTCTACTGGAACGCCGGCGGCACCTTCCATCTGGTCAACGTGGCCAGCGGTCTCCTGCTGGGCATCCAGAACATGTCCACGGCCGACGGCGGCCGCGCTCTGCTGTGGTCGGACAACGGCACCGCCGATCACGACTGGCAGATGATCACCGACGGTGACGGGTTCCGCTTCCGCAATGCCCACAGCGGCAAGGTGCTCGGCGTTCAGGACATGTCCACCGCCGACGACGCGACCGTCCTGCAGTGGTCGGACAACGGCACCGCCGATCACCGATGGACGCTGCTCGACCAGGGAGACGGCACCTACAAGATCCGCAACGCGAACAGCGGCAAGTTGCTCGCCATCGCCAACAACTCCACCGCTGTCGGCGCGTTCGCGGTCCAGGACTCCGACGACGGCACTGCCGACAACCGGTGGCGCATCGTGAGGAACTAGGCCGCCGAAAAGGCACCTCCTGGTCGATCTTCCTTGTCCGCCGCGCTCGACTTTTCGACCATCGTTCGATATGGCGAACAAAGAGGGTCGAGACGCAACCCACCGAACGTCCGAACAGCCTCCGACGGGGCTGAACCGGAAACGCTCACTCGACGAATGAGGCCCGCATTGCGCAGAGTACGTTTCAGCCGCAGACATCTGTCCGTGGCGCTCGCGACCCTGGTCGCGTCGGCGGCGACGGTCGTCGCCAACCCCGCGGAGGCGGCCACCACCAGCGCCGTGCGCGGTGTCGCTTCCAACCGGTGTCTCGATGTGTCGGGTGCCGCCCAGACCGACGGCACGAACGTGCAGATCTGGGACTGTTACAGCGGCACGAACCAGCAGTGGACGCTGACGGACAACAACCAGCTGACCGTGTACGGCAACAAGTGCCTGGACGTCCCGGGTCACGCCACCACAACCGGTACCCGTCCGGTCATCTGGTCCTGCAACGGCGGTACGAACCAGCAGTGGCGGGCCAACTCCGACGGCACGATCGTCGGCGTGGAGTCCGGCCTGTGCCTGGCCGTCACGGGCTCCGGCACGGCCAACGGCACGGCGGTGGAGCTGGCGACGTGCAACGGCGGCAACAACCAGAAGTGGACCGGCCTGGCCCCGTCGGGCACCACGTGTTCTCTTCCGTCGACGTACCGGTGGACCTCGACCAGCGCGCTGGCGCAACCGGCGAACGGATGGGCCTCGCTGAAGGACTTCACCACCGTGACGTACCAGGGCAAGCACCTGGTCTACGGGACGTACTCCGACGGCAGCAACTGGCGCTCGATGGGCTTCGGCCCCTTCACGAACTGGTCGGACATGGCGACGGCCCCCCAGACCGCCATGAGCCAGGGCGCGGTGGCGCCCACGCTGATCTACTTCGCGCCCAAGAACATCTGGGTGATGGCCTCCCAGTGGGCCGGCGGCTGGCCCTTCAACTACCGCACGTCGACCGACCCCACCAACCCCAACAGCTGGTCGGCGCCCCAGCCGCTCTTCACCGGCACCCTGCCCAGCACCGACAACTCCGGCACCGGCCCGATCGACCAGACCCTGATCGCCGACGACCAGAACATGTACCTGTTCTTCGCCGGTGACAACGGCAAGATCTACCAGTCGCGCATGCCGATCGGGAACTTCCCCGGCAACTTCGGCTCGTCGTACACGACGGTCCTGAGCGACACCGTGGACAAGGTGTTCGAGGCGCCGGAGGTCTACAAGGTCCAGGGCCGGAACCAGTACCTCATGATCGTCGAGGCACGGGGCGCGAACGGGCGTTACTTCCGCTCCTACACCGCCTCCAGTCTGGACGGCCCGTGGAGCGTCCAGGCCGGCAGCGAGAGCAGCCCCTTCGCGGGCAAGGCCAACAGCGGCGCCACCTGGACCAACGACATCAGCCACGGTGACCTGGTCCGCAACAACCCCGACCAGACCAAGACCATCGACCCCTGCAACCTGCAGTTCCTCTACCAGGGCAGGGGCGCCACCGCGAGCGGCACCGACTACTTGAAGTGGCCGTACCGGCCGGGTGTCCTCACCCTTCAGCGCTGACCCGCGCGCACCTGACCAGCAGCTCGTGACCTTGCCCGTTCCCGGGAGGCACAGCAGCTTCCGCTGTGCCTCCCGGGACGGAGGCAGCTCGACGCGGCCGGGAATCCGCGAGCGCACCGCTCCTGGCAGACATGCGTCACCCGGAATCAGTCGGTCTCCACAGCGCCCGGTGACGGCCTCGCAGAACGACAGGAGACATCCATGTCCGCACTTCGCGCCCGGCTGGCGGCGATACTGCTCGCCGCGTGCCTGCTCTTCACAGGCCAAGCCTTGATCACACCGGACCGGGCGGCCGCCGCCGACCCGGGCTACCTGATGACGCACTTCATCGGGGAGGGGTCGAACGGTCAGCAGATCTACTTCTCGTACAGCACGGACGGCCTGCACTGGACCGAGCTCAACGGCGGCGGAATCGCCCTTCGCTCCACGGTCGGTACGAAGGGGGTGCGCGACCCCGCACTGGTGAGATCCCCGAACGGTGACAAGTACTGGATCATCGCGACCGACCTGTGCATCAGCTGCGGGCAGAACTGGGAGGCCGCCGTGTACAACGGCAGCCGCAACCTCGTGGTGTGGGAGTCGACGGACCTGATCAACTGGTCGGAACCGTGGCTGCTGAACGTCGCCGGCGCGATCCCCGACGGACGCAACGCCTGGGCGCCGGAAGCGATCTGGGACCCGGCCTCCAACGACTACGTCCTGTACTGGGCGACCAACAAGCCGGTCGACGGCGTGAAGAAGCACCGCATCTACTCCGCCCACACCAGCGACTTCCGCTCCGTCACCACCCCGCAGATCTACATCGAGCGTCCCGGCATGCAGGAAATCATCGACACCCAGATCGTCGAGATGCCGGCCGGCGTCGGCGACCACCGCTATGTGCGGGCCTCCGGTGACGGGCAGATCACCCTCGAAGGCAGCAACTCGATCCTCGGGACCTGGACCAATCTCGGCAACCTCTCCGGCATCGGCCTGACCGGCGCCCAGGTCGAGGGCCCGATGTGGATGCAGTTCCGCGACCGCAAGGAGTGGGCGCTCTACCTCGACCAGTACTCCTCCGGACGCGGGTACATGCCGGTCACGACGACCAACCCCTCCGCCCCCGGGACCTACCGCATTCCGGCGTCGGGCAGCTACGACATGGGCGCCCTCAAGAAGCGCCACGGCTCGATCCTGAACCTCACGGCCGCCGAGGAGTCCCGCCTCCTCGCACGCTGGAGCGACATCCCGGCCAACCGGCTCCAGTCGTACAACTTCCAGGACCGGTACGTGCGGCACGCCGACTTCGACGTGCGCATCGACCAGAACATCACCGGCCCGGACGCCCAGTTCCGGCTGCGGCCCGGCCTTGCGGGCTCCGGCACCGTCTCCTTCGAATCGGTGAACCACCGCGGGTACTTCCTGCGGCACTCCGGATACGACTTCCAACTGGTCCGCAACGACGGCACCGCCCAGTTCGCCGCGGACGCCACCTTCCGGCAGGTCGCGGGGCTCGCCGACGCGAGCTGGTCGTCCTTCCAGTCGTACAACCACCCCGACCGCTACATCCGCCACTACGCCTACCAACTCCGCCTCGACCCGATCACCACCGCGACAGGGCGCAGCGACGCCACCTTCCGCGTGACGAACTGAACCGCACCGACAGGGACGCCGCACCGGGCAGCCGATGGGGCTGAAGCCTGACGCGCTGGACGATCCCCGCGCCGCCGCACACCCGGTGCCGTCTCCCCCGCCTCTACGCGCCGGCGAAGGAGCCGCGCTTTGCCGCGTGGCCGCTGATCGCGGCTTCGACCAGCCGGTTCTCGAAGGACCTCAGTATCTGTTCGAGATCCGTCGCGTCGAACGTCGTCGCATCCGTCCCGAGACTGATTCCGGCCGTCTCGGACATGCCCCACACATCGAAGGAGAGGTTCCCGGAGTACGCGTCGACGCGTTTGGGGAAACGTCGGTAACGGCTGGCCGCCATGGCGCGGTCGAGGTCCTGCGGTGCCGTGTCCGCGCGAGCCCGGATCAGCGTGCGGGGCGCTATGGGGCGGATGTTGACCACGTACGGGTTGTGTGCGGAGCGGCCGAGTTCGGCGGAGACCTCCTCCAAGGATCGGGCGAAGCGGTCGGGCTCTCGCAGGCTGACCGAGGAGGATCTGGCGAGTGCCGCGTCGACGGCTCGGCACAGCGCCGGGAACCGGTCGCCGCCCAGGGACGTGTCCACCGGGACGAGGGCCCTGCCGGCGACATGGGCCACCGCCTCGCGGGCGAAGGTGGTCTGCCGGTTGGGCATCACGGTGTTGAACACACAGGTGCCGATACCGAGATGCTCGGCGAGCGTGCACGCGTACGCGGCTTGCAGGACGGCGGTCGCGGATGTCCGGTACTGCTTCGCCAGCCCGGCGGCCGCGAGGGCGACCGCCGCCGAGTCGAGGCATACGAAGTTGTAGACGCCGCCCCTGGGGCGCGGGGACGTCTGGAGTTCTGGCATGGCGGACCGGCGGAGCATGGCTCGGTCATGGGTGTCGACACGATGGGCGTGCCGCAGCCCCGAGGGACTGGCTTCGAAGCTCGCGATCTGCCGCGGCTGCCACCCCGAGCCGAGGTCGGCGCCCGGATCGGCGGCCAGTCGGGCTATGTGTTCGGCCGCGATCCGGGCGCCCGTCGTGTCCGCCGAGAAGTGGTGCAAGGACAACGCGATATGGATGGGCCTGCCGTCCACGGTGATGACGGCGGCCCGCAACGGCAGGTCGTCCGCGGCGAATCCAGGCTCGGCCAGCCGCACGGTGAAGGCGCTCAGCTCGTCGAAGGTCGGCGGGGCGTCGGAGGCGTACTCGTCGACCTGGAGCACGCCGGAAGCCACGACTACCGCGCGCGGATGCCCGTCCGCGTCACGTGGATACAGCGTGCGCAGCGCCTCGAAGCGAGCCATGACAGCGGCGAAGGCATGCAACACCGCGGCCATGTCGGGCCGGCCGTCCAGTGCCCGCCCCATCCGTACGTTCCTGTTGCGGGGTCCGTGGAGATGGGGGCGGCACCCTTCGCGCTCATGGGCCTTCTGCGACCAGGTCAGTTCATGTTCTCCGGCGGTGCCGGCGACGAAGACGACGTCATGGCGTGCGGTCTGTCGCATACCCGCCCCGGCCCTCCTCCGGTACGGACCCCGATCCTCCACACCGTCCGGAGGAACGAGGACGCGGCCGGAGGGCGGGCGCCCCCTGTTCACGCAGAGGATAGATCGGCGCGGGCCGCGTGCGTCAATGCTCGCGGAGTGTGGAACGCGGCAGCGAACCGCCTTCGTGCCGCGCCCACCACTCCGTGCCGCTCCTTACCGCGTCCCACCGGCGATCGCGGCCAGGTGGACGCCGCCCCGCAGAACGAGACGCAGGTCGTGCACCCCGGTCACCTCCGCCGGCATCGGTGCGCTGACCGTGCGCCAGTCGTACCGGCCGTCGGTGTCGGCGGGGACGTGGAGGGCGGCGAGCAAGGTACCGGCAGCGCCGTCGGCGTAGATCTCGACGACCGCGTCCTCTTCCGTCGCGCACGACACCTCGGCCGTGATGACCCGCGGCCCGTCTGCCGCGCTGCCCAGGTCGACCGAGCCGTAGCGCAGTGCGCAGTGGGTGGCGCCGGTCGCCGGGGTGACCGCCTCCCCCTTCTCCCGGCTGGCGTCGACGAGCGTGCCGCCCTCGCACTCGTCGAAGTCGATGGCCTCCAGTCGTCCACCGACGAGACGGCGGGTGGGGAGCGCCGGCCCCGTCACGGTGAGGGGTGCTGTGAGGGCGATGGCTTCGGCCGAGTGTCCGATCAGGATCTCGTACGGTCCCGGGTCCACGGCGAAGGCGCCGGCTGACACGGACCAGTGGGCCAGGGCCTCGACGGGCAGCTCGAACTCCAGCCGCCGCCGTTCACCGGGGGCGAGGGAGACCTTGCGGAAGTCCGTCAGTCTGCGCCTGGGCGCGCAGTGGCGGGCGGCGAGCGCGCGGGTGTAGAGCTGCACGGTCTCGGTGCCCGTGCGGGTCCCGGTGTTGGTGAGCTCGACGCTCACGGTCAGGGTGTCGTCCTGCGCGGCTTCCCGGGCGGACAGCCGCAGGTCGGAGTAGGCGAAGCTGGTGTAGGACAGGCCGTGCCCGAAGGGATACAGCGGTGCGGCCTCGTGGTACTGGTACGTCCAGCCGGCGCTGATGATGTCGTAGTCGAGGCGACCGGGCAGCGGGTCGTCGCCGCGGTACCAGGTCTGCGGGAGCCGTCCGGAGGGTTCGGCCTCGCCGAGCAGGATCGCGGCGAGTGCCCGGCCCGTCTCCTGCCCGCCGTGGGAGGTCCACACCACGGCGGGCAGGTGCTCGTCCGCCCAGTCGACGGCGTACGGGTAGCTGCTCATCACGACCAGCACCGACTCGGGGCGCTCGGCGGCGACGGCACGCAGCAGGGCCTCCTGCGCGGGCGGCAGCGAGATGCCCGTACGGTCCTCGGTCTCGCGGCCGTCGATGTGCGGGTCGTTCCCGAGGACGACCACGGCGACGTCCGCCGAGGCGACGGCCGCGACGGCTTCGGCGACTCCGTCCCTGACGACCGTTCGCGTCCAGCGTTCTGCCTGTTCGGGGGCTTCGGCGGAGAGGGTGACCCGGCCGGTGGCGGGGTCCACGGCGGCGTAGCGGCCGTTGCTGATGTTGCGCAGCAGTTCCGTGCCGTCGGGCTGGGGTTCCAGCCGGAAGGTCTCGTGGACGAACCAGCCGTTCGGCTGCGTCTGGTCGGCGGCGAGGGTGAGGTCGCCGTCCTTGAGGGTGACGTAGCGTTCCGTGCGCGCGTTGCGGAAGGTCAGCACGCCTTCACCCCAGTCGAACAGGTCGTGGCAGGCGTTGTCGCCCGCCTCCTGCTCGTCCGAGGGCGCACCGGCCACCATGGGCCCGCCGGGGTCGAGCGCGGGCACGCGCAGGTGGCCTCCGGTGGAGGCGGCGCGCAGCGTGATCCGGTCGACTCCCTCCGCGCGGACCGCTTCGGCGCCGTGCTCCTTGAGGGCCGCCTCCAGGCCGGTCGCGATGGTGATCCGGTACGGCATGGTGCCGCTGTACCAGTCCTCGAAGAGGGTGTCCGCCAACGGACCGACGAGGGCCACGCGCACGCCGGGCGCCGGTGACAGCGGCAGTGCGCCGTCGTTCTTCAGCAGCACGACCGACTCGGTCGCGGCACGCAGAGCGAGCGTGCGGTGTGTGGGGCTGTCCACGACGTCGTCGCGGATGCCGGCGTAGGGGTCGAGGTCCGGATCGAACTCGCCGAGGCGGAACCGTATCGACAGCTGGCGTCGCGCGGCGCGGTCGATGTCTTCCTCGGTGAGCAGCCCGCGGTCGACCGCCGCGCGGAGCCGGTCGAGGGTGACGCTGCCGTCCTCGTCCAGTTCGGTGATGCTGTCGACGCCGGCGCGTACCGCCGCCGCGTGCGAGGTGGGGTGGTCGTCGAAGTAGCGCTCCGATTCGGCGAGGTTCGTCACCGCTCCGGCGTCGCTGCACACGAACAGCTCGTGGCCGGTGGGCTCGGCCCAGCGCCGTACCTCGGTCTCGATCAGTGGACTGACGTGGCAGGGGCGGCCGTTGATGAGGTTGTAGGCCGGCATGACGCCGGTGGCGGCGCCGGACGCGATCGCCGGGCGGAAGGCGGCGAGGTCGTATTCGTGCAACACCCTGGGCGGCACCACGGAGGAGGTGATGTCGCGCTCGTCCTCGTTGTTGTAGGCGAGGAAGTGCTTCAGGAGCGGTGCCGTACGCAGATAGACCTGGTGGCCCCCGGCCAGTCCGCGGCAGAAGCTGACGGAGAGGCGGCCGGTGAGCAGCGGATCCTCCGCGTACCCCTCCTCGTTGCGGCCCCAGCGGGGGTCGCGCAGCAGGTTCACCACGGGGGCCCAGATCTGGAGGCTGGGACGGCGGCCGTCGGCTGCGGGGCGCTGATGGAGGGCGCGGGCCTCGGTGCCCACGGCCGTCGCGACCTCGTGCAGCAGCTCCTCGTCCCAGGTCGCTCCCAGGCCTACCGCCTGCGGGAACACGGTGGCTGGCCCCAGCCAGGACACGCCGTGCAGCCCTTCGGTACCGGTCTTGAAGGGGGCCAGTCCGAGACGCGGGACTCCTGGCGAGTGCTGGTAGAGCAGCTCGATGCGCTCGTCGATCGTCAGTCGGGAGATCAGGTCGTCGACTCGCTGGGCGAGGGGTAGCGCGGGGTCACGGAACGGCAGGTCGGTGGTGGGCGGCTCGGGGGATGTGGCGGCGGTACTCACCTGAGAAGTCCCTTGCAGGAGGTCGAAGAAGGGGAGTCGAAGCGCTTCGACGGTGGCATGACGCTGAGTCATGTGTCAATCACGGGTACCGGGATCGTCGCGGGCTACTTGTTCGGCGTTGACGTTCCTCTTGAAGTCCTCGCCCAGAAAGGCAGTTCACCTGGGGTGAAGCCGCATCGGAGGCGGAGCGCACCCTCATCCCCGACCGTGCCTGTTACCGGAAAGTGACCTTACCGGACCGTTGTCGCCCCCGGAAACACGGGCTTACTGTCACCGAAACGTCGAAGCGCGTCGACTGGAGTGGGATTGCTCCCGCCCTGTTCGGGATCCTCCCGCCCTGTCGACACGAGACCACCGGACGACGCGGTGTCGGCCCGCCCGCCGGTCGGCTCCACGCACATGAAGGGCCGCAACGACATGAGCCGTGAGCTGAACCGCCGAGCCGTCGTGCGGACCTCCCCCTCTCGACAAGGCCTGCGGAATCGCCTTCTGTAGCCGGCCGGACCGCTGCTCGTGCGCAGGCCCCGAACGGACCCGCACCCCAAAGGCAAGGACCCGTCATGACCCACGCCCCGCACCTCTCCCGCCGAGGCCTGCTGGCCGCCGGCGCGGCCACGGCCGCACTCCCCCTGCTCGCCCCCTCCGCGGCGTCAGCCGCATCTGCTCACGAAGCTGGGAAGGTCCGACCCACGCCCTACACCTTCCGCAACGCGGAGATAGTCGGCGGCGGCTTCGTCACCGGCATCGTCTTCAACCAGCGCGAGCCCGGCCTGGTGTACGCCCGTACCGACATCGGCGGCGCCTACCGCCTCGACACGAAGACCAGACGGTGGATCCCGCTCACCGACTGGATCGGCTGGGACAGGTACGGACACACCGGCATCATCAGCATCGCCACCGACGAGGTCGACCCCGACCGCGTCTACCTGGCGGCGGGCACCTACACCATGCCCGAGTGGGACCCGAGTCTGGCGGCGATCCTGCGCTCGACCGACCGCGGCCGCACCTGGAAGACCACGCCCCTGCCGTTCCGGCTGGGCGGCAACATGCCCGGCCGGGGCATCGGCGAGCGCCTCGTGATCGACCCCAACCGCAACAGGATCCTCTACCTGGGCGTGCGCGGCGGCCACGGGCTGTGGCGCAGCACCGACCACGGCAAGACCTTCGCCAAGGTGGCGAACTTTCCCAATGTCGGCAACTTCGTGCCCGACCCCTCCGACCCCGACGGCTACAACGGCGACAACCTGGGCGTGCTGCAAGTCGTCTTCGACAAGCGCACCGGCAAACGGGGGAAGGCGACCCGGACCCTCTACGTCACCGTCGCCGACAAGGACAACATCCTGTACCGGTCGACCGACGCGGGTGCGACCTGGGAACGTGTCCCTGGCCAGCCCACCGGATTCATCCCGCACCACGCGGTCTTCGACCACGTCGGCGGCTACCTGTACCTCGCGACCAGCAACACCGCGGGCCCCTACGACGGTTCCAAGGGCGACGTGTGGAAGCTGGACACCGCCACCGACACCTGGACCCGCATCAGCCCGGTCCCCTCCACCAGCGACGACAACCAGTACGGCTACAGCGGTCTGGCCATCGACCGGCAGAACCCGGACACCCTGATGGTCTCCACCCAGGTCAAGTGGTACCCCGACTGCCTCCTGTTCCGCTCCACCGACGGCGGCGCGAGCTGGACCCCCGCCTGGGAACTCGGCCCGAACTCCGAGCGCACCCTGCGCTACGACATCGACATCTCCGCCGCCCCCTGGCTGACCTGGAACGCCTCGCCATCGCTGCCCGAGATGACCCCCAAGCTCGGCTGGATGATGGAGTCCGTCCAGATCGACCCCTTCGACTCCGACCACTTCATGTACGGCACCGGCGCGACGATCTACGGCGCCGACAACCTCACCGACTGGGACAGCGGCGACAAGGTGCACCTGTCTGTACGCGCCCAGGGCCTGGAGGAAACCGCCGTCATGTGCCTGATCAGCCCGCCCGTCGGCGCGGCACACCTCTTCTCCGGCGTGGGCGACGTCGGCGGCTTCCGGCACACGGACTTCCGCAAGGCGCCGAAGATGTACGACAGCCCCACCTTCGGCGGCACCCCGGCCCTGGACTACGCGGAGTTGGCACCCCACACCCTCGTCCGGGTCGGCCACCCCACCAGCGGCTGGACCCAGCACTTCGCCATCTCCACCGACAGCGGCGACACCTGGACGCCGTCGCTCAGTGAGCCGTCCGGCGTCACCGGGCCCGGCGTCGAGGACCAGGCCGTCGCCATCAGCGCCGACGGCAGGCGGATCGTCTGGTCACCGGCCGGTGCGCCGGTCAGCTGGTCCGACGACCACGGGGCGACCTGGACGGCTTCGAAGGGGCTGCCGGCCGGGGCCCCCGTGCGCTCGGACCGGGTGAACCCCGCTACGTTCTACGCCTACGACTCCGGCGTCTTCTACCTCAGCACGGACGGCGGCAAGACCTTCACCGCCACGGCGGCCACCGGTCTGCCCACCGCCGGGAACGTCCGGTTCAAACCGGTACCCGGCCACGAGGGCGACATCTGGCTGGCCGGCGGCACCACCAAGCCCGCCACCCCCACACCGTACGGGCTGTGGCGGTCGACCGACTCCGGAACGTCCTTCACCAGGTTCGAGGCCGTCGACCAGGGCGACGTCGTCGGCTTCGGCAAGGCCGCACCCCGCGCCACGTACCCCGCCGTCTACACCAGCGCCAAGATCCGCGGCGTGCGCGGCATCTTCCGGTCCGACGACGCCGGCCGGACCTGGACCCGCATCAACGACGACCGCCACCAGTACGCCTGGACCGGCAACACCATGACCGGAGACCCCCGGATCCACGGCCGTGTCTACTTCGGGACGAACGGACGCGGAATCATCTACGGCGACCCCCGGTGAATCTCGGCTCCCGGCCGACCGCCACGACGCGAACGGCGACGCGATCCCGGCCGCGACCGACGTCCCCCTGAGTGGCCGCACCCTCAACGCTGGGACACCGGCCCACAGCCCGGCCACTGACCTGGAAAGGACACCATGGAGAACGAACAGCGGAGCTTCCGCTGGGGTCATGACGCCCTGCATCTCGAGTTCGTCCTCGGCGACGACGGCAGCGCCCGCCTGACGCACCTCGGACTGCCCGGCGAAGCGGGCGGTGACCACGGCGCGTCCCTGCCGCTGGTGGAGGTGACGGCCGCGGGTCAGGGCCGCGCATGGTCGGGCAGCCGCCTGATCGGGACCGCTCTCGGCGAGCGGCTGCGCCACCGCTCCCACCACTCGGCCCGCGACGGCGACTGGCACACCCTGACCGTGGACCTGCACGACCCGGAAACCGGGCTGGCCGCGGAGGTGACCTACCGGTCGCCCGACGGCATCCCCGTGCTCCGCAGCGAAGTGACCCTGCGCAACGAAGGGCCGACCACACTGCACCTGGAGTCGGTCAGCTCGCTCGTGGTGGGCTGCCTCACCCCGCGAGACCCGGCGGCCATCGACGCCGCCGATGTGCTGTGGGCGGACAACGACTGGCTCTCCGAGTGCCGTTGGCAGCGACAGCCGATGCGACGGACCACGCCCGGCGTCAGCGGACGCGTGACGTACGGGCACGGCAAGGCCGGCTTCGCCGTCAACGGCCAGGGCACCTGGTCCAGTTGCGGACACCTGCCCATGGGCGGCCTCACGGACCGGCGTACCGGCCGCAGTTGGGTGTGGCAGATCGAGCACAACGGCGGCGGCTGGCGCTGGGAGTGCCAGGAGCACGACCAGGCGGCCTACGCGGCACTGTTCGGCCCCACCGACACCCACCACGGCTGGCGCCACCCCCTGGAGCCCGGCGCCGCCTTCCGCACCGTGCCCGTGGCCCTGTCCTTCAGCGCCGACGGCGGCCCCGACGACGCGTTCGCCGCGCTGACCCGCTACCGCCGCGCCCACCGCCGCCCGCACACCGACCACCAGCGTCTGCCCGTCATCTTCAATGACTACATGAACTGCCTGATGGGCGACCCCACCACCGACAAGCTGCTGCCGCTGATCGACGCGGCGGCCGAGGCCGGCGCCGAGTACTTCGTCATCGACGCGGGCTGGTACGACGACGGTGACGGCGGCTGGTGGACCAGCGTCGGCGCCTGGGAACCGTCCGCCTCACGCTTCCCCGGGGACAAGGGGATCCACGAGGTGCTGGACCGCATCCGCGAACGCGGCATGGTGCCCGGCCTGTGGCTGGAGCCGGAAGTCATCGGCATCCACAGCCCCATGGCCAAGTCCCTGCCCGACGAGGCCTTCTTCCGCCGCGACGGCGTCCGCCTCACGGAGACCGGCCGCCACCACCTGGACCTGCGCCACCCGGCCGCCCGCGCCCACCTGGACCAGGTCGTGGACCGCCTGGTCGGCGAGTGGGGCGTCGGCTACCTCAAGCTCGACCACAACATCGACCCCGGCTCCGGCACCAGCGCCCACCCCGGCGAGACCCCGGGCGCCGGCCTGCTCGGCCACAACCGCGCGCAACTCGACTGGCTCGACGGCGTCCTCGACCGACACCCACACCTGGTGGTGGAGAACTGCGCCTCGGGCGGCATGCGTTGGGACCACGCCCTGCTGTCCCGGCTGCAACTCCAGTCCACCAGCGACCAGCAGAACCTGCTCCTGTACGCACCCATCGCCGCCTCCGCACCCACAGCCGTCACCCCCGAGCAGAGCGCCGTGTGGGCCTATCCGCAGCCGGAGGACTCCCTCGACGAGGTCGCCTTCACCATGGCGAGCGCCCTCCTCGGCCGCATCCACCTCTCCGGCCACCTGCCCGACCTGGGGCCCGAGGCCCGCGCCCTGGTCCACGAGGCGGTCGCCGTGTACAAGGCCGTCCGCGCCGACCTGCCAGGCGCCGTGCCGTCCTGGCCACTCGGCCTCCCCGGCTGGGACGACCCCTGGATCGCCCTGGCCCTGCACACCCCCGCCACCACCTACCTCACCGTCTGGCGCCGACCGGGCGGCGAGACAACCACCACCCTCCGGCTGCCCGGACAGGCGGACGGCGCGACCCGTGCCGAGGTGCTGTTTCCCGCCGCGGGTCAGGCCGCTGCCGTCTGGAACCCGGACACCGCCGACCTCACCGTGACCCTGCCCACCGCGCCCTCCGCGGCGCTGCTCCGCATCACCCGCACGCAGCCGGACGCTCCCTGAACGCCGCCCCTGCCGCCCACCCGACGAAAGGACGACCACGGGTGCCCGCCCACAACCAGCCCGCCCGCGCCACCAACCCCGTGCTCCCCGGGTTCCACCCCGACCCGAGCATCTGCCGGGTCGGCGACGACTACTACCTCGCCTGCTCCAGCTTCGAGTACTTCCCCGGCGTCCCCCTCTTCCACAGCCGCGACCTCGTGCACTGGCGGCAGATCGGCAACGCCCTGGACCGGCCGGAGCAGTTGCGGCTGCCGGCCTCCATGGCGTCCTCGGGCGGCATCTACGCCCCCACCCTGCGCCATCACGACGGCCGTTTCTGGCTGATCGTCACCAACTGCCACGACGGTGGCGGCAACCTGATCGTCACCGCCACCGACCCCGCCGGACCGTGGTCGGATCCGATCCCCGCACCCGGCGTACCCGGCATCGATCCCGACCTGGCCTGGGACGAGGACGGCACCTGCTGGTGCACCGTCGCCGGGGTCGCGCAGGTCCGCCTCGACCCGTCCACCGGTCAGACGTACGGCACTGCGCACGAGCTCTGGTCCGGCGGCCCCGGCGCCAAGGCCCCTGAGGCGCCGCACCTGTACCGCATCGGCGCCTACTGGTACCTGCTCATCGCCGAGGGCGGCACCGAACGCGGCCACGGCGTGTCCATCGCCCGCGGCCGCACGCCGACCGGCCCCTTCGAGCCGTGCCCGGCCAACCCGATCCTCACCCACCGCGGGACCGACCACCCCGTCCAGAACACCGGCCACGCCGACCTGGTCCAGGGCCCCGACGGCTCGTGGTGGATGGTCTTCCTCGGCGTACGGCCGCGCGGCGGCACCCCCGGCTGGCACGTGCTCGGCCGGGAGACCTTCCTGGCACCCGTGACCTGGCAGGACGACTGGCCGGTCGTCGGCGAGGTCACCACGGACCTCTCCACGCTCCCGTGGCCGCTCTCCCCCGCCCCCGTCGAGGAAGGGCGCGACGACTTCGGGCTCAGCGAACTCGGCCCGTCCTGGATCTCCGTGCGGGACCGCCCCGCCGAGCTCTGCACCACCAAGGAGCGCCCCGGATGGCTGACGCTCCACGCGCGGGGCGGCTCCCTGGACGAGCCCGACGTGGTGTTCACCGGCCGCCGCCAGCAGCACCTCACCTGCCGGGCCCGCACCCTGGTCGACCCGTCCGACGGGCGCGGCGGCCTCGCTGTCCGACTCGACGAGCGGCACCACTACGCGATCGAGGCGTCCGCAACGGACGTACGGGTGATCGCCCGCGTCGGCTCCCTGCGCACGGTCGTGGCCGAACGCCCCGTACCCGCCGGGCCACTGACCCTCGCCGTGACGATCACGGACCCGCCGCCTCCGCACGGACCGTGCACCGGACCCGACATCGTCTCCCTCGGCATCGAGCAGCCCGACGGCACGTTCACCGAACTCGCCGTTCTCGACGGCCGTTACCTGTCGACCGAGGTCGCCGGTGGCTTCACCGGACGCGTCATCGGCATGTACGCGGCCGAGGGCACCGTCCACTTCGACTGGTTCCACTACGAACCCCTCGAAGGCTGAACCGGCCGAAGGAGGCGTTCGGATTCCCGGCCCCTGGACGTGACGTCACTGTCCAGGGGCCGGGCCACCCGGTCACTTCGCTGCACTCCCGGTGACCGCGCAGGCCGTGCCGTTGAGGGTGTAGGACGTCGACGGGGCGGGATTGCCCGTGTGGGTTGCCTGGAAGCCGATGTCGACCGAACTGCCCGGAGCAATCGTGGCGTTGTGGGAGACGTTCCTGGCCGTCACCCGGCCGGCGGCGGGCGTGTAGTCCGCGTTCCAGCCGGAGGTGATGGTCTGGCCGTCGGGCAGGGTGAAGGCGAGGGACCAGCCGTCGATCGCGGTGGTACCGGTGTTGGCGATGGTGATGTTCGATGTCAGGCCGGTGTTCCACGCGTTGACGGTGCTGGTGACCCGGCAGGCCGCCGTATCCGGAGGCGGGTCGGAGGTCTGGAACTGCGTGAAGAACTTCCACACCTCTTGCGGCACCCAGGTCCTGCCGCTGTCACCGGGGGCCCCGTCCTGCGGGGCGGCGATGTGCCCCTCGTCGAACGCCGCCCAGGCGACCGGATGCCCGGCCGAGCACCCCGAGTAGGTGGTGACCCGGTGCGTCAGGCTGCCCTGCGCCGGTTCCGGCGGGTTCTGGGGAGTGCAGCCGTTGTTCCTGACGAACCTGTCCCGCAGTGCCCGTCCGCCGGAGATTCCGAGGACGTTGTCCCTGAGGCCGTGCACTCCGAGGTAGGCGATCGGCTGGCTGCCGCCGCTGCATCCGCTGAGCTGCCCGCCGCTCTGCACCGCGACCGCGCGGAAGACCGTCGCGCGGGAACATGCGAGGGCGTACGACATGGCGGCGCCGTAACTGAATCCGAGAGCGAAGCGCTGTGTCGTGTCGACGCACAGGTCGGACTCGATGCGCCGGAGCATGTCGTCGACGAAGGTGACGTCCTCACCGCCGTTGTTGGCCCAGCCGTTGTTGAGGCCTTGGGGGGCGACGAAGATGGTGCTGTTGTTCGCCAGTCGCTGGAGCCCGTAGTAGGCCCAGGTGCCCGTTTCCACGGTGCGCCCGGTGGCGACGTCGGTGGAGGTGCCGCCCAGCCAGTGGAACCCGAAGACCAGCCGGTAGGCGCGGTTGCGGTCGTACCCGTCCGGGATCCGCAGGATGAAGCTCCGGTTCTTGCCGCCGCTCTGGATCGTGTGCGTACCGCTCGTCAGGGTGGGAGCCTTGCCGCATCCGGGGGTCGCGGCGGCGGTGACGGGGGGTGCGGCGAGCGCTGTGTTCTCGCCCTGGCCGCGGCCCAGTGCCGTGCCGCCCAGGCTCAGGACGAGCAGCACCGCGACCATGGCGGGCCCTGAGAGGAACCTTGTCCTAGTCAGCATGCGACTGCTCTTCTGCGATCACCTCGGTGCCGTGACTGTGGTGGCGGGGGTGAACTGCCACCAGTTGATGTTGAGTAGGTAGCCGCTGCCGCCGGCGAACCGCAGGTACAGGTCCTGGGTTCCGGTCGCGCCGGTGACCGGGCAGGTCACCGTCGTCCAGCTCTGCCAGCCACCGGTACTCGGCACACCGCACCGGCCGACGACCGTCCCGCTCGGCGAACCCAGGCGCAGTTCGACGGTGCCGCCCCCGCTGCCCGAGGCCACGCGCGCGGTGAAGGAGGACGCCCCTGACCCGAAGGCCACTCCCTTGACCTTGAGGTAGTCGCCGTTGTCGATCCAGCCGACGTTCATCCCGCCTTCACCCGCCGGTTCGGTCTCGATCCCGGCCCCCCAGGCGATCGTCTCGGCCTCCTGGCGTACGTACGGGTTGAGGGTGCCGACCTGGGGTGCCCCGCCGCTCGTCATGTTGATCACCGGGATCGTGCCGTCGGCATTGTAGGAGAACCGCTCCACCGCGACCGAGCGGGTGAAGCCACCGCCACCCGGGAGCGCGCCGTTGTGGTAGAAGAAGTACGAATTGCCCTTGAAGTCCACGATCCCGGGGTGGTTGGTGAAGCTGCTGCCCTGGGTGGGCATGACCGTCCCCCGGTAGGTCCAGGGCCCGGTCGGGCCGGGCGCCGTGGAATAGGCGATGAACTCCGAGCAGCACTTGGCCGCGAACACCATGTAGTACAGGCCGTTGCGCTTGTAGACCCAGGGTCCCTCCTCGTACAGCGTGGGACGGTTGGCGTCGCCGGTGCGGGTGCCGAACCCCGCGGTGGTGAGCGGGATTCTGTTGACGCCGCCCGAGTAGGAGGTCATGTCGGCGTTCAGCCTGACGTACGACAGGTTCGGGTTGCCCCAGTACAGGTAGGCCTGGCCGTCGTCGTCGATGAAGACGGTCGGGTCGATCTCGCCGTTCTCCACCAGCGGACGGCCGATGGCGTCCCGGAACGGGCCGGTGGGGCTGTCCGCCACCGCCACGCCGATGGCCATGCGGCCGGTCGCCCGGTTCTTCACGGGCACATACCAGTAGAACCGGCCGTTGCGCTGTACGGCCTGTCCCGCCCACGCGTCGGCGGACGCCCAGCTGAAGGTGGCCAGGCTGAGCGGGGAGCCGTGGTCGGTCCAGTTGACCATGTCGGCGGATGACCACACCCGCCAGTCCTTCATGGTGAAGTACGTGGAGCCGTCCTCGTCATGGCCGGTGTAGAGGTAGACCCGTCCGTTGTGGACCAGCGGGGCCGGGTCGGCGGTGTAGACGTGCTGGACGATGGGATTGTCGGCCCTGGCCGACGTGGGCTGCACCGCGGCGGGGACGACGGCGAAGGCCAGCAGAAGGCCTACGGTCCAGGCGACTGCCCGGGTGAGCCTCGTACCGGTGACGGGCAATGGCCGAGCCGGAACCATCATGCCTCCCCGGGCGGGTGGCGGGGGTGCGACGTTGCTCATGCGCGGCTCCACTTCTGACTGGCCTGGCCGTTGCAGGACCACAGGACCAGCGGGGTGCCGTTGGCGGTGGCGCCGTTGGCGTCGAGGCACAGTCCTGCGCGGACATTGCGGATCGAACCGTCGGCCTGTGTGGTCCACTTCTGGTTGTCCTGGCCGTTGCAGGACCAGATGATGACCGGCGTGCCGTTGCTGGTGCCCTGGTTGGAGGCGTCCAGGCACTTGTCGCCGTAGACGCGGATCTCGCCACCGGCCCAGGTGGTCCACAGCTGGTTGGCGGCGGTGTGGCAGTCCCAGAGCAGCGTCTTGGTGCCGGCCGCGGTGGCGGCGTTGTCGACGTCCAGGCAGCGGCCGGAGGCAGTGCCGCGCAGGCGGGCGGTGGTGGAGGTCAGCGGGCTGCCTCCGCTCACCTTGAACACGGCGACACCGTGCGCGGGGACGCTCGCCGAGATCTGGCCGGACGTGCTCGACGTGCCGCCGGTCCACAGGTCCGTGAGGGTGAACGAGGTGCCGGACAGGCCGACTTGAGCGGCTGAGGTGGTGACCGTGGCGGTGCCGCTCCCCCGGTTGAACAGGCCGACTGCGACCGAGCCGTCGGACAGGGGCTTGGCGAACACCTCGGTGCTGCCGTCGTCACGCACTCGGCGTCCGCCCGCGCCGAGCGAGTCCTGGTTGACGGCCAGCAGGCGGGGGTTGCGCAGGATCGCGCTCACGTCGGCGGACATGGTGCGGATGTCGTTGCCTGCCATGAGCGGGGCGGCCATCAGCGACCAGAGCGCGAAGTGGGAGCGGGACTCGGTCAGGGACAGGCCGGGGCGACCGACGACCAGCATGTCCGGGTCGTTCCAGTGGCCCGGGCCGGACTGCGCGGCCAACGGGGCAGTGACGTCCAGGACGTTGCCCACGCCCATCGGGTAGCTGTTGGTGTTGCCGTTCTGCCAGATGTCGAGAAGGTCCTCGGTCGTCCGCCACAGGTCGGCGACCTCACCCCAGTTGTAGGTGGCGCCGGTGATCGCGTGGAAGCTGTTCGGGTTGATGCTGTAGACGATCGGCCGGCCGGTGGCCCGCAGGGCATCCCGCATCAGCGAGAACCGCGCGACCTGCTCGTCACGGGTACCGCTGGAGGAACACCAGTCGTACTTGAGGTAGTCCACGCCCCACGAAGCGAACGTCCTGGCGTCCTGGACCTCGTGCCCTCGGCTGCCCGTGGAGCCCGGGTAGGCGCCCGTGGTCTGCGCGCAGGTGCGGTCGCCCGGCACTTGGTAGATGCCGAACTTCAGGCCCTTGCCGTGGATGTAGTCCCCGAGCGCCTTCATCCCGCTGGGGAACTTGGTCGGGTTGGCCCGCAGGTTGCCCGCGCTGTCACGCTGCGGGTCGAACCAGCAGTCGTCGACGACTACGTACCGGTATCCAGCCTCCCGCATGCCCGAGGACACCATCGCGTCAGCGGCCTGCCGGACCTGCGCTTCGGTGATCCCGCATCCGAAGCTGTTCCAGCTGTTCCAGCCCAACGGCGGTGTCAGCGCCGGGCTGCCCGGCGCCGCCTCGGCGGTCGTGCCGACGGAGGCCGTCACGGAGGCGGTGACCGTCAGCGCGGCGACCGCGAGGAGGTGGAGCAGTCGTCTGCCTGATCGTCTGTGCACTGAGGACCCCTGTAGGTCAGGTCCATGACATGGACGTGGGAGGCTTCTGGGAGTTACGAAATTTCGAACACCATTCGGAAAGTTGTGGCCTCAGGGATACTAGGGAGACGCCCGAGCATGTCAACACCTCCCGCCCATCGAACTTCGCCACCTACTCGCAATGGCCAAAACCGCCCACGATCTGGGGTATTCGGCAGGCGACTACGGCAGCGGCGGCTTCGAACCTTTCGATGGCTACCGCGAATCATGCGGGAGGAATTGACACGTTCAACCGGCCTCCTATCCAGTTTCCAGTCACCCAGAGCGTGTCCTGAGCCTCGCCGCAGCACCCCACGCGTCCGGCGGGCGGCGATCGGACGCCGCCAGGCCGCTGAAGCCTCGGATACGGGTCGCGGGAGGAACAGGGCAACCCTGTGGGTGCGTGGTGAGTCTTCTGAGTGGTCACATCGTGATCGCAGCCACGAGGAGAGACATCATCAACGCCCTACGCAAGACCTTGACCGCCACCGCCGTCGTCGGCGCCGTCCTCGCGGGCTCCGCCGCCTGCGGGACGGTGGAGCAGCTGTCTGCCGGCAGGAAGCTGGAGCAGGCCTTCGACAAGCTCGGCGAGAAGAACACGCTCTCCTTCGAACTCGACCTGGACACCGACGTGGCGTCCTTGAAAGCTCTGGACGCCGCGTCCGACCCCGAACCGGGTGAGGAAATACCGGACGAGGTCGCCGAGTTGCTCAGCGGCGCGAAGATCACGGTGACCGTGCAGTCCAAGAAGCCGTTGGCGAAGTCCGGCGAGAAGGACCTCGTCGGCACGGCCGTGAAGGTCGGCACCGCAGACGGCGACCTCGTCGAGTATCGGGTGATCGGCGACTACACCTACCTCCGTGCCGACATGGACGCCCTGGGCGAGACCATGGGCAGCCCCCTGCCGGACGCCGACGAACTGCCCCCGGAGGCCGGGGCGATGAAGGACGTCCTCGAAGGCAAGTGGGTCAAGTTCAGCACCGAGGAGATGAACAAGGCCGCCGGCGAGGGTCAGGAAGCCGAGAGCGGACCCGGCCCCATCGACGCCAAGACGCAGCAGAAGCTCGTCCAGTCCCTCCGCAAAGTCATCGCCCGTGAAGTGAAGTTCAAGACGACCGATGACGGGGGCGATACCGAACACGTCACCGCCACCGCTCCTTTCCGCACGCTGGTCACCGAACTGCTCGGCGAAATCCGGCCCGTGGTGAAGGACCTGCCGCCGGGGATGGAACTGCCGACGGACAAGGACCTGAAGGACGCACCCAACGCCAAGGTCACAGCCGACTTCACACTCAAGAACGGCGAACTGACCCAGGTGGATCTCGACCTCGCCAAGCTGGCCGAGAACGCCAAGGTGAAGAAGCTCGGCCTGACACTGCGGATGCGCGAGGGCGCCAAGCCCACCGCCCCGGCCGGAGCCACGACGCTCGATCTCGAGGACCTCATGAACAGCTTCCTCGGCGGACCGGCGATGACCGACACCGAGGTCGACACGAGCGATCTCGCCTACGAGGGCGCGCTGTAGGGCTGAGTTCCGGGCACGGGATGCGCGCGTCGCTGGTGATCAGCGACGCGCTTCCGATGAGTGCCCGGCTGGAGATCTGGGACGAAATGGCGTCCGGGCCGTCGATCCAGCCGGTGCCCTCCGGCAGGCCGGCCCGGCTCGGCCACCCCCCCTCCCCGGTCCCCTCAGCGGCCCTGTCCGCCACCCCACGTAGCAAAGTGCACCATTCGTGATCACATCCGCTTCGCCGTGCATGCCCTCACTGCTCGACGGCTTCGCTCACCCGGATGACGAAAGTCTGGGTGGCGGTCCTCTCGATGTGATCGCTGACCTCATCGAATGTACTTGGCAGGCTTGGTGGCGGCGTTGAGGAGATACTCCAGCGGGCCGCGGCGGAAGAAGCGGGACCAGAGCGCGGCGAACACGATCGCGCCCACGATGTAGGTGAGTACGGGTATCCAGGATCCCGGGGCGCCGGGGACCGAGGGCAGCAGGGACTGTGCGACGAAGTGGCCGACGTAGGCGGTCAGGGACATGGTGCCCACAGCGATGACCGGCTTGGCCAGACGGCGCAGTCGCGGCAGACGGTCCATCAGCACCGTCGCGCCCACGATCACGAGGATCGCGACTCCGACGCTGCCGATGATGTCGAACGTGGTGCCGCTGTGCGGCCCGGCCGACAGCAGCGACGACGCCGGCACATCGGGGAACGACCCGCCGTCCAGGGGCATCGACCCGCTGCCGGAGGGCATCGAACCCGAGCCGCTGGACGCCGACCCGTCTTCCGCCATGCTCCTCAGCGCGTCCTTGCCGGCGAGCAGCAAGGACATGCCGTACGCGGCCACGGTGAGGGAGGCACCGAGCGCGGCCAGGCGCCGCCGGACAGTGCCGGAGGACAGGTCGAGCCGGCCCAGCGCCATACCTGCGATCACGAACGACATCCAGGTGAGCGCCGGGTAGAAGCCGGTGAACAGCAGGTCGAGCACTCCCACCTCGCTGAGGCGGCGGAGCGGGTCATAGGCGTTGATGCTCTCCTGGACCGACGGAGTCACCAACGAGGTCAGGACGAACGCCAGCTGCGGTGTGACAAGCGCGAACGCGGCCGCGATGATCGCGAGCGTCTTGGCGCTCAGTCGCACCAGGGGCAAGGCCAGCAGGAAGTAGGCACCGTAGAAGCCGAGGATGATCACTCCCCCGTACTCCATCGCCATCACGGTGCCCAGCGCCAGTAGGACCACGGCCCGGATCGCGATCCGAGCCCTCGCCTGCCGGCCCGCCAGGCCGGTCTTCGGCTCACGGCGGCCGGCGAGCAGCATCAGGGAGAACCCGGCGAGGGTGGCGAACAGGACCGACGAGTGACCATCCGCCATGTACCGGATCCAGCTGCCGACACCGGTCGTGGCGGACAGCGAGGGTCCGATGTGCACGATGTACATGCCGAACACCGCCAGCGCGCGGGCCAGATCCACCCCGACGAGGCGTGCCGTCGAGGGACCGGCTGAGACCGGCACGGCGGACTCGGGGGAGGTTCGGGGCGGCGGAGGCGAGTTCTCCTGCGGAGCTGACGTCTCCTGTGGCGGCTGTGTCTGTGTCATACGGAGAACCTCGCGCAGACGCCGGGGGGCGGACCATCCGGCAGTCTTCGGTAACGCCCCCGCCGATCGGCGGGCAGCGCCCTGCCGACCAGTGGAACGTCGGTGCCGGGCCGGTCCGGCGCGACCGGACGGCGGTCCTTCTCCAGCCACTCGGCGGGGGTGGTCCCGACAGGTGCCGGATGGGAACGGGGTGGGCGGGCTTCCAGGCTGGAGGCATGACACAACGAGTGCGACACGACGAGCGCGACGGTTTGCGCGAAACACCGGCGACCGTACCGGGCCGTGACGCCGTCCCTGGCAGGGGCGCGTTTCTGGAGTTCCTCGGTATGGCGTTGGCGGCGGGCGCCTTCGTCCTGTGCGTCGTCCGCCCGGAGGTGACCGAAGCATTGGTGCACCACCTCGCCGTGCACACCGCCGGACTCGTCCACTGACCCGGCACATGCTCACACCCCGTCACACGTGAAGAAGGACATTCCGTGAACACCGCATCCGCCCCGACGACGGATGAGACGTCCCCGTCCGCCCGACAGACACTCAAGGCACTGGGCTCGTACGTCCGACCGCACCGGTGGGCCGTCGCCCTCGGTCTGCTGTGCGCCCTGGCCGGGGCCGCAGGGGGGCTGCTGCAGCCGCTGGCCACGAAGGCGCTGGTGGACCGGCTCGCCGCCGGGGAGACCATCACCGGGATCCTGATCGGGCTCACCGTGCTGGTGCTGGTGGGTACGGCGGTCGAGGCGGTCGGCGCGTATGTGCTGGAGCGGACGGCGGAGTCCGTGGTCCTGGCCGCGCGGCGCACCCTGGTGGGGCGGTTGCTGCGGCTGCGGATCGCGGAGTTCGAGCGGATCCCGCCGGGCGACCTGATGTCCCGGGTCACCTCGGACACCACGCTGCTGCGGGCGGTCAGCACCCAGGTGATCGTCTCCGCCGCCACCGGCGCGGTGGCCTTCGTGGCGGCCATCGTGATGATGGCGTACCTGGACGTCGTACTGCTGGGTGTGACGCTCCTGGTGGTCGTGCTGGTCGGCGGGGCCGTCGGGCTGGTGATGCCGAAGATCGCGCAGGCCACGGAACGGGTGCAGGCGGCGGTCGGGGAAATCTCCGTCGCGCTGGAGCGGGCTCTGGGGGCGTTTCGCACGGTGAAGGCGTCCGGTGCCGAGGAGCGGGAGACCGTCCGGGTGGAGGCGGCGGCGCGGCGGGCGTGGCGGCACGGCGTGAAGAGCGCGAAGTGGGAGGCCGTGGCGGGCTCGGCCGACGAACTCGCCGTCCAGCTGGCCTTCCTCGCAGTGCTCGCGGTAGGCGGGGCGCGGGTGGCGTCCGGGGATATCCCCGTGTCCACCCTCGTCGCCTTCCTGCTGTACCTCTTCTACCTGATCGAGCCGGTGTCCACGCTGATCGAAGCCGGGTCCTCGTATCAGGAGGGGGCGGCCGCGCTGTCCCGCATCGCGCAGGTGGAACGCCTGGCGACGGAGCCGGCCGGCCGCCGGACCGAGGCCCTCCCCGGGCAGGGGGCACCGGACCCGGGTCCGGCGTCGATCCGCTTCGAGGACGTGTGCTTCCGCTACCGCCCGGGCCAACCGTACGTCCATCAACAGGTCAGCTTCGAGGTACCGGGCACCGGGATGACGGCCTTCGTCGGCCCCTCCGGCGCGGGCAAGTCGACGGTGTTCGCACTCCTCGAGCGGTTCCACGAGACCACCGGCGGCCGCGTCCTGATCGACGGCCAGGACGTCCGGGACTGGTCCCTGTCCGAGCTACGGTCCGCCATCGGGTACGTGGAGCAGGACGCCCCGGTGCTGGCCGGCACACTCCGCGAGAACCTCGTCTTCGCCGCGCCCGGCGCGACGGACGACGCCATCCGCGACGTCCTGGCCCGCACGAAGCTCGACACCCTCGTCGAGCGCCTGCCCCACGGCCTGGACACCCCCGTCGGACACCGCGGCTCGAAGCTGTCCGGCGGTGAACGGCAGCGCGTCGCCATCGCCCGCGCCCTGTTGCGCAGGCCACGCCTGCTGTTGCTGGACGAGGCGACCTCGCAGCTCGATGCCGTCAACGAGCTGGCGCTGCGGGACGTCGTCGCGGAGGTGGCTCGCGAGACCACCGTGCTGGTGGCGGCCCACCGTCTGTCGACGGTGACGGGCGCCGACCGGATCGTCGTCATGGACGGCGGACGGGTCCGGGCCGTGGGCACCCATGAGGAACTGGTGGCCCGGGACCCGCTGTACGCGCGACTGGCGGCCACCCAGTTCCTGGCCCCCGCGCGATAACGCACCACTCGCAGCGTTGTCCGCTCCTCCACTGCCGCGGTCCCGGCCGGACAGCCCCAGGCATCGGGGCCCACGCGCACGGCCTTAACCGGTGGCGCTCGGCAGGCATCGAGTACGTCGCCGTCGCTCAACACCACCCTGCTGCTGGGTTAAGGCCTGCTCGCGGGGCGGACGTAGGGACGAGCCGTCAGGATCGGCTGTCGCCGCGCTTGTGAGAGTAGCCGTCGCCCTGATCAGCACCCTGCTGAAGTCACATGGCGATGTCGCGGATGCCGCTGATGAGGGGCGGGGCCGATGTCGTCGGCCCCGTATCGGCCCCTGTCCGGCCTCCGTCAGGCGCTGACGCCGGGCCGGGGCGTCGGCGAGCGTACGAGATCCACGCGGATCAGCCGAGGAGCCGAGGACTCACACCGCTCTGGCAGGACACATCCCGCCGCCGGGCGGCAGACGAGCGGAACTGCGGTTCACGGCATGAGGTCTGGACGTGACCGATGGGCTCGTCCAGTCACCACCACGGCTCAGCATGAGCCGGAGCGCCGTGCTCGGCGGCCTGGCGGCGGCTGTGCTGCCCATCCGCCTGCTCGGTCAGTCCGCGCTGAGGGGAATGCGCAGCCGCACCCGGTAGCCGCCCTCCGCGGTCGGGCCCGCCTCCAGGGTCCCGCGCAGGATGTCGGCTCGTTCCCGCAGACCGACCAAGCCCTGCTGCGAACCGGGCAGGGACAGCGAAGGCCGGGTGGGCGGGGCGTTGGTGACGGTCACTCCGATGCCCTCGCCGTCCTGCCACAGCTCGACGCGCGCTCTGGCGCCGGGGGCGTGCTTGCGGACGTTCGTCAGCGCTTCCTGAACCGTGCGGTAGAGGGCCCGTTGGGCCGGTGTGCTCACGGTGGGCGGCAGTTCGCCCGTCAACTGCGCGTGAGTGCCGCTGGATTCCACGAGTTTGCGCAGGTCGGCCAGGGTCGGCTGAGGTGTCAGCTCGGTGGCGTTGCCGCCGGAGGCGCGCAGCAGCGTGACCATGGTGCGCAGTTCGTCGAGCGTGGTGACGCTCAGCGAACGGATCGTGCGGGCGGCTTCCTTGGCGTCCGCGTCCTTGGTGGCGACCTGAAGTGCCCCAGCCTGTACGGCGATCAGGCTGACCTGGTGGGAGACGACGTCGTGCATCTCGCGGGCCAGTTGGGCGCGTTCGCGGGCGAGCACGGCCTGCGCGTGCAGGGCCCGCTCGTGCTCCCTGGCCTCCTCGATCTCGGCCAGCCGCCGCGCCAGGTCCCGTCGCGCCTGGAGCAGCTGGCCGAAGAGGACCGGGGCAGCGGCGGTCGCCAGGCCGTACACGAAGAAGACCAGTGTCATGGTCCGGTCGACCTCGGCCAGGGGCCACGGAGTACTGCTCGCGACGGCGGCCAGGGCGACACACCCCGCCAGGAGACGGCGGTTGCGGGAGCGTTCGGCCAGGGTGAACAGCGCCGCGAGCACAGCGACGGCGACATCCTGCATCAGCGCGACGGGCAGGGTCAGCAGGAACACGCCGAGCGGAAATCGGCGCCGGAAGGCCAACGCGGCGCAGCCGATCACGGCCAGCGCGACACCGAGGCGCGTGTGCTCCCACATGTTCAGCCATGCATCCACGGCCGCCACCGCCACCAGCACGATGTCGATGACCGGCGCGGGCACCCGCTTCCACAGCGCGGGGGCGCGGTTCATCGTCGCGCCCTTGGCCCTGGGCGCTCGTCGAGCAGTCCGGCCCGCTGCGCCAGCAGCGCGGCCTGCACCCGGCTGGTCACTCGGAGCTTCGTCAGGATGGCGCTGACGTGGTCCTTCACCGTGCCGGCACCCAGGTGGATGCGTGCTCCGATGTCGGCGTTCGACAGTCCCTCCGCCACCAGGACGAGGACATCGCGTTCACGTGCGGTGAGCAGCCGGACCCGGGCGGCGTCTTCGTCGACGGTGGCCTCGGTGCCGGGGTGGCTCTGCAGCAGAGTCTGCGAGGCCTTGGGAGAGAGCACCACACCGCCGGCGGCCAGCGTGCGCACCAGATGGGCGAGTTGCTCCGGCTCGGTGTCCTTCAGCAGGAAACCGGCCGCGCCGGAGTGCAGTGCGGTCAGGATGTACTCGTCGGCGTCGAACGTGGTCAGCATCGCCACGACCGGGGCGTCCGGCGCCTTCCGCAGTTCGCGCAGTACGGTGAGCCCGTCGACGTCCGGCATCCGGATGTCCAGCAGCACCACGTCCGGCTGTTCCCGGCGGACCGTCTCGACGGCCTCGCCGCCGCTCGCGGTCGCGACGACCTGGATGTCCTCGGACGCTCCCAGAATGAGGCCGAACCCCGAGCGGACCAGCGCCTCGTCGTCGACCACCACTACCCGGATCACGTGCGCTCCGCCTCACCTTCGTTCATGCCGTCTGCCTCATTGCCATCTCGACCCTAAAGCCCCGATGACTCCCCGTAGCCCCTCCGGCCGCAGCTCCAGCCATACGGCGGGGTAGCACCCACCAGTCGGCAGGGACTCGGCAGCCTGCCGCTGGATAGTCCATGATCGGCCCGGTATCGAGCCTGAGGGTCATGGTCCATCACCCGGACTCCGGCTGTTCCCGGCGGACGCCGCGTCCCCTGACCGTGAGCGTGGCGAGACCTCGACCTGTGCGCCCGGGACGGGCCGACTGATCGGGCTGGACCTGGCCCACGACTCGGCCGTCTTCGCCCTTGACGACGAGGTCGGCCAGCCGGGTGCCGGTAGACGCGACCGTCCGGTGCCTGCTGGACGCTCAGCCACCCGCGCTCAAGGTGCTCGATCTCGGAGTCGCGTATGCCGGAGGGGCAGGCGATCACGATGCAGCAGGACAGCAGAAGCAGCGGCTCCATACGGGCAACGTCGTAGTACGAGATGCGCTCCAGCCACAGCCGCCGCCCCCCCCCAGCCGCCCCTGGAGGGCGTGCGCTCGCGATGCTCTGCGACGGCACCTTCTACCCACCGCCAACCCTCGTGACCAGCTGTGGAGCTCAGCTCGCCCAGTCGTTCTCCGCCCGAAGCCGCTGCCGAGCAGCCTCGAGCCGCTGGCCATAGTCCGACGCGAACAGCTCCGGAAGCGCCTTGTCCAGCGTCCCCGCGATGCGATGGATCGGCGACCACACGGCCGGATCGTCGATGACACGACTCAGGTCCGTCATCTGGAGCTTCTCCAGCCACTCGGACAGCACCAACGCCTGATCACTCGTGAGCTTGATCATGATCTGGCTCTCGCTCATACGCCCCCACCCTCAACCAAACGAACTTACTGAACCTCGCGCCCCCCCCGTGGCCGAGCACACAGGGCCCCGCGTCAGAGCTGGTTTCCTTCCGTCGACGGACCACTTTGGCAGCGCGCCGAACAGTTCCGAAATGCCGCGAGCCTCATCCCGATGACAGCGGGATGAGGCTCGGATCAGAGCGCCGGGCAGGCCTTGCACCTGCATTTCCCCGCAGGAAGCGGGGCGTCTTTCCTTGGACCACCAACGCGCGAACAGTCGACCGGGGTTACGGCGACCAGCTCAAGATCGATTGTAGCGCATGCAGCCGGTTGCTCCGGCGTCATGAGCCACGGGATGTCCTGTCGCCGATCATCGCCCGCGCCGCAGACCTCGAAGTCCTACGTCGCGTCTGGGAAGCTTCCAACGCCCGCCGCGACGCCCCGCCTCTGTCACCTCCGCCCTGTGCTTCCTCCACCTGCGCGCCGGCAGCACCACTCCCCTCTCCGACGATGCCGCGCTACAGGGAGAATGAGCGGCATGGTCAATGAAGGGAACGATGGCTTCGCGCTGCCGCGGGGAGCGACGGGTTTCTACTGGCCCAAGGACGGCCCGCTTCCCGAGACCGACCTGTCGGCGTTCCGTGCCGCCCTGTATGCCGCTGCCCGCATAGTTGGAGGCGAGGTGGGTGGAGTGGAGGAACGGGTGTACCCCCGGACCTTCCACACCGCAACGGTCGTCGGACGCGAGGGCGAGAGCACTGTCCTGTGCCACGCTCACCACCCCTGGGTCGCCTTCGTCAAGGAGCGGCGGGACTGGTACGGAGAGGACTTCCTCGCCCCGCCGCCGTGGGCCAACGCTTTCGCCGACGCGGGCTTCACGGTCCTGAGCAGCGGACGACTCGCCACACCCCTCTCCGACCTGGACACCTCGGTGCTCGCCCAGGGCGAGTGGCGTGAGGTCCGCTTCTACGGCGTCACCTCGTTGGGCGGAATCCTCTTCAACGCCTGGGACTGACATACCGGCGGGGAGCGCCCGTTCAACGCCGACCGGTGAATGACAAGTCATGCGTGATGAACTGTGGCCCGGCTTCGAGACGTTGATCTCGTCTCGAACAAGAGAGTGGGAGGGGCCGTGGGCCTTGGCGGGGAAACGTGGCAGCGGCTGACCGCCGTGGTGCTCGTCATGGCGGTGGCGGCCGGGTGTACGGGGCAGGGCGAAGACACAGACGGCGGAAACGACGTAGACCTGCTGCGGAACCACGACTGGACGCAGATGCCGGGCACCACCGCGCGGAATGACGCCCTGCGGGTCAGCGCATTGGATCGGCACATCGTGGAGCAGGACTCCTCCGGCGGCCAGCCCAATCCCCCGCTGAACCTGGCCGGCCCGCATCTCAGGTCCGATGGCGACTTCACCGTCACCGCGCGCATGTCCGGTGTGGCTGACGATGGCGGCGACTCATGGCTGCGGCTGTACGGACGGGTACCGGTCATCTACGACGAGTGGCGACAGGAGCGGCCCTCACTCCGCGTCGGCGTGACCGCGGACGGACAGGTGAAGGTACAGATATGGGACGGCGAAGGTGATGAGCCGGCCACCTCCAAGGATTTCGACTGCGGCTGCTCCGGGACAGTGACGCTCGCCGTGTCGAGCATCGGTGACACCTTCCGCGTAGATGCCGACGGGCGGCGGCTGGGAACCGTGCAGGACCCGGGGGTGTTCGCGGAGGGCACGGTCTGGTTCGGTCTGGAGGCGGACCCGGGCGAAGACGAGCGCCGCGAGGGATGGCGTCTGACGCAGCTGACCGCGCGCGCAGAGAGCGGTGACTCGCTTCGCGTGATCAAGGCGCCGCAACTACGCCAGGAGCGGTCCGACGACTCGCTGCGTGCGCGGGCCGCGGACGTGGGGCGGCCGTTCGACGTCGGCACCGCCCTGGCCGAGAACCCGCTGCTCACCGACTCACGCTACCGGGCGCTCGCGGGGAGCCAGTTCTCCATGCTCACCCCGGAGAACGCGTTCAAGCCGCAGTTCCTCCACCCACGTCGGGACGTCTACGACTTCCGCGACGCGGACCTGCTCGTACGCTTCGCCCGCGCGAACGACATGAAGGTGCACGCGCACACCCTCGTCTGGCACGAGGCTCTGCCCAACTGGATGCGGGAGAACGACGACCCCGAGGAGGTGCGCCGGACCATGCTCCGGCACATCGCCATGGTCGCCGCGCACTTCAAGGGAGAAGTCGCGGAATGGGATGTGGTCAACGAGCCCATGTCCGACGACGAGGAGAGCTACACCAACGGGGATCTCGGTCTGCGCTCCGAGCAGAGCCCGTGGTTCGAGGCCATGGGCGAGGAGTACATCGACGAGGCGTTCAGGGCTGCCCACCGGGCCGATCCGAAGGCACGGCTGTTCCTCAACGAGTACGGGGTCGAGGAGGAAGGCGAGCGATGGGACGCCCTTTACGATCTGGTCAAGCGGCTCAAGGAACGCGGCGTACCGATCGACGGCGTGGGTTTCCAGAACCATGAGTACGCACCCGGCGACCGCACCGCCCCGGAGACCTTCCGCAGCCATGTGCGGGATCTGGCAGAGCTCGGGGTCCAGGCGCGGGTGTCGGAGATGGACGTCCCCATAGGTGAGGACGAGGAGGACGGGCGCCAGACTCAGGCTGATGAGATGGCGGGCAAGCTGCGGGTATGCCTGGAGGAGCCGAACTGCACATCGTTCTCCACATGGGGATTCACCGACCGCTACGGTTCCACCGCCGACACCAAGATCTATCCTCCGCGCACGGCCGATTCCCTGCCCTGGGACGCGGCCCTGCGACCGAAGCTGGCGTACGAGCGCCTGCTCGAGACCTTTGACGAGGCGTGAGGAAGCGGACTGCTCCGCCGGATCGGCCTGATCCGCACCCGGGGAGTGCCGCTGGCCGTGACCGCCCGGCCCGGCGACCACGAACGTGGCGGCGGCGAGCGCTGCACCGAAGGTGACGGCGTAACCGGCCACCGACAACTGGCAGCGCTGCTCGCAGCGCCCGGATGGGCGGCGCCTGCCCGTCGCCCCCGCCTACCGGGGACTACCTATCGTCAGGCGACACCTGACCCGTACCCATAGTTGGCATAGTCGTAGGTTCCGTCGTTGGCAGTCCAGTACTCGTACACGGTCACGCTGACGTGTGTCTCCTCCAGGAACCAGTTGCCCTGAAGTGGCGTGCAGTGGCCGTCGTTGGACGGGTCGGACTGGTAGACGACCGAGGTTTCCGAACCGTCACCGCTCTTGCCTATGAGCATGACCTGAACGCCGCGATTGTTGGACGTATTGTCACAGACCGTGACCTTCTCCACACCCGGATAGCCGTTCAAATCGGCATCAAAATAGGCTGCGCCACTCGAATTGCTCGTGTATACCCAGCCACTGTTCGTTGACGCTTGCGCCTGGGTGGCGAAGCCCATGGTCGCCGTCGCCGCGATCGCAATCACCATCGAGGCTTTTCGCAGGACTCGCATGATTCTCTCCCGTTGCCCTTTTGCCCCATCGGAGGCACCGACGATTCACCTTTCGGTGATCCTTTCGCCGTGCGCACGGCCAGAGCAAGCCGGTGGTGAGGCTTGAGGACGCTGTGCCAACGCACTGTGGACGCAACGCCAACACCGAGGGAATCGCCGGATGTCATCGAGGGGTTCGCCTGCCGCGCCGCGCTGCCCGCTCGCCCATCACCGCGACTACTCCGACTCCCCCAACTCCCCTGCGGCCTCCGCTTGTACCCGTAGGCGGTACTCCGTGGGGGACACCCCGTACGCGCTCCGGAAGGCGCGCGTGAAGTCGGAAGGCCGGACCAGGCCCCAGCGGGTGGCGATGGTGTGGACAGGCGCGGAGTCGAGGTTGGGGTCCGCCAGATCGCGGCGGGCGCCTTCAAGGCGCTGCGCGCGGATCCACGCCGCGACCGTCTCGCCGGGGGTCTCCTCCTGGAAGATCCGGTGCAGATAGCTCAGGGAGATGTGGTGCGCGGCCGCTATCACGGGCGGGGCCAGCTCCGGATCGTGCAGGTTCTGGCGGATGAACGCCCGGACGCGCGACGCCAGAGCCCGCCGGCGGGTCTCCGGCGCCAGCGCCTCCTCCGCCTCCAGCACCTGGGCGAACCAGGCGGACAACAGGTCGATCAGAACAGCGCCGAGGCGGGGTGCATCGGATGGCTGGAGGGTGTCGGCCTGCCGCTCCAGTCCGGTGAGGAACCCCGTCAGCAGGGCCCCCACCCCCTCGCGCCCCGACAACCGCCGCCCCAGCAACTGTCGGACGCGGGCCGGCGGCAGCGGCAACAGCGCCTTGGGGAAGTCCACGCCCACCCCTGTGAGCACCTGACGGCCCGGGCCAGCCGGCACGTGCACCTCGTACGGCCGCGACGTGTCGCTCACCCACAGGTCGCTGGGGCCATACGCTTCGGCTCGCCCCGCATGCTCGAAACCCAGCCCGCCGCCGAGCACCAGCGACACGTGGTACATCTCGGGATCGGACTGCCGCACCAACTTCTCGGTACGGCGAAACTCCGTCGGCAGATACGACGTCGGCCACGCCAGCACCGACCCCAGCTCCAACAGCCGCTGCCGCGCCCAGAAATCGTCGGCAAAGTCGCTGCTCATATGGCTGGGAGCAATCGCCTGATGCATCAACTCGCACCAGTACTCAAACCGGTGCTCCTTGGGGACATCGTCGCTCCGGAAGACCGTTCCGATCATGCCGGGGCCGGCCCTGAACGGCCCGCAACGACGAGCCGGGCTTCCCGCTCGTCGAAGTCGACAATGACGGAGAACACGAACCCTCCCCCTCGGACGTCCAGATCGACTCCCCAACACCCTTACAGTACTGCCCTCCTGACGAACGACCTGCCCTCCACCACTTGAGGGCTCGGGGCCGGCGGCGCCCCGGCGAACTCGACAGCCATGCGTGTGGGTCGCCGACAGGCAACGGCATGGGACACGCTGGCGCCAGCCGCGCAGTACCTACTGGACAGCCTCGGCCCCGATCTCAGCGGGGAGGTCAGCTCGGACGACGACTGCCAGCGCGGAAAAGCTGCGGCGCGAAGACGCCGCAGCTCTGTCGGTCCCCGCGCTGGAACCCCGTCGCATCAGCCAAAATCTAGAAGGGTGCGCAAAGGCCCGGATTGCCGTCGCAGGAACGCAGGTTGGGGTCCCAGGTGGTGTTGGAACTGGAGAAGTACACTTCCGGCACCCAGCCCCAGGCGCCATTGTCAGCCTCGGTGAAGGCCCAGGCGTTGTTGCAGTAGGCGCCGGAACAGAACCTGGACGCGAGCGTATCCCCGCGGAACCAGTTGCTGTTGGCGCTGTTGACGGTGCCGACAAGCGTGCTGGACCCAGGCGCTGAGCGCACTCCGATGCTGCCGCCCCACAGACGGCAGTAGTTCACCTCACCGGCACCGTGGTGGGCCCCGGCCTCTATGTAGGAATACGTGACGTTGCAGGCCGTGTCGTACTGCGCCCCAGTCGATGCTGCGGTGGCCGGCGCAGCCGTAACGCCCAGACTCGTGACGAGGGCTGCGGCGATGGCGGCGAACGATGCGGCAGTTGACTTGGCGATGCTTCTCACAGGTGTCTCCTCCTGGTCAATCCCGTGGATTGGGCAAAGGGGCGCGGACGTGCTGGGTGCGGCGCCCGAGGTGGCCGCTGTAGTACTGAGTCATCGCGTGACCGCATGGCTCAAGGTCCGGCAGACGCACCGACCGAGCACCGGATACGGACAATCTCTGGTTCAACTCCGCTGCATGGGTCGATGCGTACCGATCAGGCGTCCGCAGAAGGAGCCTCAGGCCCCCCACTCCGCGTGGTCTCCGATGATCCTGTCGCCGAGGTTGCACCATGCGACGCTCTCCGCGCTCGCCCATACCCAGGGGCCGTAGTGCGTGTACTGGTAGCCGCCCAGGGTCTGGCACCTGATCACTTCGCGGTACCGTCCCGAGTCGCACCAGACTTTGTTCCCCTGATGGCCCGCACTGCCCGTCACCCGTTGGCCCCAACATGAGGCCAGTGCGGAGTCGCTGGACGCGGGGAGGGCGGTCACCGACGAGCCACTGTCCGCCACCGCGCTCGGTGCGAGCGTCATCGCTCCGCCCAGGACGAGCGCCGTTGAGGCCATTGCCTTTGCGATACGACCTTTGATCATGCAGATCTCCCAGGTGTCGACGAGATGTCCATGCGCCGCCGGCTTCCTCCGCCCGGCGGTTGATCGCTCGTTGACGACCGTAGGCGCAACCCGCGATCCGCAAGCACCCATATGTGCACCGTGACTCTCCAGTTCGTGCACAGTGCACATATGGGACTGAACCACCATGGGCACAGGGAACTGGGAGCACATGGGCATGACGTACCGCTGCTGTTTTCGGGGCGGGAGCCACGGATGTGCAGCTCAGCGTGCTCAGCTCGCGGCGGAGCCGCTGGAGCCCGTCGTCCATGGCGGCCACGCCTGGTCGCGCTGCCGGCTCTCCGCCCGGAGCGCGCGCCCGCCTTGCACCTCAAGTGCCGCGGGGAGGAGGCCCGCCGCTCCCGCGCCGCCCCCTCAGCCGCGCGCCCCTCGCTCGCGGGTCGGCTCTCTCCCAGCGCGGACCTCCGCCTCTCCCCGGCCGCTCCCTCCGACTCAGTGCCGCCTGCCTCGCAGCGCGGCGGCCGTGGCCGCGGAGACCAGCAGGCCGACCAGTCCGCCGACCAGCTTCTTGGCGGTGGCCGTGGAACGCCCGGGGCCGAAGGCGTCCCGTGTCCGGTCGTACACGCTCAAGGGGACGCCCAGCACCGCGTTGCCGGGCGGGCGCCGGGGGATGACCGGGTGGGGATGGGTGGGTGCGCTCAGACGGACCGTCTCCCAGAGCGTGCCCAGCCGGCGCAGCTGAGCGGTGTCGACGGACTCCTGGAGGCGGGGCAGCAATAGATCCTCCTCGTCCCTGATGTCCTCTCGGATCAGGGCGAATACCTGCTGCACCTTCCGTTCACGCTCCGGCTGTCCGGGCGCGTGCTCGATGTCGGCGACGAGGTCGTTGATCTGCTGGTGCTCCCCCTCGACACGGGAGGTCAGCTCCTCCCCGTCCACGACGGAGCGCCGTACGGCCGGCCACAGCACGGTCTCCTCGGCGAAGGCGTGACTGAAGACGAGCTGGACGAGGTCCTTCAGCAGCCGCTCACGCTCCTCGCCCCCGTCCGCGATGTCGTAGGCGTTCATCAGGCGGTCCATCTCGGCGTGATCGCGGCGTTGCCGCGCCAGGACGCTGTCCCGGCCACCCAATTGCTCGACGGTCTCTTCTGCGATGGTCCGGGGCATGAACCGCTCCCTTCCTGAGAACTTCCCGCGACGTCCTGCGGACCGGCGACGAGATCCGGGGACGAGATCGCCCCCAGACCCCTTGCCCGCCACACGAGGGTCCCGGGACGGAGGCGAGTACCCCCACGCGGCCCGGCCCACCGCACAGCCGGCACGCGTGATGCTTTCCCGCGTCCGCGCAGGACACGGGCATGATCACGGAGAACGACGGCCTGCTGCCGCTCACCTCGCGTACACAGCGCTTCCTCGGCTGTGACGGGTTTGTGATGAGGCGGTCGCGGCACTCGGGGAGCCCCACAACGGGTGCCTCCTGCCGAGGTGATCACCGCCGCGAGGGGTGTCAGCCAGATGCGTCGTGAGCCGTGCACTGCAGCGAGCGGAACAGAGGACGAGTGATGACGACGATCGGCGTCGAAGAGGAATACCTGCTGATTGACCCTGTCACGGGCCTCCCTGTGCCGTTGGCGGAGAAGGTGCGCATGGCGACCGGCATGGCACATCTCCTGGACGACCAGAAGGTGCAGTCCGAGCTGCTGCAGGCGCAGGTAGAGGTGGCCAGTCCGGTGTGCGGCACCCTGGAGGAGGTCGGCGGTCACCTGTTGCGGTTGCGGCACGCCGTCGTGGCGGCCGCCGAGGCGCACGGCTGCCGGATCGCGGCCTGCGGGACACCGCCGGTGCGTGACCGGCGTCCGGTGGCCGTCACCGACGAGGCCCGGTACCGGGCCATGCGCACGCAGGCTCCGCAGCTGGTGGCGGAGCAGCTGGTCAACGGCATGCACGTGCACGTTGCCGTACCGAGCCGGGAAGCGGGCGTGCAGGTCCTGAACCGGCTGCGGGTGTGGCTGCCGACCCTGACGGCGATGTCGGCGAACTCTCCGCTGTGGGACGGCCACGACACCGGCTTCGGCAGCTGGCGCACCGTGATCTTCAGCCGCTGGCCGGTCAGCGGCCCGCCGCCGCTCTTCCAGGACGAGGCCGACTACGACCGGCGCGTGCAGCAACTGCTGGAGAGTGGTCTGATCTCGGACACCGGCCAGCTGTACTGGCAGGCCCGGCTGTCGGAGCGGTACCCCACCATCGAGGTGCGCTGCCTGGACGTGCAGCTGCGCGTGGACGACGCCGTCATGTTCGCCGGACTCGTCCGGGCCCTGGCGGAGACCGCCCTGGGCGAAGCCACCGCCGGAGCTCCCGCGCCGGAGTGCGCGCCGGAACTGCTGCAGGCCGCCATGTGGCACGCCGCCCGGCACGGTCTGAGCGACACCCTGATCGATCCGGGCGGCACGCGGCACCGCGCCGGCGACGTCCTGTGCCAGCTGCTGCGCCACGTAGCCCCGGCCCTGGAGGCATCCGGCGACAGCCGGGAGGTCACCAGCCTGATCCACCGGCTCCTCCAGGACGGCACCGGGGCGGACCGGCAGCGCGCCGCCCTCGCCGAGGGCGGTCTGGGAGCGGCCATCGACCTGATCATCAGTGAAGGCGGCACACCGTGACCCGCCCCTCCGTTTGCCCGCTGACCAGGTGGGGACCCGGCCGCGCGGGCCGCGAACGACGGGGAAGCAGGCCTGGAGCGGAACGGGACAGGAGCGGACAGGGCACATGGGTACAGCAACTGACAGCCGTTTCGCCAAACGACTGCACGGCATACTGCGACGCACCGCCGAGGAGTACTCAGCGCGGGCGGAACGGCCACTGGGCGGCTACCTCGCCGCCATGGCCGGCTTCGGGGCCTACACGACGGCCTGGGCAACGGCCGTACGGCTCCGTGGGCGCCCGCTGCCCGAGCGCCCCGAACCGTGGGACGTAATGCTCACCTCGGTTGCCGTGTTCCGTCTGAGCCGACTGCTGAGCAAGGCATCGGTGACCAGTCCGCTGCGGGCCCCCTTCACGGAGTACGTGGGCCCGCAGGGGCCGGCCGAACTCCACGAGGAGGCGCGGTCCGAGGCCGGTAAGAACACTGCGGGCGAGCTGGTGACCTGCCCGTTCTGCGTGAGCGTCTGGGTGGCCTCGACCCTGACCGCGGGTCAGCTGCTCTGGCCGCGGGCGACCCGCACCGCGATGGGCGCGCTGGCCGCCCTGGCCGTGTCGGATTCACTGCAGCTGGCGTACAGCGCGCTGGTGGAGAAGACCACTGGCGACGAGTGACCCGACTCCGAGCGGAACCGCGAGACTGCCGGACAGTCGGCCCAGAGGACCTCTCGACCACGCGACCCCCCGGTCGGCGGGCCGCGCCGGCCGGAGGGGGGGCCAGGCGGGCGGGTGAAGGCGTCGGCGCCGGGTACTCATCCGGCATGATGATCACACGCGCGCTGTGGCAGGGCCTGGTCGCCGGTACCGCCGGCGGAGTCGTGATGACGCTCGGCGAGAAGGTCGAGCAGGCAGTCACCGGTCGGCCGGACTCCCATGTGCCCGCGCGGGTGCTGCAGCGACTGACCGGACTGCCCGAGCGTCCCGGCACCCAGCCGCTGCCGGTCAACTGGGCCATGCACTACGGTCAGGCCGCCCTGCTCGGGGTGCTGCGCTCGGTGATGGCCCAGGCCGGCCTGCGGGGCCCGCTCGCCTCCGCCAAGTTCACCGTCGTCCGTCTCACCAACGACCAGATCCTGGAGAACGCGACCGGCGTCGGTGCCCCGCCCTCCACCTGGCCGCGCGGGGAACTCGTCGTGGACGTCCTGCACAAGGCCGTATACGCCTTCGTCACCGGCGCCGTGGCCGACGCGCTCGCCGCTCGCGGCGGCCCCGGCCCCGGACAACGCCATGCCGCCCTTCGCCCCGGCCGCCGCGCCGGCGTGGGACCCCTTCCCCGCGGAGACGCCTACAGCCGGTGAAAACCCGAACGTTCGGGAGGCAGGGGCAGGTGGTACCGCCCCTCTCGTGATCCGAACGGACGACGTCATCGACTTCGATGCGGACGGCCCCGCTCGGCGCGTCTCCCAGCGGGAGATCTCATGCTCGGGCACGCGCATGGGGCTCATCCATGTGCACGCGCCGCTGGTCACCGCCGCGGCTGCCGGGATGTTGCCGCGGACCCGGCACTTCACCCGCAGCCGGGGCGACGGGCTGTGCGTGATGGTGCGCCGCCGGGCCCGGGCGCCGGTGACCGCAGATGAGGGTCAGCCGTGGCCCATGGCCTTCCGTACGGCGTCCCGGGTGCGGTCCATCAGCGCGGCGACGGGGCCCAGGGCCAAGTTGGCCGCGGCGGACTCCACGCCCGGGTGCGGGCGGGTCGGCGCCATGGCCTCAGCCGCCTTCACGCCCTTGGCCAGGGTGGCAAGCGTCCCGGCGTCGGCGCTGCGCCGGATGTGGATGAACTCGTAGCGTTCCTCAGCGCGGGCGTGTGCCTGCACCTCGGTGCGCAGGGCCAGCAGCTGGGGCATGAATTTCGGGTCGCCCGCGTCCATGTCGTCGAGAGCGCTCAGCCTCTCCTTGGCCGACCGCTCCTCCGCGAGCCGGGCGTCCACGACCTCTTCACCGCCTTCGACGGTGCGGCGGACGAAGGGGTGCACGATCTCCTCCTCCGCTGTCTCGTGGACGGCGAGGAGCCGCACCAGTCGGCGGAACGCCTCCTGCCGGGCGTCGCCCTGGCAGGCCTCGACCTCGTCGAAGAGATTGCGGATGTCCCCGTGCTGCCGCATGAGCAGGCCCACCACGTCGGCGTCGGGAGCGGCGTCGTCGCCGGCGTGCGGCGTGCGTGTTTCAGCCATCGCTGGTCTCCTCACTTCTCCCGCAGGGCGGGGTCGGGGTGTTCGCCCTCGGTCTCGATGCGGTACTCGCGGCCGAACATCTCCTCGTGCTGCGTGATCACGCGCTCGCTGGGCGGCTCCTCACCGCCGTGGATCTGCTCCTGCATCGTCTCGAACCGCTCGTGCGCGTCCCGCACGTATCCGGCGCCGAGCGTCGTCAGGTCGATCTGTGTGTCGAGCAGTTCCCGCAGGTACGCCTTGTTCGGCTCGAAGGTGAGGACGTTCGGCAGTTGCGGCGCGAGGACGGACTCCGGGTCGCGTCCGTCGTGCCGGCGCATCAGGTCGCAGGCGATGTGCAGGTGCTCCAGCTCCATGTTCAGGTGCAGCTCCCAGATGGCCTTCACCTTCGGGTGGCTCTCCTGCTCCATGAAGGAGTAGTACAGGTAGCACTCGTTGTACTCGTGGTTGACGAGCTGCTCCCACCACGTCTCGCCCGGGTCGACCAGCGACTCGTAGTGCGTGACGTGCTCTTCCTCGATGAGCCCGATCTCCTGGTAGAGCTGGCGGGCGATCGGCTCCATGTACTGGGGGCCGACGTTCATGTAGAAGTTCATGGTCTGCTGCTCCGCCGACATGATGGTCAGCGCGTGCAGCTTCGACAGCGGGTCCGTCGTGTCCTTGTCGTACGCGTCACGGACGTTGTCGGCCGGGTGACGGTGGTGGAACTTCGTCGGCCGGCCCGGCATCACCTCGGTCAGGCCCTCGACGATCGCCTCCGCCTTGCGGTGCTCGATCATCTCGTACAGGTTCGCGTACCGGTACAGGTGGTCGAAGTCCTCCAGCACACCGAACTCGTACGCCTGCTTCAGGTAGGGATCCGGCTCCATCCGGGCGATCCAGGCGGTGAGGTCGACGGCCACCTGCTCGTAGGCGATGGTCGTCTCCAGCACCGACGAGACGCCGGGCAGCAGCCAGTTCACAACCTTCTGCTGCTGGTGCTCGATGTAGCGGACCTCCGCCAGCTGCCGCTTGACGTCCGGGTCGACGGTGTTGCGTGACAGTTGATGGCTGAACATGATCGCCTCGACCTCGATGCCGTTCATCGTGATGACACGGCAGCGGGTGTACGGGTCACCGTGGTCGGGGTCGATGGGCGTGACGTTCAGCTCGCGCCAGTTCCTGAGCTGACGATCCAGCGGGATACCGCGCTGTTCCAGGGGATTGAAGGTCATCTGTGCCTCCTGGGCAGTCGATGGTGGATCGCAGGTCCCCCACGAGAAGAAGATCACTCGTCGGAAGTGACGGGTGCCGGGGTGACACCCGCGTCCGTCCTGAGCCGCAGTCATCCTTGACAGCCCGGGGAGCGGTTCCGGTCTCCCCCGCCGGGCCGCTCGGCGACGGCCACCCGATCGGCGGCACCGTACGAAGGGCCCGCGAGGTCGCGACACCGCGCAGGAAGCCGGTGCTCGACGGGTTCGCCGCGCGCAAGTGATCCCAGTTGCCGGAAGGAAGGCACGTCTGCCATGACGACGCATCCCCGTAGTCGGAGAATCCGCACTCCCGTGCAACAGGCGGCGCTCCTGGTGGGCGCGGTCTCCCTGCAGGCTGGCGGGACCGCGTGGGCACGTCGCCCGCGGTCCCGGGTCCCCCACTCGGCGCCCCCCGTTTTCCCGTACGCCACCGGGGGACTTGTCCCCTGTGGTGGCGTACGGAGCGGAACAGCGCGTGCCCTGGCCGGCGTTGCGGGCGGGCTGGTCGACGCAGACGTTCGTGCACTGGGCCTTCCCCCCGGAGGCGGTGCAGGCGCTGCTGCCCGCGGAGCTGACCGTGGACGCGTACGAGGGCGCTGCCTGGGTGGGGCTGACGCCCTTCGTGATGGCGGACGTGCGCCCGCACGGGGTTCCGCACGGGGTTCCGGCAGCCCCTACCCGGGCTCCCGACGTTCGCGGAGACCAACCCGCGGACCTACATCCGCCACCGGAACGGGCGGGACGGACTGTGGTTCCTGTCCATCGAGGTGGCCTGTCCGCTGATGCTGGCGGCGCGCACCATCGGCGGCCCGTACAGTCTGGGCACGCTGAGCGTCTCCGGGGACGGCGGCGGCGTCTCCTACAGCGGTGCCCGCCGGGGCGGCGGGGCTTCCTACCCCGCCTGGTCGTCCGCCCCGGGAACCCGATCCGTCCGATGCCGTCGAGCAGGAGCGAGCCGATGAGCAGGACTCTCAGCGGGGCCGGGCAGGGCCCGCGGCTGCGGTTCGACGGGTGGATCGCGGGCGTGGGTACCACCTCCGGCACACGTGTCGTCGTGGGCCACTGGCCGCGCTCGCCGTTCGGGTCCTTCAGCGACGTGATGCTGGAGCGCGCCGACGGGGAGCGGCTGCTGCTGGCGCCCACTCCGGAGACGGCGGACTTCGTCAGCGGCACCTACGTCTTCGACACTGTGCGGGTCGTCCCGGTCCAGGTCGGCGTCGCCGACGGCACCTGGACGGTCACCGCCGGCACCCTGGCCCTGCGCTTCAGCACGGGCCGCCGGGGGGCTCTGGGGTTTCTGCTGCGTGCCGTCCCCGGCGGGCTCGCCGGTCGTCCGGCGTGGAGCGTGCTGACGGACCTACCCGCCCGGGTCCTGATGCCCGGTGTACGGACCCGTGGCAGCGCGGGCTCCGGCCGCCGGGAGTGGTACGGCGCCCGGGACCTGTGGCCGATCCGCGCGGCGTCGGCCGTGTTCGAGGGCCGTGACCTCGGCGGACTGGCACCGGTCGATCCTCCCGTGCGGTTCGGTTTCGGTTCGGTGCCGCGCTCCCCCGCCCTCACCCGGGTCACCACGACGGTGGCACCGGCCCCGGCGTGAGGAGATCCGGCGTGCGGGTACCCGGTCCGCCTGACGGAGGGACGGTGTCATGGGAAGCAGGAGAACACCGGAACCGGCGGACGTGCTGACGGTGGCGCAGGGCGCCTTCAACGTCGTGGGCGGGCTGTGGCCACTGGTGCACCTGCGCAGCTTCGAGTGGGTCTTCGGCCCGAAGACCGACGTGTGGCTCCAGAGGACGACAGGCGGGCTGCTGGTCTCCGCCGGCCTCGCCCAACTCGCCGCGGCCGAGGACCCGCACGGGTCGGCGCACGCCCGCCGCATCGGTCTGGGTACCGCCCTGACCCTGCTGGCCATCGACCTGCTCTACGTGCCCAAGGGACGGATCCGGCCGACGTACCCGCGCCCCTGGCGCTCCGTACACCGGGGGGCCGCGGCCACGCCGTGATCCACCCGGTCTGCATCGCGGCGTCGAGCAGTGCTCGCCGCCTTTCCCCGCCGCTCCGACCGCGCACCGGTGCACGGCGACCCGGCGAGCCTGACCCGGGCCCTGGCCACGGGGACCCGCCGCGCCGCCTACCGGGGCTCCCGCGTCGGTCGCCGGCAAGGTTCCCGGGACGGCTGAACCGGACCGAGTACGGGGCGTGGGCGCGGTCCGCACCCCCGGGGCCGAGGGAACCCCCGTGCGGCTCACGGCCGGGGCGTGGCGTCACCAGACACCCCTCCAGGAGCACCGCACTCCGCACGCGCCACCCGCACGGTCTCCTCCTGAATCACCGCCTTCACTCCATGGGAACGACCAACCCGCCCCTGGGACGACGATGGCTTGCACCACCCCAACGGGGTCGTGCAAGCCATCGTCACGCAGGCCCTGTATTTGCCAACAGTGTCCGCCGACAGGCGAGCGGCACGCGGGGCCTTACGTGGCTCGCCTCGGTGCGCCGACCTTACCGGGCGGGCGCCCCGCCCCGGGAAGAGCGCTTCTCGGCCGCCACGGCACTGGCCGCGAGACCCAGGAGCAGGCCGATGACCCCGACGATGACGTTGTTCCAGATGGTCCTGGTGGTGCTGACGTCACCGGAGACGGCCCAGGGCGCGATGATGGTCCACGCGCCCAGCGCGCAGGCCGCCCACGCCATGCTGTGTGTGCGCTCGTAGGCGCGGCCGAAGCCGCCGCTCATCAGCAACGCATACGCGATGCCGACGATGAGATTGTTGACTGCCAGGACGGTCAGGTTGTTGAACCCCGCGATCCACGGGGACGCCGCCAGGTACACGCCGGTGAGGAAGGCCATCGCCTCGATGGCCTGGGCCCTCGGCGTACTGGTGGCACGCTCCGCCATCTCGTGACGGTTGCGCATGGCGACGATGTCGGGATGGGTTTCCATCGACGACCTGGGCGTGGTTGTCACTCCCATCACCTCCGGGAAGTTTCGACCGATTTGTGGAGTTCCACGAGTACCCCTGTTGTCCGGCGGTCGAACCCGTCTCGGCTGCGTTCCGTCCCGGCTGTCCCGCGCTTCGTGGGGGGCGGGTGCGGCGCGTTCCGGGGCGGGTGCGGCGCGTTCCGGGGCGGGCGCGGAGGTGGCCTCACGATGTCGGCCGCGCAGGCTTCCAGGCGTCGGCCGCGGGGTACCCGGCGCGCCATGGGACGAGTCAAGCGCTACACCGTCGCCGCCTCCGGACAGTGGACCGACGAGGAGGAGGGGCGGCGCCGACTGCCCGCCGGTGAGGTCCACGCCTGGGAGCAAGGCATGAACCAGACCGTCTGCGGGCTGTCCCTCAACCGCTCCCGGCTGATCCGGTTCCCACACGTCCCCTGGCTGGACACCTTCCCGGAGTCGGGCGGAGCCGCGGACCGGGTACAGCGCCTGTGCCCGCGCTGCGCCTCCGTCGCCGGACGCCGTGGTACCGACGCTCGCCCGAGGTGGCACCGCGTCAACCCGCGGCCGTGAGGGCGCGGACCGCTTCCCGGAGCGGTCGGCGGGCTGGTCCGAGGGCACCGGAGGACGGGTCCGGAACAGGGTCAGACGCCCACACCGGCCCACCGGTTTCCCCAACGGCGCTCCACAACAGCAACGGTGTGGGCGCCAAGGGAATGGCGCCGCGACACCAGCTAATTCAGTGTCCGAGGAAGTCCGAAGTACGGCGCGACCGACGTCTCGAACCGGGTGAACTCGCAGATCCGGTCGCCGGCGAGGCCGATCACCACGACGCCCGCGAGCCGGAGGACGCCCGTGACCCGGTCACGCGTGTACTCGCCCCAGGCGGGCTGGCCGTTCGCGCGTACGGGCACCAGCCGGTCGATCCGTCCCAGCAGGGTGCGGATCACGCTGAAGAAGCGGTGCACGGCCTCGCTTCCGCGGTACTCGAACGGCAGCGGTGGCATGCGCACCCAGATGTCGTCGGTCATCAGCGCGATGAGGGCGTCGACGTCCAGTTCGGTGAAGGCGGCGACGAACCGGTCCAGCAGTTCACGCTCCTCCGGCCCGCCGGGTGCGGGCGGTGCCGTTCGCGGCGAGTTCATCCTGGAGCGAGCGCGTTTGAGGGCGCTGGTGACGGCGTCCTCGGTGAGCCCTAGCAGCTCGGCGGCCTCGCCGGCGCGGTAGCCGAGCACATCGCGCAGCAGCAGCACCGCGCGCTGGTTCGGCGGCAGCAGTTGCACGGCAGTGACGAATGCGAGCGAGATCGCCTCGCGGGATTCGTACCGGGCCTCGGGGCCGGGCGCCTGGTCGGGGCGTTCCGCCAGCAGCATGTCGGGATAGGGCTGTAGCCAGCTCACCTCGCCCAGGCGACTCGGCTCCGGCAGCGGTACCGACTCGGGAATCGTGACCGGCTGCCGGTTCGCCGAGCGCAGGTGGTTGAGGCACCGGTTGGTGGCGATGCGGTAGAGCCAGGTGCGCACCGACGACCGCCCCTCGAAGCCGTCGAGACCGAGCCAGGCCGACAGCAGAGTCTCCTGCAACGCGTCCTCCGCGTCCTGCAACGAACCGAGCATGCGATAGCAGTGCGCGCGCAGTTCGCCGCGGTGCGGCTCGACCAGGGCACTGAACGCGTCCCGGTCGCCGCTGCGGGCCCGATCGAGCAGTTCCATCCGACACCTCCGTCTGCGTCCTCCCCCGTACTGACACCGACCGTCGGCGGAACTGGTCGCCGTCGCAGCGCCCAGTTTTCAGAGGGGGCCGTGTCAGTAGTGGCATGACTATCACCGACAAAACGGTTCTCGTGACCGGCGCCAATCGCGGCATCGGCCAGGCGCTGGTGGAGGAGACCCTGCGGCGCGGCGCAAGGCGCGTGTACTCCGCCGCACGCCGGCCCGTGCCGTATCCGGACCCCAGGGTCACGCCCGTCACCCTCGACGTGACCGACGCGGCGCAGGTGCAGGCAGCCGCCAAGAGCGTGACCGAGCTCGACGTACTGATCAACAACGCCGGGATGGCGCTGATCGACGACTTGAGCGAGGTTTCCGCGCTCGAACAGCATCTCGCCGTCAACCTCTTCGGCACCTACGCCGTGACCCGGGCCTTCCAGCCATTGCTGGTCCGCTCGCGGGGCGCGATCGTCAACGTGCTGTCGCTCGCGTCGCTCGCCACGGTGCCGATCACCCCGTCGTACGCGATCTCCAAGGCGGCGGCGTTCTCCCTGTCCCAGTCGCTGCGAGCCCTCTTGGCACGGCAGGGCGTGGCCGTGCACGCCGTGCTTCCCGGGCCCGTGGACACGGACATGATCCGCGACTGGGACATCCCGAAGACCTCGCCGGCCGACGTTGCGCGAGCCATCGTCGACGGCGTCGAGAACGGCGAGGACGAAATCTTCCCCGACGCGATCTCGGCAGCGCTGGCCGAGGGCTGGCGCAACGGCCCGGTCAAGGCACTCGAACGCCAGAACATGGCACTGCTGGGGAGCGACAATGCCACTTGAGAACAAGGACTTGAAGGCGTATGCCGGGCAGTTGCGCGCACTGCATCACGCCGACGAGATGCTCGTGCTGCCGAACGCGTGGGACGCGGCCAGCGCAAAGATCATCACTGACGCCGGGTTCCCGGCGATCGCCACCAGCAGCGCCGCGTTCGCAGCGATGCTCGGCTACCCGGACGGCGAAGGCGCGCCGTGGCCGGAGATGTTCGCCCTGGCCGGACGGATCGCCCGTGCGGTGGAGGTTCCCGTCACCGTGGACGCCGAGGCCGGATACGGCCTGCCGCCGCGGGAGTTCGTCGACCGGCTGCTGGACATCGGCGCAGTCGGCTGCAACCTGGAGGACACCGACCACCGCGCGGGAGGACTCGTCGACGCCGATGCGCAGGCCGAGCGGCTGGCGGCCGTCCGGTCCGCCGCGGAGGACGCCGGGATTCCAATCGTGATCAATGCCCGTGTCGACGTCTTCCTGGCGACGTCCGGTGTGCCCGAGGACGACCGGGTCGAGGAAGCGATCCGCCGAGGTCGCCGCTACCTGGCAGCCGGGGCCGACTGCGTCTACCCGATCGGCGTCGGCGACGAGCGGGCCATCGCCACTCTGGTCGCCGAGCTGCCCGGACCGGTCAACGGCAACACCAGGCCCGGAGTACTGAGCCTGGCCAAGCTCCGCGAGCTGGGCGTGGCACGGGTTTCCTACGGGCCGCGGTTCTACCGCCAGGCCCTGAGCCGTCTGGAGGCCGCGGTCCGTGAGGAACTGCCGACCTGACGGGTCACGGTCACGCCGCGCACCATCTTGTCGTGGTTGCGCGGCGTGACCTGCTGGGGGCATTGGGCGCTTGAAGCAAGGTTCCACCCAGACATGTGTCAGGACCGGTGGACGCCGTTCGTCACTACGCTCGTGCTCGGTTCGGCTGCGAAGCGGTTGCAGGCGTGACCCACGACGAAGCCGATCAGTGCCCTTTCTGCAGAGGTGAAGATGATCGCGTGCAGGGTGCTCCGCCAGACCGCCGGTCCGCCACGACGGCCCGGCGGGTGCACAGGGCTACGGAGGGCCCTGAGGGCCCTCCGTAGCTCGACTGACCGATCAGCAGCTGTCCGTCCAGCTATGGGAGGCGATGTTGTTGTCCACGGACTTGCCATAACCCTCCCACCACGGCCAGCCGTGGCTGAAGACTTCGCGTCCGAGCGACAGGTCCAACCACATGTCGCCGTTGCCGAGACAGGCGTACGGACCGCTCTGGTCCTCGTTGTAATACAGGTCGACGTCGTCGTAGCCGCCGGCGTATCCCCGGTTCTCCACCGAGGAAGCGAGGTTACGCATCGGCTGGCACCCAGGGCCCGGATAGTCCCAGTTGCGGTTGGCTCCGCTCCAGGCGCAGTGGGCGCCGCCTCGGTAGGGCTCCGTCCAGGCGTGGAGCTTGCCGTCTGCCGCGGCCGCGGTGAGCGCGCGGGCCTTCGCCGGTGTCGGTTCAGCGGCCTGAGCCGTGGGAGCGGTGAGTGCGACGGCCGTCAGGGCGACCACCCCGGCGAGTGAAGCGAGCTTGCTCATGTCCTGTACCTCTCGTTGTCTGCTGTCGGGTTGATCAGCCGCGGCGGACGATGTCGCGGGCACGGCTGAGCGCCTTGTACTCGAGCAAGGCGCGGTTCTTCACCTCAGTGGGATGGCGCGAGTCCATCCGCTGGCGATGTGCACGGCTCAGCTCTCGGAGCGTTGCGGCAAGGCCCGTCGATCGCGCGCAGGCGGCTTCGGCCTGAGCCGTGGCGAACTCACCGGCCTCGGGGCGGAGCGCGAAGCGTTCGCGTGTCTTCTGAGGCATGTCGTAGGGGAGGCCCCGTTCATGCATGCAGGCGGCCCACTGGCGGGTTGCGGGAAGAAGTTTGGGATCGCCTACGACCGCCACCCGGGCCGTTCGGTCAAGAGCGTCGGTGACCTTCTTGGCCCGGTACCAGGCACGCAGGTCGGTGTAGAGCTCACGCTGGGCGTAGGAGACGCATCCTTTGTCGCTGTGCCGGATCCTGCCCATCCCGGGGACGTCGGCCTCCAGCCCTTCCGAGGTCGGCCCGTTGAGTGCCGTGATCGCTGCCGCTTTGCGGTCGGCGGAAAGCCGGTCGAAATAGCGGCGGTTGGGGTCGCTGCGAGCCAACGCCTCCCGGCGTTCTCGGATGCCGCGGCCGTAACCATTCGCGGCGGCCCACTCCTTGTCGTCGATGACGTACGGGAACAGGCGCTCCAGAGGCTCGGGAATTTCCGGGGTGACCCAGAAAGAGAACCCCTCCCTTTTCATGCAGTCACGCGTGAGAATCTTCTCCGCCTGGGCCAGGACCTCTCGTTCCTCGACGGTGAGGAGTCGCGGCGATTCCTGCCGCGCCTGAGCTGTCTGCGAGCCGGCAGATTCGCAGGCCGTCATGCACGCGAGTGCCGCGGCCAGGAGCGCGGCGAGGAAGGCCGTTCGGCCGGAACGTCGGATGCGGCAGGTTGCGTCGCTGTTGCCGTCGGCTTTCCGGGATGCGCGGAAATGCGCTTTGTACAGGCGAAGTTGCGCGGACATTCGTGGTGGCCCCCTGTGTCACCCATCCCCGGGTCAATCGGGGGACATTCGCTTGGCTGCGGGAATCAGCCGCGCTTCGACAACCGTCCTTCAACTGAAGGAGTGCCATCCCCGCGGTTTGACTATCACATGGTCGACTCAGTCATGTCACCGAAGCCGGGGGGGCGTTATGTGTGCTGATCGATAAAGAAGTAGTTATGGTCGCAAGTCGAACCGGCGAAAGGGTTCACGGTAATGGGAGCGTCCCTGGCAAGGGAACCGAGCATCCATCAGCTTCGGCTCTACCTCACACTGTGCGAGGAGCTTCACTTCGGAAACGCCGCTGCGCGCCTGTTCATCACTCAGCCGGCGCTCAGTCAGCAGATCAGAGAGCTGGAGAAGCGCCTGGGGGTGCGTGTGCTCGAACGCACGAGTCGGACGCTCGCCCTGACCGAGGAAGGGAGAGCCCTGCTTCCTGAAGCCCGTGCCGCGGTCGAAGCCGTCGATCGACTGAAGCGTGTCGCCGCTGCACAGCGGCGACAGATCTCCGGCCGACTCATAGTGGGAGCCATCGGTGCCGAGGCCTCAATGGCGCACACCCGCGCCGTGCTGGGCTTGCTCAGAGATCGCCACCCTCAACTGACCCTGCATCTGATGAACCTCAGCTTCGCCGATCACATGGCGGCGCTGGCACATCAGGAGGCCGACGTGGTTTTCCTCCGTCCTCCGGTGACGGACGACATAGAGCTGCACCACCTGGCCACCGAACCGCGCGTGGCCTGCCTCCCCGCCGACCACCCATTGGCAGCCCTTCCCCAGCTCACCCTGGCCCAGCTCGCCGGCATCCCGGTGGTCGGCATGCCCGAGCAGATTCCGCGGCCGTGGCGGGATTTCTGGGCGGTTGACCCACGCCCTGACGGCAGTGACGTTCGATATGGCCCCGTGGCCACCGACATGGAATCCCTGATGCACACGGTGGCTACCGGAGAGGCCATGTACTTTCTGCCGGCGGCCGCCCGCGATTACTTCCCACGCCCAAATATCCGATACAGCACGGTCGTTGACCTCCCGCCCTCGACATCCGCTCTCGCCTGGCTACGGCAAAGACGTTCCGAACCCGTGATCAGAGCTGTGCGCCAGGCTGCGCGACACGTCACCTCAGAGGCTGAGTCCGGCCAGTAGACACCGCGCTTGACCCCCGCGGGCCGCCTGGCTCCCCCGGAAGAACCCTTGCCACCTCGCCACGGCACCGTCCCACGGCTTTCCCGCTCTACACCTGCGGGAGCACCTCACCGGCGATGAGTTCCAGATGGTCCAGGTCATCGAAATCGATCAGCCGCAGATGGATACGGGTCGCGCCGATCGCGGCGAACTCACCGAGCCGATCGACGAGTTGGGCCGGGGATCCGACCACCGCGTCCTCCGGCGGCAACGCGCTCTTGGCGTGGAGCGGGGCGGCCCTCCGGCGCACTTCAGCGTCCGTACGACCGATGGCCGCCACGACACCGGCCGACAGCACCAGTGGTGGCCGGCCGGCGCCGACCCGACCGGTCCGATCGCACGCTTCGGCAACCCGTCGGTACGCCCGGGCGGTCTCGGCCACCGACTTGAACGGCATGTTGAACTCATCGGCGTACCGGGCCGCCAACTCCGGGGTGCGCTTGGGTCCGCGGCCGCCCACGATGATGGGCGGCCCCGGCACCTGCACAGGCTTCGGGAGGGCGGGCGCGTCGACGAGCTGGTAGTGGTCGCCGCGATAGCTGAAGCCCTGGCCGACCGGTGTCCGCCACAGGCCGGTGATCACCTGGAGTTGCTCCTCCAGCCGATCGAAGCGCTCCGGGGCGGGCGGGAACGGGATGCCGTACGAGGTGTGCTCCCGTTCGTACCAGCCCGCGCCGAGGCCCAGTTCGACCCGCCCCCCGCTCATCCGGTCCACCTGCGCCACCATCACGGCGAGCGGTCCCGGCAGCCGGAAGGTGGCCGAGGTGACCAGGGTGCCCAGCCGGATCCGGGAGGTTTCCCGGGCGAGCGCGCCGAGCGTGAGCCAGGCGTCGGTGGGGCCGGGCAGGCCGGGGTCCGCACCCATCGTCTGATAGTGGTCGGCCCGGAAGAAACCCTCGAATCCGGCGGCCTCGACGAGTTGTGCGAAGCGCCGCTGATCCTCGTAGTCGGCGCCGCGGTGCGGCTCGGTGAAGACGCAGATCCGCAGGCTCATCGCCGCTCCGTTTCGGCCGTCCCGGACAGGTCCCGTTCCATCAGCAGTTCGTGCAGATCGGCGCTGCACCGGGCCACTTCACCCAGGTGCTCGGTTCGGCCCAGCGTCCTCGGCCGGGGTATGGCGATGTCGACGATCTTGCGGATCCGGCCCGGGCGCGGGGTGAGCACCACCACCCGGTCGGCGAGCAGCACGGCCTCGTCTATCGAATGGGTGACGAAGACGACGGTGGAGGAATTCTCCAGGTGGATGCGTTGCAGCTCCACGGCGAGATCCGCGCGGGTCAGTGCGTCGAGTGCGGAGAACGGCTCGTCCATGAGCAGCACCCGTGGCTCGCCCATGAGCGACCGGCACAGCGCGACACGCTGCTGCATACCGCCGGACAGTTCGTGCGGCCGGTGCTTCTCGAAGCCGTTCAGTCCGGCCGTCTCCAGCAACCGGTATGCCCGCTCGCGGTGCTTGGCCTTGTCCCAGCCGAAGATCTCCACGGGCAGCAGGACGTTGTCGAGGACGGACCGCCAGGGCAGCAGGGCCGGCCGCTGGAACAGCATGGCGACATCGCGCCGGGTTCCGGTGACTCGCTCGCCGCCGATGGTGATCTCGCCCTCGGTGACCGGCAGGAGACCGGCGATCAGCCGGAGCAGCGTGGACTTGCCGCACCCGGACCGGCCCACCACCGCCACGAACTCGCTCTCGGCGACGTGAAGGCCGATGTCCTGAAGCGCCGCGGTCGAGCCGGACCGGCTGGTGAAGCTCCGGGACACACCGGTGAGTCTGATCATCCGGCGGTCTCCCCATCCACGGGCCATCGTCGTGCCGGCTGGGTCCTGTCGCCTGATCAGGCTACCCGCAGCAGGCCGATCGGCGGTACCTGCCGTCCGGTCGATGCATGCCCGAATGACGGACACCTGGCCCACAACTACCCATCCCTCGTAGGCTGTTGCCTGCACCACGTGTCATGCCCTCGGCAGCTCCGTGCCGCCGTTCCGTCTCGTCCGTCTCGACGCCCCTCCGCCGGCGCGTTCGGCGGCCGGAAAGGACACCACTGTGCGCATGCTCCGGTTCGCCCGTACGGTCACCGCGGCAGCCCTGACCACCGCGCTGGCGCTGATGGCGGGCTGCGGCGGCTCGGATTCCGACGCGGACGCCGGTGACGACGGCAAGGCGCTGAAGAAGGTGACCTACCTGACCTCCTTCGGCAGCTTCGGCCGGGACGCGTACGCCTGGGTCGCGAAGGACAAGGGGTTCTTCGAAGAGGCCGGCTTCGAGGTGAGGATCAGGCCGGGGCAGGGCACCGGCGGTGTGATCCCGGCCGTCGTGAGCGGCCAGGCGCAGTTCGGCCCGATCGACCTGACGGGAGGTCTGCTGCACATGGGCAACGGTCAGGCGAAGGACTTCGTCGCGGTGGCCGCCATCCAGCAGCGCACCATGGCCGCGATCGCCACCACCGAGGGCAACGGCATCGCCACACCGAAGGATCTCGAGGGCAAACGGCTCGCCGACACGCCCGGCTCTGTCGTACGCAACCTCTTCCCGACGTACGCCCGGCTGGCCGGCGTGGACGCCGACAAGGTGACCTGGGTCAACGGCGAGGCGCAGACCCTGATGGGCACGCTCGCCGGCGGTTCGGTGGACGGGATCGGCCAGTTCGTGGTGGGCAAGCCGACGATCGAGGCGGTGACGAAGAAGAAGGCCGTGCTGCTGCCGTACAGCGACGTGATCCCCGACCTGTACGGGAACGTGCTGATCACGTCGAAGAAGATCGCCGAGCAGGACCCGGAGATGGTGCGGCGGTTCACGGCCGCGCTGCTCAAGGGTCTGGAATACAGCCTGGCCCACTCGAAGGAAGCCTCCGAGATCCTGAAGCGGAACGTGGACACCACCAATCCGGCCGCCGCGGCAGCCGAGTTGGAGTTGATGGCCGCGTACGTCACCCCGAAGGACGGTTCCGGCACGGCGCTCGGAACGCTGGACTCCGGGCGGGTGGCGAGGAGCATCAAGATTCTGGAGGACGCGGGCGCGCTGCCGAAGGGGATGGCCCCTGAGCAGATCATCGACTTCGGCCTGGTGCCGAAGGCCTGACCCCGTGCCACGCGTCGGTCCACGTCGCGGGACGGGTGTCGGCCTCGTACTGCTGCCGGTGGCCGGGCTGCTTGTCGCGCTCGGCGTGTGGTGGCTTCTCACGTCGGCGCTGGAGGTGATCCACCCGGCGGTACTGCCTCCGCCGGGTGCCGTGCTCTCGGCGTTCACCGCGACCCCGGCCCGGTTCCTGGAACACACCGGCGACACCACGGTGGAGACGGTGGTCGGGTTCGTTCTGTCCAGCGTCTGCGGGGTTCTGATCGGACTGTCGCTGGCCGCCTCGCGGGTGCTGGAGCGCATGTTCACGCCGCTGCTGGTCGCCGTCAACGCGGTTCCGAAGATCGCGCTCGGGCCCCTGTTGGTGGGGGCGCTCGGATGGGGGCAGAAGCCGGTCCTGACCATGGTCTTCCTGCTCTGCTTCTTCCCGATCGTGCTGTCCACCGCGACCGGCCTGACCTCCACCCCGGCGGACCTGGCCGAGTTGGCGCGCTCGCTGGACGCCTCTCGCTGGCAGGCATTCCGAAAGGTACGGTTTCCCGCCGCGCTGCCGCAGATCTTCGTCGGGTTGAAGGTGGCCATGCCGCTCGCCGCGATCGGTGCGGTCATCGGCGAGTTCCAGGCCGGTGAGGTGGGGCTGGGCTATCTGATAGTGCAAGCCGGAGGGGTGGGCGACACCGCCACCGCCTGGGCCGCGATCATCCTGATCGGGTTGATGAGCATCCTTCTCTACTTCGCCCTGGTGGTGCTGGAACGGTTCGCACTGCCTTGGGTCAGGGACACGACCTGGCAGGAGTGACATACGGGACTTCGACGCGGTCCCGGGCGTAGAACTCCGCCTCGCCCGCGTCTTCCAGACCGTGGGCCTCGATCAGGTGTTCACCTTCTACCCCACTGTCGAGTACTCCCCCACCGCGCTGCACCACTGAACTCGGCCTCCACCGCATCCACACGGTCAGCCGGGGTACGAGATCGAAGCACGGATGGTGACGAACCAGAATCGGGGGATAATCTTTGACCTCCATGGTCCTGCTGTCATCCATGGACTACCCCCTCTTCAGTAATTCGAGGTGTGACACAGCGTGCAGGACGCCCGCTTCGACCTGTCGGCTTTCGAGCTGAGCGAAACGGCCCGATGCAATGCCCTGCTGCGGCAGGCCGTCAGTGGTACGCCCTCACCGGACGCGGCGGCGCAGTCGGTCGCCGACTTCTTCTACGACAGCCTGGTCGACAGCGATGCCGGACGGGCCTGTCCAGCCGTGGGCGTCTTCCTCGCGGAGCCGCGGAACGCCGCCTCCGAGCCACCCGCAGCCGCAAAAGCCCCCGTTGAGCACGCGCGGCCTCTGACCTTGGCCGGATTCCGTGGCACGGACGTCCACTGGCCCGATGCCCGGAGCGCCGGTCCGCTGCGCGTGGCGCTGCCCTCGTCCGCAGGGGCCGGGGAGACACCGTGGGTGCACCGGCTGCTCGAACGCCTGGGAGTCACGACCGGGGACGCGGGTGGCGCCGGGACGCCGACAGACGACGTCGAGGTCGTGCACCTGTCCGGCCACGTGGACGGGCTGGAAGAACTCCTCCCGGGGCAGGACGTCCGTTCCGTCCTGGCGTTCGGCGGGACCCTGTCCCCGGGCGACGCGTTCGCGGTGGTGCTGTTCTCCCGTGTTCCGCTGCCCGCTGAGGTCGCCACGCTTTTCCGCACCGTGACCGCCGGCACGCGCCTGGCGCTGCTGTCCGCCCGCCGGCCGTCGCCCGCCGAGGAGGCGGACGCGGCGCGCGCCCTCCTGGAAAGCACGGAGGCGCTGGTGGGGCAGCGGGCCGCCCACCTGCAAACGGTCGTGGCCGAGCTGCGCTCCGCCACGACGGACCTGCGCCGCTCTCAGCAGGAGCTGGAGCAGCGGGAGCGGGAGCTGCGCGAGGAAGCGGTGATCGTCGAGCTGTTGCAGGAGGTCGGCAGTGTCCTGGCGGCGGAACTCGACCTCGACGCGCTGGTCCAGCACGCGGTCGACGCCGCCACCCGCCTGGCCGGAGCGGCGTTCGGCGCCTTCTTCTACAACGTCCTGGGCGAGACCGGGGAGTCGTATCTCCTCTACGTGATCTCCGGTGTCGACCGGTCCGCCTTCGACAAGTTCCCCATGCCGCGCAACACACAGGTGTTCGAGCAGACCTTCCGGGGCCTCGGCGTGGTGCGATCCGAGGACATCACCGCCGATCCGCGCTACGGCCACAACGCGCCCCACCACGGCATGCCCGAAGGCCACCTGCCGGTACGCAGCTACCTGGCCGTGCCGGTGATGTCCCGGGGCACGGTGCTCGGCGGGTTCTTCTTCGGCCATCCCGAGCGGGGGATCTTCACGGAGCGGCACGAACGCCTGGTCACCGGCCTCGCAGCGCAGACCGCCGTGGCGCTGCAGAACGCGCAGTCCTACCGCCAGGAGCGGGAAGCGGCCGCAGAGCTGCAACGCCACCTGCTGCCGACACTCCCCCACGTCGACGGGATCGCCGTCACGTCACGCTACCTGCCCGCCGCCCGGGACCGCGGCGCCGGCGGTGACTGGGTGGACCTCGTACCTCTCCCGGACGGTGAGGTCGCGCTGGTCGTCGGTGACGTGATGGGCAAGGGCGTTAGGGCGGCAGCGGTCATGGGCCAGATCCGCACGGCCTGCCGGGCCTACGCACAGCTCGGTCTCGCCCCCGCCGACGTGCTGGAACAACTGAGCGTCCTGGTGGACGACATCGCTCCCGGCTCCATCGCCACCTGCGTGTACGCGGTGCTCGACCCGCGCCGGGACCAGTTGCGCGCTGCCGTCGCCGGGCACCTGCCGCCCGCCTGGCGCGACCCGGCAGGCAGGGTGACGTTCCTGGACGGGGCGGTCGGGCCGCCGCTGGGAGTGGGCAGGCGGCGCTACGCGGAACAGACGGTCGCTGTGCCGCCCGGTTCGAGGCTGCTGCTGTACACCGACGGCCTGGTCGAACGCCGTGGCCGACCCATAGACGACGGGCTGCGGCACCTGCGGGAGCTGCTGGCTGGACCCGTCGGCGAGATCGAGGCGGACTGCGACTCCTGGCTGGACGCCCTGGCCGGCGGTCAGCACGACGACGACATCGCCATGCTGTACCTGCATCGGCCCGAGGACGCCGCGCACCAGGTGGTGGCGGTCGCGCGTGACTACGCCCCGGTCTCCAGCGCCGTCCCCGACGCCCGCGACCTGGTCTCCAAGGTCATGCGCGAGTGGGGCCTGCGGCATCTGGCGAACGACATGATGCTGATCGCGGACGAGATGGTCGCCAACGCCGTCCGCCACGCCAGGACACCGTTGCGCGTCGAGCTGCGGCGAGCCGGTGAACGTGTCGTCCTGGAGGTGACGGACAGCAGTCGTGAGGAGCCCCGGCTCATCGTTTCCCAGCCTGGGGAGTTCGGGCACCGGGGCATATTCCTCATCGACGCCATCGCGACACGATGGGGCACCCGCCCCATCGACGGAGGAAAGGTCGTGTGGGCGGAGGTCAAGACCTCATGAAGACGCACCCCGGTCGGCTCCTCGACCGCCATCAGGACCATCAGCCCACCCGTTCGCCCCGGACACAGGAGAGCCGCCCCCGATGACCTCCTCCCCCGGCCCCGAGGCGCACCAGCCCACCGGCACCTCACCACCGGTCGACGCCAACAGCCTGCTCCCCACCGGCCCGACGCTGACCCTCACATCGCACCGCGGCCCACGTCACGCGATCGTCGCCGTGGACGGCCCCATCGACTACCACACCGCCCCGCAGCTGCTCGGGCATCTCACCACCACGGAGATGCAGAACGTCCCGTTGCTGATCCTGGACCTCGCCCACGTGGACTTCTGCGACTCCAGCGCGCTGGGAGCCTTCGTCGACATCCACCGCCGGCGGTCCGACGCCGGGCACCGATTCGCGCTGACCGGTGCCCAACCGGAAGTCAGACGCATCCTCGAACTCACCCGTCTCACGACCGTCCTGCCACTGCACGAGACGGTCAAGGACGTGCTCCGCGAAGACTGACCCACCCTCGATCCTGTCCGATGCCCGCACCGCGGAGGAACAAGGGACGGGCCCGGACAGCCCTGCCCCACAGCTGGTCAGAGCCAGAAAGCCCGCAGCACGAGTCCTGTTTGCCCCCCTTGCTGTGGGTACTCGGAAGAAGCACGCCGAATTTCAGGCAGCAACCCACCGGAGTGCGGCCACCGGGGGCAGAGGAAAACTCTTCCCCCTCGTACTACCAGGCCCGCCCCAGGCGCACCGCGCCAGGCGGGCCTTCTCTCGTTCGCGCCGTGGCCGGCCAGCGTCATCCGCGCAGAGCCGGGCACAGGATCCGAAGTCCGGCTGAATCGATGTGTCAGGAGTAACTGCATGACAAGCAAGGAATCGAGCATCCAGCGGAACAGGTCGGTACCCCTGCCGGTGGCGGAGCGCGCCGGATGGGACGCGGTGGACGTGCGCGCGGTGGACACCGCGCGCCTGCTGGCGGCCGACGCGGTCCAGAAGGTGGGCAACGGCCACCCCGGGACGGCGATGAGCCTGGCCCCGCTCGCGTACCTGCTGTTCCAGAACGTCATGCGGCACGACCCGAACGACGACCAGTGGCTGGGGCGCGACCGGTTCGTCCTGTCCTGCGGACACTCCAGCCTGACCTTGTACATCCAGCTCTACCTCTCCGGATACGGGCTGCAACTCTCCGACCTGGAGGCGTACCGGACCTGGGACTCGGCCACCCCCGGCCACCCGGAGTACCGCCACACCCGCGGCGTGGAGATCACCACCGGCCCGCTGGGCCAGGGTCTGGCGAGCGCCGTGGGCATGGCGATGGCCGCCCGCCGCGAGCGCGGGCTGCTCGACCCCGACGCCGCGCCGGGGGCCAGCCCGTTCGACCACCATGTCTACGTGATCGCCTCGGACGGCGACATGATGGAGGGCGTCACCTCCGAGGCCGCCTCACTGGCCGGCCACCAGGAACTGGGCAACCTGATCACCTTCTACGACTCCAACCACATCTCCATCGAGGACGACACCGACGTCTCCTTCAGCGAGGACGTCCCCGCCCGGTACGCCGCCTACGGCTGGCACGTGCAGACCGTGGACTGGACCCGCACCGGCTCCTACGTCGAGGACGTCGACGCGGTGCTGGCCGCCGTCGAGGAGGCCAAGCGCCAGACCGACCGCCCGTCACTGATCATGCTGCGCACCCTGATCGGCTGGCCCGCGCCGAACAAGCAGAACACCGGAAAGGCGCACGGCTCGGCGCTGGGCGACGACGAGGTCGCCGCCACCAAGCAGGTGCTGGGCTTCGACCCGGCCCACACCTTCACCGTGGAGGACGACGTCCTGCGCCGGGCCCGCGCCGTCACCGAACGGGGCCGCGAAGCCCACACCGAGTGGGAGCGCCGCTTCACGGCCTGGCGGGAGGCGAACCCGGACCGCGCCACGCTGCTCGACCGGCTCCAGGCGCAGGAACTGCCCGACGGCTGGGCCGACGCGCTGCCCACGTTCCCGGCCGACGCGAAGGGCATGGCCACCCGCAAGGCGTCCGGCCAGGTCCTCAGCGCACTGGCGCCGGTACTGCCGGAGCTGTGGGGCGGCTCGGCGGACCTCGCCGAGAGCAACAACACCACCATGGACGGCGAGCCCTCCTTCCTCCCCTCCGACCGGCAGACCAAGGAGTGGAAGGGCGGCCCGTACGGCCGCACCCTGCACTTCGGCATCCGCGAGCACGCGATGGGCGCCATCCTCAACGGCATCGCGCTGCAGAGCCTGACCCGCCCCTACGGCGGCACCTTCCTGACCTTCTCCGACTACATGCGCCCCGCCGTACGCCTGGCCGCGCTGATGGAACTGCCCGCCATCTACGTCTGGACCCACGACTCCATCGGACTGGGCGAGGACGGCCCCACCCACCAACCCGTGGAACACCTGGCGGCCCTGCGCGCCATCCCCGGTCTGGACGTGGTGCGCCCCGCCGACGCGAACGAGACCGCTGCCTGCTGGCGAACCGTCCTGGAACACCGGGACCGGCCCGCAGGCCTGATCCTGACCCGGCAGAACCTGCCCGTCCTCGACCGCGACAGCGGAGCGTACGCCCCCGCTCAAGGCGCGGCCCGAGGCGCATACGTCCTGGTCGACACGGCGGACGGCGCCGCGCCGGACGTCATCCTGATCGCGACAGGTTCCGAGGTCCAGATCGCCCTGGAGGCCCGCGAACTGCTGGCGGCCGACGGTCTCGGGGTGCGGGTGGTGTCGATGCCGTGCCGCGAGTGGTTCGCCGCCCAGTCCCCGGCCTACCAGGACGAGGTGCTGCCGCCGACCGTGCGCGCGCGTGTCAGCGTCGAGGCCGCGGTCGGACAGGGCTGGCGCGAGGTGGTCGGCGACGCCGGACGGATCGTGAGCCTGGAGCACTACGGCGCCTCCGCCGACTACCAGCGCCTGTACGCCGAGTTCGGCATCACGCCGCAAGCCGTCGCGGAAGCCGCCCACGACAGCGTCCGCGACACCCGGCAGGCACCACGTCCCGGCGGCCACCAGCGCACCTCCGCCCCCACCGACGGCGGCACCGGCGACCGCCCCTGACTCCGGCAAAGGGGGCCTGCCCGGCGTGCTGCCGGGCAGGCCCCCGATGCTGCTCTATGGCGCGTTTGGGCGTGATTCTCCATCAGGTCACACAGCAGGCGCACGGCCGGTCAACCCACTGACCAGATGCCAGTTCGCCGCTATGGGACCGAAAGACGCGGACGTTCAGCCCGGAAGCACGACTCCGGGAAGACCGATGGTGCTCCGCTCCGGACTCAGGGACAGATGGGCGGTGATCCGCTTTCCCGTTTCCCGCAGCGCGACGACGACCTTGTCGCTGACCGTGTGCACCAGGTGCAGTCCATGACCGCCAATGCGCCGCGGGTCGGCCTTCTTCGCCGCCGGCTTCTCGGTGGAGCTGTCCCATACGGTGATCGTCAATTGGTCGCCGGACAACTGCAGGGTCATCCCGCAGGGGCCCGGAGCATGCCGGACGGCGTTGGTGACCAGCTCACTGGCGGCGAGTTCGGCGTCGGCGGCCAGGGCCGCCGGCACTGCTGCGCGACCGGTCCGAGGGGCGTGGCCGAGCAGGGCGCGCAAAGCCTGACGAGCGTCAGCGGCACGAGCCGCGCCTTCCTCCCAGGTCGCGCCGTAGCGCAGCGGAGCGTCCTCATCCCCACCGTGCTGGTCGGCCGTCTGTTTCCTCAGCGCGATCACCATGTGGCGCCCTTTCGTCCCGCTCACGGCTCTTCGGTGCTTTTCGCCGTCCTGTCCTCTCGCGTACCCGGTTGCCCACCACACACACCGTGGGAGCGCCGATCGGGGCGCTGCCCCCCTGGAGCCGCGGCCCCCAGGCCGGCCAGGGCCACGACGCGCCGGGTCCGGTCGGTCCGTAGCGCACCGCGCCGCCACCCGGACCACGGTCGGGTGGCGGCGAGGTGCGGCCGGTCAGGCGGCGGCCATCGGTGGACAGCCCTCGGCGTCGTCGAGCCATCCGATCAGCGAGATGCGGGCGCGGGCCACCCGTGAGCGCACCGTGCCCACCGGGCAGTCGCTGACACCGGCCGCCTCCGCGTACGGGAGGCCCACCATCTGGGTGAGGACGAATGCCTCTCGACGGTCGTCGGGCAGCATGTCCAGCAGTTCGGCGAGGGCGATGCCGTCCTCGAAGCCGGGCAGACCGCGGGGTTGGGAGCGTTCGGCGGCCGACTGCCAGTCGTCCGTGTCCGACAACCGGGGACGGGACATGTTGTAGCGGATGCTGTCGATCACCGCGCGGCGGGCGATGGACAGCAGCCAGGTGCGAGCCGAGGAGCGGCCTTCGAACCGGTGCAGGCTGCCCAGGGCGCGCAGGAAGGTGTCCTGGGTCAGGTCGTCGGCGCTCTGGGGGTCGGCACCGAGGAACGTCACGTAGCGGCGGACGTCTCGGTGCAGTGCTCGGACGAAGAGGTCGACGGCGTCGGGGTCGCCGCCGCGGGCGGCCAGTGCCCAGGCCGTGACCGAGTCGTCTCTCGGCCCTTCTTCCGATTCTTCGCGCGTCGCAGACAGGGACAGGGCAGGCGTGAGCACCTGGTGTCTCTCCTTCTCGGGATCCCAGGGACCGGTGTCCGGGCCGGCGCACACAGGCAGCACGCGCGGCACGGCGGAACCGGTGAAGGGGTGATGGGGTGAACGGCCGGACGCGGGTGTGCGTGGCCGATGCCCGAGGCGGTGAACTGACGGTTCGTCGTGTCCGTTCACGGCCTCGGGAAGCCGGCTGTCGTCAGGCGACAGCGGTCCCCATGGGTGGACCCCGAGAAGTGATCGCGTAGGTGAGAAGGAACTGCCGCGGCCTGCGCTGCGAACCGCCGCGGCGGGTGCGGACGCGTGGCCGGTGCGGCGGGGTGGGCAGCCGCAGGAGCAGGAGCAGCGGAGCGACGAGCCATCCGGCGAGAACTCGCAGGATGCGGAACGCGGCACGCTCACCGTGGGCCAGCCACAGGCCGCACAGCAGCGCGGCCAGCAGGTGGGCTGCGAGCATGCCGGTCGAGGACATGCCTCCCATGCCGTGGTCCACAGCATGGGAGGCCCCCATGTGGCCCGCCGACCCCATGGCACTCATCCCGTGATCCATGGACGTCATGGACATCGACATGACGCCGTGCTCCGCGCCCGACGGCGAACCGCACAGGACATAGCCCAACCACTGCTGAATCAGCGACCTGCCGCCGGACGGTTTCGGCTGCACGACTGCCTGGGCGAGCGAGAACGACGCGTGGAGGACGGCCTGGGCGGCGACCACGACGGAGCCGACCGCGACCGGCCCGCGCTCCCGGCCGGCCAGCAGCCAGGCCGTGCCGCCCGTCACCGCCGCTCCCGCGGCCATGGCCCACCAGGGCACCGCGGTCCCGGACATCATGACGTGACCCAGGGAGGCGAGCAGCACGCAGACGGCCGCGAACACAGCGGCCCTGATCGCGCGAGAACACCACCCAACGGTCATGGCGCCTCATCCTGGCAGTCCGGGTCCCACGCGTCACGGGAGGGTACGGAACTGACCCCGGTGGCCGACTCGATCCAGCCGTTGTGATCCACGCCATATCAACAGGCGGGAACTCAGAGGCTGTTACCGCCGACTGCTGGCAAGAACCCCGGAAGTGCCGCCGGGGCGAACGGGGTTGAGGAGGGCGCCAGTGGCGGCGGAGCAGAGTGAGATCCGGACCGCGGCCGAAAGCCGCCCTGCGCGCGGGTTCACGGCCATGACCGCGCTGCTGACGTGCGCCATGGCGTTCTCGATGATGCAGTTGTTCCTCCTCGGCGCCCTCGGCCCACGGCTCGTGGACGACCTGGACGTGTCCCCGACCATGCTGGGCCTGACCACGACCGTCGGCTTCGGGGCGGCCGCCGTCCTGTCCCCGGTTGGCGGGCGCGTGGTGGACCGGGTCGGGCCGCGCCGCTGCTTGGTCGCGTTGCTGGTGGTGTCGGCGGTGGCCCTGACGCTGATCGGGTCGGCGCCGGGGGTGTGGTTCCTGCTGGCGGCGGTCGCGCTCGGCGGGCTGCCGCAGGCGCTGGCCAACCCCGCGACGAACAAGACGATCCTGGCGGCCGTTCCCGCCGAACGCCGCGGCTCGGTGACCGGGATGAAGCAGTCGGGCGTGCAGTTGGGCGCGTTCACCGCCGGATTGCCACTGGCCGCACTGGCCGGGATCGTCGGTTGGCGGGGCGCCGTGTGGGCGGCCGCCGCGGCGGCCGTGGTGGCCGCGGCATGGGCGGCACGTACGCTGCCCGCCGATCCGCCCCCCAAATACGCGCCCCCTTCCTGGATCCCCCGGGGCACCATCGCCTGGCTTGCCTCTTTCTCGCTGCTGCTGGGCTGCGGCATCGCCTCCGTGAACACCTATCTCGCCCTGTACGGCGTGCGGCGGCTCGATCTCGGCCCGACAGCGGCCGCCGCCCTGGTGGCGGTGTTGGGCGTCGCGGGGATCGCCGGGCGAGTGGGCTGGTCCAAGGTCGCAGGGCAGCCTCGGCGCGCGGTGTGGCTGCCCGGCGGCCTGGCAGCCGGAGCTGTGGCGGCGGCACTGCTGCTCGCGGCCTCGGCCTACGCGCCTCCGCTGGCCTGGGTCGCGGCGGTGGCCGTGGGCGTGTTCGCCGTCGCCGCGAACGCGGTCTCGATGGTGCTGGTGATGCAGCGTGCCGCACCCGGCCGGGCCGGACAGGACTCGGCCCTGGTCTCGGCCGGGTTCTTCGCCGGGTTCGCGATCGGTCCGCCGCTGTTCGGGCTGCTGGCCGCAGCCGGGCACTACGGGGCGGGGTGGGTGCTGGTCGCCGCCGAGTTCATGGGCGCGGGCTCGGTGGCGGCGGTCTGGGCGGTGCGGGAGCGGCGATCGGTCGTACAGCCATGAGCACGGTGCCTGCGGCCACGGGCCCTCAGGACCGGACTGCCGCCGCCCCCTCGTGGGCCGATGCCGCGCTGGAGCGTGTCCTGGGCCGGGTCGCTGTCACCCGGACCGAAGTCGGCGACCGCTTCCCGCTGTTCGCGGACCCCGGCACCGGCCAGTGGACCAGCACCGGCCGGGGCTCGTGGACGGGCGGCTTCTGGGCGGGACTGCTGTGGCTCCGCGCCCGGTACACGGGGACAGGGAGCGACCGCGAGGACGCCGTACGGTTCACAGACCGACTCACCCACTGGGTGGACGCCGACACCGCCACGCGCGGACTGATCTTCTGGTACGGCACCGCGCTCGCCGACACACCTCAGGCCGCCGCTCTGCGCACGCGGGCGGCTCAAGCCTGCCGGAACGCATACGACCGCGAACTCGGCTTGGTTCCCTGGGGCTCGGCGTTCGGCGGCCCCCGGCTCCTGGCACGCGTGGACGGCGTGCCCGGCATGGTTCCGCTGCTGGCTTCGGTGGATCCTCAGGCGGCCCGGTCCCATCTGCGTCGCCACCTCGAACTCTGTGTGGAGGAGAGCCGCCGCTGCTGGTCCTGGCGGTACGAGACGCCCGTCGGCTGGATGCCCTGCGACGATCCACCGCCCGGCTGGAGCCGCGGTCCCGCCTGGTTGCGGCTGGCCGTCGCCGATGCGACGCATCGTCTCGGCACCGACGATCTCGCGGGGGCCATGAGCCACTTGCCTCAGGAGCAAGCCGTGCCGCCGGCCGACGCGGCGCATCCCGAAGGCCCTCTCGACACCTCTGCCGCCGCCATCACCGCGACGGCCCTGCTCAAGCTCGGCCACCGCGAGTGGGCCCTAACGCTGCTCGACGAACTGGTCAGCACCCATGTCACCGCGGACGGCCGACTGCTGAAAGGCTGTTACGACCTCGCCTCCGGGACAGCGACCCAGCACGAGCTGATCTGGGGGGACTTCTTCCTCGCGTACGCGCTCGCCGCACTCACGGGCCTCGTCGACCCTCACGAGGCATAGGGACCGCCTCAAGCCACAGCCGCCCGCGCGGGAACCCGGCCGTCGCCCGCAACGACCGCTGGGGCGCGGGCAGTTCACCGACCCGAGGGCGCGACAGGCTTGGTTGCCTGCTCAGGCACTGTGCGTCGGGCGCAGGACCCGCCGCGCCACCGACGTGATGTGCAGCTCGTCGGGGCCGTCGAGGATCCGGGCCGCTCTGCCGGTGCGGAACAGGGCGGGCAGCGCGGTGTCCGGGCCGAGGCCCGCGGCTCCGTGCACCTGGATCGCCGCGTCGGCCACCTGCTGAAGGGTGCGGGCGGCGGCCACCTTGGCCAGGCCCACCTCGATGTGGGCGTCGAGTCCCGCGTCCAGGCGGGCCACCGCCTCGTACACGAGTGGACGGGTCGTTCGCAGGGCGAGCAGCGACTCGAAGACGTGTCGCTGCACGAGCTGGAGGTCGCTGAGCGGGCCGCGGGAGCGGGTACGGGTCACCGCGCGCTCGCGCATCAGGTCGAAGGCCCGCGCTGCCTGCCCCAGCCAGCGCAGGCAGCGCAGGGTGCGGCCGAGCTGGAGGCGTTCGCCCGCGACGGCCAGGGCCTTGCCGCGCTCGCCGATCAGGTGGTCGCCGTCGACCACGACCTGGGTGAGGGCGATCTCCCACTGGCCGCCCATCCCGAACACCGGCAGTTCCCGCACCACACGGAAGCCGGGCGAGTCCGACGGCACCAGGAGCAACGACAGCCCTTCCCGGTCCGCCGGTTCACCGTCGGTGCGGGCGAGCACCGTGACCAGATCGGCATGGGCCGCCCCGCTGGTGAACCACTTCCGTCCGCTCACCCGCCAGGTGCCGTCCTCCCCCGGCACAGCGCGGGTGGCCGTGAGGAAGGGATCCGTACCCGGTGTGTCCGGCTCGGTCATCGCGTAGCACGCCCGTATCTCGCCGGCGACCAGGCGCTCGGCGTACCGCTCTCGGACGGCGGGGCTGCCATGGCGCGACAGCATCAGCGCGTCGAGCAGTGGTGCCGACCCGAGGGCGGCCGGGCCGTGGTCGCTGGCGCCCTCGGCCTCGGCGACATGGGCGTACGAGCGCAAGGGGAGTCCCTGGCCGCCCAGTTCCGTGGGAAGCGGTAGGGCCCACAGCCCCTCGGCCCTGGCCTCCTGCTGCAGTTGGTCCAGGGCGGCCGCGGCATCGGGCCCGCCGGCGTCGAGCACTGCCTCGCGGGGCAGCACCCGGTCGCGCACGAAGGCTGCGACGCGAGCCCGCAACTCAACGGTGTCCGGCGGGCATTGAGGTGCGCCGGTGATGTTCTCCATGGGGATTTCTCCTCAGTTCCTCAGGTCTCACGGGAACTCCGGCCGCTGACCGTCCGACTCCCTCTTCCGTGGAACTGGTCGGGGGCGATCGCCCCCGGGTTCCCGTGCGTCAGGAAGGAAGAGGCATGGCGACTCCAGCCATATCGGCCGTCGGGCGGACGGCCGGACCGCTCGACGGGCTCCGCTTCGAGGGTTCAGGTCCACCGGGTGCGGCGGACGCGCTGGTCGCGGAGCATCTGCGGCTGCTCGGCGCGCAGTCTCACGGCGCCTCGGGAGGGCGGTTCACCGTCACCGGGCGTGACGTGGGCGAGGTCATCACCGGCACCTCCTGGGGCGCAACGGCCACCGACGAGGCCACCGCGCAGGCGGCCACCGGCATCATGGCGGTGCACGGCCGACGCGACGGCGCCCCGCGCGGCCTCGCCGTCGACTACGCCGCCACCGCCACCGGTGTCCTCGCCGTGCAGGGCCTGCTGGCCGGACTGCTGGCGGGTCTACGCGGGGGCCGACGCATCGCGCAGGTGGAGGCGAGTGCCGAAAGGGCCGGTCTGCTGACGGTCTCTCAGTACCTGGCCGCCGCCGGGGCCGAGGAAGGTGAGGCCGCTGAACTCTCCGCGGGTGGACCGCCGTTCACCTCCGTCGACGGCACGGTCTTCGAGTTGGAGACGCTGGACCCCGGGGTGTGGGCGGCGTTCTGGCGTGCCCTCGGCGCCCCCGAGGAAGCGATACGCCGGGGCTGGCGGCCGTTCCAGTTCCGCTACGCCACCGCCTGCGCGCCCTTCCCCGAGACGCTGCACCAGGCGGTACGGGCCAGCCCCTGGCAGCGCATCCGGGACGCCGCCACCTCATCGGGGGCAGATGTGTGCCCGCTGCGCTCACTCGGCGACAGGGCGGCCGAGTACGACGGGGCCCCTCCGTGGCAACTGACCCCGCACGAGGCCACGTACGCCGCTGCACGAGTGCCCGACGACCTGCCCCTGGCGGGATTCACCGTCCTGGAAGCCGGTCGTCGTATCCAGGCCCCGCTCGCCACCCACCTGCTGGGCCTGCTGGGCGCGGAGGTGATCCGGATCGAACCGCCGGGCGGCGACCCGTTGCGCGGTATGCCGCCTGCCTGTTCGGGGATCTCGGCGCGGTGGCTGGCGCTGAACCGGGGCAAGAAGGCCGTCGAGGTGGACATCAAATCCCCCTCCGACCGGAAGCGGTTGCGTGAGATGACCGCCGACTCCGATGTGTTCCTGCACAACTGGGCGCCGGGCAAGGCCGCCGAGCTCGGACTCGACCACGACGACCTGGCCCCGGCCAACCGCGCCCTCGTCTACGCCTACACCAGCGGCTGGGCGGGCCGACTGGCCGACGCCCCCATGGGCACCGACTTCATGGTCCAGGCCCGCACCGGAGTGGGTGAGGCCGTCCGGCCCGCCGACGAACCCCCCGCACCGTCCCTGATGACCCTGCTCGACGTCCTCGGCGGACTGCTCGGAGCCGAGGCGGTCCTGGCGGGGCTGCTGCTGCGCGAGCGCACCGGCCACGGGGTCCGCGTGGACTCGTCCCTGCTCGGCGCCGCCGACGTCCTCACCGCCCCCGCCCGGGCCCGGGCCGCGCAGGGACTCGACCCGCGCCGGCCTGCCGGTTTCCGCCGCCCGCTGCGCACCGCCGACGGCTGGATCGCCCTCCCGGACCACTCCGCGATCCCCCACGACCTGAGCGGACAGTCCACGGACCAGGCACTCGGGCGGATGCGCGACCACGGCCTGGCCGCCGTCCCCGTCGTCACCGACCTCGCCGATCTCCTCTCTGCCGCCCCGATCAGCCGCGACGCCCACGGCGCGCCCGCCGTCCCGACTCCCTGGAGCTTCGCATGACCGTGGAACTGCACGACCTGCTGCCCGCCGAGCTGCGCCGCTCCTGGGCCCTCGACGGCACCTGCCCCGACCTCGATCTGTACAGCCTGTTCCGTGCCCGCCAGATCGCCGACCTGCACCGCACCGCCATCCTCGACGCCAAGGGGAAACTCTGTTACACCGCCCTCGACCGCAAGGTGCGATGTCTGGCCGCCGGGCTGTCCGAGCTCGGCATACGCGCCGGTGACGTGGTGGGCGTACAGCTGCCCAACGGCCGAAACGCGGTCATCGCCGATCTCGCCCTGGCCGCGCTGGGCGCCGTCGCGCTGCCCTTCCCGGTCGGCCGGGGCGAGCGCGAGGCGGCCTCGCTGCTGCGAAGAGCGGAGGCGGCCGCCGTCATCGCGGCCACGGAGCACCGCGGCAACCACCACGCCGCCGGCCTGCTCACGCTGACCGGTGAGCTGCCCGCGCTGCGCACCGTGATCGCCGTCGGGCCCGGTTCGACCCCCGAGGGCACCGTCGCCTTCGCGACGCTTCTTCGCACGGACCCGAAGTCCTTCACCCCCGTCCGTCCCGACCCGGACTCCGCCGCCCGCATCCTCGTCTCCTCCGGCTCCGAGGCCGAGCCGAAGATGGTGGCGTACTCGCACAACGCCCTGGCCGGTGGCCGCGGCAACTTCCTCGCCTCCCTCATGCCCGACGACCGGCCGCCGCGCTGCCTCTTCCTTGTCCCGCTCGCCTCGGCGTTCGGCAGCAACGGCACCGCCGTCACCCTCGCGCGCCACGGTGGGACGCTGGTTCTGCTGGACCACTTCAGCCCCGAGGGGGCACTGGACGCGCTCGCCGAGCACGAACCCACCCACGTCCTGGGCGTGCCGACCATGATCCGGATGATGCTGGACCGGATCGCGGAGGGCCACCCTCACGCGTTCGCTGCGCCGACGGCGGTCATCGTCGGCGGCTCACCGCTCGACGAGGACACCGCCGACGAAGCCCGCCGGGTCTTCGGCTGCCCGGTCGTGAACCTCTACGGCTCGGCCGACGGCGTCAACTGCCACACCGGGCTGGGCGACGAATCCTTGCGCGGGGAAGGGCCGGGCATCCTCGCGGGCCGGCCGGATCCGCGGGTCGCCGACATACGTATCGCCGTCCCCGACGCCCTGGAAGTGCAGGAGGCACCGAAGGGCTCGGTCGGCGAGATCGTCGCCCGCGGCCCCATGACCCCCCTGTGCTACGTCGCCGCGCCCGACCTCGACGCCCGCTACCGCACCGCCGACGGATGGGTACGCACCGGCGATCTCGGCCTCATCCAGGAGGACGGCACCCTGCGGATCGTCGGGCGCCTGAAGGACGTCGTCATCCGGGGCGGCGCCAACATCAGCCCGGCCGAGGTGGAGATCGAGCTCGCGGCGCATCCGCTCGTCCGGGACGTGGTGTGCGTCGGGGTGCCGGATCCGCTGATGGGCGAGCGGCTCGCGGCCTGCCTCGTGCCACGGGGCGAAGCGCCCACGCTGGAGGACCTGTGCGCACACTTGGACGCACGTGGCCTGGAGCGGCGCAAGCACCCCGAACGGCTGCTTGTCGTCACCGAGTTGCCGCTGACCCCGGCGGGCAAGCCGGACCGGGCGCTGCTGCGTGAGCGGTGCACCGCGCAGGAGCCGGACTTCCTCGCCCAGGCCGTCTGACCCGTACGTGAGCGGGCCGCCGGGAGATTCCCGGCGGCCCTTCCCTCGGATCAGGACGAACAGTTGGTCACGAGGTGATCGCCTTGGTGATCGTGTCCGCCGCGTTCTTGTAGACCGCCAGCAGGTCCAGGTCCTTGCCCGGATAGTTGACGATGTCCACCTGCTTCGCCCCCGAGTCGGGCAGCACCTCGCCGGTCGTCATGTGCACGTTGTCGAAGACATAGGCGGGCTTCTGCTTCGCCAGGTCGGACAGCTGCTGGGCGGTCACGGCCTCAGGACCGTACGTGCCGACCACCTGAGCGCCCGTCATCTTCGCCGACCACACGGAAAAGACCTGCGCGACGACCGCCGGGGCCTTGCCGCCCGGCCACGCGGCCTTCAGCTCCTTGCGGAGTGTGGCGTACTCACTCCTGAACGACGTGTCCCACTTCGCGGCGGTGTCCTCGGTCCCGAACAGCTTGCCCAGGCGCGATACTTCGGTGCTCGCCTTGTCGGCGTCGTTGTCGAGATTGACCTCGACCAGCTTCGCGTCCGACCCGGCGGCCTCCTTGATCTTCGCCGCGTACGGCTCGAAGGGCGCGTAGAGCACGAGGTCGGCGCCCGCGACCGCCGCGAGGTCGGACGGCTTGGGGTCATAGTCCGGAGCGTGCTGCGCGGACGACGGGACGATGACCGTCACATCCTTCGCGCCGGCGGCCTTGGCGAAGGCGCCCTCCCAGGTGGTCGTGGCGACGACGACAGGAGCATCGCCGTTCTTCCTCCCACTCGTGCTCGTGTCGGCGCTGTCGGCCGTGTCGGAACCGCACGCGGTGGCGGTCATGACGAGCGCCGTGCTCAGGCTCAGTGCGAGGACGGAAGGGACACGAGCGATGCGGACGCGGATGCGCGCCATGAGCTGATTCTCCGTTCGGGAATGAGATGGACGGCCAGGACCACAACGCCGGCCGTCAGGACGAGCACGGGCCCGGGCGGCCAGTCGAGCTTCAGCGCGACGAGGAACCCGGTGAGGTTCACGACGACACCGATGCCGACCGCCCAGGCGGTGATGGACTTCAGAGAGGTGCCCAGCCGCCGCGCGGCCAGCGCCGGCAGGAGGGTCAGCGCGTCGACGAGCAGCGCGCCGGTCAGCTTGATGGCCCCGGCCACGGACACCGCGACCAGGACGAGCAGCAGGAGCGTGAGCAGGTCGACGCGCACCCCGGCCGAGAGGGCGAGCTCACGGTCGTAGAGCAGGAGTGCGAGGTCTCGGCGGCGCCACCAGAACAGGGCCGGTACGACGACGGCGAGCACGCCGAGCAGCCACAGATCGGCCGTGCCCACGGACAGGATCGAGCCCCACAGCAGCGCGAACGCGCCCTGCGCGTTGACTCCGGAGACGGACAGGAGCAGCAGCGCGGCGGCGATCGCCAGACTCATCAGCAGGCCCATCGCACCGGACAGGCCATCGGGCGTGCGGGCGAGGGGCGCGACCCCGGCCCCGGCCAGCGCGCAGGCGACGAGCGCGCACAGCATGGGGTCCAGGCCGGTCAGCAGCCCGACCGCGATGCCCAGCAGGGCGACGTGCATCATCGCGAACCGCACCGGCATGATGTCGAGCCCGACGATGACGACGCCGATCACGGGCAAGCCGATCGCCGCCAGCAGCAGTGCGGCACCGGCCCGTTGGACGGGCACGAGCTCAAGGAGCGGGCCGAGGTCGGCGGCGACGAGGCTGTTCATCGGACCTCCCTCAGCCGGCCGGCGGCCATCTCCAGCACCCGGTCACAGCGGTCGGCCAGCACCCGGTCGTGCGTGACGACCACGACGGTGACCGGCAGGGACAGCAGAACGTCGGCGGCTTCTTCCTGTCCGGCGAAGTCGAGGGCGGCCGTGGGCTCGTCCGCCAGGAGCACGCCGGCTCCGGCGGCGACGCATCCGACCGCACGGGCCAGATACATGCGCTGCAACTGGCCCCCGGACAGCGTGTGCAGCGGCCGTCGGGTCAACGACCCGACGGCCAGCTTCTCCGCCGCCTCCACGGCTCGTGCCTGTGCCCCGCTGCTGGCAAGCAACTCGTGTGCCAGCAGCGGGAATCGGCCCACCGCGGGCTTCTGCGGAATCCAGGCACACGTCCGGCGCCGCCACGCCCACTCGGCCGCCGAACCCGTGCCCCGGCCGCCGACCAGGATCTGCCCGCCGGCCTGGCGGTGCAGGCCCAGCGCCGCGCGGATCAGCGTGGTCTTGCCCGACCCGTTCGTGCCCGTCAGCGCGACCCGCTCGCCCGCCCCGATGTCGAGATCCACACCGCTCACGGCCTCGACGCGGCCGTGGCGGCAGGTGACGTCACGCATCCGCACATCCAGACCGTCCATCCCACCTCCTGCTCGTTCCCCGGAAGGAGTCGGCGGAGGAGGTCCGTGAGTTCCCGGGGAAGAGGCGAATTCGCGAAGTCTTGTCGCGCCAGTCGGCACCGGCACAGTGAGCGACGGCCGGGGGCCGGCAGCGCAACGGCGCGAGCCGCCAAGGTCGACGGCGGCGGTGCCGCATCGGCCTGCGCGCGGACGTGACGAGGTGGCACGCGGCCTGACGTCACGCCCCTCCCCATGGAACACTCGTTGAAGTCGCGTCCACGGGGCATCTACGCGCCGTCCTGGCCCGGGCGGACCACCACAGCGAGGTCATGTATGGGCCCGCTGCGTTCGAAGTGCAGCGTGAACGCGATGAGATCACCGGCCTGCCACTTCCTGTCGACCGGCACGATCACGTCGAGGCCGGAGGGGGACATGGCGAGGCTGTCGCCGGCCGGGACAGGCACCGAGGTCACCGTCTGCCTGGAAGCCGTGTTCGCGGTGACCATACGGTGACGGCTGAGCGTGCCGGCGCCGCCGACTTCGGCGGAGGTCACTCTCAGCAGCCGGTCCTGCGAGCCTCCGCTGTTGGTGATCCGGAAGAATGCCGCTGTCACCGAGCTGCCGCCCGTCGGCAGGAACACCCGTCCCTCAGTGACCGTGATCCGCGCCGGGCTGCCCGCGTGGCCATAGGCGGTCCACACGCTCAGCCCGCCGAGGGCGAGCCCGCAGGCGGCGATGGGCGCGAGCGCGGCGAGCAGGGTGTCGGTGAGCCGGCGGCGCGTCGGCCGCCAGAGGTTCTGGTCGGTCATCGGGTGGGCCTCCGGACCGCGGGAGCGGGCTGCCAGGCGCGCAGCCGCAGGCTGTTGCCGACCACCAGGAGCGAACTGACCGACATCGCCGCCGCGGCGAGCATCGGGTTGAGCAGACCGACCATGGCCGGCGGCACGGTCACGACGTTGTAGCCGAAGGCCCACACGAGGTTGGCACGGATGGTGCCCAGCGTGCGCCGGGCCAGCCGTACGGCGTCCGCCAGGGCCTCGATGTCGCCGCGCACGAGCGTCACGTCCGCGGCCTCGACGGCGACGTCGGTACCGGTGCCCATGGCGATGCCCAGGTCCGCGCCGGCCAGCGCGGCGGCGTCGTTCACACCGTCGCCGATGACCGCGACCCGGTACCCCTGCTCCTGCAGGTCCCGTACGAGAGCAGCCTTGTCCTCGGGGGTGCAACGAGCGTGTACGTCGTCGATGCCCAGGGCCTTGGCGACGGCCTGGGCAGGGGCCCGACGGTCGCCGGTGGCGAGCACGGGCCGCACGCCGAGGCGCCGCAGCCGGTCCACAGCCCGGTAACTGCCGGGCCGTACGACATCCCCCACCTCGATCAGTGCCTCGTTCACGCCGTCCACGCGGACGAGCACGGGCGTGTGTGCGGCGGCCTCGGCAGCCACCATCGCCTCCGCCAAGGCGGCGGGCACGTCGTCGTCCGGGGCGAGTACTTCCACCAGTCGTCCCTCAACGTGTCCGTGCACGCCCCGCCCCGGCACCGCGGTGAACCCACTCACCTGCGGCAACGGCCGCTCGGGCAGCGTCCGTCGGGCGTACGCGGTGATCGCCCGCCCCAGCGGGTGCTCCGAGCCCTGCTCGACCACCCCCGCCAGCCGCAGCACCGTGTTCCCGCCCAGGCCCTGAGGTGTGGCCGTGACGCGGGCGACACTCATGTGCCCCGAGGTGAGCGTGCCGGTCTTGTCCAGTACGACCGTGTCCAGGTGCTGGAGCCCTTCCAATGCCTGCGGACCGCTGACCAGGACGCCCAGTTGGGCCCCGCGTCCGGTTGCGGCCATCAGCGCGGTCGGCGTGGCCAGTCCCAGCGCACACGGGCAGGCGACGACCAGGACGGCCACGCACGCGGTGACGGCGGCCTGCGGGTCCGCCCCGGCGCCGAGCCAGAACCCGAGCACGGTGGCGGCCAGCGCGAGGACGACCGGGACGAAGACACCGGCGACCGAGTCGGCCAGCCGCTGTGCCTTCGCCTTGCCGGCCTGCGCCTCGGTCACCAGCCGGGTGATCCGGGCGAGCTGGGTGTCCGCCCCGACGGCGGTGGCCCGTACGAGCAGCAACCCGCCGGCGTTGACGGCTCCCCCGACGACGTCCGAGCCGGGACCGACCTCGACCGGTTCGCTCTCCCCCGTGACCAGGGACAGCTCCACGGCCGAACTGCCCTCCACCACCTGCCCGTCGGTGGCCACCCGCTCCCCGGGACGTACGACGAATACCTGCCCTACGCCCAATTCTTCGACAGGGATGAGCCGTTCGGAGCCGTCGCTGTCTCGGAGTGACACCTCCTTCGTCGCCAGGTCGGCCAGTGACCGCAGTGCCGCCCCGGTCCCGCGCCGGGCCCGTGCCTCCAGAAACCGCCCCGCGAGCACGAACAGCGGTACGGCGACGGCCGCTTCGAGGTAAACGTGAGCGACGCCTTCCGACGCCGAGGGCACCAGGCTGAACGGCATGCGCATGTCGGGATCACCGGCGCCGCCGAGGAAGAGCGCGTAGGAGGACCATGCGAAGGAGGCGATCACACCGAGCGACACCAGGGTGTCCATGGTCGCCGCCGAGTGCCGCAGCCCCCGCACCGCGCGCGCATGGAACGACCACGCGCCCCACACGGCCACTGGCGCGGCCAGCACGAAGCACAGCCACTGCCAGTTGCGGAACTGCAGCGCGGGCACCATCGACAGGACGAGAACGGGCAGTGCGAGCAGGGCCGTGATCAGCAGACGGTCCCGCTCCGGCTCCCGGTTCTCCTCCTCCCGCTGCCGCAGCTTCGGCGGCTGGGGCAGGGCAGCCGTGTATCCGGCCTTCTCGACCGTCGCGACGAGTTCCTCGGCGCTGATCTCCGCCGGATGGCTCACCCGGGCCCGCCCGGTCGCCAGATTGACACTCGCCGTGACCCCGTCCAGCTTGCCGAGTTCCCTCTCGACGCGTGTCACGCAGGCCGCACAGGTCATACCGCCGACGGTCAGGTCGGTCGTCACCAGGGCGGTCACCGGCTCGCACCCATCAGTGGCCTCCCCCATGCATGTCCATGTCCCCCATGTCCTCGCCGCCGCCGGTGCCGCCGCCCTCGCTGTCGGACGTGCCGTGCATGCCGGGCGCGACAGGCCCAGCGGCGGCCCCCACGGCGTACGACACCGCGAACACCAGTGCCAGCAGCAGGAGAAAGCCGCACAGCGCGGGCGGGGGCATGAGCTTGCGCAGCACCACGCCCGCGCTGGTGGGAGATTGCCTGGACTCGTCCATCACCGGTCTCCAGATCGCGTCGTACGGCGTCCGTCGGATCGAGCCGCACCGATGAAGGAGTCGGAACGGCCGAGGAGCGGGTTCCGAGCAGATATGTGGCGTGCGCCACACGCGAGCGGCCGCGTGTCCATGGAGCGGAAAGCAGAAGGACTCACCGTCACTCGGTCGGTGAGTCCTTCTACGCGGGGCGAGTTCAGTGGGAGGAGACGAAGCCCTCCGACTGGTCGAGATGGAATGGCGAGCCGGAGCTTTCGGGAATCCATCCGTTGGCGCGAGCGGTTCGAATGCTGTCAGCAACGTCGGAAGGTAGGACCGGGTTGGCCTGTGTGCCGAACCAGTTGCTGGGGTGTGGCTGGTTGGTCGTGATCACCAGAGTGGTGCCGGGAGTCTCGGCGTGCTCGACCGCATAGGTCAGCGGCGACCAGACCAGTCCCTGGTCGTAGGTGGGCCTTCCGCGAAGCCTCCATCGGTAGGTGGTGCCGTCGACGGTGATGCGCCGCGACCCCTTCTTCACCAGTGCCATGCCCACGTCCCTTCCTCAGGGGCGAGGGTAGTGAATGGCCAGTGCCCATGTCCCGCAAGTTTCCTGCGCCCAGGGAACTCCCCGCTTCGCCGACACGGCCGAGCGCGGTCTGCGCGCACAGGCCCTCGCGTATCTGCGCGTCGTCCCGCATGGCGCCGCCGTTGAAGTCGCTGACGGGACAGCCTCCCGTCGCCAGCGTTCACCGTGCAGGTGGATGCAGAACTCGCCCGCCGACACCCCGCAGCCCGTCGACTACCACGCCTGCGCGCCCGCCTCCCCCGCCCGCCGCGCACGCGACAACGCCGGCTCCCCCCGGTGCGGGAAGCCGGCGTTTCGGTAGGACTTTTTACGGGGCGACGCAGCCGATCGAGCCGATCGGAAGGTTGTTGCCGGTGGAGGTGGCTGTGAAGCCGAAGGTCACGCTGCCGTCCGGTGCGACGGTGCGGTTGTGGTCGACATTTCTGACCGTGACCGTGCCGTCCGTGCCGGTACTGAGCGTGCCGTTCCAGACCTGACTGAGCCGGGTACCGGTGCCCGGCTGCCAGCGCACGGCCCAGCCGTTCATCGCTGTCGTGTTGTGGTTCATCACCTGCACAGAGCCCTGGAAGCCTCCGTTCCAGGCGTTGGTCACCGAGTAGACGGCCATGCAGCCGCTGTGCGGGTCGGTCGGGGTGGGGGTCGGCGTGGGCGTGGGCGTCGGGGTGCCGCCCGAGCCGCGGATGCCGGTCACCTCGCCGTTGCCGCCGTCGAAGACGATGTCGGAACAGGAGAAGAAGTTCTCCTGGCTGTCCGAGCGCACCCACTGGATGAACAGCATCGCGTTGCCCGAGCGGCCCGCGGGCAGGTTCAGGTTCCAGTAGTAGTGACCGGAGTCGCTGCCCACCGAACCCGACTGGGCGGGGTTGGTGACGGTCTGGATGAGCTCCAGGTCGCCCCAGCCCAGCGGGGAGCTGGGCGAGTAGCCGGGCTTGGACAGGTACACCCGGAAATCACCCGGGTGCGCCGCCCAGTTGCTGTACCGGACCTGCATGCTCTTCCCGGAGGTCAGATGCGTGCGGGGCCAGTCGGAGCGGGCGGCGTTGTAGCCGGTGAAGTTGTACGGGGAGCGGTCACCGGCGCTGCACAGCTTGCCGTCCGGTACGTAACCGGCGCCGCGGCCGCCCGCGTTGGAGTCGAGCACGGCGAACCAGTTGTACAGCGCCGTCGATCCGCTCTCGGCCAGCGCGGCCTTGCACGCCGGGTTCGTCGGGTCCAGGGCGCCGGTGCCGGTCTTGGCGTCCTGGTAGCAGAGATACGTCCGCGAGCCGGGCATCATCGCCACCCCGTGGGCCTGTGCGCTGCCCTGTCCGAGCAAGGCCAGACCGAGACCGCTCAGCAGGGTGGCGAGCACCGCCGCCCAGGAGAGGAGCCGGTTTCTGCGTCGAACCATGGTGCCTCCTGTCGTTCCGTGGCTGTCCGCTGTGGAGCCCCCGCCCGCCCGGGGAACAGGTCGCTCCGGGCGGGCGAGGGAGTGTGGGGAGGTAGGCGGATCAGGCGGGCGGTGCGCCCCAGGCCAGGGTGGTGCCGAGGTAGCCGGGGATCGCCGGGGCGTCGGTGTAGGACGTGGCGGTGGTGCGGCTGTAGTCGCCGACCTCGTTGAACGCGGACCAGTCGGACTTGGCCATACGGAGCTGGAGGTCACCGGTGTCCCGGCCCGCGGCCAGCGAGCCGGCCGAGAAGCCGACCTCCAGGTAGGCGTCCGCGCCCGCGACCGGGGTGCTCAGCGGGACGACCCTGAGCTTGACGTTGGAGCAGCCGACCGCGGCGTAGTCGCAGTAGGCGTTCACGGTCGGCGAGCCGCCGTCACGGGTGAAGTAGTAGCGGGCGGTCACCCCGGTCAGGTCGACAGCGGCGCTGCCGGTGTTGGTGATCCGCAGGCCCGGACGGATGCCGTTGTCGGTGGCCGAGGAGTCGTTGTTCTTGTAGGCGACCTTGAGGCCGCCCGCCGGGTCGGGACCGCCGCCGCCCGTCTCGGTGGTGACGCTCAGCGCTGCGGAGGCGGCGGAGACGTTCCCGGCCGCGTCACGGGCCCGCACGGCGTAGCTGTAGGCCGTGGCGGCACTCAGTCCGGTGTCCGTGTACGTGGTGCCGGAGGCCGGCGAGCCGACCCGGGTGCCGTTGCGGTACACGTCGTACCCGGTCACGCCCACGTCGTCGGTGGCCGCGGTCCAGGCCAGGGAGACGCTGCTCGCGGTCTTCGCGGTGGCCCGCAGTCCGGTCGGGGCGGTCGGGGCGGTGGTGTCACCCGGGTCGGTGCCGCCCGTCGGCACGGCGGGGTAGGCGTTGCGCACCAGCATCAGGAACTGGTTGTGGAACCAGTGGCCGGCCAGGGGTGCGTCGGGCAGCGCCCCGGTCTTGTTGTTGCCGGCGTTGGGCGCGGTGTAGTCCGGGTCGCACATCGGGTCCGCCTTCTTGCCCTCCTCGTTGGGGATGTCCTTGCTGGCCCCGTCGGACTCCCCCGGCGGCTTCACCCACAGGAAGGCGTCGAAGTGCGAGTCCGGGTATCCGGAGGGTGCGGCCTGCGGCGGCTGTCCGAGTCCGGCTCCGCTCACGTTGCACCACAGTCCGCGGTGGGCGCGCCGGTCGACCTTGGACTCCGCGACATAGGTGTCGAGGGTGGTGCTGGTGCTCTCGGCGGTGGGCCGGGCCGAGCCGCCCCAGCCGTTGCGGGAGGTGTCGACCACCATGCCGGTGGAGGCGGGCCAGCCCGCCGAGACCAGCGCCCGGTGCACGTTCTTGGTGAAGTCCACCTCGTCGAAGTTCGGGTTCCACTCGTAGAACTTGCCCGACTTGACCGGATTGCCGCCGACGCTCTTGTCGGGGTTGGTCAGGAAAGGCTCCTCCAGTGGCGTGGCGTTGGCGACGTTGGTGACCAGCCCGTCGACGCTGCTCAGCCCGGCCGCGGTGCCCCTGGCCACCTCGGTGTACTGCTGCACGGTCTGGGTGAGGTTGTTGTCCCAGCCGAGCCAGCCGGAGTGCGCGTAGTCGAGGTAGGTGTACACGTTCGGGATGGCGTGCAGCTTGTCCAGGGCGTACCGGATGCCCTCGACGTATATGCCGCTGCTCTTGGCCTGGGCGCATTCGGGGTCGGAGGTGTTGGTGACCAGGTTGGGCAGGCTGTCGGGCTCGACGACCGTGGTGATACGGATGTCCTGGTACTTGGGGTTCTTGAGGACGTTCGCGATGACGTCGATGTACTCACTCTTGTAGCGAGTCAACCCGGCCTGGGTGAGCGGGAGTTCACCACTGGAGGCGAGGGCGGCGCAGTCCCGTCCCGGCAGGTCGTACACCACGAAGGTGGCGGTGATCGGCTGTCCGGGCTTCTTCTGGGCGAGCGCCAGGTCGAGGTGGTCGGCCAGGCTCTTGCGCCCCGCGTTGGCCGTACCGCCGTGGACGGCCGCGATCCGGTCCAGCCAGACGGCGGTCGGATAGCTCTTGACCTTCTCCATCTTCGCCTTGAGCGTGGCGTCGGAGGTCTGCGCGATGGACGTGTTCACGAGCTCGGCGTAGTCGGGGTTGACGTAGAAGGTCGCCCCCGCGAAGGGGTTGTCGACATGAGTTTCCGCCGCTGCCGCGGGCTGTCCCGCGAGCTGGCCGGCCGCCCCGAGCATCAGGGTGGCCAGGGCGGTGGCCAGAGCTGCCGACCGTCGTCGGCGCATGCGCGGCAGCGAGGCGCCGTCGGTTTTGGTCGGGTGGGTCATCGTGCCCTCCTCGGTGGTACGTGCGGGTATGCCGGTCGTACGTTCAGGAGCCGGTGCACTGCGGAGCGGGCGTGCCCGCGCCGCCGTTGGCGGTGAAGCCGAACGAGGTGGTGGCGCCGGGAGACAGGGCGCCGTTGTGGGCGGCGTTGCGGACGGTCGCGCGGCCCTGGGCCACGGTCAGGGAGCCGTTCCACAAGCTGTTGATGGTGGAGCCGCCCAGGTCCCAGGCGACGGACCAGCCGGTCAGCGGGCCGGTGCCGGAGTTCTTGACGGTCATCTCCGCCTGGTAGCCGCCGGACCAGGCCGAGACGACCTTGAACTGGGCGGTGCAGGCCTTGGGTTGCGGCTCGGGCTCCGGGTCCGGGTCGGGGTCTGGGTCGGGACCGGTGCCGTAGGTCAGGCCGTGCCCGTAGGCGAAGAGCGGGCTCTTGCCGTCGCCGTCGTTGATGGGCTGCTGGGAAGCGCTGCGCATCCACGTCATGGGGAGCTTGCCGGTCGGGGCGTAGTCGCCGAAGAGCACGTCCGACACTCCGGCGCCCTCGGTGCCGGGCAGCCAGGCCGCCAACAGGGCGCGCCAGTCCGGCAGTTGGGCGGCGATGTCGAGCGGGCGCCCGGAGACCAGGACCACCACGACGGGCACCCCGCTGGCCTTGAGCCGGCTGAGGGTCTGTAGGTCCTCCTGGTCCAGCCCCATGCTGCCGGGCCGGTCGCCGTGCATCTCGGCGTACGGCGTCTCCCCGACCACCGCGACGGCGGCGGTGTAGCTGCCGTCGATGCCGTTGCCGTAGCGGTCGTAGGTGATCCGGGACGGGTCGGTCGCGGCGGCGCGGATGCCCTGGAGGACGGTCGTGCCCTCGGTGACGGAGCCGCTGCGGCCCTGCCAGCCCAGGGTCCAGCCGCCGCTCTGGTTGCCGATGTCGGCGGCGGACTTGCCGGCCACGAACAGCCTGGCGTTCTTCGCCAGTGGCAGGATCGCGCCGTCGTTCTTCAGCAGCACCTGCGACTGCCGCACCGCCTGCCGGGCCAGGGCCCGGTGCTCCGCTGAGCCCACGGTCGGGGTCAACGACCGGTCGGTGAGCGGCCTTTCGAAGAGGCCGAGCTGGAACTTCTTGGTGAGGATGCGCCGGTTGGCGTCGTCGACGCGCGCCAGGGGGATCCGCCCGGCGCTCACCTCGCCACGCACCAGGGTGAGGAACTTCTTGTAGTCGTGCGGGACCATCACCATGTCGACGCCCGCGTTGACGGCCGTGGTGATCTCGGCGCCGGTGAAGCCGCTCTGCCCGTCCAGCTGGTCGAGTGCGGCCCAGTCCGAGACGACGAAGCCGGTGAAGCCCAGCTCGCCCTTGAGGACGTCGGTGACCAGGTACTTGTTCCCGTGCGAGCGCACGCCGTTCCAGCTGCTGTAGGACAGCATCACCGAGCCCACGCCCCGCCGTACCGCCTCCTGGAAGGGCGGCAGATGGATCGCGCGCAGCTCGGCCTCGGACAGCTCGGTGTTGCCCTGGTCGACGCCTCCGGTGGTGCCGCCGTCGCCGATGTAGTGCTTGGCGGTGGCCAGCACCGACGCCGGGTCGCCGCCCAGGGCAGTGCCCTGCATGCCGGTGACGAACGTGGCCATGGACGTGGGCAGTTCGGGCTTCTCGCCGAACGACTCGTAGGTGCGGCCCCACCGGTCGTTGCGGGCCACGCACAGACACGGCGCGAAGGACCAGTCGATGCCGGTACCGGCCACCTCCTCGGCCACCGCCCGTCCGACGCGCTGCACCAGCGCCGGGTCACGGGTGGCACCGAGGCCGATGTTGTGCGGGAAGAGGGTGGCGCCGCGCACCGCGTTGTGGCCGTGCACCGCGTCGATGCCGTAGATCATCGGGATGCCGAGCGGGGTGGTGAGGGCGGTGCGCTGGAGGGAGTCGTAGGTGTCGGCCCAGGTCTGGGCGTTGTTGGGGCTGACCGTCGAGTCGCCGCCGGAGAGCACCGAGCCGATGCGGTAGGTGGCGAGGTCGGACTGCGGGACGAGCGCGTCCTTCTCGACCTGGGTCATCTGCCCGAGCTTGTCGTCGAGCGTCATCCGGGAGAGCAGATCGGTGACCCGCTGAGCCACCGGAAGGGAGGGATCCTGGTACGGCAGGGCGGCGGTGGCCGTGGGGACCTGGGCTGGCGGGGCGGCGGCCAGGCCGGTCAGGGCGAGGGTCGCGGCGCACAGCGCGGCGACGAGGGCGGGGCGACGGGTCCGGGAACGCAGAGGTACAGGAGGGCTTGCGGACACGGTGCGGCTCGGGCTCATGGGGTGCGGCCTTTCCGGGTGCGGGCCGGAGGGGCGGACGTGGGGGTCGGGGCCCGCCCCCCGTCGGTGCGGGAAGGCGGGGCGGGCCCCGGAGGAGGCCGGTGCGGCGCACCGGCCGGGTCAGGCGTTGGTGCAGGCCGTCCCGTTCAGGGTGAAGCTGCCGGGCTTGGCGAAGGTGCCGCTGTACGTGCCCTGGAAGCCGAAGTTCTGGCTGCCGCCGGCGGCGATCTGCGCGTTGTGCGCCACGGGAGTGGCCGTCACCGCGCCGGAGGAGCCGGACAGGGTGGCGTTCCAGGAGTTGGTGACGCGCTGTCCGGAGGGCAGCGTGAAGCCGAGCTGCCAGGTGTTGAGGGCGGTGGTACCGGTGTTCTTCACGGTGACGTTGGCGGTGTAGCCGCCCTGCCAGACACTGGTCGCGTAGGTCACCTGGCAGGCCGTGGCGGGCCCACCGGGGCCACCCGGGTCGCCGCCGCCACCGAGGTTGACGGTGGAGGAGAAGGAGTTCACCGCGAGTCCGGCGCCGTTCTGCCACGGCTCGAACCCGGCCTGAACGCTCGTCAGGTACCAGTTGTTCTGCGCCATCCCCCGGGCCACGGTCTGGTCGACGAAGTCCATGACGTCGAAGCTCCAACTGCTGATCGCCGAGGGAGCGACGAAGGAGATCACGTCGTTGGAGCCGTTGCTGCCGGTCCACACCTGCCAGGTGCGGCCGCCGACGGTCGCGGTGCCGACCTGCGAGCCGATCGGCTGGATGGAGCCCACCCGGTTGAACCAGATCATGATCTCGGTGCGGTTGACGCCGTCGGTGCGGGGCGTCGGGTCCAGCCAGATGTCGTACGAGGCGTTGTACACGGCGCCCGAGACAAAGCCGTAGGAGATGCTGCTGGGCGCGCTGGAGATGGTGCTGAGCTGCGCCGGCAGGTTGGTGCCCGGCGAACAGTTCGTGTAGTGGCAGCCGTTGAACACCGACGGGTACGACTTCGGGGCGCCGTTGGTGGGCACCGAGCCGTCGGCCTGGGTGAGGCGGAAGCCGCTGTCGGTGGCGGTGACGCACTGGGTGGCGCTGGTGCCCCAGCGGTTGTTCTGCACGACGTAGCGGCCCTGGATGACGGTCGAGCCGAACTGCTCGCAGATCGTGGTGTCGGCCTGGGCCTGCGGTGCGGCGACGAGGAGAGCCGCGAGCGCGGCAAGAGCGGAGAGCAGCGCGGCGAACAGGCCGCGCACGGGGCGGGGACGGTGCGATAAGGGTCGCATGCGGGTGCCTCTCGTGAACGTGGCTCGGCTGTATCGGGGCCGGTACGGGAGCGCTCCCACCTCCCCACTGATGGGAGCGCTCCCACCCCACTGGTTCGGGTCGGACTGTAGAAGTCCGCCCATGTCCCTGACAACCCTGTGCGCGCGAATGCGTCGAATGGATTTCGAAGTCGCAGGCCAGGCGGGCACGTCGCAACCTTTCGATGGGCGCCGGGAGTTGGGAGCGCTCCCGAAAGGTTTCGCTCGGGCCCGTCTGCGGCTCTTAGATCGAGCCGCGGAACCCCCGGGCAGGCGAGCCACCTCCGGTTGTTCCGTCCCTCGGTGCGGGTGGCAGAGTTCCCTCCCGCCGCCGGGACAAGCGGTGCTGCCATGACGACCGGTTTCGGCGTGCGGGCACGCCTGGGACCGGCCCGGCCGAGATCTCCGACCCGCGCTCTTCTGCCGGTCAGCAACCGGAAGCCTGCCGCGGGTGTTTCGCGTGACCGCAGGGCGGTCCGCAGGAGAGCCGTAGGGGTGCTTCGTCAGTCCGAGGCGCCGCTGCGCCGCGCGTAGGCGCGGGCGGCGCGGGCACGGTCGCCGCAGCGTGTGGAGCACCAGTGGCGCCGGCCGTGGGTGCGCAGGAGGAACCGGTCGCAGGGGGCTGAGCCGCAGGCGGCGAGGATGTCGGCGTCGGGACCGGTGAGCAGGTCGGCGGCGTCGGCGGCGAGGGCCGCCAGTGCGTGGGTGACGGCCTGGTCGGTGGGGTGCGCCTGGATGCGGCGCAGCCCCCGGGCACCGTCCCAGGCCAGGAGGGGGGCGGTGGGCACGGCCGTCAGGGCCTCGTTCACCGCGCTCAGGGACTCCTCGGGCGGCGTGGTGGCGTCGACGCGGGCGGCGAACAGGGCACGGATGTGCACGCGCAACGTTCGCATCCGCTGCGCGCACACCTCGTACAGCTGCACCTCCGGGGTGGTCAGGTCGTGGGTGGCGAGCCAGCGCATGGCGGATTCCGGGGCTGCGAGCAGGTCGTAGCTCTGGCCGGCGGGCAGCGTGGCGGTGGTGTCGGCGAAGTCCAGGGAGCGGTACCGGTCGGCACCCGGCGCCGGGGGCAGAGCGGTCGGTGCCACGTCGGTGGCCAGGGTGTCGTCCATACCCCTCATGGTAACGCTTGCCTTTTTCCGTGATGCCTGCCTAGCCTGGACTCACGTTAACCACAGGTTTTTTTCGTGAGAAGCGGAGACGTGATGTCCCAGCTCAACGCCAGCCAGTTCCCGGTCCGCACGCTCGGTGGCCCGACCGCCCTGTTCGAGTACGGCGGCCTGCGCTTCCTGACCGACCCGACCTTCGACGGCCCTGGCGACTACCCCTCACCCGGTCGCCCGACCCTGACCAAGACCGTCCCCTCCACCACCACCCCCGCCGGACTCGGCCCCATCGACGTGGTCCTGCTCTCCCACGACGAGCACGCCGACAACCTCGACACCTCCGGTCGCGCCCTGCTCGCCGACGTCCCCCTCACCCTCACCACCCCCGGCGGCGGCAAGCGCCTCGGGGGGAACGCCAAGGGCCTGGCCGACTGGGAATCGACCGAGCTGGAGCGCCCCGGCGGCGGCACCATCACGGTGACGGGGGTCCCTGCCGTCCACGGCCCCGGCGCGCGTGAGGACATCGAGCCCATCACCGGCCAGGTGGTCGGCTTCGTCCTGACGGGCGAGGGACTGCCGACGGTCTACGTCAGCGGAGACAACGCCTCGCTCGACGCGGTCAGGGAGATCGCCGACCGCTTCAGCCCGATCGACACCGCCCTCCTGTTCGCCGGCGCACCCCGCTTCCCCATGCTCTTCGACGGCCGACCGCTCGTCCTGGACAGCGCCCAGGCCGCCGAGGCCACCCGGATACTCGACGCCCGCCGCGTCGTCCCGGTCCACCACGACAGCTGGGCCCACTTCACCGAGGGCCGCGACGAGTTGGAGGCAGCCTTCGCCGCCGCTGGCCTGACCGACCGCCTGGACCAGGACTGGGCACAGCGCGCCTGAACCCGGACCACAGCGCTTCAGCAGGGCGACTACGGCTGCTCGCGCCCCTGCATCGACTGACGGATCGCCCCAACTCTCCAGCCTGGCAAGGCCCTGCCACCCGGCCCCGACAACCTCCGCCCCTTCACCGGCTGTCGCTCGTCGCGCACCTCACCGAGATCGATGAGGTGCGCCGCGAGCAGGTGATGTCGTGCATCCCTCTTCAAGGATCCACCAGCGCATACGCTGCCCGCGCTCACTGGTGCCAGCCACAGCCCTACGGCAGGCTGCCGGTACGAACAACGTCGGCATACCAGCGCGCGCTGGACTTGGGGATGCGCTTGCCGGTCGGGTAGTCGACGTAGACCGCACCGAAGCGCTTGCTGTAGCCGTAACCCCACTCGAAGTTGTCGAGGAGAGACCACAGGAAGTAACCCCGTACATCGACACCGGCCTTGATCGCCTGGTAAACGGCCGACAGGTGGCCGTGGAGGTAGGCGATGCGTTCGGGGTCGGCCACCTCGCCCTCCGGGTTGACGTAGTCGTCGAACGCCGCCCCGTTCTCGGTGATCACCAGAGGCGTCGCGGGGAAGTCCGCCTTGAGACGGGTCAGCAGGTCGTACAGGCCGCTGGGGTCGACCGCCCAGCCCATGGCGGTGGTGCTGCCCGGCGGACGGTGGAAGGCGACGTTGTCGGCGCCGGGCCAGGGGCTGTGCTCGCTCGCACCATGGCCGTCGGAGCCGTGGCCGGCCTCGTCGGTGGCCGCGGAGACGAGCGTCGGCGTGTAGTAGTTGACGCCCAGGAAGTCCAGCGGCTGGTGGATGGTGGCGGTGTCGCCGTCCCGTACGAAGGACCAGTCGGTCAGGCTCGCCGTGTCCTGGAAGAGGTCCTGGGGGTACTGGCCTTGCAGGAGTGGGCCGGTGAAGACACGGTTGGCCAGTGCGTCGATCCGCCGGGCCGCGTCGACGTCCTCGGCTGCCTCGGTCAGCGCGCGGACGTGGTGAATGTTGAGGGTGATGGATGCCTGCGCGCGTGCGGGCAGTTCGGCGCGCAGCGCCTGTACGGCCTTGCCGTGGGCGAGGTTGAGATGGTGCGCCGCACGCAGGGCCGCGACGGGGTCGGTGCGGCCGGGGGCATGGACGCCTGAGCCGTATCCGAGGAAGGCGCTGCACCAGGGCTCGTTGAGGGTGATCCAGGTCTTGACCCGGTCTCCCAGCGCCCGAGCCGCCAGGGCCGCGTAGTCGGCGAACCGGTCGGCGGTGGCGCGCTCGGGCCAGCCGCCGGCGTCCTCCAACTCCTGTGGCAGGTCCCAGTGATACAGCGTGACCACCGGTTCGATGCCTTTTTCCAGCAGTGCGTCGGTGAGGGCGCGATAGAAGTCCAGCCCCTGTTCGACGGCCGGGCCGCGGCCGGTCGGCTGTACACGCGACCAGGACAGGGAGAACCGGTACGCGCTCACTCCGAGGTCGGCCATGATCTCGACGTCCTCGCGCCAACGGTGGTAGTGGTCGGTGGCGACGTCACCGGTGTCACCGTTGCGCACCCTGCCGGGCGTGTGAGAGTAGGTGTCCCAGATCGAAGGAGTGCGTCCGCCCTCGGCGGCGGCACCCTCGATCTGGTAGGCGGCGGTCGCCGTGCCCCAGGTGAATCCCGGCGGAAAGGTGCGGCCGGCGATGGTCTCCGGGGCGGGCGCGAGGTGTCGGGTCGCAGTGCTCACGTGGGTCCTTCCAGATGATGTGCGGGCAGGAAGAGGTGAAGTGGGGCAAGGGGCGTCCAGGGAGCGCGGCATCGGGAGAACGGTGCGCCCTTCACCCCTTGACCGCCCCTTGCATGATTCCGCCGACGATCTGGCGGCCGAAGACGATGAACATCGCGAGCAGAGGCAGCGTGCCGAGCAGGGCGCCCGCCATGATCAGCGACTGATCGCGCACATAGCCCGCGCTGAGCTGGGTGAGGGCGACCGGCACCGTCGGGTTGGTCATGTCGAGCACGATGAAGGGCCAGAAGAAGTCGTTCCACGCGTGCACGAACGTGATCATGAACAGCACGGCCATCGGAGCCCGGGCGATCGGCAGCACGATGCTCCAGAAGATGCGCAGGGAGTGCGCACCGTCCACCCGCCCGGCCTCGACGAGTTCGTCAGGCAGCGCTTCGGACAGGTACTGCCGCATGAAGAACACGCCGACGGCGCTGACGAGGGTGGGGAAGATGACGGCGGGCAGCTTCTGGCCCCAGCCCAGTTCCGTCATCATCATGAACAGCGGTACGACGCCCAGTTGCGGCGGCACCATCATCGTGCCGATCACGAGCATCAGCAGGACGTTGCGGCCCTTGAAGCGGAGTTTGGCGAACGCGAAGCCGGCGAGGGTGGCGAACAGGACCGTGGACAGGGCGATCACGCCGGCCACGATCAGGCTGTTGAGCATGGCCTTGCCCAGCGCGGCGTCCTGCCAGGCCTTGCCGAGGTTCTCCAGCAGATGGGGTCCCGGCAGGAAGGGCGGAGGTGTCTGCGTGACGCGCGTGTTGTCGGTCGAAGCCGCCACCATCGTCCAGTACAGCGGGAACAGTGAGACCAGCGCCGCGAGCCCCAGCAGGATGTAGGCGACGGGTCCCGCGTGGTGCTGGCGCCCGGCACCGGGGTGCCGGAACAGTCGGAGGGGCCGCCCACCGGGCGGGGTGACCTTGCGGGTTGTGCGCACGGCCCCGGCAGGCGCGTCCGTCGCCCGGCCCGGGATGCTGTCTGTGGTCATGAAGATCTCCCGGTCAGGTCCTGCGCGCGGTGAAGCGCTTGACGATGCGTTGGACGACGAACACGACAATGAGCAGCAGGAACATCGCCCAGGCGACCGTGGCGGCCCGCCCCATCTGGTAGTTCTTCCAGCCCTCCTCGTACAGCAGCAGCCCCAGGGTCTGGTACTGGTTGTCCGCTCCCCCCGTGATGCCGTTCGGGCCCTGGCCGAAGATCAGGGGTTCACCGAAGAGCTGCGTCGCGCCGATCGTCGACAGCACGATGGTGAACACGATGGTGGAACGGATGCCGGGAACGGTGACCTTCAGGAACTGCTGCCACCGCGAGGCGCCGTCGATTGCCGCGGCCTCGTAGCGGTCGCGCGGGATCGCCTGCATCGCGGCGAGGTACAGCAGCGCGTTGTATCCGGTCCAGCGCCAGATCACGATCGAGGAGATCGCCGTCTGCGCGGCCCACTTGTTGTTCTCCCAGTCGAGGTTGTCGACGCCGACAATGCTCAACATCCAGTTGATCATGCCGAAGTCGCGTTCGAAGAGCATCGTGAACACGAGGGCGGCGGCACCGACCGAGGTGGCGTACGGCGTCAGGGCGGCGACGCGGAAGAACGTCGAGCCGCGCATCCGGTAGTTGAGCAGGTGCGCCAGTCCGAGCGCCATCAGCAGCTGAGGCACGGTCGACAGGACGCCGATGGTGAAGGTGTTGAGCAGCGCGTTCCAGAAGCGGTCGTCCTCCCACAGCGCCGTGTAGTTGTCGAAACCGACCCACTCCATGAGGTTCAGGGTCGACAGTTCGACGCGGTGCAGCGAGATCCACGACGTGTAGATGAGCGGGTAGAAGCTGAAGGCGGCGAACACGATGAAGAACGGGGCGACGAAGGCGTACGGGGCACCGCGGACGTCGAGGCGGTGCAGCAGCGTACGGCGGCGCTGGCGCTCCGCTGTGACGCCGGGCGCGCCCTTGGGGGATGTGGAGGTGGAGATGGCCACCGGAAGGCGTCCTTCCTGGAGGGTGGGAGAGGCGGGCAGGGGCCCGGCGACCCCGTGCGGGCCGCGCGTGGGGCGCCGGGCGGCAGGCAGGGCCCAGGTCAGCCGGCGGCCTTCTCGATGCGCTCGTCAGTGGTCTTCCACGCCTCGTTCGGGCTCTTGTTCTGCGCCTCGATCAAGGTCAGCCCCTGCGAGAAGATGTCCTTGATGGTGCCGTCCTTGCGACCGAGCACCTGCTCGTCGGGGATCTCCTGGGCCGCAGCGCCGAAGATCTTGCCGATGGGCGCGCCACCGAAGTAGTCCGACTTGGCATCGACGACCTCGGGCATCTCCAACGCGGTCTGTGACGAGGGGAAGTTGCCGATCTTCTCGAAGAGGTAGGCCTGCTGCTCGGGGGCGGTGAGCCAGGCGACGAGGTCCTGAGCCTCCTTCTTGACGGGGCTCTTCTCCATCACCCCGAGGAACGATCCGCCCCAGTTGGCGCCCTTGGGTGCCTTGGCGACATCCCACTTGCCCTTGTTCTTCGGTCCCGCCTTCTCGCTGATGTGCGCGAGCATCCATGCCGGGCAAACAGTGCTGGCGAACGTGCTGTTGGCCAGACCGGGGTCCCAACCGGGCTGGAACTGGCGGAGTTTGGCCGTCAGGTCGGACGTGGCCGCCTCGGAGGCCAGCTTCCACGCGTCCTTCACGACAGGGTTGGTGGCGTAGATGAGCTTGCCCTGCTTGTCGTAGAACTGCTGGGAGTTGCCGTAGATCATGGCGTTGAACAGTCCGCTGGAGCTGTCCATGAAGGCGACCTTGTCGTCCTTGGAGCCCTGCTTGAACAGCTTGCCGGCGGCGACGTACTTCGACCAGTCGCCCTCCCACAGCTTGGCGACCTCGTCGCGGTCGGTGGGCAGGCCGGCCTGCTCGAAGAGGTCCTTGCGGTAGCAGACGGCCATGGGGCCGATGTCGGTGCCGAGGCCGATGACCTTGTTGTCGGCGGTGGTGACCTGGCTCTGCTTCCACGGAAGGAAGTGGTCCGTCCCGGCCACTCCGGAGAGGTCGACGAACTTGTCCTTCTGGGTGTCGGACAGTTCCTTGGCCCGACCAATTTCTATGCCCTGGATGTCCTTGAGTCCGCTGCCTGCGGCCAGGTGGGTCTGCAGGGCGGTGTAGTAGGTCTGTTCGTCGCCCGCGACGTCCGCCTTGATGATGACGTTCGGGTGTTCCTTCATGTACTTGTCGAGCAGACCGGTCTCCTTGAAGCCCATGACGCCGAAGAGCCCCATGGTGATGGTGACCTTGCCGTCCTTCTTGCCTCCACCGGTGCCACCGTCGCTGCCCCCGCAGCCCGCAAGCAGGCCGAGAGCCGACGTGACCGACACGGCGGCCACGACCTTCGTACGCAAGGCGCTTCGGAACTTGTCCATCTGGTCCTCCTAGCGGCGGCGCTGACGCACCGGAGTTCGCACCACGCGGTCCGCTCCGCAGGCGCGATTTGTTCGGTGGGTACGTTCCCATTTGGCGGTGGGAACGTGCCCACTCAGGAGCCCGCAGCCTCGCCGTCGTCTCCGGGGTCTGTCAAGAAGTTGAATCCACTTCGTTGCCGAAAGATGTCCCGGGCCTGCCTCCGCGTGCTGCGGGCGCCCTCCCGGGGTCTGGCACAATGCGCAGGTGAAAGCCGTCCAGACAGGGCCGAGCGGAGGAGGTGCCATGGGGGAAAGGCAACGCCCGACCATCATCACCGTGGCAGCGCGCGCCGGTGTCGGACGCACCACCGTTTCACGAGTCATCAACGGCTCCGAACTCGTCAGCGAGAAGGCGAGGGCCGCCGTGCTCGCCGCCATCGCCGAACTGAACTACGTCCCGAACTCCGTTGCCCGGGGACTGGTGACGAGCCGGACGAACTCCGTGGCCCTGGTGATCCCGGAGTCCGAGGCCAGACTGGGCTCGGAGCCCTACTTCTCGGCGGTCATCCGCGGTGTCAGCACCGCCCTCGCGGAGACCCGCACGCAGCTCCAACTGGTCCTCATCCGCGACCAGTCAGAGCGGGACCAACTCACCAAGTCGGTCGCTGAACGCCGTGTCGACGGAGTGCTCCTCGTCTCCGTGCACCAGCACGATCCGCTGCCCGGGCTGCTGGAGGAGATGGGACTGCCCACGGTGCTCGCCGGACGCCGCTCCCCCGACGAGTCGCTCAGCCACGTGCACTCCGACAACACCGGTGGGGCCGCGGCGGCTGTCGACCACCTCCTCGCGCGGGGGCGGCGCACCGTCGCCACGATCAGTGGTCCGCTCGACATGGAGGTAGGGCGCAGTCGGCTCCAGGGATGGCGCGAGGCCCTCGAGAAGGCCGGCCACCGGGGCACGGACCGGCTCGTGACCTCGGCCGACTTCACCGAGGAGGGCGGCGCGGCGGCGATGCGTTCACTCCTTGAACGGGTACCCGAGCTGGACGCCGTGTTCGTCGCCTCGGACGTCATGGCGGCAGGGGCTCTGGCAGAACTGCGCAGGCAGGGCAGACGCGTCCCCGACGACGTGGCCGTGGTCGGGTTCGACGACTCCATCATCGCCCGGCACACCAATCCGCCCCTCACCACCGTGCGTCAACCCGTCGAGGAGATCGGCGCCATGATCGCCCGCATCCTCCTGGAAGAGATCAACGATCCCGAAACGCCGCGCAGGCGCGTCACGCTTCCCACGGAACTCGTCGTCCGCGAATCGTCGTGAGTGCATGACGGGGGTTGCTGCACCGCTTGCGCACGCCCCGAACGCCCGCCTGACTGTTCCGGGTTGACGCGTGGGGGCACCACGTAGCGGTGGGCTGGCTCGGCAGGGTCGGTGCGCGTGGGCTTGCGGAAGCGTTCCAACTGGTGGGTCAGGGCCCGCACTCGGAGGATGAGGCGGCGGGCAGTCTCGGCGGCCACGCAGCCGTCGAGTTGGCGGTGAGGGATGTCCAGGAGGGCCTGGGCGCCGCCGCGGGCCAGGGTGTGCGGGCCGCGGGTCTTGATGACGAGTTCGGCTATGGCCTGCCGGTCGAGACGAGGGCGGCCCGTCCTGCAGCACCATTTTGAGAGCGAGTTGGCGGTCGTGCAGGACACGCTTGCCGAGCGGTACGCGACCTCCAGAACGCGTGGTTCGCTTCCCGGGTCGGCAGGGTCCCATCCGTCGCGTGTCGGGGGGGGACGTAGGGCTTGTCCAAGGCGCCCGGTCAGCGGCGCTGACGCTTCTCGACTTGCTGGGCCGAACCCTTCTCGCCCGACTTGTTGGCCTTCTGACGCTTCGCGGATCCTCGCGGTGCGTCGGCGGCCTTCGTCTTCCCCGGGGCGGCTGCGGGTGTGTGCGCAGGCTTGGGCTGGCGCTGGACCCGTGCCGACCCGGCGGCAGGCTGCCCGGCGGTGCCGGTAGCGCCCTGTCCCGGCGCGGCGGCAGGGAGCTCGCGGGCCGGAACCGGCTGCTCATCGGTGGGCGAGGCCTCCGGGCCAGAGGGGGTCTCCTCGACCTGCGTGTGCGGCGTCACCGGGGCGGCTGGGGCGCCTTTGTCATCCCCCGTGGTGTACCCAGCGGTGCCTTCGGTTACGGCGAGGGCGGCGATCGCAGCGACGGCCACGGCCGCGCCCGCCATCCGCACTCGGTGCCGTGCGGCCAAGGCGGGCGCCGGCTGCTTGAAAGCGGCCGTCGAGGTGTCGGCCGGCGGGGACTCTGGTGACAGGGCGCGGTCTGTGCCGCCCGCTGTCACCGGCGCCCGCACTTCTGTCGGCCGCGGCGCGGACGGGGTGGCCTCTGTCCCTGGGTTGCTCTCTGCCAGAAGGGCCAGCGTCCGGGCGCAGTCGCCGGCCGGGGGCCGCGCGTGCTCGTCCAGGTCGGTCATCTGCCGCAGCAGGGCCGCGAAGCCGTCGGGAATGCCGTCGGGGATCCCGGGACCGCGGTGCAGTCGCGCGATGGCTGCCTCCAGCGGTCCGCCGTCGTACTCGAGCCGGCCGGTCAGGCATTCCAGGAGGACCAGGCCGAGGGCGTAGACGTCGGCGGGCCGGCCGACGGGCCTGCCGAGGACCTGTTCGGGGGCCAGGTAGGCAGCCGTTCCGATGAGGGTGCCGGTGGCGGTGCGAGTGGTGCCGTCCAGCAGCCGCGAGATGCCGAAGTCGGTCAGATGGGGACGTCCGGAGGCGTCCAGGAGGATGTTCGACGGCTTCACGTCCCGGTGGACGATGCCCGCCCCGTGCGCGTGTGCCAGCGCGTCCGCCAGCCCGGCGCCCAGCACTGCCACCGTCTGCCACGGCAGGGGCGCTTCGGAGATGCGGGCCTTCAAAGTGGGGCCGTCGACCAGCTGCATGACGAGGTAGCCGTCGCCGTCGTGCCCGGCGTCGAAGGCGCTGACCACTCCCGGATGCTCCAGCCGGGCCAGGATCACCGCTTCGCCGCCCAAGTTCTCCTCGGTGTCGAAGCCGGTCCCGGGCCGGAAGACCTTCACAGCGACCGGGCGGCGCAGTCGCAGGTCGAAGCCCCGGTAGACATCCGCGGCACCGCCAGAACCGATCAGTTCGTCCAGCCGGTAGCGGCCCGCCACCACTCGGGCGCTGTGGCGGGAGATGAGAGCGAAACCCGACTCGACGAACCCCAACTCGCTACTCCCCTGCGTCACAGACCTGACCGGCCGGCGCCCTTCGCGGCCACCCGCACCCCAGTACCCAGGCGGGACACCGCTATCCCCGCATTTCTCCCCCGCCTACCCGGCACACGGGCTTATGCACATCTGACGCCGGGTCCCGCGCCGCGTCGCCGCCATCCGAAGCCGTGCTCGCGGTTGAGTGAGGCGATGACCAGGGTGGCGGCTCCGGTGGCGGAGGAGATCATCGCTCGTCGGCCGCCGCCGATTGGATGGTCACGGCCCTGGTGAACGTCGCGAACAGGCCGATCGCGGGGTGGGCCCCGGCCACGGGCACCGGCCTCCGACGCCAACCACGGTGACGATCACGCATGCCAGGTCAGTGACCCAGATACCGGGCCACCGCCTCCGCGATCCCCGCCGCGTCCGCGCCCTCGGCCGCCCAGGCCACGTATCCGTCGGGTCGTACCAGGACGGTCGTCCGGCGGTCGCTCGCCCAGCGCTCCACGGTCAGCCACCCCTCGCGGACACCCGGACCTTCGTACGCTCCGGGTGTGATCAGTACGAATCGGCCGCCGCGCAGCGCTTCGTAGAGCCGGCCGCCCTCCAGGGCGACGTCGGGGACACGGGTGCCGGTGAGGCGATGGGCGCCGCGGGGGGCGGGGTAGGCGTAGCCGATCCCGGTGATCTGCCCCAGAGCCTTGCGCTGGACGGACGGGGCCACGTCGACGAACGCGGAGACGAGAGCGCGGGCGGCACGCACCAACGGATTTTGCGCGCGGGCCAGCCGGACCAGTCCGCCACTGCTGCGCAGCACCGCCCTGCCGACGGGGTGGCGCTCGGCCTCGTAGCTGTCGAGGAGCCCTTCGGACGCCCGGCCCTGGACGACGGCGGCGAGCTTCCAGCTCAGGTTGGCGGCGTCCTGGAGGCCGGTGTTCATGCCCTGCCCGCCGGCCGGGGAGTGGATGTGCGCGGCGTCCCCCGCGAGGAACACCCGCCCGACCCGGTAGTGCGGTGCCTGACGCTCGTCACTGTGGAAACGGGAGAGCCAGCGGGCGTCGTGCATGCCGTAGTCGGTGCCCAGGGCACGGCGGGTGATCTCCTTGACCTCGCCGAGGTCGAGCGGGGCATCGTCGGAGACCTCGTTGCGGCGGTTCCAGCCCATGACCCGGTACCAGCCGTCGCCGAAGGAGGCGATCATCGCGAAGGCGTCGTCGCGGCCGTTGACGGTGAGGACGCCCTGGGGTTTCTCGGCCAGCCGGACATCGGCCAGGATCAGCGACTTGATGACGGAGACACCCGGGAAGTCCAGCCCGATCGCCTCCCGCACGGCGCTCCGGTGACCGTCCGCGCCGACGACATAGGCCGCTCGGCGGGTGACGACCGCCCCGTCCGCGCCGCGCACGTCAAGGTCGACTCCCTCGTCGTCCTGCCGCAGCTCAACGACCTCGCTCTCGTAGGCGAACTCGACCCCCGCTTCCCGGGCCCGGCTCTCCAGGAGCCGCTCGACCTCGTACTGCGGGGTGATGAGCAGGAACGGGAAGCGCGAGGGCAGGGTGCTCAGATCGAGGGAGAGGCGGCGGAAGAGCCGCAGGCCGGTGATGGTGTCGCCGGTGGCGAGGAGTGGGTCGGCGAGGCCGCGGGCGTCGAGCTGCTCCAAGGTGCGCGCGTGCACCCCGAAGGCACGGGAGAGGTTGCTGATCTTGCGCGACCGCTTCTCGACGAGGGTCACGGGGACGCCGGCTGCGGCGAGGTCACCGGCGAGGAGGAGACCGGTGGGGCCGGAGCCGACGACGATCACCGTGCGCTGGGTGGTGGTGCCGTCCATGGTGGCCTCCTGTTGCGATCGCTTGTTTGCCGTCACTTGTCGCCAACGGATGTTGGCCAACGCTCGTTGACGAAGGTAGCGAGGTGCCGACGACGATGTCAACGACTGTTGGCAAACAAGCGTTGGCGAACACTTGTTGACCTACATTCGTTGGCCTACGCTTGTTGGCATGAACGGCAGCGACAGCACCTCCACGGTTTCCGGCTCAGCCGCCCCCCGCCGCTCCGACGCCACTCGCGGCGCGATCCTCGCGGCGGCCCGCGAGCGTTTCGCGACCGACGGCTACGAGCGAGCCACCATCCGCGCCATCGCCAAGGACGCGAACATCGACCCGTCGATGGTGATGCGGTACTACCGCAACAAGGAGGGCCTCTTCGCGGCGGCCGTCGCCATCGACCTGCGGCTGCCGGACGTGAGCGGGGCCGACCGCCGACAGGACACCGGGCGCATCCTCGTCGAGCACTTCCTCGACATGTGGGAGAACAACGAGGTCCTCACCGCCCTGCTGCGGGTCGGCGTGACCAACCAGGCCGGGGCCGAGCGCATGCAGGGCATCCTGCGGGACCAACTGCTGCCGGTCGCCCGCCAGGTGTGCCCCGACCCCGAGCAGGTCCCGGCACGGGCGGCCCTCATGGCGTCGCAGCTGCTCGGGCTGGCGCTCACGCGGTACGTGCTGCGGATGCCGCCGGCGGTGGGGCTGGCGCGGGCGGAGATCGTGGCGTGGCTGGCGCCGACGATCCAGCGGTATCTGACTGCGCCGAGTCCCTGAGGGGCGCGGATGCCGTGCTGGCGCAGGGGTTGGCAGGTCGCGGGTCGCGGGTCGCGGGTCGCGGGTCGCGCAGGATGGGTACGCCTTATCCGCCGTAACCACATCCGGCCTCGTGCGGAGCCGTCCTCGGCGTCGGCTGACCGAGAAAACCGTCCCCGAGCGAGGTTGTCAGTGCCCGTTCGTAGGATCCTGGCATGTCTGCTGCCTTCACCGTCCTGTGGACCCACGACACGTGCCGTGCCCTGCGCAAGGCAGGTCGCGTGGGCGAGCGGCCACCAATCGCCTTCAGCGGCGCCCACTCCTCTCTTCCCGCTTGGTCGGGCGCACGCGCCGGGGACGAGGTGTACGCGCTGCACGTGAACCGGGGCGAGGTCTTCCTGGTGAGCCGCATGCGAGTGGAAGGCGTGGGAAGACGCGACTGTTGCGGTGCCGCTCCCGCGACATGGCAGGACCCTGGGTTTCCCGGGCACGACGACTGGTCGGCGCTCGGCGCCAACGGCTGCGGCGCTGAGGCGGTGCACGTGCAAGCCACGCCCGTGCGCTTCGATGTGCCGATACCCGGCGATCTCCTGGGACGGCTCACCTGGCGCAACCGCCGAGGACAGACCCGTGGGCTGAAGTACGTGGTGGACGGCCGCCTTGAGCGCGCGGTCAGCCTGCAGGGGTTCTACCGTTTGACGCCCGAGTCGGCCGACGATCTGGCAGAGGTCCTCGACAAGGCCACCGTTGAGTACAGCGGATAGGGCGGTTCTCCTGCTGCTGTCCCGTCGCTGTTCACCGGGCGGGTAGAGAGCGGCTGACCTGCTGGCGTGCCGTGTCACTTGAGAACGTTGCCCCGCCGCATTCTCAAACGACATGGCTTTCGCAGAAATCGGCAGCCCGGCAAAAAGGTCAGCTCAGCCATCCTGCTCGTCGGTCAGATTGCCCCTGGGGGGCCGGAGACGTTGCCGTGGTTGGTGAGGGCGCTTCCTCGGGCAGCAGGCACCAACCGAGGTGCGCGGTGAGGAACATGGCGAACTCATCCGTGTTGACGGACTCCGCAGGCAGGTCGTCTGGCCGGGGACGGTAAAGCCCAATCAGTTCAGCTCGCAGCCGAGCGTCCAGGATCGGTACTTGGTAGCGGTCGATGGTCCCTCGATAGAACAGCCAGTCGAAGACCCGGACGGCCGAGCAACGGCCAGACTGCGGAATTTCCGCCAGATGCGTGTCTTGCCAGGAACCGACGTATGCGTAGTGCGCTTGCCTCAATGCTGCGTCGAGGGTCGCAGTGGGGAGATCCTTGAGGTTCCAGTAGATACCGGCTTCGGCTTCAGGAATCGGTTCCGGGACGGCAGCAAGCCAGAGACAGTATTCGAACACCGAATCAGCTTGACAGACCATGTCACCTGGGCGCCCGCCCAGTCACACGACGACCCTTCGGTCAGTCTTCTCTCGGCCTGGATCAGGCCGAGTTGGTGGCGGGCGCCGCCGACCAGGACGACCCAGTCGCGCAGATGGCCCCTGTCGTTGCGGCAGCGTCGTCGAACACGGTGGCCATGACCCGCTCGGGTCTGTGGACCAGCCGGTGATCGCCCGACGCGGCGTCGCGCACGGCTCCGGACTGGGCAAGCTTCGCTGGGTGGTCGAGCGCATCTTCGCGTGGCTGCATCAGTTCAAGCGGCTCCGCATCCGCTACGAACGACGCGCAGATCTCCACCAGGGCATGCTTCAACTGGCCTGCTGCCTCATATGTCTTCGCCGCCTGCGAATCAGTCCGGTGCCTCCATAAGCGTGAGAGTTCCATCCTCGGCCTCGACGACTCGCACCGTGATCCCGCCGCGGTCCTCACCGGGAAACGCAAGGGCGAAGTGGGGGTCCATCTCCATGAGGAAGTTCCAGCCCTCGCGTTGGGTCGGGTCAAGGGCGTTGGCATGCCGCCCGGTTGCCTGCCACTTGTCGACCGCGTCGACAGCGACGGTGATGTCGATCTCGTACGTCTCAAGGCAAGTCGAGTGATTGGCCCACCACTCGAGGCGGCCCTGACCCACGAATCGATCCATGAGCACACTATGCACAGTGGCTCGACCGACCGGCTGAGCCTGCACGGCGGCCCGGCCGTCGTGGGTCAGGCCATGAGACAGAACTACATGGGGAAGGCCGGACAGGCCCTCGCCTCATCCGGCGGCACCCCTACGCTCGCGACCTCATTCTCGAACCATCAGTAAGTGGCACGTGATTCTTCCGGCCCCCTCGAACCGCCCCGCGTTCACCAGCGGCGACCGTACTGCCGATCTCCGCCGCAGAGTGGCACGTCGTCCGTGGCCGTGGGTCTGGATGGCACAACGTCCGCCGCTGCATGACGAGGGTCCGCGACCTCGAGACGGAGTTGGTGCCGTACGGGCACATCGCCGGCGTCGACGAACGCAAGCGCGGTCCAGGAATACTCCGAGCCCTCAGCCCGCCGCGCCCACGGCGTCCGCCCGCGGCCGGGGCGTGCCCGGTCTCGGAGCGTCACCCCGTGGTGGGGATGACGACCATCCGGGTCACCGAGCCGTCCTCGCCGACCACGTCGCGCACGTCGCGGAAGCCCATGCGTCGGCACAGGGCGAGGCTTGCCGTGTTCTCGGTGCCCACCATGCCGTAGACCTCCTTGAGCCCGAGGTTGTCGGCGGCGTGACGCAGCAGGCCGCGAACGATTTCGGTGCCCATTCCCTGTCCCCAGTACTCGGGGATGAGGGCGACGATGAGTTCGTGACCGTCGACGTTGCCGGTCTTCTTCACCTCCGCGTGGCCGATGTATGTGCCCTGGCACCACACGCCCCACACGTCGAAGCGCTGCGTGGGGTAGACGTCGTTGAGGATGGCACGGAACACGGCGCGCAGGTCGGCCTCGGGCACCTGGTCCTGTCCCATCCAGCGGCACACCTCCTCCGTGCGGAGCAGGGCGACGAAGTGGTCCTCGTCCTCGGGACGGTAGGGCGTGAACTCCAGCCGTTCGGTTCTCAGAGCAGGTGTCATCGGCGAACTCCTCGGGCGTGCGGCGGATGTTGGGGCCCGCCCCGCGGGACGGGGCCTGCGTGAGCGAGGGGGTCCTCCCGGGGCGGTGTCCCGCCCCCGCGTGCTCGGGCGGCGGGCCCTCCTCGGTGAGCGGGGCCGGAGAGTGTCCGGCGGGGGCCCGCGGTCCTGTGGGGCGGGCACCGCTCCGGGAGGTGCCGGCCGTGGGTACGGAGGTGGTGTACCCCGCCCCCGTGCCCACGGCTCATGGCGACTGCGGACGGCGGTCAGGCCTGCGTGTTCTGCATCCGCTCCCGCAGGCTGCGCGGGCGCATGTCGGTCCACACCTCGTCGACGTAGGCGGAGCACTCCTGCTCGGTGCCCTCCTTGCCGACGGGCTGCCAGCCCGCGGGCACCGCCACGTCGACCGGCCAGAGCGAGTACTGCTCCTCGTCGTTGCGCAGTACCTGGTAGCGGGTGTTCTCGTCCATGTCGTGTGCTCCCGTCGTGGGTGAATCGGTCCGGTCGGCCGCCGTCGGCGGCCGGTCTGGCTGAAGACGTTCACGGCGCGGGGGGTTCCCGGGCGCCGGGAGGGGATGGGGTCACAGGCTCTCCCTGGCCTGCCGGGCGATGTGGCGCAGCGCTGCGGCGAACTCCCCGGCGACGCGCCGCACGGTCGCCGTGTCGTAGGTACCGGGACGGTGATGCCAGGTGAAGGCGAGGCGCCCGTCCCGGACCGCGCCGACCACCTCCAGCGGGTGCGATCCGCTGTCCCGGGGGTCGTGGTCCTGGCCGAAGGAGCCGTGATCCGCGCGGACCAGGCCATCGCCGGGGGCGGCGGGGCCGGCGTCCCACTGGCCGAGGTAGTTGAAGACCACCTGCCCGTGGGCCGCGGCGCCGAGCCGCTCGCGCACCTCGGGCGGCCCGAAGGTGCGCAGGGCGCCGAAGCCCAGTCCGTTGCCGGGCACGGAGCGCAGCTGGCGGCGCACCGCTTTCACCAGGGCACGCCAGTTCCGGTCGGGTCCGAGGTGGTCCGGTTCGGGCACCTGAAGGGCGACCGGGTGGACAGTGGTGAACCAGCCGACCGTCCGGGACAGGTCCACGTCGTCGAGCAGGTCCTCCCGGCCGTGCCCTTCGAGGTCCAGGCGGACACGGTCGCTTCCGGTCCAGCGGGCCAGCGCCAGGGCCAGCGCGGCCAGGAGGACGTCGTTGACGCGGGTGCGGTAGGCGGCCGGCGCGGCCCGCAGCAGTGCGGCTGTGTCCTCCTCCCCCAGTTCGACGGTGAGGGTGCCCTCCTCCTGGGCCTCCTGGACCTCCTGGACCTCCTGGGCCTCCGGGTCGGACGCGGAGGCGATCGGCAGTTGGTCGGCGGTCACGGCCTGCTCCCAGTAGGGCAGTTCGTGGTCCAGGCCGCCGTCGGCGACGTGGGCGGCGAGTTTGCGCGCCCAGTCGCGGAAAGAGGTGGTGCGCTCCCCCAGGCTGACGGGTTCACCGCGTACCGCCTGCCGGTAGGCGGTCTCCAGGTCGTCGGCGAGGATCCGCCAGGACACGGCGTCCACGACCAGGTGGTGGGCGACCAGGAGGAGGAACGCCGGGCCCTCGCCCTCTCCGGCCCCCGCACCCTCGCCGGCGCCCGCGCCCTCGCCCTCTCCGGCCCCCGCGCCCTCTCCCGCCCCCGCGCCCGCGCCCGCGCCCGCGCCCGTGAACAGCGCCGCCCTCAGCAGCGGCCCCCGGCCCAGGTCGAACCCGGTGTGCAGGGCGTCGGCGGCCTTCTCCATGGCCGTGTCGGCCTCCTGCGCGGACAGGCCCGTCAGGTCGTGCCGGACGAGGAACGCCTGGGTCTCCCCGGGCGGCGGGTTGAACTGGTGCCAGCCGTCGGAGTCCTGAGTGAAGCGCATGCGCAGCGCGTCATGGTGTTCCAGGAGGGCGTTCAGGGCGGCGGTCAGGGCGGTCGGGTCGGGCGCGCCGTCGAGTTCCAGCAGCGTCGACTGGTTGAAGTGGGTGTGGTCGGCGCGCGGTGTGGTCAGGAACCACTCCTGGATCGGGGTGAGCGGCACCGCGCCGGTCACCGGGCCGTCACCCGTGTGCTGGGGCGCGGTGCCGACGACGGTGGCCAGTTCGGCGACGGTCTGGTGGGTGAACAGGTCCCTGGTGGCCAGGTGCAGGCCCTCGCGCCGCAGCCGGGAGACCACCTGCATGCTCAGGATGGAATCGCCGCCGAGGTGGAAGAAGTTGTCGTCCACGCCGATGTCCGCCACGCCGAGGACGTCGGTCCAGACGTGGGCGATGCGGCGCTCGGTGTCGGTCCGGGGCGCGGTGCGCGAGCCGGTGACGGTGTGCGCGGGGCCGGGTGCGGGCAGGGCCCGCTTGTCCGTCTTGCCGTTGGGGGTCAGCGGCAACCGCTCCAGTGGCACGAACACGGCCGGGACCATGTGCGGGGGCAGCAGCTCGGCCAGGTGCTCGCGCAAGGCGGCGACGGGCAGCCGGTCGAGGTCACCGTCGGCGGGGACGACGTACGCCACCAGTCGTCCGGGACCGCCGGAGGGTTGTCCGTCGGGGCCGTCGGTGCGGACGACGACCGCCGCGTCGCGCACGTGCGGGCTGCGGCGCAGCGCGCTCTGCGTCTCGCCCGGCTCGATTCTGAAACCGCGCAGTTTGATCTGGTCGTCCGCGCGCCCGGTGAAACGCAGTTCGCCGTCGGCGCCCCAGCGCACCAGGTCGCCGGTGCGGTACATCCGGTCGCCCGCAGCGCCGAACGGGTCGGCGACGAACCGCTGGGCGGTCAGGCCCGGCCGGCCCAGGTAGCCGCGGGCCAGGCCCGGCCCCGCCACGTACAACTCCCCCGTCACGCCGGGCGGGACGGGTCGCAGGGCCGCGTCCAGGACGTACACGCGGGTGGCGCCGGCCGGGCGGCCGATCGGCGGGGCGTCGCCTGTTGGGCTCAGCGGGCCGGTCCAGGTGGCGACCACGGTGGCCTCGGTGGGCCCGTAGGAGTTGATCATCCGGCGGCCGGGTGCCCACCGCTCCACGAGGTCGGACGGGCACGCCTCGGCGCCGACGATCAGCGTGCGCAGGTGCGGCAGGGCTCCGGAGGTCTCCGGGTCCACGGTGGCCAGCGCGGCCGGCGGGACGAGGGTGTGGCTGATGCGGCGCTCGGCGAGCACCTGGGCCAGCCGCTCACCGACCAGCGGTCCCTCCTCCCCCGTCACCAGGGCGGCGCCACTGAGCAGGGAGACGCACAGTTCGAGGACGGAGGCGTCGAAGCTGGGTGAGGCGAACTGGAGCACCCGGTCGCCGGGGCCCGCCTGGTACCGCTGCGCGGCGGCGGCGGCGAAGCCCGCCAGGCCCCGGTGCGTCACCACGACTCCCTTCGGGGTGCCGGTGGAGCCGGAGGTGTAGATGACGTAGGCCGGATGGTCGGCGGTGAGGGCGCTGGTGCGGTCGGCGTCGGTGGGCGCGGTGTCCGGGCCGTCCGCCGCCCAGACGTCCGCCGGGTCGTCCAGGACCACCCGGGCGCCCGCGTCGCGCACCATGAACTCCCGCCGCTGCTCGGGGTAGTCGGGGTCCACGGGCAGGAAGGCGCCGCCCGCCTTGGCGACGGCGAGCTGTGCCACCACCGTCTCGGCGGCTCGGGGCAGGGCCAGGGCGACGGTCTGCTCGGGTCCGACCCCGCGGGTGATCAGCCGGTGGGCGAGCCGGTTGGCGGCGCGGTCCAGGTCCGCGTAGGACAGCTGCCGTTCCCCGTCGAGCAGCGCGACGGCGTCGGGGGTGTCGGCCGCCTGCCGTTCGAACAGCTCCGGCAGTGTCGCCACCGGTACTGGCGGGGCCGTGCCCTGTCCCCGGTCCAGCAGGGCCTTGAGTTCCTCGTCGGAGGCGAGGGGCAGGGCCCCGAGGGGGCGGTGCGGGTCGTCGGCTACGGCGGTCAGCAGCGTGGCGAGCTGGTCGGCCATGTGCCCCGCCGTGGCCGCGTCGAACAGGTCGGTGTTGTAGGTGAGCAGGCCGTCCAGGGCGCCGGAGTCCGTCTCGGCGAACTCCAGGGTGAGGTCGAACGCGGCGTGCTGGAGTTGGGTCTCGACGGCGGACACCTCCAGGCCCGGCAGGTCCAGGTCGGCGGCCGGGGTGTTCTGAAGGACGACCATCACCTGGAACAGCGGGGTGCGGCTGGTGTCGCGCACCGGTCGCACCTCGTCCACCACCTGCTCGAACGGCACCTCCTGGTGGGCGAAGGCGTCCAGCACGGTCCGCCGGACGTCGTCGAGGAACTCGGGGAAGGGCCGGCCGGCGTCGACGTGCGAGCGCAGCACCAGGGTGTTGACGAAGAACCCGATCAGCTGCTGGATCTCGGTGTGTTCGCGGCCCGAGGTGACGGTGCCGACGGCGATGTCCCGGCCGCCGCTCAGCCGGGCGAGGAAGGTCTGGGCGGCGGCGACGAGCGTGGTGAAGAGGGTGGCTCCGCGGTCCCGGCCGACCTGCGCGAGGCGGCGGGCGGTGCGGGGCGGCAGGGTCAGCCGGGTGGTCGCCCCGGACCGGGTGCGGATCGGCGGGCGCGGCCGGTCGGTGGGCAGGTCCAGCGGCTCGATGTCCGCCAACTGCGTTTTCCAGTAGTCCAGTTGCTGTTCGCTGCCGCTGGTGGTGCGTTGCCACTGGGCGTAGTCGGCGTACTGGACCGGCAGGGCCGGCAGGGGCCCGGTGGCCGGGTCCAGCTCGGCCCGGTACAGGTGGGCGAGGTCGCCGGTGAGGACGGCGGTGGACCAGCCGTCGGTGACGATGTGGTGCAGGGTGAGGGTCAGGACGTGCTCGTCGTCGGTCAGGCGGATCAGGCCGGTGCGCAGCAGGGGGCCTTCGCGCAGGTCGAACGGGCGGGCGCGGTCGGCCGCGAGCAGCTCCTCCAGGCGGGCCTTGCGGTCGTTTTCGGGTAGTCGGGACAGGTCGTCGAGCGGCAGCGGCACCTCGCGTGGCGGGTGGACGATCTGGACGCCCCGGCCGTCCACCGTGTCGAAGGTGGTGCGCAGCGACTCGTGCCGGGCCACCAGTTTGCCCAGGGCCGCCGTGAGGGCGCGGGTGTCGAGCCGGCCGCGCAGGCGCAGCGCCAGGGCGGTGACGTACTCGGTGCCGCCGGGCTCGAACTCCTCCAGGAACCACAGGCGTTGCTGGGCGTACGACATCGGTGCCGCCGCGTCCCGGGCCACCGGCACGATCGCCGGAGCGGTCCCTTCGGCGGTCCGGTCGCCGGTGAGCAGCGCGGCGAGCGCGGCGGGGGTCGGGTGGGTGAACACGGCGCGCGGGGAGAGCGTGGTGCCGAACTCCTCGGCCAGGCGGGAGGCGAGGCGGATGCTGAGGATGGAGTCGCCGCCCAGCGCGAAGAAGTCGTCCTCCACGCCCGGGAGTTGTCCGCCGAGCACGTCCGCGAAGACGGCGACGGTACGGCGTTCGGTTTCGGTGCGCGGGGCGGTCCGCGTGTCCCGTGCAGCGTCGGTGTCCGGCTCCGGCGCCGGGAGGGCAGCCTGGTCCACCTTGCCGTTGCCGCTGAGCGGGAGGGCCGCCAGCGCGACGAACGCGGAGGGCACCAGGTAGTCGGGCAGCGTGCGCCGTGCGTAGGCGCGCAGTGCTTCGGGGTCGTCCCCGGCCGGGCCCACGACGTAGGCGACCAGGCGGCGGGCGCCGGGCCGGTCCTCGCGGGCCACCACCGCCGCGTCCGCGACACCGGGGTGGGCCGCCAGCACGGCCGCCACCTCGCCGGGTTCGACGCGGAAGCCGCGGATCTTCACCTGGTCGTCGGCGCGGCCGAGGAACTCGACCGTGCCGTCCGGGCGGCGTCGGGCCAGGTCGCCGGTGCGGTACATGCGGGCACCGGGCGGTCCGGAGGGGTCCGCGAGGAAGCGGCGGGCGGTCTCGCCGGGGCGGCCCAGGTAGCCGCGCGCGACGCCTTCGCCGGCCACGTACAGCTCTCCTGCGCAGCCCGGCGGAACGGGCCGCATCCGGGCGTCCAGGACGTGGACCCGCTTGTCGTCCAGCGGCCGTCCGACGGGCACGGTCTCGGGCACGGTTGCCGGGTCGTCGAGGGCGTGGGCGGTGGCGAAGGTCGTGGTCTCGGTCGGGCCGTAGCCGTCCACGACGGTCAGGCCGGGGCAGGCGTCCAGCACCCGGCGTACGGCCGCCGCGGGGACCACGTCACCGCCGGTCCACACCTGGCGCAGGCCCGCGAAGCAGTCCGGCGCGTCCTGGGCCAGGAGGCGGAAGAGGCCCGCCGTCAGCCACAGGGCGCTCAGCCCGCCGTCGCCGCTGTGCTCCGTGCCGCCGGTCAGGCGCCGCAGCAGGCCCGCCTCCACCGTCTCCCCGGGGGCCACGACCACGCAGCCGCCGGTGAGCAGGGGTGCCCACACCTCGAAGGTGGCGGCGTCGAACGCGACCGGTGAGTGCAGCAGCACGCGGGCGCACACCCCGTCGGCGAAACGGCTGTCCGTGGCCAGCGACGCCACGTCGCGGTGGCGTACCGCCACGGCCTTCGGCAGTCCGGTGGAGCCGGAGGTGAACATGACGTAGGCCAACCGGTCGGGATCGGCCGGGACGGCGGCCGGTCCCTCCAGGGGAGCGTGACGGGCCGCGGTGACGTCCTCGGCGGTGAGCCGGGCCCGGACACCGGCCTGCGCGAGCATGGTCCGGCGGCGCTCCTCGGGGGCGCGGGCGTCGACCGGGACGTAGGCGCCGCCCGCCTTGAGGACCGCGAGCTGGGCGACGACGAGTTCGGTGCCGCGGTCCATAAGCAGGGCCACCCCGTCCTCGGCGGCCAGACCGTCCGCGAGCAGGCGGGACGCCACGCGGTCGGACCAGTCGGCGAGTTCGCGGTAGGTCAGCGGCTGTACACCGTCGTCCAGCGCGAGGGCGTGCGGGGTGCGGCGGGCCTGGTCGGCGAACAGGTCCACCGGGCTGAGCGGCCGGGTCGGGCGGGCGGTGGTGTTCCACTCGGCCAGCAGCCGCCGGTCTTCGGCGGTGAGCGGTTCGAGGGCGCCCACGTCGCCGTCGAGGCCGTCGGCGAACCTGGTGAGCAGGGCGGCCAGGCGAGCCGTGGCCTGTTCGACCGTGGCGCGGTCGAAGAAGGCGGGATCGTAGGCCAGGTCGAAGCCGAGCCGGTCGGTCAGGTGGGCGCGTAGGCACAGTGGGAAGGTGGTGGCGTCGTCGGCCCGTACCTCCGCCACGTTCACGCCCGTCCGGGCGGCGGCCGACTCGTCGACCGGGTAGTTCTCGAACACCACCATGCTGTCGAACAGGGCTTCCTTGGCCGGGACTTCGGACAGCGCCTGGATGCGGGCGAGGGAGAGGTGGTCGAAGCGCCGGTCCTCGCTCTGCCGCTCCTGAAGACCGCGCACCCACGGCAGGACACCGCCGGCCCGGACGCGCACCCGGGTCGGCACGGTGTTGATGAACATGCCGATCATGGTGTCGACGCCGGGCAGTTCGGCGGGCCGGCCGGAGACGGTCGTACCGAACACGACGTCGTCGCGCCCGCTGTAGCGGGCCAGTAGCAGCGCCCAGGCGGCCTGTACGACCGTGTTGACGGTGAGTCCGCCGCGGGCTGCCGTCTCCCGCAGCCGCTGTGACATCCGCGCGTCCAGCTCGTGGTGGACGGACTCGGCGGAGCGGGCCCGGTGCGCCTCGGCGGGAGTGCGGTCGTACGGCAGCGGGGTGCGCTCGGTGAAACCGGCGAGGGTGTCCGCCCAGTGGCGTTCGGCCGTGCCTCCTTCTGTGTCCTGTTCGCGCAGCCAGCGCAGGAAGTCCGCGAACGGCCGCCGCACCGGCGGCGCGGTGTCCTGACCGCCGGTGAGCGCGGCGTACCGCTCGCACACCTCGGTGAGCAGCTGCCCGGAGCTCCAGCCGTCCAGGATCAGGTGGTGGGAGGACCACAGCAGCAGGACCTCGTCGCCCGGAAGGGCGGCCAGCGTGATCCGGGTGAGCGGCGCGGCGGTCAGCTCCATGCCCGCCGCGCGGTCCTCGGCGAGCAGACGCTCGGTCGCCTCCGCCCGCTGCTCTGCCGTCAGTGCGCGCCAGTCGAGGTGGGTGACGGGCAACTCCACCCGGTGGTGGACGACCTGTACGGGGTGCGGCAGACCCTGCCAGTGGACGCTGGTGCGCAGGGCCGGGGTGCGGTCCGCGACCTGCTGCCAGGCCGCAGCGAACGCCCTGGGGTCGGCCACCCCGGTCAGCCGGACCGCCGTACGGTCGAAGTAGGCGCCGGCCGTGTCGACGAGGCCGTGGAAGAGCATGCCGGACTGCAGGGGCGTCAGCGGCAGGACGTCCGCCACGTGCCGTCCGTCGCCGACCAGTTGGTCGAGCTGCTCCTGGGTGAGGTCGGCGAGGGGGAAGTCGGAGGGGGTGCGGCCGCCCGCGTCCGGGTCCGCGCAGTGCGCCACGATCTCGCGCAGCGCCGCGCACATCTGCTCGGCCAGCTCCCGCACCAGCGACTCGTCGTAGACGGCGCTCGGATACGTCCAGCCGAGTTCGAGCCGGCCGTCCTGGACCACGCCCGTGATGTCCAGCAGGTAGGGGCGGGTCTCGTCCGGGTCGGTGTCGCGGCCGGCCGGCGCCAGCGCCGCCCGGTACAGGCCCTCCTCGGTGCCGCTGCCCGCGTCCCAACGGCCGTGGTAGTTGAAGCCGACCTGCGGCGGCGGGGCGTCGGCGAGCCGGCTGTCCGGCAGCAGGTGGCGCAGGGCGCCGTGACTCAGGCCGTGCAGGGGCACCGCGCGCAGCTGCTCCTTGACCGACCGCAGGGTGGCGCGCCAGTCGGCGTCGGGCGCGACGGTCAGGGCGAGGGGGAACTCCGCGGTGAACCAGCCGACGGTCCGCGACAGGTCCAGGTCGTCGAACAGGTCCTCCCGGCCGTGTCCTTCCACCCCGACGAGGACGGTGTCACGCTCGCACCAGCGGGCCAGGGTGCGACCGAGCGCGCTGAGCAGCACGTCGTTGACCTGGGTGCGGTAGACCTCGGGGACCTGGCGCAGCAGCGCCTCGGTCTCCCGCGGCGCCAGCGACACGGTGACGGTGGCGGCGGTGCCGTGGGTGTTGTCGCCGGGCCGTCCGGCGGGCAGGGCGGCCGGGGCGGCGGCGGTGCGCCTCCAGTGGGCGAGGTCGGCGTCCAGGGCGCCGGACCGCGTGTGCTGTTCCAGCCGCGCCGCCCACTGGCCGTACGCGGTGCCCACGGGCGGGAGTTCAACGGGCCGCCCGGCCGCGGCGGCGCGGTGGGCGCTCTCCAGGTCGGCGAGCAGGACGCGCCAGGACACCCCGTCGACGACCAGGTGGTGCACGGTGATCAGCAGCTGCCCGGGACGCTCCGGGCCCCGGTCGAAAAGCAGGGCCCGTACGACCCGGCCCTCGACGGGATCGAGCGAGGCCTGTGCGGCGTCCGCGGCGCGCTGCACCTCGGCCTCCAGCGCCGGGGCGTCCAGACCGGCCACGTCATGGCGCGTGCACACGCCGTCCGGCGGTTGTGGGAGCACCTCCTGGTGCCAGCCGTCACCGGTGTGCCGGAACCGGGTACGCAGGGCCGGATGGTGGCGTACCAGAGCGTCGACCGCCTGCTCCAGGACCGGCAGGTCGGTCCCGGGGGCCAGTTCGAGGCGCTGGGTCATGGTGAAGCGCAGCGTGTCGCCGGGGCGGCGGTCGTCGAGGTACCAGCGCTGGATGGGCGTCAGCGGTGCCTCGGCGGGCGGCGCGTCGTCCGTGCCGGCCGCCGGGCGAGGCGCCGACTCACCGATCTGGAGGGCGAGTTCACCGATCGTCTGGTGGCGGAAGACGTCCTTCGTGGTCAGGGCGAGGCCGGCCCGGCGGGCGCGGGAGACGATCTGGATGCTGAGGATCGAGTCGCCGCCGAGCGCGAAGAAGTTGTCCCGGGCGCCGACCCGCTCCACGCCCAGCACCTCGGCCCAGATGGCGGCCAGCCGCTCCTCGGTGCCGGGGCGGGGTGCCACGTAGGGCGTGCCGCCGTCGGGCTGGACGGGCGGCGCGGGCAGGGCGCGGCGGTCGGTCTTGCCGCTGCTGGTGCGCGGTATCCGCGCCAGCGGCACGAACGCGGCCGGCACCATGTGGTCCGGCAGGGTCCGCCGCAGCGCCACCCGCAGGGCGTCGGCCGAGGGGGGCCGCTCCCCGGCGGGCACCACGTACGCCACGAGCATGGTGCGCCCGGCGTGTTCGCGGGCGGCCACCGCGGCGTCGGTGACGTCCGGCAGGGCGAGCAGGGCCGCCTCCACCTCGCCGGGCTCGATGCGGAAGCCGCGGATCTTGATCTGCTCGTCGGCCCGGCCGAGGAACTCCAGCGTCCCGGACGTGTCCCAGCGGGCGCGGTCGCCCGTGCGGTACATCCGCTCCCCCGGCGCCCCGAACGGGTCGGCGAGGAAGCGGGCGGCAGTCAGGCCGGGCCGGTTCAGGTAGCCGCGGGCGACCTGCGCCCCGGCCAGGTACAGCTCGCCGGGCACACCGGGCGGGACCGGGCGGAGCCCGCTGTCGAGGACGTAGGCGCGCAGGTTGTGTCCGGGCCGGCCGATGACGGGGCGCTCGGGGCGGTCGGCGCAGCGGCCGTAGACGGCGTCGACGGTCGTCTCCGTGGGGCCGTACATGTTGTACGCGGTGACGCCGGAGTCGGTCCCGGCCGCGCACAGTTCGGCCCAGGTGTCCGGGCCGATCGCCTCTCCGCCGACCAGCAGCAGGCGGGGGTGGTGGCGGCCGGGGGCGAGGAGTCCGGCGGCGGTCAGTTCGCGCAGGAAGGACGGGGTGACGTTCACCAGGTCCAGCTCCCGCCGGTCGACCTGGGCGCAGAACGCCTCCGGGTCCAGGCGCACGTCCTCGTCGACGAGGTGGACCTCCTGGCCGAGGGCGAGCAGCAGCGGCCCCTCCCAGGAGGTGTCGAAGGAGAAGGAGGCGCTGAGCGCGGCCTTGAGGCGGCGCCCGTCGACGGTGTGCGGGGCGACGAGTCCTTCCCGGTGGTCGTGGCAGAGGTTGACCAGGTGGCGGTGTTCCACCGTGACGCCCTTGGGACGGCCGGTGGAGCCGGAGGTGTAGACGATGTAGGCGGCGTTGTCCGGGTGCAGCGGGGCGAGCCGGTCGGCGTCGGTGGGGTCGTGGGCGGGCAGCCGGTCCCAGGGCACCGCACGCAGGGCGTCGGCCGTCAGGACCGTGTGCGGCGCGGCGTCGGCGAGGAGGAACGCGACGCGCTCCTCGGGCAGGTCCGGGTCGAGGCAGAGCAGGGTGCCGCCCGCCTTGAGGACGGCGAACACGGCGACCAGCAGGTGCGAGGTGCGCGGCAGCCGCACGGCGACCACGTGCTCGGGGCCGACACCCAGGGTGATGAGGTGGTGGGCCAGCCGGTTGGCGCGCTCGTCGAGGGCCGCGAAGGTGAGGGTCTCGTCCCGGGCGACCAGGGCGGTGGCGTCCGGGGTGCGGGCCGCCTGCGCCTCGAAGAGGGCGGGGAAGGCGGTGTCCGCCACGGGCAGGCGGCCGCCCTGCCACGCGTCGAGCACCTGCCGCCGTTCGGCGTCCGTGAGCAACGGCAGGGCACGGGCGTCCCGGTGCGGGTCCTCGGCGGCCGCTTCCAGCAGCAACCGCAGTCGCGCGGCGAGGCGTTCGGCGGTGTCGGCGTCGAACAGGGCGGTGTCGTACTCCAGGTAGCCGGTGACACCGCCGTCGCTCTCGACGAAGTCGAAGGCGAGGTCGAAGGCGGCGTACCGGACCGGTGGCGTGAGCGGTTCGACGTCCAGCCCCGGCAGGTCGGGTGCCTCGGCGCCCAGGTTGTGCAGCGCCACCATCACCTGGAACAGCGGGGTGCGGCTGGTGTCCCGCTCGGGCTGGAGGGCGTCCACCAGCTTCTCGAACGGCACCTCCTGGTGCGCGAACGCGTCCAGGACGGTGGTGCGGACCCGCTCCAGCAGCGCGCGGAACGACAGGCCCGGCTCCACCCGGTTGCGCAGCACCAGGGTGTTGACGAACATGCCGACCACGTCGTGGAGTTCGGGTCGCTCCCGGCCCGCGGTGACCGTGCCGACGGTGATGTCCTCCTGGTCCGCCCAGCGCGACAGCAGGATCGTGCAGGCCGTCAGCAGGGTCATGTAGAGGGTGGCGTCGGCCTCGCGGCCCGTCTCCCGCAGCCGGTCGGTGAGCGCGGCGGGGAGGGTGAAGGTCACCAGCGCCCCGTCGCGCGTGCGGACGGCGGGACGCGGCCGGTCGGTGGGCGGTTCCAGCGGGGTGATGCCGTCCAGCGTGTCCCGCCAGTAGGCGAGTTGCTTGTCCACGTGGTCGGTGCGGGCGCGCTGCCAGGTGGCGTGGTCCGCGTACCGGACGGGCAGGTGCGGCAGCCGGGGCGCCCGGCCCTCGCGGGCGGCCGCGTACAGCTCGCCCAGGTCCCGGCCCAGCACACCGACGGACCAGCCGTCGGTGACGATGTGGTGGACGGCCAGGACCAGCACGTGCTCGTCGTCGGCCAGGCGCACGAGACGTGCCCTCAGCAGAGGTCCGGTGCTCAGGTCGAAGGGGACGGCGGCCTCGCTCTCCACGAGGGCGTCCAGCCGGTCGCGGGCGCCGGTGAGGTCGTCCAGCGGCAGGTCCACCGGGTGGGGCGGGTGCACGATCTGCGTCGGGTGGCCGTCCTGTTCGGCGAAGGTGGTGCGCAGCGCCTCGTGGCGGGCCACCAGGCCGGAGAGGGCGGTGCGCAGGGCGGTCTCGTCGAGCGGGCCGCGCAGGCGCAGCACGGACAGCGTCGTGTACTCGGTGCTGCCCGGTTCGAAGCGGTCGAGGAACCACAGCCGCTGCTGGGCGTACGACAGCGGCGCCGGGGTGCCCGGGTCCGCGGCCGGGATGACGTCGGCCGGTACGGTGCCGTTCTCGGCCGGGTCACCGAGTGCGGCGGCCAGCGCGGACACCGTCGGGTGGGTGAACAGCAGCCGGGGCGAGACGTCCGTGCCGAAGGCGGCGCGCAGCCGCGAGACGACGCGGACGGCGAGGATCGAGTCGCCGCCGAGGGCGAAGAAGTCGTCGTCGGCTCCCACCTCGCCGGTGTCGAGCACGTCCGCCCACGCGGCGGCGACCGCCCGCTCGGCGGGAGTGCGCGGCGCGCTGTGCCCGGTGCCCGTGGCGAACCCGTCCGGGCCGGGGGCGGGCAGGGCGCGGCGGTCGAGCTTGCCGTTGGCGGTCAGCGGCAGGGCCGCCAGCGGTACGTAGGCGGCGGGCACCATGTGCGCGGGCAGCAACCGCTCCAGGTGGGCGCGGAGTTCGGCGGCGGACGGCGGTTCGGCGCCGCCGCGGCCGACGACGTGGGTCACCAGCCGCCGGGTTCCGGTGCCGTCCTCGTAGACACCCACGGCCGCCTCGCCCACCCCGGGGTGGGAGTGCAGGGCCGCCTCGATCTCGCCGGGCTCGATGCGGTAGCCGCGGATCTTCACCTGCTGGTCGGCGCGGCCCAGGTACTCCAGCGTGCCGTCGGCCCGTCGGCGGGCCCGGTCGCCGGTGCGGTACATCCGCGTCCCGGGCGTGCCGAACGGGTCGGCGGGAAAACGCGTCGCGGTCAGACCGGGTCGTCTCAGATAGCCGCGGGCCAGGCCCTCCCCCGCCACGTACATCTCGCCCACCGCGCCGGGCGGTACGGGGGCCAGCGCGTCGTCGAGGACGTAGACCCTCAGGTCGGGGATGCCGGTGCCGATCGGACTGGCGGTGCCCGAGCGGGACGTCGTGCGGTCCAGCGGCGCGTACGTGACGTGCACGGTGGTCTCGGTGATGCCGTACATGTTCACCAGGCGCGGCGTGGTGTCCGGGTGGCGGGTGTACCAGTCGGCGAGCCGGGACACGTCCAGGGCCTCGCCGCCGAAGACCACCGTGCGCAGGGCGAGTCGTGCGCCGAGTTCGGGGTGTTCGGCGTCCGCGCGGGCCAGGGGATAGAAGGCGGACGGGGTCTGGTTGAGGACGGTGACCTGCTCGTCGACGAGCAGGCGCAGGAAGTCCTCCGGGGAGCGCGCGGTGTCGTCGGGGACGACGACGAGCCGGCCGCCGTGCAGCAGGGCCCCCCACAGTTCCCAGACGGAGAAGTCGAAGGCGTAGGAGTGGAACAGCGTCCACACGTCCGTCTCGTCGAAGCCGAACCAGTGGCGGGTGCGGGTGAACAGGCGGACGACGTTGGCGTGCGGGACGACCACGCCCTTGGGCCGGCCGGTGGAGCCGGAGGTGTAGATGGCGTAGGCGGGGCTCTCCGGCAGGGGGCGGTGGCCCGGGGTGGTGGGGCCGGTGGAGGGGCGGCTGGCGAGGTCGGCGGGGATGTCGGGGGCGTCCAGCACCAGCAGCGGCACGGTGGTGACGGGTGCGCGTCCGGCGGCCTCGGTGGTGGTCACCAGGGTCACCGGGGCGGCGTCGTCCAGCAGGTGGGCGACGCGTTCGGCGGGCAGCTTCGGGTCGATGGGCAGGTAGGCGGCGCCCGTCTTCAGCACGGCCAGGATCGCCACGACCAGGTCGGTGGAGCGGGGCAGGGCCAGGGCCACGAACCGTTCGGGTCCGGCGCCGGCCTCGGCCAGCCGGTGGGCGAGGCGGCCGGCCGCCGCGTCGAGCGTGGCGTAGTCGAGGCGGTCGGCGCCGCAGGTGACGGCGGTGGCGTCGGGGGTGCGGGCGGCCTGGGCCTCGAAGAGGTCCACCAGGGTGTCCGCGGGGCGGCCCCGCTCGGTGCCGTTGACGTCGACCAGCATCCGCCGTCGTTCCTCGGCGGTCGTCCACGCCAGGGCACGCAACGGCCGGCCGGGGGCCTCGGCGAACTCCATGAGCAGCAGGCGCAGCCGGTCGGCGAGCGCCCGGGCGGTGCCGGCGTCGAACAGGTGCGGGTCGTAGGCCAGGTCGAAGCCGAGCCGCTCGCCCTGGTAGGCGCGCAGCACCAGGGGGTAGTTGGTGGCGTCCCGGGAGGTGACGTCCGCCAGTCGGATGCCGGAGCCGGAGGTGCGGGCCTCGTCGAAGGGGTAGTTCTCGAAGGCGACCATGCTGTGGAAGAGCGGGCTGCCGGACGGCACGTCGCTCAGGGCGGTCAGTTCGGCGAGGGACGCGGCCGAGAAACGCCTCGACTCGGCCTGCGCGGACTGCAGTTCACGCAGCCAGTCGACGGCCGCGCGGTGGCCGTCGACCCGGACGCGGGTGGGCACGGTGTTGATGAACATGCCCACCATCGACTCCACGCCCGGCAGTTCCTCGGGGCGTCCGGAGACGGTGGTGCCGAACACCACGTCCGGCTCGGCGCTGTAGCGGGCCAGCAGCAGCGCCCAGGCGCCCTGCACCACGGTGCTCACCGTCAGCCCGGCCTCGCGGGCGGTGCGGGCCAGCGCCCGGGACACCTCGTCGGGCAGTTCGGCCGTGTGGACGTCCGCCGACCGGGCTTCGTGTCCGCCGGTCAGCGGGCGGTCGAAGGGCAGCGGGGTGGGGGTGGCGAACCCGGCGAGGGCGTGGCGCCAGTGGGCCCGCCCGGCCTCGGCGTCCTGGTCGGCCAGCCAGCGCACGTAGTCAGCGAAGGGCCGGCGCACCGGCGGGTTCGGCTCGGTTCCGTCGGTGAGCGCCGCGTACTCCCCGCACACCTCCGTCAGCACCTGGGCCAGGCTCCAGCCGTCGAGTATGAGGTGGTGGGAGGTCCACAGCAGATGGACGCGGGCGTCGGGCAGCCGGACCAGGGTGAGCCGCATCAGAGGTGCCGAGGCGAGGTCGATGCCGCGGGCGAGGTCGTCGGCCCGGAGCCGGGCGAAGCGGTCGGCGCGCTCCCCCGCGGGCACGTCCCGCCAGTCGAGCTGCGTCACCGGCAGGCGGACGTCGCGGTGCATGACCTGGAGCGGGACGGGCACGTCCTGCCACACCACCGAGGTCCGCAGCGCGGGCGTGCGGTCGGTGACCCGCTGCCAGGCCACGGCGAAGGCGTGCGGGTCGGCCACGCCGTCCAGGAGCAGGGCGGCCTGGTCGACGTACACGTCGTCGGGTCCGCCGACCAGGCGGTGGAAGAGCATGCCCTCCTGCAGCGGGGTGAGCGGAAGCAGGTCCTCCACCGTGCGGCCGTCGCCCACCAGACGGTCCACGGCGGCCTGGTCCAGGCGGGCCAGGGGGAAGTCGGAGGGGGTGCGGCCGCCCGCGCCGGGGCGGCCGCAGTGCTCGGCTATCGCGGCCAGCGCGGCCACCATGCCGTCCGCCAGGCCCCGGACGGTGTCCGTGTCGTGGGTGTGGTCGCTGTAGTGCCAGGTGATCTCCAGCTCGCCGTCGACCACGACGGCCGAGACGTCGAGCAGGTGGTCCAGTGGTTCGTCGGCCGCCATGTCCCGGCCGGGCACCTCGGCCGCCGGTGCGAAGTCCTGTCCGGGGCTCGCGTCCCACTGCCCGTGGTAGTTGAAGCACACCTGCGGCAGCGGCACGTCCGCCAGGGCGCGGGCGGCGGGGGCGGGCGAGCCGAGGCGGGCCAGCGCCTCGTAGCTCAGTCCGCGCCGCGGCACGGCCCGCAGCCGCTCCTTGACCGCCTTCAGGGTGCCGCCCCAGTCGGGTGTGGAGGGCGGCCCGGCCGGGGTGAGGGTGACGGGGTACTGGGTGGTGAACCAGCCCACCGTGCGGGACAGGTCCACGTCCTCGAAGAGCCGGTCCTCCCGCCCGTGGCCCTCCAGGGCGACGGTCACCCGCTCGGTGCCCGTCCAGTCGGTGAGGACCCGGCTCAGCGCGCTCAGCAGGACGTCGTTGACCTGCGTGCGGTAGGCGGCGGGCACCCGGCGCAGCAGCGCCTCGGTGGTGGCGCGGGCCACCCGGGTACGGACGGTGCGCACGGATCCGGCGAGCGGGGTCCCGGGGCGGTCCACGGGCAGCGGGGTCCGGGGCTCGGCGGCCTCGGCCGTCCAGTACGGCAGGTCGTCGTCGAGTTCGCCGGCCCGCACCCGGCGGGACAGGTCCGCGGCCCAGTCGGTGAACGCCGAGGGGACGGCCTCCAGGCGGACCGGTTCGCCCGCCGACGCCTGCCGGTAGGCCGTCTCCAGGTCGGCGAGGAGGATGCGCCAGGAGACGCTGTCCACGGCCAGGTGATGCGCGGTCAGGAAGAGTTGCGGCCGTTCGCCGGCCGGCGGCAGCAGCAGGGCGGCGCGCAGGAGTGCGCCCGTCGCCGGGTCGAGGGCCGCGCGGGCGGCGTCGGCGGCCTGGGTGCGGGCGGCCGGGAGATCGGCGGCGCCGGTCAGGTCGTGGCGGGTCGTCAGCCCGGTGGTCGGGCCCTCGCCGGGGTGCTGCGTCCAGGTGTCGCCGCTGCGGGCGAAGCGGGTGCGCAGGGCCGGGTGGTGGGCGGCCAGCGCGTCGACGGCGCGTTCCAGCGCGGGCGCGTCGACGTCGTACGGCAGGTCGATCAGCATCGACATGCTGAACAGACGCGGGGTGCCGTCCCGGTCGCCGTGCTTGGCGAAGTACCAGTCCTGGACCGGGGTCAGCGGGGCGGGCCCGTCCTGCCGCGCGAGGCGGGGCGCGGGCACCTCGGCGGTGCGCCGGGACGCCGCCGCGGCCAGGTCCGCGACGGTCTGGTGGCGGAAGACGTCCCGCGAGGTCAGGCGCAGGCCCGCCGCACGGGCGCGGGAGACGGCCTGGATGCTCAGGATCGAGTCGCCGCCGAGCTCGAAGAAGTTGTCGGTGACACCCACCGCCTCGACGCCCAGCACCTCCGTCCAGATCCCGGCCAGGGTCTCCTCGTCGGGGGTGCGCGGTGCGACGAACTCCCGCTCGCGCGGGGCCGCGTCGACGTCGGGGGCGGGCAGGGCACGACGGTCCAGCTTGCCGCTGGTGGTCAGCGGCAGCGCGTCGAGGACGGTGAACGACGACGGCACCATGTGGTCGGGCAGGACCCGGCGGCAGGCCGCCCGCAGCTCCGAGGCGGCCGGCGGCTTCGCGCCCTGCCGGGGTACGACGTAGGCGGCCAGCCGCAGGTGGCCGTGCGTGTCCTCGACCGCGGTGACCGCGGCGCCGGTGAGGTCCGGCAGGTCGAGCAGTGCCGCCTCCACCTCGCCCGGCTCGATGCGGTGGCCGCGCACCTTCACCTGGTCGTCGGCGCGCCCGAGGTAGTCGACGCGCCCGTCGGCGGTCCATCGGGCCAGGTCGCCGGTGCGGTACATGCGGGTTCCGGGCGGGCCGAACGGGTCGGCGAGGAAACGCGCGGCGGTCAGCCCGGGGCGGCCCGCGTAGCCGCGCGCCAGCTGCTCGCCCGCCAGGTACAGCTCGCCGCCGACGCCGGGCGGCACGGGCTGGAGGCGGTCGTCGAGGACGTACGCGCGCACGTGGGGCAGCGGCCGGCCCACCAGCGGGCGCCCCTCGCCCTCGATACGGCAGGCCAGGGCGTCGACCGTGCACTCGGTGGGCCCGTAGAAGTTGTACGCGGCCACGTCCGGGTGGCCGGCCAGCTCCCGCCACAGGGCGGGGCCGATCGCCTCGCCGCCGAGCATCAGTACGCGCGGACGGTGCCGCGGGTCGGTGAGCAGTCCGGCGGGCAGCAGCTGGCGCAGGTAGGACGGGGTCAGGTCGAGGAAGTCGACGCGGTGCTCGACGACGTACTCCACCAGGGCGGCGGCGTCCAGCCGGGTCGTCTCGTCGACCAGGTGCAGCGGGTGGCCGTCGGCCATCAGCAGCACGCCCTCCAGCGAGGTGTCGAAGGAGAACGACGCGGTCAGCGCCACCCGCAGCGGTCCGCCGCCCGCATCCGCGACGAATCCCGCGCGGTGTGCGGCCAGCAGGTGGGCGAGCGAGCGGTGCGTCACGGCGACGCCCTTGGGGCGGCCGGTGGAGCCGGAGGTGTAGATGACGTACGCGGTGGTGTCCGGGGACGCGGGGGCGGCCGGGGCGGTGTCCGGCAGGGTCGTGGGCACCGCGCGCAGTGCGGCCTCGTCCAGCACCAGGGCGGGACGGGCGTCGTCGAGCAGGAACCGGACGCGTTCCTCGGGCAGGGCGAGGTCCAGGGGCAGGTATCCGGCGCCGGACTTCCACACCGCGAGCATCGCCACGATCATGTCGGCGGTGCGCGGCAGCCGGAGCGCGACCAGGCGTTCGGGTCCGGCTCCCTGGGCCAGGAGGTGGTGGGCGAGCCGGTTGGCGCGGGCGTCGAGGGTCGCGTAGTCGAGGTGGTCGTCCCCGGCGACCAGGGCGGTGGCGTGCGGGGTGCGGGCCGCCTGCCGGGCGAAGAGCTCCTGGAGGGTGGTGGCCGGGACCGGCGGCGCGGTGGTGTTCCACTCCTGCGTGACGCGCCGGGCCTCCCCCGGGGTGAACAGGGGCACGGTGCCCAGGGGGCGGTCCGGTGCGGTGGCCACGCCCTCCAGGGTGCGCAGCAGTTGGCCGGCCATCCGCTCGGCGGTGGCGGTGTCGAACAGGTCGGTGCGGTACTCCAGGAGGCCGGTCAGCCCGTCCCCGTCGGGGACGAACTCCACGCTGAGGTCGAAGGTGGCCGCCTGCCGGGGTATCGCGACCGGGGCGGTGGTCAGCGCGCGCAGGGCGGGCGCTGCGGGCGGTGCCGGGTGCAGCAGGACCATCACGTCGAACAGGGGGTTGCGGCCCGCCTCGCGCGTCGCGCCCACGGCCTCCACCAGCCGCTCGAACGGCGTGTCGCCGTGCGCGAAGGCGTCGTTGACGGTGCTCGCGGCGGCCCCGAGCAGGTCGCGGAAGGAACCGTCCGTGTCGACGGGGGTGCGCAGCACGACGGTGTGGGCGAAGAAGCCGACGGCGCGTTCCAGGTCGGTGCGGGAGCGGCCCGGGCTGAGGGAGCCGACGGTGATGTCGTCCTGCCCGGACCAGCGGGCCAGCAGGGCCTGGCAGGCGGCGAGCAGGGACGTGAACAGGGTGGTGTGCTGCTCGGCCGCCAGCTCGCGCAGCCGTGCGGTGATGTCCGCGGGCACGGTGAAGGTGTGCACGGCCCCCGCACCGGACTCCTCCCCGTCGCGGGGGCGGTCGAGCGGCAGCGGCGGCGGGACGGCGCCCGACAACTGCTGGGTCCAGAAGGCGAGGTCACGCTCGAGGCGCGGACCGGTGAGCTGTTCGCGCTGCCATGCGGCGAAGTCCGGGTACTGCGTCGCCACCGGCTCCAGCTCCGGGGCCGCGCCCCGGGACAGGGCGTCGTAGGCGGTGCACAGTTCCTCCAGCAGGATGCCCATCGACCAGCCGTCGGTGACGATGTGATGGGCCGTCAGCATCAGGGTGTGCGCGGTGTCGGACTCGCGCAGCAGCAGGGCGCGCAGGAGCGGACCGGTGCCTAGGTCGAAGGGCCGCTCGTACTCGGCGAGCAGGGCGGTCTCCAGGGCGGACGACGGCGTGTCGGCCACCGGCAGCGGCACCGGGGCCGCCGGGCGCACCCCTTGCGCGGGCCGTCCGTCGTTCTCCTCGAAGGTGGTGCGCAGCGCCTCGTGCCGCTCGACGACGGTGTCCAGCGCGCGGCTCAGGAGGGTGTGGTTCAGCGGGCCCGTCAGACGCAGCGCGACGGCGCTGTTGTAGCGGGCGTCGCCGGGGCGCAGCCGGTCCAGGAACCACAGCCGTTGCTGGGCGAAGGACAGCGGCAGCGGCCGGGAGCGGTCGGCGCGCGGGATGCCCTGGCGTGCGGCGGCGGCCCGGCCGGCGAGCCGGCGGCGCATCGCCTCCTGGAGGTCCTGGGGCAGGGCCTTGGTGCGGTCTCGCTTCGAAGACGTCATGGTCTGCCGGTCCTCACCGTTCGTCGTGGTCGCTGTCGCCGCGTGCGGCGTCTTCGAGTTCGCTGAGCACCTGTTCCTCCACCAGGTCCGCCAGGGCGGCGACCGTGCGGTGGACCAGGACGTCGCGGGGCGTGAGCGTGACGCCGAAGGCGTCGTTGGCCCGTGAGGCGATGAGCAGGGCCCGCAGGGAGTCGCCGCCGAGGTCGAAGTAGTCGTCCTCCGCGCCGACCGGCGTGTGCAGGGCCTCCTCCCACAGGGCGGCCAGCACCTCCTCGGTGGGGGTGCGGGGAGCGATGTGTTCCGCCGCCCGTGGCGTGTCCAAGGCGGGCGCGGGCAGGGCGGCCCGGTCGGTCTTGCCGTTCTCGGTGAGCGGGAAGCTCTCCAGGACCACGTACGCCGAGGGCACCATGGGCCCGGGCAGGGTGGCGGCGGCGAGCTTGCGCAGTTCGGCGGCGGACGGCGTCTCGGCGCCGGGTGCGCGCAGCAGGTGCGCGACCAGGCGCGGCAGGCCCGGTTCGTCCTCCCGGACGCTCACCACGGCGTCGAGGACGGCCGGGTGACGCGCGAGCGTGGCCTCCACCTCGCCCGCCTCGATGCGGTGGCCGCGCAGCTTGAGCTGGTGGTCGGTGCGGCCCAGGTAGTGCAGTTCGCCGCGGGCGTCGCGTCGTACGAGGTCGCCGGTGCGGTACATGCGGGTGCCGGGCGGCCCGAACGGGTCGGCGGTGAACCGGGTCGCGGTGAGCCCGGGCCGGCCCAGGTAGCCGCGGGCCAGCGCCGGTCCGCTCAGCCACAGCTCGCCCGGCACCCCGTCGGGGACGGGCCGCAGCCGGGCGTCCAGCACGTAGGCGCCGGTGGCGGGCAGCGGGCGGCCGATGGGCGGGGCGGTGCCGTCCGCCTCCAGCGGATCGGACCAGGTGGCGACGACGGTGGCCTCGGTCGGTCCGTAGGAGTTGACCAGGCGGTGGTGCGGGGCCCAGCGGGCGACCAGGTCGGGGCCGCACGCGTCGGCGCCGACGGTCAGGGTCTTCAGGTCGGGCAGGGTGCCGGGGGCGTCCTGCGGCAGGGTGGCGAGCGCGGCCGGGGGCAGCAGGGTGTGGGTGATGCGCTCCTCGCGCAGCACGTCGGCGAGTTCGGCGCCGAGCAGCGGGCCGGGCCGGGGTACGACGAGGCGGGCGCCGTGCGGCAGGGACATGCACAGCTCCAGGACCGAGGCGTCGAAGCTGGGTGTGGCGAAGGCCAGCACCCGGTCGCCCGGCGCGACCTGGTAGTGGGCGGCCTCGGCGGCGGCGAAGCCCGCCAGGCCCCGGTGGGTGACCACCACGCCCTTGGGGGTGCCGGTGGAGCCGGAGGTGTAGATGACGTAGGCCGGGTCGTCCAGGTCCAGCGGGCGGGTGCGGTCGGCGTCGGTGGGCCGGTGGTCCGCCGTGCCGTCCGGTGGCGCCGCGAGCAGGGCGGCCACCTCGGCGGCGTCGAGGGTGACGGCGGGCGCCGCGTCCCGCAGCATGAACGCGACCCGCTCGGCCGGGTAGTCGGGGTCGACCGGCAGGAATGCGGCGCCGGTCTTGGCCACCGCCAGCTGGGCCAGGACCATGTCCGCCGAGCGCGGCAGGACCAGCGCGACCAGGGTGCCGGGGCCCGCGCCGCGCGCGACGAGCCGGTGTGCCAGGCGGTTGGCCCGCGCCTCCGTCTCGGCGAAGGTCAGCGACAGGCCGGGCGCGCTCAGCGCCGGGGCGGTCGGCCGGCGGTCCACCGCCGCCTCGATCAGGGCGGGCAGGGTCGCCGGGGGCACCGGGGCGAGCTGCGGGCGCGCGGGGCCGCGCAGCAGCCGTGCCCGTTCCTCGGGCGGCAGGATGTCGAGCGCGTCCAGGCGGTCGGCGTCCTGGGCGGCCGCCAGTTCGCCCAGGGTGTGCAGGAGCTGACCGGCCAGGGACCGCGCGGTGGACGCGTCGAAGCAGCGCGGGTCGTAGCCGAGTTCGACGCCGAGCCGTTCACCCGGCGAGATGACCACGGTGAGCGGGTAGTTGGTGGCCTCGCGGGCGTCGAGGTCGCGTACGTGGACGCCGTGGGCGCCGGCCGTGGCGTCCCCGACCGGGTAGTTCTCGAAGACGAGCAGGCTGTCGAACATCGGTGTGCCGGCGTCCAGCGCGCTCCATGCCTGCAGGTCGGTCAGCGGCACGTGGTCGAAGCGGCGGTCCTCGGCCCGGGCGGTCTGCGTCTCCCGCAGCCAGGCGTCGAAGGACGCGCCGCCGTCCACGGTGACCCGTGCGGGCAGGGTGGTGATGAACAGGCCCGTGATGGTGTCGGCGCCGGGCAGGTCGGCGGGCCGCCCGGAGACGGTGGTGCCGAAGCACACCTCCCGCTCGCCGCTCCAGCGCGACAGCAGCAGCGCCCAGGCGCCCTGCGCCACGGTGTTGAGGGTCAGACGGTTGCGGCGGGCGAAGTCCTCCAGCCGCTTGGTCTCCTCCGTTCCCAGCCACTGCGACAGCCAGGTGTCGGAGCGGGCTGCGGAGCCGTGGGCCGGCCTGCGGTCGTAGGGCAGCGGTGTGGGGGCGGTGAGGTCCGCGAGGACGCTCCTCCAGTGCTCCTCGGCCGGCGCGGTGTCCCGGGCGGCGAGCCAGGCGGCGTAGTCGGCGAAGGGGCGGCGGTCCGGCAGCCGGGGTTCCTCGCCGCGGGCGAGCGCCTCGTGGGCGGCCATGACGTCCGCCAGGACGTGGAAGACGCTCCAGCCGTCCAGCAGCACGTGGTGGAAGGTCCACAGGACCCGTACCTGGTCCGGGCCGAGCCGGATCAGGGCCAGGCGCAGCAGCGGGGCGCGGTCCAGTGCCATGCCGCGGGCCTTGTCCTCGGCCAGGAGCCGTTCCAGTGCCGTGTCGCGTTCGGCCGGGGTCAGGGCGCTCCAGTCGTGCTCGGTGACAGGCAGCACGGCGCCGCGGTGAACGGCCTGGAGCGGGACGGGGACGCCGTGCAGCGCGACCGTGGTGCGCAGGACGGGGGTGCGGTCGACCACGTGCTGGAAGGCGGCGGCGAGCGGGCCGGGGTCGCGCACCCCGTCCACGACGAACGTGATCTGCTCGACGTACATGCCCTGGCCGGGTTCGTCCAGCCCGTGCACGACCATGCCGGCCTGGGTCGGGGTGAGCGGGTAGAGGTCCACGATGTCGCGGCCGGTGCCCACCAGCCGGTCCACGGCCGTCTGGTCCAGCGGCGCCAGCGGGAAGTCCGACGGGGTACGGCCGCCCGCGCCGGGCTCGGCACAGTGCCGCACGATGGTCCGCAGTTCCCCGGCCATGCCCGCGGCCAGCTGGGCCACCGTCTCCCGCCGGTGCACCTGGCGCGAGTACGACCAGGTGAACTCCAGCCGTCCGTCCACGACTCGGCCGAGGACGTCGAGGAGGTGGGGCCGGTCCGCCGCGCGGTCGATGCCGCCGGTCAGCCCCCCGTACGGCATGTGCAGCGGGCCGCCCTCGGTGGCGGTCCAGTCCTGCTGGCCCAGGTAGTTGAAGCCGACCTGCGGCAACCCCGGAAGGCCGAGCCGGTCGCGGTCGGGGTGCAGGTGGCGCAGGGCGCCGTAGCCCAGTCCGCCCCGGGGCACGGCCCGCAGGCTCTCCTTGACGGACTTCAGCGCCGCCCCGGTGCCGGTGTCTCCGGGGAGGTCGAGCGCGAGGGGGAACATGGTGGTGAACCAGCCGACGGTCCGCGACAGGTCGATGTCGTCGAACAGGTCCTCCCTGCCGTGGCCCTCCAGCGCCACCGTGACCCGGTCCCGCCCGGTCCAGCGGGTCAGGACGCGGCCCAGGGCGCACAGCAGGACGTCGTTGACGCGGGTGCGGTAGACGTCCGGCACGTCCTGGAGCAGCCGTCGGGTCTCGTCGCTGTCCAGGCTCACCGTCACCGTCTCCTCGTCGGCGGCGGTGTTGGCTCCGGGCAGGTCGGTCGGCAGCGGTGCCGGGTCGGCGGACAGGGCCTGCCAGTGGGCGAGTTCGTCGTCGAAGCCGCCGGACGCGGTGTGAGCGCTCAGGCGTCGCGACCATGCCCGGAAGGAGGTGGTCTTCGGCCCGAGGTCCGCCGGCTCGCCGGCGCGCAGCGCCCGGTAGGCGGTCTCGAGGTCCTCCAGGATGATCCGCCAGGACACGGCGTCCACGACCAGGTGGTGGGCGGCCAGCAGCAGCACGGGCCGCCGTGCGTCGCCCGTCCTGCACAGCGCGGCCCTGAGCAGGGGGCCGTGGGCCAGGTCGAACCCGGCGCACAGGCGGTCGGCCAGGTCGCTCACCGAGGTGTCCGTGTCCTCGCCAAGGTCGTGCACCTCCAGCGGCAGCGCCTCGCCGGGGGCGGTGCCGTGCTGCCGCCACCGCCCGTCGTCGCTCTGCTCGAACCGCAGGTGCAGCGCGTCGTGCTGCTCCAGTACGCGGGCCAGGGCGGCCCGCAGCAGGGCCTCGTCGGTGTCGGCGGCCAGGTGGAAGGAGACCGCCTGGGTCAGCCGCGCGGGGTCGCCGGTGAGCGTGTCGAACAGCCAGTGCTGGACGGGGGTGAGCGGTACCTCTCCCACGACCGGGCCCTGTTCCCCCACGGCCGGCCGGTCCGTCGCCTTTTGGGCGACCAGGGCGAGTTCGGCGATGGTCTGGTGCTGGAACAGGTGCCGGGGGGTCAGGGCGAGGCCGGCCCTGCGGGCGGCGGAGACGATCTGGATGCCGAGGATGGAGTCGCCGCCGAGTGCGAAGTAGTTGTCCCGCGCGCCCACGTCGGGCACGCCCAGCACCTCCGACCAGATCGCGGCGAGCGCCCGCTCGGCCTCGGTGCGCGGCGGGCGGTCACCGGACCCGCCCGGAGCCGACCACACGGGGTCGGGCAGCGCGCGCCGGTCCAGCTTGCCGGTGGCCCCCAGCGGCAGCCGCTCCAGCGGAAGGACGAGCGCGGGCACCAGGTGGTCGGGGAGGGTACGCGCGAGGAAGTCCCGCAGTCCGGCGGAGTCGGGCAGCTCGCCGCCGTCGGGTACGGCGTACGCCACCAGCCGTTTGTGGCCGTCGTGTTCGACGACGCGGGCGGCGGCCGCGGACACCTGGGGATGCCGGGTCAGCGCGGCCTCGACCTCGCCGAGTTCGATGCGGAAGCCGCGGACCTTCACCTGGTCGTCCGAGCGGCCGAGGTACACCAGGTCGCCGTCGGCGGTCCACCGTACGACGTCTCCGGTGCGGTACATGCGGCTGCCGGGCGGTCCGAACGGGTCGGCGGGGAAGCGGGACGCGGTCAGTCCCGGCCGGTTCAGGTAGCCGCGGGCCACGCCGGTTCCGGCCAGGTACAGCTCGCCGGGCGCACCCGCGGGGACCGGGCGCAGCCGGGCGTCCAGGACGTAGGCGCGGGCTCCGCCGACGGGCCTGCCGATGGGCGGGACACGGTCGGGGTCGGCCGGGTCGCAGGTGAAGGCGGTGGCGTAGACGGTGGCCTCGGTGGGGCCGTAGATGTTCATCACCCGGCAGCCGGGGACCGCCGCGCGCACCTGGCTCACGGTCCGCACGGGCAGCGCCTCACCGGCGAGGACGACGGTGTCGGCGGTGACGCGGACGGTGTCCTCCGCCAGCAGCCGGCCCAGCGCGGAGGGCACCGCGCTGAGCAGTCCCGCCCGCCACGGCTCCTCGCGTTCGGCGAGGGCCAGCAGGTCGTGGACGATCTGGACACGGCCGCCGGCCAGCAGCGGGGAGAAGATCTCGAACACCGACACGTCGAAGTTGAGCGAGGTGGAGGCCACGACGTGGTCCAGGCCCCGCCCGCCGAACTCGGCCGCGGCCCAGTCGGTCAGCGCCAGCACCGACGCCTGGGCGACGACGACTCCCTTGGGCCGGCCGGTCGAACCGGAGGTGTGGATGACGTAGGCGGGGTGGTCGGGCAGCAGCCTTGCGTGCCGCTCCTCGTCGGTGATGTCGTCGCCGGGCAGCGCGGCCAGGCGTGCGGCGCAGGCGGGGTCGTCGAGGGCGATCCGGGTGAACGGGCCGTCCGGCAGCCGGCTGGACGTCTGCGCGCTCGTGACGACGGCTTCGGGCCGCACGTCGTCGAAGAGGAAGGCGACGCGCTCGGCCGGATAGCCCGGGTCGACGGGAAGGTAGGCGGCGCCGCTCTTGAGGACCGCCAGCAGGGCCACGATCAGGTCCGGGGTGCGCGGCAGGGCGAGGGCGACGAACCGTTCGGGGCCGGCTCCGGCCTCGATGAGCAGCCGGGCCAGCCGGTTGGCGCGCTCGTCGAGCTGCCGGTAGGTGAGCTGTTCCGTGTCGCCGAGCACGGCGACGGCGTCCGGGACGCGCGCGGCCTGCGCGCGGAACGCCTCGGGCAGGGTCTGCAGCGGTGCCTCGGCCACCGGGCCGCCGAATCGTTCCAGCAGACGGCGGCTCTGTTCGCCGGACATCAGGGGCAGGTCGGCCAGGTCGCGCTCGGGGTCGGTGGCCATCTCCGTCAGCAGCGTGCGCAGGCTCGCGCCGAGGCCGTCGACGGTGGTGGCGTCGAAGGCGGCGGGATCGTAGTCGAGGGTGACCGTCAGGGTGTCGCCGGGCGCGACCACCACGCTGAGCGGGTAGTTGGTCGGCTCCACATCGCGTTCCTGCTCCATGGCCAGGCCGTGCCGGGCCAGGGCGTCCGCGTCGAACGGGTAGTTCTCGAAGACCACGATGCTGTCGAACAGGGGGGTGCCGCCCGGTACCTCGCTCCACGTCTGGAGCTGGGCGAGCGAGACGAAGTCGTGGCGCCGGGACTCCGACTGGGCGGCCTGGAGGTCACCCAGCCAGTCCAGCAGCCGGCGCCGCCCGTCGATCCGCGCCCGGGTGGGCAGGGTGTTGATGAACACGCCCACCATCGACGTCACGCCCGGCAGGTCGGCCGGACGCCCCGAGACGGTGGTGCCGAACACCACGTCGTCCCCGCCGCCGTAACGGGACAGCAGCAGTGCCCAGGCGCCCTGGAGCACGGTGTTGACGGTCAGGCCGGCCTCCTGCGCGGTCCGGCGCAGCCTCGCGGACACCTCCGCGTCGAGCGTCACCCGCACCGACCCCGAGGAGGAGCTGCGGTGCGCCTCCGCCGGCCGCCGGTCGCGCGGCAGTTCGGTGGCGACGGGGAAACCGGCCAGGGCCTCGCGCCAGTACGCCTCCGCCCGCTCGGTGTCCTGCCGGGCCAGCCAGGCGAGGTAGTTGCTGAAGCGGGCACGGTCGGGCACGTGGGGTCGGCGCCCGGTGGTGAGCGCCGCGTACCGCTCGCACACCTCGTCGAAGACCTGGGCCGCGCTCCACCCGTCGAGCAGCAGATGGTGGAACGTCCACAGCATCCGCACCCGTTCGGGCGAGAGCCGGATCAGGGCCAGGCGCATCAGTGGAGCCGTCCCGAGCTCGATGCCGGCCTGCCGGTCCTCCTCGACCAGCCGGGCGAGTTCCGCCTCGCACCGCTCGTCGGACCACCCGGACCAGTCGTGCTGGGTCACCGGCACGGCCGCCCGCCGCTGCACGGCCTGGAGCGGTTCGGCGGTCTCCTGCCACACCGGGCGGGTGCGCAGCATCGCGTTGGCGTCCACGGTCTCCTGCCACGCCTCGGCCAGGGCGTGCGGATCACCGACGCCCGACAGCACCAGTTGGACCTGGTTGACGTAGGTGCGGCTGTCGGGGTCCATGAGACTGTGGAACAGCATGCCCGCCTGCATCGGCGTCAGCGGGTACAGGTCCTCGACGCCGCGGCCGTCGCCGACCACCCGGTCCACGGCCGCCTGGTCGATGCGGACCAGCGGGAAGTCCGACGGTGTACGGCCGCCCGCCCCGGGGTCGGCGCAGTGCGCGACGACCTCCTCCAGCGCCCGCAGCATGCCGGCCGCGAGGTGGCTGACGGTCTCCTCCCGGTGCAGGTGCCGGCTGTAGTGCCAGGTGACCTCCAGCTCGCCGTCCTCGACGCGGGCCACCACGTCCAGCAGGTGCGGGCGCACCGACTCGGGCGCCTCGGCGCCGTCCAGCCCGCCCGGTACGGAACGCACCAGCGTGCCGCCCCCGGCGGACCAGTCGAACCGGCCCAGGTAGTTGAAGCTGACTGCTGGCATCGGCGCGTGGGCCAGCCGCTCGTCGCGCGCGAGCCGGCGCAGGGCGCCGTGTCCCAGGCCCCGCCCGGGCACGGAACGCAGCTGCTCCTTCACGGACTTCAGGGCCGCTCCCCAGTCGCCGTCCGGGATGTCGAGGGCGACAGGGAAGAGGGTGGTGAACCAGCCGACGGTACGGGAGAGGTCGACGTCGTCGAAGAGCTGGTCCTCGCGGCCGTGCCCCTCCAGGCCGACGGCGACGGCACGCCGTCCGGTCCATCCGGACAGCACCCGGCCGAGAGCGGCCAGCAGGACGTCGTCGACGCGCGTGCGGTAGACGCCGGGCACCTTCCGCAGCAGGTCGTCGGTGTGCCGCCGGTCCAGGCGTACGGTCACCGCGTCCACGTCGGCCATGGTGTTGCCGCCGTCGCCGTCCACCGGCAGCGGTGCGGCGCAGTGCCGGGCCACCTCATCCCAGTAGTCGCGCTGCGCGGCGAAACCGCCGGCCTCGGTGTGGGCGTGCAGGCGCCGCGCCCACTCCTGGACGGAGGTCGTCCGGTCCGGCAGGCGCACCGGCTCCCCGGCACGGGCCTGCCCGTAGGCGGTCTCCAGGTCCTCCAGCAGGATGCGCCAGGACACGCCGTCGACGACCAGGTGGTGAACGACGAGGAGGAGCCGGGCGCCGGTCCCTTCGGTGTCGCCGGTGCCGGTTTCCGTTCCGGTGCTGGTTTCCGTTCCGGTTGCGGTGCCGACGCTGGTTCCGGTGCCGGTGCTGCTTCCGCTTCCGGTTCCTGTTCCTGTTCCTGTGAACAGGCGGGCCGTCAGCAGTGGTCCGCTCGGCAGTCGGAAGGCGGCGTGCGCCTCGGCCGTGACGCGGGCCTCGGTCTCCTCGGCCGCCGTCGCCGGCAGTCCGCTCAGGTCGCAGACCTCCAGCAGCTCGGGAGCCTCCTCGTTGGCTCCGGCGCACTCCTGGCGCCAGGTGCCGTCGGCGGACCGGGTGAAACGGCAGCGCAGGGCGCCATGGTGGGCGTAGACGGCCGCGAGGGCACGGCGCAGGGCGGCCGGGTCGACGTCGTCGGGTGTGTCCACGATGACGGACTGGTTGAAGAACTCCGGCCGCCGCGGTCCGGGATCGAGGAACCAGTGCTGGATCGGGGTGAGCGGGACCTCACCGCTGACCGGGCCCGTCCCCGCCACGGGTGCGGCGGTGCCCGAGGCCGCCGCGGCGGCCAGAGCGGCGACCGTCGGATGCCGGAACAGGTCCCTCGGGGTGAGCGCGATCCCGGCGGCGCGAGCGCGGGAGACGACCTGGATGCTGATGATCGAGTCGCCGCCCAGCATGAAGAAGTTGTCGTCGGCGCCCACCCGGTCCGTGCCGAGCAGCTCCGCCCAGATGCCGGCGAGGATCCGCTCGGCCTCGGTGCGCGGCGCGCGGTACTCGGCGTCGCCGGCCGCCGCCCAGTCGGGAGCGGGCAGCCGGCGCCGGTCCACCTTGCCGTTGGCGGTCAGGGGCAGCTCGGTCACCGTGACGAAGGCGGCGGGCACCATGTAGTCGGGCAACTCGGCGACGACGTGCGCGCGCAGCTCGCTGGCGGACGGCACGGTGGCCGAGGGCGCGGGCACGAGGTGGGCGGCAAGCCGTTTGCGTCCGGCGGGCTCGTACACCGAGACCACCGCCTCGGCGACGGCCGGGTGGGCGGTGAGGCGGGCCTCGATCTCGGTGGGCTCGACCCGGAACCCGCGGATCTTGACCTGGTCGTCGGCGCGTCCCACGAAGTGCAGTTCGCCGTCGGCGCTCCACCGCACGATGTCGCCGGTGCGGTACATCCGCCCGCCGGGCGGTCCGAACGGGTCGGCCAGGTAGCGCGCCGCGGTCGCGCCGGGACGTCCGGCGTAGCCACGGGCCAGTCCGGATCCCGCGATGTACAACTCCCCGGGAATGCCGGGCGGTTGCGGCTGCAGGACGTCGTCCAGGACGTACACGCGGGTGTTGTCGAGCGGGCGCCCGATGGGCAGCACCGGCGGGAGCGGGTCACCGGCGCGGAAGACGCGCCGGGTCGCGAAGGTGGTGGTCTCGGTGGGGCCGTAGCCGTCGACGACGGTGAGGCCGGGGCAGGCGTCGAGCACGCGGCCGACCACGGCGCCCGGAACGGCCTCGCCGCCGGTCCACACCTCGCGGGCGCCATTCAGGCAGGCGGGGTCCTCCTGGGCGAGCAGCCGGAACAGTCCCGCAGTCAGCCACAGGCAGCGCACGCCCCGCTCGGTGATCGCGTGACGGACGACGGCGGCGTCCACGTCGGCCGGCGGGGCCAGCACGGCCGTCCCGCCGCGCAGCAGCGGCACCCACACCTCGTAGGTGGCGGCGTCGAAGGCGTGCGGGGAGTGCACGAGGACCCGGTCGTGCCCGGTGAAGGCGCGGTCGAGGGCGAGCGCGGCGACGTCCCGCTGGCGTACCGCCACGCCCTTGGGAGTGCCGGTGGAACCGGAGGTGAACATCAGGTACTGGACGTTGTCGGGGTGGACCGGGCGGGCGGCCGGCACGTCCGCCACGAAGGCGCCGTCCGGGTCGGGCAGTTCACCCGCCAGGAGGTCCGCCGCGCGCAGCACGGTGCCGTCGGGCAGCGCCTCCTCCGCCGTCCGCTGCCACTCGGCGTCGGTCAGCAGCAGCCGCGCGCCCGCCTCGGCGAGCATCCTGCGCAGCCGCTCCCGCGGCGCCCTGCCGTCCAGCGGGACGTACACGCCCCCGGTGCGGACCAGCGCCAGCTGCACGACGACGAGATCGACCGAACGCCCCGTGAGCACGCCCACGGCGACCTCGGCCGTCACACCGAGCGCGGTCAGCCGGGCGGCCAACCGGGCGGCTCGGGCGTCGAGCTCCCGGTAGGTGAGCCGTTCCTCGTCCGCGTCCACGGCCACGGCGTCCGGTGTGCGGCGCACCTGTGCGGCGAACAGCTCCGCCACCGTGGTCTCGGGCGTGGTGGTGGCGGTGTCGTTCCACTCCTCGACCACCTGGCGGCGGCGGGCGTCCGTGAGCAACGGCAGCCGGGCGGGCGGGAGTTCGGGAGTGGCGGCCATGCCCGCCAGCAGAACGGTGAGGTGTTCGACCATCCGCTCGACGGTCCCGGCGTCGAACAACCGCGGGTCGTAGCCCAGCCGCAGTCCCAGTTCGGCACCCGGATAGGCCACGAGGCTCAGCGGGTAGTTGGTGGTCTCGATGCCGTCCAGTCCGGTCAGGCGCAGTCCGTGAGCGGCGGCCAGGTCGTCGTCGACCGGGTAGTTCTCGAAGACGACGATGCTGTCGAACAGCGGTGCCCGCTCCGGGAGTCGGGTGAAGTCCTTCATGCGGGTGAGCGGCACATGGTCGAAGCGGCGGTCCTCGCTCTGGTCCTTCTGGAGGTCGCGCAGCCAGTCGAGCAGCGCCCGGTCGTGCGGCACCGTGACCCGCGTGGGCAGGGTGGTGATGAACAGGCCGGTCATCGCGTCGGCTCCCGGCAGCTCGGGCGGCCGCCCGGAGACGGTCGTGCCGAACACCACGTCGGGCTTGCGGGCCTGCCGACTCAGCAGCAGCGCCCACGCGCCCTGCACCAGGGTGTTGAGGGTCAGCCCCGCCGTCCTGGCCAGCTCCTCCAGGGTGCGGGTGGTGGGCGCGTCCACGGTGCCGCGGACCGCCGCCATGGACTCGGCGCGGTGACTCTCGCGTGGCTCGCGGTCGTAGGGCAGCGCGGTCGCCTCGTCCAGGTCCGCGAGGCGGCACTGCCAGTGCCGGTCGGCCTCCGCCCCGTCACGGTCGCGCAGCCAGGCCACGTAGTCACGGAACGGGCGCCGGTCGGGCAGGGGCTCACTGCCGCCCGTGGCGTGCCCGGCGAAGACGTCGGACAGCACCTGGAACAGGCTCCAGCCGTCCAGCAGCAGGTGGTGGAAGGACCACACGACGCGTACGCCGCTGTCGGAGATCCTCGCGAGCACCAGCCGCTGGAGCGGGGCCCGGGTCAGGTCGATGCCCTGTTCACGGTCCCGGTCCAGCAGCTGCCGCAGCCGGGTCTCGCGCTCCCGCTCCGGCAGGTCGCGCCAGTCCAGGTGGGTCACGGGGACGCGGGCGTGCCGCTGCACCACCAGCAGCGGCTCGGGCACGTCCTGCCAGCAGACGCGTCCGCGCAGCACGGGCGTGTGATCCGTGACGCGCTGCCAGGCCGCCGCCAGCGCGGCCGGGTCGGCCACGCCGTCCAGCTCGAAGGTCAACTGCTGGAAGTAGACGCCCTCGTCGGCCTGGGAGAGCCCGTGGAAGAGCATGCCGGTCTGGGTGGGGGTGAGCGGGTGGACGTCCTCCACCGCACCCGGGTCGTCCCCCACGATCCGGTCCACGGTCGCCTGGTCGAGGCGGGTCAGGGGGAAGTCCGACGGGGTGCGTCCGCCGCTGCCGGGCCGGCCGGCGTGGCGCGCGATGCCGGCCAGAGCGTCGGCGAAGCGTGCGGCCAGATCGGCGACGGTGGTCCCGGTGTGCAGGTCCTCGGAGTAGAACCAGGTGAACTCCAGTGCGTCGCCGTCCAGTTGGCCCACGACCTCCAGAGGATGCGGACGTACCGCCGAGGGGTGGGCGTCCAGTTCCAGCGGGCGGAACGCACCCGCGTACAGGCCCCCGGTGTCGGGGAGGCCGAACCGGCCCAGGTAGTTGAAGCTGACCTGCGCCTGCGGCGCCCCGGACAGGGCCTGCGGGCGGGTCAGGTAGCGCAGGGCGTCGTGTCCGACCCCGTGCCGGGGTACCGCCCGCAGCTGCTCCTTGACCTGCTTGAGCACGACGTCCCAGTCGGCGTCGGGCGGGACGGCGAGGGCGACGGGATGGCGGGTGGTGAACCAGCCGACGGTACGGCTGGTGTCCACGTCGGCGAAGAGTTCCTCGCGGCCGTGTCCCTCGACGTCCACCAGCACCCGCTCCTGCCCGGTCCACGCGCACAGCACCCGGCCGAGCGCGCTCAGCAGCACGTCGTTGACCCGGGTGCGGTAGGTGTCCGGCAGGGTGCGCAGCAGGGCGGAGGTGTCCTCGGGGGTGAGGCGGACGGTCACCGAACGCGCCGAGGCGTAGGTGTTGGCGCCTTCCCCGTCTGCCGGGAGCGCCGCACCGGCGCCCGCGACGGCGTCGGTCCAGTACGCGACCTCGTCGTCGAAGCCGCCGTCGGCCGCGTGGGCGGACAGGCGCCGGGCCCAGTGCCGCAGCGGCGAGGTCTTGGCGGGCAACGCCGTCTGCCCGTGGCGGCCTTCCCGGCGGGCGCGGTAGGCGCGGTCGAGGTCCTCCAGGAGCACGCGCCAGGAGACGCCGTCCACGACGAGGTGGTGAACGGCGAGGTGCAGCACGCGGGGCAGGCCGGGGCCGCGGTCGTGCAGTACGGCACGCAGCAGCGGGCCGTGGCGCAGGTCGAAGGGGCCGTGGTGCGGTGTGTCGGTGTCGGGGCCGGCGTGGCGGCCCAGACGGAGGCGCGGTGCCCGGTCCTCGACGCGCCATGCGGTGCGGGGCGCTGCGTCGGGGCCGTCGCCGGTGTCCTCGCCGGTCTCTTCGGTGAGGAAGCGGGAGCGCAGGGCGTCGTGGTGGGAGACGAGGTCGTTGAGGGCGTCCTCCAGCGCCACCGGGTCCACCGTGTCGGGAAGCTGGACGGACAGGGTCTGGGCGAAGACGTCCGCGCGGTCGGCCGCACTGTCGAACAGCCAGCGCTGGATGGGCGTGAGCGGCGCGGGGCCGGTGGCGGGCACCGCGTCCGGGAGGGCGGGCCGCCGGTCGCCGGCCGCGTCGGCGCAGCGGGCGAGGGCGGCGATCGTCTGGTGATGGTAGACGTCCCGGGAGGTCACGGTGAGCCCCGCCTGGCGGGCCCGGGCCACCACCTGGATGCTGAGGATGGAGTCGCCGCCGAGCGTGAAGAAGTTGTCCTCCACCCCGACCCGGTCCACGCGCAGGATGTCCGCCCAGATCGCGGCGAGGGTGCGCTCCGTGGGCGTGCGCGGCTGCACGCGGTGCGTACCGCTCCGTGCGGGCCCCGGGTCCGGCAGACGGCTCCGGTCCAGCTTGCCGTTGGGGTTCAGGGGCAGGTCGGCCAGGACCAGGACGGCCGCCGGCACCATGTAGTCGGGCAGGGTGCGGCCGAGGGTGCGGCGCACCCCCTCCGGATCCAGGTGCGCGTCCGGCGCGGGAACGACGTAGCCGACCAGACGACGACGGCCGTCGTCCTCCCGGACGGTGGCCGCCGCCTCCGCCACACCGTCGACACCGCGCAGCGCCTCCTCCACCTCGCCCAGTTCGATGCGGAAGCCGCGCACCTTGACCTGCTGGTCGGTACGGCCCAGGTACTGCAACTCACCGTCGGTGGTCCACCGCACCAGGTCTCCGGTGCGGTACATGCGGTCCCCCGGCACGCCGAAGGGATCGGCCACGAACCGGGAGGCGGTCAGCCCCGGGCGTCCCAGGTAGCCGCGCGCCAGCCCCCCGCCGCCCAGGTAGAGCTCTCCCGTCACACCGGGCGGCTGGGGGCGCAGCAGGCGGTCCAGGACGTAGGCCCGGGTCGTGGCGACGGGCCTGCCGATCGGCGGGGCCTGGTCCGGTACCGCCGGGCCGGCGAACCACGCGGTGGCGTAGACCGTGGCCTCGGTAGGGCCGTAGATGTTCGCGATCTCACAGTCCGGCATGGCCCGCCGCAGGTCCTGCACGGTCTGCGCGGGAAGCGCCTCACCGGCCAGGACGACGGTGTCCGCCGCCACGGCCGCCCCGCTCTCGGTGAGCATGCGGGAGATCACCGACGGCACGCCGCTGACCAGTCCGGCGCGCCGGGGTTCGGTGGAGTCGGCGAGGGCCGGGAGGTCGGCGACCACCTCGACGCCGCCGCCCACGAGCAGCGGGCAGAGCATCTCGAAGACCGACACGTCGAAGTTCAGCGAGGTGGAGGCCACCACGTGGGCCAGCCGCCGGGGGCCGAAGCGCTCCCCCGCCCATGCCGCGAGGGCCGCGACACTGCGGTGGGTGACCACGACACCCTTGGGGCGTCCCGTCGAGCCCGAGGTGTAGATGACGTACGCGGGATGCTCGGGGTCGAGGGGCCGCGCCCGGTCGGCGTCGGTGAGGTCGCCGTCGGCGGCGTCCTGGGCGAGGCAGTCCTCCAGGAGCAGCGCGGCGCGGTCCTCGGGCAGCGCGCCGGCGGTCTCGCGGGTGGCCAGGACGAGAGCGGGAGCGGCGTCGTCGAGCATGAAGCGGATGCGCTCGACGGGGTAGGCGGGGTCCACCGGCAGGTAGCCCGCGCCTGACTTGAGTACGGCCCACAGCACCGGCAGCAGGTCCGCCGTCCGCGGCAGACACAGCGCCACCAGCGTCTCGGGCCCGGCCCCGCGGGCGGCCAGCACGCGGGCGAGCCGGTTGGCGCGCCGGTTGACCTCGGCGTAGTCCAGGCGCTCGGCGCCGCACACCACGGCGGTGTTCTCGGGTGTCCGTGCCACCTGCGCCTCGAAGAGCGCCGGCAGGGTGCTGCCCGGCGCGCGGCGGGTGTCGGCGGCCCGCGGGTTCCACACCTCCAGCATGGTGCGCCGTTCGTCCTCCGACAGCAGGGCCAGCTCGCCCACCGTGCGGTGCGATCCGTCCGCGATGCCCTCCAGCAGCCGCAGCAGGTGGCGGCTCATCCGGGCGACCGTCTCCGCGTCGAACAGGCCGGTGCTGTATTCGGCGGTGAGCTCGCAGCTGCCGTCGGCACGCGGCGTGAACTCCAGCACCAGGTCGAAGCGGGCGGCCGGGCGGGGCAGCGGATGCTGTTCGATCCGCACCCCGCCGGCGGGCGGCGGGTCGCTCAGGGCGGTCTGCTGCACCACGAGCACCTGCACCAGCGGGGTCCGGCTGGGATCCCGGGGCGGGGCGAGTTCCTCCACCACCCGGTCGAAGGGCACCGCGTCGTGGGCGAAGGCGTCCAGCACCGTCGCCCGCATGCTCTCCACGAACCGGTCGAGGGTCGCGGCGTCGTCCACTTCGCTGCGCAGTACGACGGTGTTGGCGAAGAACCCGGCCACGTCCTCCAGTTCGCGGCGCTCCCGCCCCGTGGTGACGGTGCCGAAGGCGACGTCCCGCTGGCCGGAGAACCGGGAGAACAGCACCGCCGCCGCCCCGGCGAACAGCGTGAAGACGGTCGTACCGCGCTCCCCCGCCAGGTGCCGCAGCCGCGCGACCAGCTCCGTCGGAAGGTGCCGGCGGTGCGCGGCGCCGACCGTGGTGCGCACGGCGGGCCGGGGCCGGTCGGTGGGCAGCTCCAGTTGCGGCATGTCCGCCAGGTGCCGCTTCCAGTAGACGAGGTCCTCCGCTTCCCTGTCGGCGGAGCCCTGTCGCCGCTCCCACACCGCGAAGTCCGGATACTGCACGCCGAGTGCGGGCAGCCCGTCCGCCGTGCCGGTCACCTCGGCCCGGTACAGCGCTGCCAGATCACGGGTCAGGATGCCCACGGACCAGCCGTCGGTGACGATGTGATGCTGGGCCAGCAGCAGGAGGTGGTCGTCGGCACCGCGGCGGACGAGCAGCGCCCTGGTGAGCGGGCCGGCCGCCAGATCGAAGGGGTGCTCCAGCTCCTCGGTGAGCAGCCGTTCGGCCTCCTCGTCGCGCCGGGCGGCGGGCAGGTGCGTCACGTCGGCGGTGCGCAGCGGCAGGTCGGCGTGCGGGTGAACGTGTTGTACGCCGTGTCCGTCCTGGGTGGCGAAGGTGGTGCGCAGCGCGTCGTGACGGGCTGCCAGCTTGTCGAGGGCGCGGGCCAGCGCCGCGGTGTCCACGTCGCCGCGCAGCCGCAGCGCCGCGCCGGTGTTGTACTCGGTGCTGCCCGGGGCGAGGTCGTTCAGGAACCACAGGCGCCGCTGGGCGCTGGAGAGCGGGAGCGGCCGGTCGCGCGGGACGGCCGGGATCGGGTCCTCGGCCACCGCGTCGAAGGGGGCGCTGAGCAGCCGGGCCAGGGCGGCGACCGTACGCGCGGTGAACACGTCCCGGATGGACAGGCGGGCGCCGAGTTCCTCGCGGATGCGGGCCAGGGCGCGGGCGGCGAGGATCGAGTCCCCACCCAGATCGAAGAAGTCGTCCTCGACGCCGACGGCATCCGCCCCCAGGACGTCCGCCCAGACCTCGGCGAGCACACGTTCCCGCTCGGTGCGCGGCGCCACATGCCTGCGGCCGGCCGCGCGGACGGGCGCGGGCAGGGCACCCAGGTCGATCTTGTGCTGCGGGGTGAGCGGCAGGGCATCGAGGACGACCACGACGGACGGCACCATGTGCGGCGGCAGGACAGCGGCGACCCTCTCTCTCAACTCATCGGAGTCGAGAGGCTGTTCGGGATCGGCGGGGGTGACGTAACCGACGAGCCGACGCCGCCCGGGTTCGTCCTCGCGCACCACGGCGACCGCGTCGCGCACACCGGTGAAGCGCCGCAGCGCGGCCTCGATCTCGCCGGGCTCGATACGGTAGCCGCGCAGTTTCACCTGGCGGTCGAGCCGGCCCAGGTACTCCAGTTCGCCGCGCGCGTTCCAGCGGGCCCGGTCGCCGGTGCGGTAGAGCCGGGCACCGGGCGGACCGAAGGGGCTGGCGACGAACCGTCCGGCGGTGAGGCCGGGCCGGTGGAGGTAGCCGCGGGCCACTCCCGCGCCGCCGACGAACAGTTCACCGTCGGCTCCGGGCGGCACCGGCCGCAGGGCCGCGTCCAGTACGTGCACCTCGGTGCCGGCAAGGGGGGTGCCGATGCCCGGGGTCCCGCTGCCCGCCGCCAGTGGCCCGGTCCAGGACGCCACGATGGTCGTCTCGGTGGGCCCGTACGAGTTGATCATCCGGCGGCCGGGCGCCCAGCGGTCCACGAGTTCCGCCGGGCAGGCCTCCGCTCCCACGATCAGCGTGCGCAGGCGGCCCGCGTCGATCCGCGCCGGGTCGGGCAGGGTGGCGAGGGCGGCCGGCGGGATCAGCGCGTGGGTGATGCGGTGCTCGTTGACCACGGAGGCGAGTTCGTCGCCCAGCCAGGGGCCGTCCGGCGGGACGACGAGGGTGGCGCCGGACAGCACGGAGATGAACAGTTCCAGCACGGAAGCGTCGAAGCTGGGCGAGGAGAACTGCAGCACCCGGTCGCCCGGGCCCACGGCGTACTGCTCGGCCGCGCCCGCGGTGAAGGCGGAGATGCCCCGGTGGGTGACGGTCACGCCCTTGGGCGTTCCGGTCGAGCCCGAGGTGTAGATGACGTAGGCGGCATGGTCGGCGTCCACCCGCGGGCACGGTCTCGGGGCGTCGTCGGCGGCCTCCATGACGGCGCGTACGCCGGCCGGGTCGTCGAGGACGACGGCCGGTGCCGCGTCCCGCAGCATCAACGCGCGCCGTTCCTCCGGGTACTGCGGGTCCACGGGCAGGAACGCGGCACCCGCCCGGGCCACGGCCAGCTCGGCGGCGATCAGCTCGAGGGAGCGCGGCAGGACCAGTGCGACCGTCCGCTCCGGCCCGGCCCCGCGCCGGACGAGATCGGCGGCCAGGCGCCCGGTCCGTTCGGCCAACTCCCGGTAGGACCACGTCCGTCGGCCGTCGGTCACCGCCGGGGCGTGCGGCGTACGGCTCACCCACGCCTCGAACAGTTCACCGAGCGGCCGGGGCGGCACCGCCGTGCCGCCGGCTGCGGTGACGTCGTGTACCCGGGTGGAGGGGGACGTCGAGTCGGGCGAGTTGTGCAGGTCCGTCATGGGGAGTCCTCGGAAAGCGGTGACGATGCGGGGACGCGCGGGCGCGGGGAGCCGCCCGGGCGCACCGGAACCCCCCGCGCTGGCTGCTCTTCGAGGCGGGGAGAGGTGCGTCCGGATACGCCGGGACGGCTGGGGTGGGGCTGCCGGAACCGCCGTGGGTCAGGCGGTGCCGACGCGACGGGCCGTACGACCGGAGATCTGCACGCGGTCGACGCTTCCGTCGACGGGGTCGCGGTGGAAACGTCCGCCGGGTTCCCTCCGGCCGGTGACCGGGTCGACCAGGTCACAGGTCAGATCGGGATAACAGACCAGCGGCAGCGGCAGGTCACCGTCGATCGACAGCGAGGGCCGGCCGTCCGGGTCGAGGCTGATCCGGTACTCGGTCGTCCCGTTGCGGTACGTCCCGGCGCATTCGGGGAGGCTGACGGGCTGACCCCGGTCGACGCTCGCGGGAGTGGCGGGCACGCGCATGCCGGTGAGCCGGGTGAGGGTGTCGGCCAGGTCCCGCCACAGGGCGGTGGCACCACCGGCGTTGCCGGTGAAGGCGACCACGACACCGCTGCGCGGCTCCGCGCGCAGATGGCAGGAGGTGCCCTGGGCGTTCCCGTCGTGGCCACACCACCATCGGCCGTCCTGCTGGTAGAGGGCGGCCCCCAGCCCCCAGGCGTCCGCCAGGGGTCCGGCCTCGATGTCCGGCTCGGGGCGCCGCATGAGCGCGGCGACGGTGGGCGGGACGACGGCGGACCGGCCGATCAGGGCCCTGCCCAGGGCGAGCAGATCATGGGCCCCGGCCAGGAGGGCGCCCGCCGGGGCCTCGACGGGGGCGAGGTTCTGGCGGGCCGGCCGCATGGCGCCCGTCGCGGTGTTGAGGGCGTGTCCGGTGGCGGTCGGGCGGCCGGGGGCACTCGCGCCGAGGAAGGCGGGCGTGGTGCCCAGGGGCTCCAGGAGCAGGACCCGGACGGCTTCCTGCCAGGTCATGCCCGTCACGGCCTCGATCAGCCGTCCCGCCGCCACGTAACCGACGTTGGAGTAGGAGAAGTCCGTCCCGGGTGCGAACAGCGCGTTCTCCGCGGTGCACTGTGTCGACAGATAGCGGGAGGCCGTCATGCCCGCCGCGGTGTCCGAGTCGGGGCCGGTGGGCAGACCGGCCGTGTGGGAAAGAAGGTGACGCACGGTCACCTTGGGTATGTCCTCGAACTCCGGGAGGTTGTCGGCGACGGCCTCGTCGAGGTCGAGATCCTCGTCGTCGACCAGCAGCATCACGGTGGCGGCCGTGTAGGTCTTGGTGACACTCCCCAGCGGCACGGCGGTGTCGGCCGTGAACGCGGTGCCGCGAATGGCGTCGGCCGTCCCGGTGTGCACGCTGACGACCTCCGTCCCGGTGTCGACGGCCAGGTGGGCGCCGGGCACGCGGTGGGTTCGCGCGAGGGTGTCGAGACTGTGCTGCAACGCCTGACGTAAGAGGGACGGTCGTGAGGCGGCGTCTAGAGCGGCGGTGGGGTAGTGCATGTGAAGGGGACTCCCGATGACTGTGTTCCATGGACATGACGCGAGGGCCGATGGGGATGAGCGGTTCGGCCGGACGCGTCGGTGCGGGTGTGGTGCGGGTGCGCTTCCTTGCGGGTGCTCTTCGATGCGGTGCGGTGCGGGTTCGCTTTGGTGCGGTGGGCGCTCTTCGGTGCGGCGCGGTGCGCTTCGATGCGGGTGCGCTTCGGTGCGCGCTAAGGCCTTGCGACCTCGACCGGCAGGTGGCGTACGCCGACGATGACGGCCGGGTTCTGGAAGGTGACCTCGTCGTAGTCAGGGACAGCCACGCTGGAGAAACGTTCATGCAGCATCCGAAGCGCGATCCGCGCCTCCAGGCGGGCCAGGGGGGCGCCGAAGCAGAAGTGGATGCCGTGACCGAAGGTCAGATGGGGGTTGGGGTTTCGGGCCGGATCGAAGACGTCCGGTTCGTCGAAGCGGGCGGGATCGCGGTTGGCGGCGCCCAGGTGAGCCACCACCATCGCGCCCTCGGGAATCTCCTGATCCCCGATCACCACCGGGCGCGTGGTGCGCCGGCCGAGTTCCGCGAAGGGGGGCAGCCAGCGCAGCACCTCCTCGATGGCCTCCGGCAGCCGCCCGGTGTCGGCACGCAACGCCTGGAGTGTGCCGGGGTGCCGGTCGAACGTGACGACAGCGTTGCCCAGCAGGGCCGTGGTGGTGATGTGCCCGGCGACCAGCAGCAACGCGACGAAACCGACGATCTCCTGGTCCTCCAGGCGGACACCGTCCACTTCGGCAGCCACCAGCTTGCTGGTCAGATCGTCCCCCGGCCGCGCTCGACACCTGCGGATATGGTCCAGGACGTAGCCGTTCATCTCCCGCACCGTCGGGGCGATGGCGTTCAGGGCGCGCTCCAGGTCGGCCATGCTGGGCGACTCGCCGAGTTCGTCCCCGCCGAACAGGGTGGCCGCCCACTCCTGGAAGAGCTTGTGGTCCGTGGCCGGGATACCGAGCAGTTCGGCGATGACGATGATGGGGAGCGGGTAGGCGAGGGCGTCGACCAGGTCGAACCGGTCACGGTCGGCGACGTCATCCAGCAACCGGCCGCACACAGATTCGATACGCGGCTCCAGCCCCATCACCGTGCGGGGAGTGAACGCCTGGCTGACAAGCGTCCGGAGCTTGCGGTGCTCCGGCGGGTCCATGCCGACGAAATTGCCTTGCCGGAAGACCTCGAAGTCCTCCTGGGTGGGCCCGATCGACGAGAAGTCGGAGGAATACGTCGCCGGGTCCGCGAGAATCCCGGCCACCGACGAGTAGTCCACCACCTGCCACGCGCCCTGCCGTTCGTCGTAATGAACGGGACCGCAGGCACGTAAGGACTGCCATCGCTCGCTCAGTCTGTCGAACGGCGAGTTCTTCTGGACCGATGGGTTGCCGGTCACCTTTTCTCCTTCGTGGGGAACGCGGGGACAGCGCATCCACAAGCGGGTCGGTCGACGGGGAGCCGCGGCCCCGGACGCGGGTCGCGCATGGGACCCGGGGCGCTCATGACAGGCAACCGGCTCTGCACGAGTGGCCAAACGGCCGATGCCTCGGAGCAGTGAGCAGCTCGAATTGCCGCGTCAAGCGTTTCGCGAACCGGCGCGGCTCCGACCGATTCGAACAGCCATTTGCCGTGCCTTACCCGGGGCCGCCACCCGCCTCACCCCATGCACTGCGGACCACATCGACTCCATACCATCCCTTGGACAAACGGCGGTACTTGTGGTGCACACCAAGCCGACATCACACATCTCCAGTGAACGCACCGCGCAAGTGCCGTACGGCGACTTCCGCTTGCCTTTATATAGGGCGGGCCCTTGGGTGGTCCCGCCCTTGCGGCTCCCTGCAAGGCTGCGCATCCCCGCCGGTCAGGGCAGGGCCTTACTCGCGACGAGCACCTTCGACCCGGTCGAACTCGGCGATAGTCTTCACGGTGGGTCAACCGACGGCAACCCCCTCAAGTTGAACGGAGGGGTATTCCGACAAGGCATCTCTCAGGGACCTCGGGCAGGCCGAAGCAAACCCGTCGACATCGCCCTGCACGCGTGCCCGGCGAACAGATGGCTAAACAACCCCACATGCTGAACCCACAATTCCCCTTAAGCGCACACCGCCCGCAACTCGCCTCACCTGCACAGAGATCGTTCGCCACGGCGGTACGAACGCACGTGGAAAGAATCGGAACACCTGATTCCAGGGTCGTCCGCCGCCGGGGACCCTCCTCGCGGAGCCCGGTAGTCGACTGCTGCCGCCACGGAAGCACGGCCGAGTCTCGACACTGCTTTCGGCCGAATCCCGCCGGGAGCGCATCGGGGGCGCGCTGGGCGCACTTCTCTCTCCTGTGCGCGGTGTGCGCGGGTGTGCGCCCGGCTCTGCCAGCGTCGGGCGCCGCTACGGGAGTTGCGATCACTACACCTGCCTGCCGGTCCGCCGCGCTGAAGCCACCGGGGTGAGCGCCTGGCGCCATCGATGGTCGGCGGGAAGGCGTGCGGAAGGGCGGGGGCGCACCCAGGACACGCGGACGAGGCGAGGCGGGGCGAGGCTAGCCGCCGTCCGGATCGAGCCGAGCGATACCGCGTGGCGTGACCACGGGGCGATGCCCCGCGGGGGTTCCGGCGGTCCGCGAGTCGCGGTGAGACGCGATGCGGTCTGGGGCGGGTGGGCAGCGGGCCCTCGCCGTGATCCTTCGGTGGCACTCGCCTGATGTGCGCGTGCGCCATGTTGTTGTTGGGTGGCCGACCGAGTTGAGTCGGCGTCACCAAATGAACGACGGGCCGTTAGCAGGGAAGCGGGGTGAACTTAACTGGTTCCCGACTGCCTGGCCGGACCCCGTGGCACGCGTGCCGATCACGTGCGTGAGGCAGCACTTTCCGCCGGTCACCGCGGCATCGAAAGACCGTCACCGCCGGGAGCCCCAGCGGCTCGCAAGGAGAAGTAGTGGAGACCTCCCCAGTCACGGTGAACGGCGCCGCCCCCTGCGGGCCAACGGGCGACCCGCGAACCGGACCGCTGTCGGCCCCGACCCGGCCGTCGCCGCCGAGGAAGACATCGCCTTGGCGACGGGGGCGCGTTCATAACCGTCGCCCTCCCCCGCCCGGCCACCTCGGCTACGACTCCGAGGCACCCGCGACGAGGCGCGGTCTCTGCCGAACTCGCGGCATGACGCCGGACGCCGAGAGAATCTCTGGACGCCCGGCGCCCTTCGCGTCACATCATGGGGTCGGCGCCAGGTCCGCACATACGGCTCTGAGTACCTCGTCCTCGCGCTCCCGTAGGTAGTGGTGCCCCCCTGGGAACGTCCGGACCCGGGCGCCGGCCTTCGTGACTTCCGCCCAGGAGGCCAGCTCGGCGACCGGACACGTCTCGTCCGCCTCACCGCCAAACGCCGTGATGGGCGCCCGAAGCGGTGTCAACTGCTCCGGCCGGTAGCGGTCCAGCAGGGCCAGGTCCGCCCGCAGCGGCGGAAGGATGACGGGCAGCAGCTCCGGATGGTCGTACACCACGACGTCCGGCCCACCCAGCCGCCGCATCGCCGCGATCAGGTCCTCGTCGCCCAACCGGTGCCGTTGCTCCCCGTGGGCCCGGTGGGGGGCGGGCCGCGCGGAGACGAAGACGTGGTCCATCACGAAGCCGTCCGCGCGCTCCAGCAGGCTGGCCAGCTCGTAGGACACGATGGCTCCCATGCTGTGCCCGAAGAGTGCCATGGGAAGGTCCGTCAACGGACGTAGTGCCTGCGCCAGTTGGTCGGCCATCTCCGCCATGACCCCGATGGGTTCCTCGGCCAGCCGGTCCTGTCGGCCCGGGTACTGCACCGCGACGAGTTCCACCCCGGCCGGCAGCCGACCTGCCCAGCCGGCGTAGGAACCAGCGGTCCCGCCCGCGTGCGGCAGGCAAACCAGGCGGCTGGCCACCGGCTCCTCCACCGGATGTCGGCGCAACCATTCACCCATTGATCTCACTCCCCGCCTCGCGCACTCATGCGCAGCTCGTTCCACGTGCCTCGCCGAGCCGGTCAATACCCTGGGCGACGCGGTCCATTCGTTGAAACGAGACCAATGCCATGGATACGCGGAGGATCGCGGCGGCGTGCCCCCTCCCCCGGCGACATCCTCCTGTCCAGGGCTGGGCGTGCACCCTGCCATGACTGCGCACCGGCTGATGAGTGGGCTGGTGGCGGCGATGTGGTCGCCGGCCTCTGATGCGGCGTGCAGGAGCTCCCACACCAGCTTGCGCATCACCCACCGGGACTTGGTCCCCCGCAGCGTCGCCAACGGCGTCCGCACCCGGTTGGTGGCCCACAGACCCCGCACGTCCTGCTGCTCGGCCGTCTCCGCTTGCAGCTGTTCCGCGTAGGCCGGTTGTTGTTCGGCGAGGTGCCCTGCCGCCATGTCGACAAGGGTGATCTCCGTGGCGGTGCGGTCCTGGCTTGCGGTCGCGTTGACACGCGCGAGCAGTGGGCGGACTTGCGAGAAAGCGCTCGATGCGCGGGCCTCCTCCAGGCGGGAGAAGGGCTTTCAGCGCATCTGGGTCTGATCCTCCAGCCAGCGTCCCAGGTCCGCGAGGGGGGCACACGCCAAGCAGGGCCAGGTCAACCGTCGGCGCTTACCTTCGTGTTGTATTCGAGCGCCTCGTTCAACCAGAAGTTGAATGCCTGGTCCGACGCAGTGCCGCCATCGCCGACAACGATCCAGCCCTTACTCATCTTGCGGCCACGCATCTCCGGCCAGCTGGCACCTTCGCGCTCGAGCAGGGCCTCGATTCTGTTGGGATCACAGCGGACCATGAGCTGACCACCTGCGTTCGCGGTAACGGCGATCTTGCCGTTGACCATGAAGCTGAGCCCGCCGAACATGGGCACCTCGCGCACCTGCGCCACTCCTGCAAGGGCTTCACGAATGCGGTCTGCGAGCTCCCTGTCGTACGCCATGAGCCACCGTCCTCCTAGCCGGCCTCGCAACGGGCCAGCGTCGGTTCGCCGCTCCATACGGCGGCCAGGCCGCCATCGTAGAGGGGGACGTCGGCTCCGCTCATCAGCTTGAGAACAGCGACAGCACTGCCGTGCGCACAGTGTCGGGATGGTCATCGACCAACCCCCGGCGCCCCGCCTTCAGCGTCTCATCGACGGACCTGCTGCGGCTGTCCGAGCGGACCCGACCGGGTGGCCGTACCGGCGGCGCTGAGCAGCGCTGGATCGGTGTTCGCGCCTCGGTGGCTGTCGCAGGTTCTGCAGCTGCGCAGGCCGTGTCTGCTCGCGGTGCGGCTGATGCCCCAGTTGAGGACGAGCTACAACAAGGCGCGGATCGGGGGGGTGGCTGCGGTCGGCACCGATCTGCCCGGGTGGGACGCCCCGGCGGGTGAGGGTTGCGTCGACGGCCTGGACGTAGGGCCTGTGCGGCAGTTGCTGTGCCGCAGCGGGGCTCAGGACGGGCGGGTTGAGGATCACCCTTCAACTCCCGTGCGTGGGCCGGTCATGAGGCGCGGCGGTAAATGGCGGCCGGGCCGACGATTCGGGGGCCGAACTTCCCGCGGATACGGTCGATGGCGTCTTCGGCAATCAAGCGGTCCTCGCATGCGCTGTCGAGGCTGATCTGCTCGGCGGGCTGATCGCCACTGATGAGGAGGTCGACCCGGACCGCGTGAACGGCGGCACAGTCGATGACGTGCCGGTCGGAAACTACGGCGGACGGCGGCTAAGGCGGCCAGGGCGCGGAAGATGACGGGGCGGGGATCAAGGCCGGGGGCACGCTCGGCGGCGATCCGGCCCGCGCCGCGCCCCCGCCCAGCAGGCGGGCATCGTGGCAGGCGGAACCGCGGCCAGCGGGCCGACACAGTGAATGCCGTAGTCGCGCAGCACCGCACCGACGCCTGGCGGGGTCCGATGCCGTGCAGGGCCTCCACGGGCAGCGGTCCGCCACCCCTGCCAGCAACCTCGTCGGGGCCGATGGCGAGGACGCCGCCTCCTCGCCGCTGACCCGGCGTGGCGATGGCGCTCACGGACCCGACCGCGTAGCGAGCCCCCGGCCTGCACGCGCGACGTCGCCCGGTAGATGCCGGATAGATGAGGGCCCCGTCCCCTCACGGCGGGTTGATCAGTCCTGCGCCACGTTCGCCGCGGTCACATTCTCGATCACGCGGCCGAGTTTGGTCTTGGCCCGGGTCAGGTCCTGGATGCGTGCGGCGATGCGGTCGCGTTCGACGATGAGCTGGTCGAGCATGGCGGGAGTCGCGACGCCGGTGCTCACGCACGGCAGGAGTTCGACGACGGTACGGCTGGAGAGGCCGGCCGCGAAGAGGTCCTGGATGAGCTGGACCCGCTCCAGGGCTTCGTCGGGATAGTCCCGCTGCCCGCCGGGCGTCCGCATCGATTCTAGGAGCCGCTGTTCCTCGTAGTAGCGCAGGGCCCGCACGCTGACCCCTGACCGCCTGGCGAGCTGTCCGATGCGCATGGCGCAGGCCACTCCCTTCCCACTCATACCTCACGTTCACGTCAGGTTTAGGCTAGCAATACCCGCTTCAGGAGGACCTCTTGGGCCCGATCGAGCCGTTAGCGACGCCAAAATTGATCATGATCTGGCGGCGGGGATCCGAGGGCGTTCACCCGCTTCACGTACGCACGGCAGTCCTCGCGTCGCGCCGGGATCGCCGAGCCACCCGGGGGCACATGGATGTAGACCGTGACGGGCGGCGTGTTCCCTCGTAAGGGCCCGGGCCCCCGCCCTCACCCCGCCCGCTCGGCCACCTCACCCATCCGCGCCTGCCCTCTTCCGGCCGGGCGGAGTTTGGGCTTGCACCTCACGTCAACGTCAGGTTCTAGGGTGACGAGGCGTCGGATGAACACGTCATTCCGGCCCATCAAAGTGAGGCAGACCATCATGCGCGCAGCCCGATTCCACGAATACGGCGGAGCGGAGAACCTGGTGATCGAGCTGGCTCCCGACCCCCACCCCGGACCCGGTGAGATCCGTGTCCGCGTCGCGGCGGCCAGCGTCAATCCCATCGACTGGAAGCTGCGCGCCGGCGCCCTGCACCAGTTGATTCCCCTGGAGTTGCCCGCTGTTCCCGGGCGCGACGGCGCCGGTGTGGTCGACGAGATCGGCGACGGGGTGCGGGGGGTGAGCATCGGTGACCGTGTCTTCGGACTGGGCGGTGTCACCGGGGCGATCGCAGAGCTGCTCATCCTCTCGGCCTGGGCGCACACTCCCGCCACGTGGAACGACGAGCAGGCCGCTGGTGCCGGTCTCGCGTCCGTGACCGCGATGGGTGGACTGAACGCGCTCGGTTCCCTCTCGGGGCGCACCCTTCTCGTCGAGGGCGCCGCCGGAGGCGTGGGCAGCGCGGCGGTCGAGATAGCGGTAGCGCAAGGCGCCACTGTGATCGGGACAGCCAGTGAACGCAACCACGAGTTCCTCACGTCTCTCGGCGCCGTCCCCACCACCTACGGCCCAGGCCTCGCACAGCGCCTCACCACCCTCGCTCCGCACGGCATCGACATAGCCCTCGACACCGCGGCCTCCGGCTCTCTGGACGACCTCGTCGCGATCACAGGTGATCCGAAGCGCGTCGCGACGGTCGCCGACCACGCGGCCGGGCACCGCCTGGGCACGCATGTCGTCAACGCGGAGAACGATTCCACTCTCCTGTCCGCGGCGGCGGAACTGGGCGAGCAAGGCCGCTACACACCCCGCATCGAACGGACCTACCCCCTGGAGCAGATCGCCGACGCCCACGCGCACGCCGAGCGCGGACGCACCCGAGGAAAGATCGTGATCTGCATCTGACCAGGCCTGCGCGGTAGGTAACTCGCAACGTGCGCAGGCGCGTTGGGAGCGTGCCCGCGATCGGTACCGTCGAGCTGGCGGTCCGAAGCGGACCACTCGGGCACCGCACGTGGCACCCGAGCAGCTGGCTCTCTCCGTGATCCGCTGGATCAGTGTCGAGTCAATCGCTGGCCTGTACGACGAAAGCCGCAGATGGTGTCCCTCGTCGTGCGGCTCGTCCGGCGACACTCACCGCCCCGACAAAGCAGGTCAACTGGCCCGCCTGAAGCAGAGTGACGGCCCGGCCCATCACGGTGGGCGGGGGCGGTCCTTGTGCCTGCTGCCTCTACGGTGGCTCCGTGGTGAGACGAAAGCGCGAGAAGAAGAGACGACCTCCCTCCGGCATGCCGAAGGACATCGTCCTGCTCGCGACGCCAGAAGGCTGGCGACTCAGTGTCCTCACCGTGGAAGGCGGAGTGCTCTGCGGGCGCCTCGCCGACGTTCCGCTCAACGCCAGCCCCACCGAGGCACGGACCGCCGCGGCGGCCATGGTGGCGGGACTCGCACATGAGTCCCACAACGTACGCGTCGACGTGACCTGGGATCCGCCCCGAGAACCGGGGTCCTGGACCGCCCAGGTCACCGTCGCCTCGACCTCACCGGGGGCCTGTGATTGACGAGACGCCTGGAAGGTGAGCGCGTGGGCATTACCGACGGTGACGGCTAGGCCGTGTACGACGGGCAGAGTGTGGACGGGTGCCACTGGTGCAGGATGTCGCGGACATTCTCCGGGTCTGGGAGGCGACGCAAACCGAGCGGGGCTGCGGCCGTCTCAAGCGCCTGGCGCACGCCTCTCACCGCCTTCCTCATGAGGAGGTCAGCCGTACGCTCGTCGCATGGCGTGGACTGCAGAAGCTGGGTGGCTCTGATGACATCGGGGAAGACCGACTGCGCCCTTTCGAAGTTGAGGTAGTGCAGCAGGTCGCGCCGCAGGCCCGCGGTCGCCGCCGCGCGGACCTGTTCGACGGCTTTGGTCCACGCCCTGATCAGCCGACTCGCCTGTCGTTTCGTGTAGCGCATGCGGACTACATGGACAGCGAGATCGTGCAGGGGGTCACCGAACGTCGCGAGTTCCCAGTCGACGGCGATCAGCGGAGGCCTGCGGGCGTCTGTCACGACGACGTTGTCCCGGTGGAGATCCCCGTGGACCAGCCCGAAGGGGCGGTCCGTCAGGGGCGGCAGCCTCTCGACCAGCTGGTGCAGAGCGTCCTTCGGGACGCCCAGCTCGGTGAACAGAGCACCGTAGCGCGGCCAGTTGGGGAGCAAGATCTGGTCGTCGGTCAGCCGTACCAAGGCATGCAGAAAGCCTCGGCTGTCGTTGTCGCGGCGGGGCCAGAAAGCCGGCAGGTCTGGCAGTGCGTCCCGAGGGACCGTCGTGGTACGGGCAAGAAGACTCGCCAGCTCAAGAGTTCGAAAGCGAGGCAGCCCCTTCGTCGCCGGGTGTGGCGTGGACAGCGGGACACCTTCGGTATAGCTGAGCACCGTCGCGCACGGTGTCCTGGCCAGGCACTTCGGGACCTGCGACAGGCGGCCGTCCAGGGAGCGCAGAAGTTCGGCCTCGTCCGGCCAGGTCCTGATGACCACCGGGATGGCCTCGGGCCGGGGAATACGAACCAGCACGGGGGTTCCGGGCTGGATGTCCGGCAGGCAGGCCGGCATCGGTTCGTTGAGCCGCACCACGTGGTTCTGATGGTGGTGGCCGGCGCCGATAAGGCTGGACCTCTGCGCTAGCCGGACGAACTCGTCGTCGGCAAAGAATGGGGCGAGCACGGTCCTCCCGGAACACCTAGAGCATCAGGTGGTTCCGAAAGGCGCCCTGACCTGATCTGATCCAGTAAAGGTGGGGCACACCTTATGTCGGGTCGACGACTGCTGGAGGCCACCACAGAGATTTCCCCGGAAAGCCTGATTCCGTCGACCCGAAGTGGTTGTGAGGGAGCCTGAATTATTCACCTAAATGTTCCCAGAGCGAATCGAACCACGCTTGGTGGCCATCCACCCATGCCGCCTGGGCGTCGGTCGTTTCGGTGCCCTTGTCGAAGTAGGTCCCCGTGGCACCGAGGCTGAGTACGTCGATCGCATCAACGAACTCCGTGTCCTGCTGCATGGCGCCGTCCAGAGGAATGCGGCGTTGCACCAATTTGTAGGGCGCCTGGAAGACATGCCTCCGATTCAGGATGTAAAGCTTGAACACCGGAGGAATGGGGACGCGCTTGACTTCGAAGTCGAGGTGCTCAACCAGGCCGTTTGCCAGGAGGTTGCGGAGCGTTCTCCCCAGTGACCGCAGGCGCAAATCGGAGATGTCCCACAGGCGCTCTGTCACGCGCGTGTCGTCCGGTTCGGCCACGCTACGCGGATACGGCAGGTGCGTGGTCCTGGTCGGCAACAGCATCCTGATACGGATCCGGCGTGGTACGGCGACCAGCCCGTCGTGACCGGGCTCGACGGGCGCCTCACCCTGAAGGTGCCCCGTCAGGGCACTGAGGTAGGTATCGAGCGACTCGGACGTCAAGCAATAGACGTCGAGTGACATCTCCTGCTCGGCCAGGGCCTGCTCAAGGAACGGACGCAGCCCCAGCCTCCTCATTCGGGGGACGCTGTCCACCTCGGACGTGGCTTCTGGCCCTCTGATGACGTACGAACCACTGCCCTGCTGGGACCTGATCCACCCCTCGTCGGCCAGCTCCCGCAAAGCGCGCTGGACCGTGTCCCGGGAGACGCCGAATTCCGTGGCCAGTTCACGCTGGGCCGCCAGCCTCGTTCCTTTCGGGTACTTCAGGGCGATGATCCGCTCGCGCAACTCGTGGGCAACGCGCCGAGTCTCCTTGCCGCTTGCACCACTCCGTTCGCCACTCACACAACGACCGTACCGCGCACAGCAGTTGGAGAGACCCAGTTTCAGTCAAGTTGGCAGGCGAAGAGTACGGCGCGTTATTGGATCGACCAGTCCGGGGAGACCAATAACAGGCCGGAGCAGTCCAATTTGCCGGTCCATCGTCAAGTTCGCCCAAGTGGACGGGAGTCGTCGTGATCTTCTGGGATTGCTTACGCCTACTGGCACAGATCGCCTGGGGACGCTGCTCCTGATGCTGGTCAGCGTCGGGATCATGCGTCCGCCCCGTAACGGGGCCATCGAGCCCTCGGGAAGCCGGGAACCGTCCGAAACGAACCGGAAGGGCGTCGTGTCATACCACTGGTTGGCGGCGCTGCTCGTGCTGCTGATGCTCTACTCCTGAGGGCCCAGCCAACTCATGGATCCGCGGGATCATTTCCTTGGCGACATCCGACGCGGAGTGCACCGCGAACAGGCGACAGATCGGGCCGTCGAGATCCCACAGGACATATCGAACCCGCGGGATCAGATCACACAAGTACTCGGTCGAGGCAGAGGTGCGTGGAGTCGTGTCACGGGTCATCAGGCGAGTGTGGGATCAGTGGCTGCGGTTGCCCAGAGGCCGTACCCACGGAACGGGAGAATCAGGAAGCCATGCGCCCCTCCCGTCACACGGGCCGCGCCCACCCGGATCTCCAACGATTGAGCATGTCACCGCCAGCCAGCGCTGCCAGCCAGCGCCACCTGACTGGATCAGCCGCCCTGCGCTGACGATGAAGTAGTCGACCCAGGTGTCCCCCTCACCACTGTTGTAGTGCACAACAATGCTGTGCCCGCCCGCGAGCGGGCTGCGGGTCTTCATCCATCCCCACCAGATGGGGGCGGCCCAGAACCCCGGCTACGCCAGGAATGCGCCCGACTCCGCCCCCCGTTTCGCGAAGCCCCCGTCGCGGCCTGACCCTCAGCGTCCGCGGCACGACCACCCCATGAGGCGGCCGCGCGCAACCACAGGCCCGTCCACGCCGCGCACCGGCATGCCCGTCGGTCCGGCAGGGAGCGCGCCCGCCGCCGTCTCACACGTGCGGGTGATGCCGCTCGGCCTAGCCGTTCGAAGGAGAAGCCCCATGCAACGGGAGAGTCGGGCTGCGTGTGCCCCGCGTGCGGTGTCTGCCGAACGGCCCAGCGCTCGATTCGCTCTCACGTAAATAGCAATTTATGTCCATATCCTCGTCCGTGCGTTGTGTGACAGATCGCTCCGCTTCTCGGTTCGTCCGGTGATGTTCTTTCAGGTCGTCCGTGCGGCGGGGTGCAAGGCACTTCCGGTTCCGATTCCTGGAGAAACAAATGCGCGTTGCCGTGACCGGTGGCGGTGGCTTTCTCGGGTCCCACCTGTGCGAGGCGCTCCTGCGTCGCGGCGATTCGGTGGTGTGCCTGGACAACTACTCGACGGGCGCCCCCGAGAACATCGCCCACCTTCTCAGCGAGCCGGGATTCGAGTTCCGGCTCGCTGATGTGAGCGAGGCCGTGGAGGTCGCCGGCCGGGTCGACGCAGTCGCTCACCTGGCGTCTCCCGCGTCCCCGCCCGACTACCTGCGGCAGCCACTGGAGACCCTGGCGGTCGGCAGCCGCGGCACCGAGAACGCCTTGCGGCTGGCTCTGCGCCACGACGCCCGTTTCATTCTCGCGTCGACCAGTGAGATCTACGGAGACCCGCTGGTCCATCCTCAAGAGGAGACGTACTGGGGAAACGTCAACTCGATCGGCCCGCGCAGCGTCTATGACGAGGCGAAACGCTATGCCGAAGCGGTGTCGGCCGCGTATCGCCGCATTCACGATGTGAACGTCGGCATCGCCCGGATCTTCAACACCTATGGTCCGCGGATGCGGCCTCACGACGGCCGCGTGGTGTCCAGCTTCATCACCCAGGCACTGACCGGTGAGCCGCTCACGATCTACGGCGATGGCAAACAGACCCGCAGTTTCTGTTACGTCGACGATCTGGTCCGCGGCCTGCTCGCCCTGCTCGACTCCTGCGAACTGGGCCCGTTCAATCTCGGCAATCCTGTCGAGCACACCGTCGTCGAGCTCGCCGATCTGGTGCTCGCGATGACCGGTTCCGCGTCCGAGGTGAAGTACCACCCGCTGCCGGTCGACGATCCGGTCCGCCGACGCCCCGTGATCACCCGAGCCCGTGAAGTCCTGGGCTGGGAGCCAGAGTTCGACATCAGCGATGGTCTGCGTCGGACCGTCACGTACTTCGCCGCCCGCCCGGACCGGTTGCGCGCGTCTGCCGCGGCGATCCGGGGCGGCCAGGACGAAACCGTGCCCCTGGCCGCCGTCACGCATCCGGCCGCCCTGACCGCTCAGACGATCCCCTGCCCGGTCACCGTCGCCCGCGGGGTTCCCGCCGCACCCGGGGGGCCGTCCGCGACGGCCGGCTGATCCGCATGCCACGGCCGGACCACAGGGGCCGGCCGCGGCAGCCCTTGCGCCCTGTTCCTGCCTGCCCCGCACCTCGCGGCCCACTGTCCAACCGCCTGGAGAACGCGCTGTCATGACGTCGTTGGAGCAAGGTCCCGCCCGAGGGACCGGCACCGTCACAGATCTCCCGCTCGCAGCACCCACGTCCGGCTCCCCGCAGGAATGGAAAGCGCTGGGCAGGGAGATCAAGGCCCTGTCGAACGGCGCAGTGGCTTCCATCGGCCCGGATGGGCCGGTCCTCACACGGCCCGCGCGCAGGCTCACACCGCTCCCCTCCAGCTTCGTACGGGCCTTCTCACACTGGGACCGCTTCCAGGTCGCAGTCCTCAGTCTCGGCTGGGCGGTCTGCCTGGTCTGGTTCTGGGCATGGTGGCTCGAGCCTTCCCACCGCGTCGGCTGGCTCGGACTGGTCATCAACAGCGCCCTGCTGCTCTACCTGACCTACCTGCCGTTGCATTTTCTCGTCGCGCTGAACCGCATGCGGCGTTTCAACCCGGCCGTCAAAGTGCCCGCCCTGCACACCGCGTTCGTGGTCACCCGCGCCCCGTCCGAGAGCTGGGACATCGCTCGCGGCACCCTGGAGGCGATGCTCGACCAGGAGTTCCCGTACGCCTACGACGTGTGGCTGTGCGACGAGGACCCCAGCGACGAGATCCTCACCTGGTGCCGTACGCAAGGCGTCGGCGTCTCCTGCCGCTACGGCCGCGGCGACTACCACCGGGCCCAGTGGCCGCGGCGCACCCGCTGCAAGGAGGGCAACCTCGCCTTCTTCTACGACCACTGGGGCTATGAGCACTACGACGTCGTCGCCCAGCTCGACTGCGATCACGTGCCCGGCCCGCGCTACCTGGCGGAGGTCATCCGCCCGTTCGCCGACCCGTCCATCGGCTATGTCGCCGCGCCCAGCGTCTGCGACTCCAACGCCGAGCAGTCCTGGTCGGCCCGCGGCCGTCTCCAGCGCGAGGCCCTCTTCCACGGCCCCGTGCAGCTGGGCCACTCCGCCGGCCTCGCCCCGGTGTGCATCGGCTCGCACTACGCCGTCCGTACCCGGGCTCTGAAAGACATCGGCGGTCTCGGCCCGGAACTCGCCGAGGACTTCTCCACCACGTTCCTGCTCACCTCGGCCGGATGGCAGGGCGCGTTCGCGATCAACGCGGAGGCGCACGGCGAGGGCCCGATCACCTTCGGCGCGATGGTCACACAGGAGTTCCAGTGGTCGCGCAGCCTGACCGTGATGCTCCTGGGGATGCTGCCACGCCATCTGACACGCATGCCTCTGAAGCTGAAGATCCGCTTCGGCGTGGCCCTGCTGTACTACCCCCTGCTCGCCGTCGCCACCGTCACGGGCATCCTGCTGCCGCCCATCGCCGCGATCACCGGTGCACCGTGGATCAATGTCAACTACCTTGAGTTCCTCGCACACTTCTGGAGCATGTCGCTCTGGCTGCTCCCGCTGACGCTGCTGTGCCGGCGCCGCGGCCTGCTGCGGCCCAACAATGTCCCGCTCTTCAGCTGGGAGATCTGGCTCTTCGGTCTGTCGCGCTGGCCCTACGTCGCCTGGGGGGTACTGGCGGCGGTCGTACAGAAGCTGCGGCCCCGCCAGATCACCTTCAAGGTCACGCCGAAGAAGCGCGACGGCCTGGAGCGGCTCCCGCTGCGCGCCGTCGCACCGTACCTGGTGATCACTCTGCTTCTGTCGGGCTCGGCCCTCGTCGGACAGTTCACCGGACCGGCCGTCGGCTACGTCTTCCTGTGCCTCCTGGGCGCAGCCTCCTACGCCGCCGTCACGCTCGTCATCGGCGCACTGCACGTCAAGGAGACCGCGCGCGCGACCGGCGTCACCGCGTTTCGCGCGCTGCGTACCGCCGTGATCCCTCTGATGGCGGGCGTGTTCTGCCTGCTCCCTCTGACGCTTGCCGTCGCCGTCTTCCCCACGTACCTCACCGGCTTCTACTCCTGGTGACGGCCCACCACAGACGCTCGAGAGACGAGGTCCCCATGCCCAGAACCGTCCTGGTCACCGGCGGTGCCGGCTTCATCGGCAGCCACACCTGCGTCGAACTCCTGCGCTCCGGTCACGAGGTGGTCGTCCTCGACGACCACTCCAACAGCTCCCCCGAGGCCCTGGAACGCGTCGCGAAGATCGCGGGCCGGCCGATCGCCGCCGTCCACACCGCCGACGTCCGCGACCGGCGTGCGCTGGACGCCGTGTTTGCGAGCCACGCCATCGACGCGGTGATCCATTTCGCCGCGAAGAAGGCCGTTGGCGAGTCGGTGCTCATCCCTCTGACGTACTACGACATCAACGTCGGCGGCACCACCGCGCTCGCCTCGGTGATGCACGACCACGGTGTGCATCGGCTGGTCTTCTCCTCGTCCTGTTCGATCTACGGCAACGCCACGGTCGTCCCGCTCACCGAGACCTCCCCGGCCGCACCCACCAACCCGTACGCCACCACCAAGTGGACCTGCGAGCAGATCCTCGCGGACCTGTGCCGACACGTACCCGAGCTGCGGGTGCTCGCGCTGCGGTACTTCAACCCGGCCGGCGCGCACCCCAGCGGGCTGCTCGGCGAAGACCCCAGCGGCGTGCCGAACAACATCATGCCGTTCCTCGCCCAGGTCGCCGTGGGCCGCCGCAAGGAGCTCAGCGTCTTCGGCGACGACTACCCGACGCCGGACGGCACGGGAGTGCGCGACTACATCCATGTCATGGATGTCGCCGAGGGCCATGTGGCCGCCCTGGACCACCTCGACGACGAGCCGGGGCTGCAGGTCTTCAACCTCGGCACCGGGCACGGCTCGTCCGTCCTGGAACTCGTGCGGGCCTTCGAGGAGGCGTGCGGCCTGCCCGTCCCGCACCGCGTCGCGCCGCGCCGTCCGGGCGACGTGGCGGAGCTGGTGGCCGATCCCGCGAAGGTCGCGGCAGCCTGGGGCTGGACGGCCCGCCGCGATGTGGCGGCGATGTGCCGCGACGCCTGGCGCTTCCAGCGGCTCAACCCGAACGGCTACGCCCCCTGACGCGTTCGGCGCGTGGTCTCTGCCCCCTTCCACCCAGACAGGAGTACGCCGCATGCGGTTGACCGTCATCGGTACGGGATACCTCGGAGCTGTGCACGCCGCGTGCATGGCCGACATCGGGCACGACGTCCTGGGTGTCGACGTCGACGCCGAGAAGATCAACGCTCTCGCCGACTGCCGACCCCCGTTCTACGAGCCGGGGCTCGACGACATCCTGACCCGCGCCCTCGCCTCCGGCCGGTTGCGCTTCACCACCAACCTGCGTGAGGCGGCGGCGCACGGCGAGGTCCACTTCATCTGCGTCGGCACCCCGCAGAAGGCCGGCTCCCACGCGGCGGACCTGAGTTACGTGGACGCCGTCGTCGACGGCCTCGCACCACACCTGCCCGCGTCCTGCCTGGTCGTCGGCAAGTCCACGGTCCCGGTGGGCACCACGGCCCAGCTCGCCACCCGCATCGCGCGTCTCGTACCGAACGCCGTACGAGCCGAGATGGCGTGGAACCCGGAGTTCCTGCGCGAGGGCTTCGCCGTCGAGGACACCCTGCACCCGGACCGGCTCGTCGTCGGCACCACCAGCCGCACCGCCGACGACACACTGCGCCGGGTGTACGCCCCTATGCTCGCTGCGGGCGTGCCATACATCAGCACCGACCCGAACACGGCGGAGCTGGTGAAGGTCGCGGCGAACGCCTTCCTCGCCACGAAGATCTCCTTCATCAACGCCATGGCCGAGGTCTGCGACGCGGCGGGCGCGGATGTCGCCACCCTCGCCGACGCGCTGGGCCACGACGACCGAATCGGCCGCCGGTTCCTGAACGCCGGTATCGGCTTCGGGGGCGGCTGCCTGCCCAAGGACATCCGGGCCTTCACCGCCCGGGCCCAGGAACTGGACGCCGGGGCAGCGGTGGCGTTCCTCCACCAGGTCGACGAGATCAACCAACGCCAGCGGACACGAACCGTCGCGCTCGCCCGCCGACTGGCCGGCGGAGACCTGACCGGACGCCCGGTCACGGTGCTGGGTGCCACGTTCAAGCCGAACAGCGACGACGTGCGCGACTCCCCTGCCCTGGCCGTCGCTTCGGCGCTGCGCCACGAGGGCGCCGACGTTCGCGTCCACGACCCGGAAGGCACGGCGAACGCCCAACTCGCCCACCCGGAGCTGAGCTACCACGCAGACCCGTTGAGCGCCTGCCAGGGCGCCGAACTGGTCCTGCACCTCACCGAGTGGAGTCAGTACGGCGGGCTGGACCCGGTCAAGCTCGCCCGCGTCGTTCGCGCACCGGTCCTCATCGACGGCCGCAACACGCTCGCCCACGCCCAGTGGCGAGCCGCCGGCTGGACGGTCAAGGCCCTGGGCCGCCCGGCCCCGTCAGACCACCCGGACGCCGACCGCCCGCACGAACCACTGCGGACCACGATCGTCGCCCCAGCCACCGCGCCGGCCCCCGCCGACCGCCCTGTGGCCCGCGCATAGGCCCGATCAAGGCAGCCCCTCAAGGCAGCCCCTCACTGCCCTGGCACCGCGAACTCCACCGCGGGGCCGGGGCAGAGCCGTACGCGGGCTGTGAAGGCACGTGATCCTCCTGAACGGCTCCGGCCGCTCGGCGTCTGCCGTCCGGAGTCAGGGAGCCCAGGGTGCCCCGGGGCCCTGACAGCGGTGAAGGGCCGCGACGGGCAACCCGTCGCGGCCCCTTGCGGGTGGTCAGCGCCGCGACAGGGGCTTCTCGTCCGCACCCGGGTCGTCGAACTGACTGCCGTCGGTGTCCTCGGTGTCCTCAGTGTCCTCGACGTCTCCGGGCGCCACGGGCGTCGGGTCCGGCAGGAGGTTCGGGTCCTCGGCGCCCGCTGCGCCGGAGTCGGGCGACGGGCTGGCGATCACCGGCCGGGCGGCCCCGACCACCAAGATCTGTCCGAGCCGGTTGCCGAAGTAGTCGACGAGCCCCGGGGCGACTCCGAAGGTCCCGGCTTCCAGGCCCAGGGGCGCTGCGCTCGCACAGCGGGGCACCAGGTTCATGGCGTCGACCCCCTCGGGGACGGGTGCGGTCAGGCCCGGCAGGCAGGGATCCTCGTCGGAGCCGATCGGCTCCCCGTTGAGCACTTCCTGGAGCGACGCGGTGCGCCACGCGGCCAGCGTGGCGTGGCGCTGGGGCCCCCATCCCAGGTCCCAACGACCGCTGCTGTAGTAGTCGTTGCCCTGCAGCCTGAGGTGGGAGGGGTTGTAGGGGGACTGGGCCTCGACCAGAGGGCCGCCGTCAGTGGCGAAGATGTTGTGGTGGACGCGTACGTCACGCATGCCGTCACGCAGTCGGAGCGCCGGCGGCCTGATTCCGACGGCTTGTGCGGAGGCCAGGCCGACGGTCCGCATCACCACCGTGTTGTGGTGGATGTCCAGGTCGCTCATGCGGGTGCCGTAGGCGACGATGCCGCCGTAATCGGGCAGCTTGCGGGCGTCGTCCCAGCTCATGTTGAAACGGACGGTGTTGTTCCTGTGGGCGCCGGTCGCTTGCCCGGAGTAGACGAGAAAGCCGGCCCCGTCATTGCCGTGGGCAAGGTTGTACTGCATGACCGAGTCCGACACGTTGTTGTCCAGGCCGAAGCCGCCGCCGTCGACACGGGAACCCGTGCGGTTGCGGTAGGACGTGTTGTGCTCCAGCACGACGCGTGTGGAGTCGTACACCCAGACCCCTTCAGGCCCCTCGTCCGCGGTGGCGGCGGACCTCGCGCCGTTGCCATAGGCGAACGAACGCGCGACCCTGGCATCCCGCACGCTGCCGAGGGCGATGCCGCTGCCGGTGTTGCGGTCGACGCTGTGCGGATCGCCGGCGTTGGCGTATGCCCTCACTCGCTCGATCCGGAGCCCTTCGTTCGCGTAGGCCGGGCGGTCGGCGTCGAAAGCGGGTCCGTAGAAGGTGAGCCCTGCTTCGAGGTTGTGATGCACCGAGACGTCGGTGATCCGTACGTCGCTGAAACCCGCCGCACCGTCCCGGTCCGCGCCCACGCTGATGCCGTTCTGGAAGCCCTTGGCCTCTACCTTCGAGATCCTGACGTGACCGAGCCGCCGGTGGTTGGGCAGACTGTTCCGGAAGGCGACACCGACCCCCTCTCGAAGGGCCTTGGCATCGCCTACCAGCGACAGGTTCCGGATGTCCACTCCCGCGGTGTTCCGCACCGTGATCGCCGACGTGCGCCGCGGCGCGATGGTGGCACGGCCGGTCCCGTACGACTCGATGACCACGGGCTCACTCGCGCTGCCGGCTTCGCCCTTCTCGAGGGTCAGACTTCCGAGAAACCGTGCGCCGCCCTTGAGCCGGACCCGGTCGCCGGGCCGCAGCCGCACGCTGTTCACGTGGTCGAGGGTCCGCCATGGCCTCTGAGGAGACATCCCGTCGTTCCCGTCGTCGCCGTCCGGGCTCACATAGAAGGTGAACGGCCCTCCCGTGGCGGGACGGGCGGGACGGTAGAGGCCCGGTACGTCACACCCCGTCAGCAGCAACAGCGCTGCCGCCAAGACTCCCGCGGCGGTCCTCGACGTCCGGCTCCGCTTCACCGCTCTCACTGCCACCCCTTGCGTCATATCGGTGTTAAACCGACAAATTGCACGTCACATTACAGAGTGTCAGAAAAGGCATGCGCGAAACGCCGATGACAGTGCGACATCCGGGTCACGTAAGTGCCGCTGTCCGCACTGGTGACGCGGCGTACTCGTCGGCGAATGGGGTGGCCCGCTCCAGGACGCCCAGGCGATGTCGTGCGCCGTCACCTGCTCGGCGGGAGGGCGAGACATCGGCGTCCGGCCTTGCGTTCAGAAATCGGCGAGGCTGCCCCGTTCACCATGTCGTCATCCTCGTAGTCACGGCCGCTACGGCTGCGCGTCGAGCTGCGTGAGACCTTCTTCCCAGCGCCTTCGCCGTTCGTCCTCGTCCTGCTCCCACCAAGGGGTGCCGCGCTCGCCCAGTGCGGTCTTCGCCGTGGTCACCCGAGCCCGCGCCGCCCGCTCGGCGGCCGGGTCACCCGCGGACAGGGCCGAACGGACCGCGCGCCGCGCCGACATCAGGTGCCGACGCAGAACGGCGGCGACCTCCGGGGGCAACGACGGATCGGTGGCACGCCACCTACGGCCATTGATCACGACATAGCGGCCGTCGGGCGTCATGGGCGGGGGGCGATGTTCCGGCATGGCTCACGATCCTTCAGGACCCCCACGCCCGACGCATCCCGATGCTGGAAGTCGGAGTCGGTCCGAGCGGCGGCCGGTCCGGTGCGCGGTCCGGGGGTCACGGCGTGCTCATGTGGCCGCTGCCGGCTGCGTGTGGAGCGCACCGGCGGGCGCTGGTCAACGAGTTGACGGCGGGTACAGCTCCGGCGGACCGGAGCGGGGGGCGTACGGCACAAGGGGTGGTGGCACCTCGTAGGCTGCCGCCATGACCGAGAAGAACCTGACACCGACGCCCCGTGACGCTTTCGACCTGCTCATGGCCGGCAACGAGCGCTTCGTCTCCGGCGCCTCCGAGCATCCGAACCAGGACGCCGCCCGCCGCACCGAGACCGCACCGTCCCAGAAGCCCTTCGCGGTGCTGTTCGGGTGCTCCGACTCCCGGCTTGCCGCCGAGATCATCTTCGACCGTGGTCTGGGCGACCTGTTCGTGGTCCGCACCGCCGGACATGTCGCGGGCACCGAAGTGCTCGGAAGTCTCGAGTTCGGCGTCGCTGTCCTCAACGCGCCGCTGGTCGTCGTCCTCGGCCACGACTCCTGCGGCGCGGTCGCCGCAGCCTGTTCCGCCCTGGAGAACGGGCAGACCCCGGGCGGCTTCGTCCGCGACGTCGTCGAACGGGTGACCCCCAGTGTTCTCGCGGCACGGGCCGCCGGACGGGTCGAGCCGGACGAGATCCTGGCCGAGCACATCGAGCACACGGTCGACCTGCTGCTGGAGCGTTCCCGCATCCTGGCCGACGCGGTGGCCGAGGGCCGCCTCGGCGTGGTGGGGATGTCGTACCGGCTGACCGACGGCAGTGCCCAGCTCGTAGCCTCTCGCGGCCTCGACGTGCCGGTTCCCACCGCGTCCTGACCACGCTCATCCACCGGCCCGGTCTTTCCCCCGGGCCCGCGATCTGTCGGCGCGGAGCGCGGGCCCGGGCTGGGCAGCGGTCGTTTTTGACGGCGGGCGGCACGAGCTGCCGGACCAGGGCGTGCTCCGCCGCCGTTCTCTTCAGCGCGCTGGCCGGGCGGAACTCGGCTCCCCCACTGCGCCGCCCACCGCGCTGTCGCTGATCTCCAGATCCAGCAGACAAGGCCGAGCGCGTACTGGCGCGCGTTGGTCACCAGCCCGCTGACCAGCCGTGCGCACATGCCGGTAATGGCCGGGCGGTGAAGCCGCCCCGCGGACGTCAGCGGGCCTCGCGGCCTTCACACGCCAGGCCGGCGGGCGCGATCCCGGCCGGCGACGGCCTCGGACAGGCCCGCGCCGTTCATCCCACCGGGGCGCCCGGACCGTGCCATTCGCAGAACAGTACGGTGGCGTCGTCCTCCAGCCGTCCCTGGTGGTAGTCCATGACGGTGTGCATGAGGCGGCGCAGCGTCTCGTCGACGGGCAACTCGTCGGCGTGGTGGCGGATGATGAAGTCGGTGAAGCGCTCCACGCCGAATTCCCGGCCCTCTCTGTCGCGGGCCTCGGTGATGCCGTCGGTGAACAGCAGTAGCCGGTCGCCTGGCTCCAACTGCTCGGTGCTCTGGTTGATGGGCAGGTTGAACCCGCTGCCCATCGGACCGGCCGACGGGCAGTGCAGGGTGCTGGCCCAGCGGCCGCCGCGGATCAGTACCGGCAGCATGTGACCTCGGTTGACCCAGCTGAACTTGCCGGTGTTCAGCTCAAGATCGGCGAGGATGCCGGTGGCGTAACGGCTGTGCCCGAACTGCTCGACCAGGGTGTCCTCGATGGCCGCGCTGGCTTCGGGAATGGTTGCGCCGGCCCGGCGGTGGCTGCGGCAGGTGGCCATCGACAAGGCCGCGGTCAGACCCGCGGACGTGTCGTGCCCCATCGCGTCGAAGACCGCCAGGTGCAGGATGTCGCCGGCCACCGCGTACTCGAAGGCATCCCCGGCCACCTGGTAGGCCGGTTCCATGAAGGCGCTGATCGTCACCCGATGGTCGGAGAAGGTACGCGGCGGCATCAGCGCCCACTGCAGCTCCGCCGGAACTCCCATCGGCCGGGTGCGGGTCAGCCGGGCGTGCGAGTCGCTGTGGGCCCGCTTGGAGACCAACAGCAATCCGGCCATCGACGCCAACGCCCGCACCACGTCCTCGTCGGGCTTTCCCCCGTTGCCGGGACCGGGCTCGACCTGCAGGACCCCCAGCCGCTGAGTGCCGTCCCGCACCGGCACCCAGCACACCCCATCACGCGGCGACACCATGATCTCTGTGAGCTGGTACGCGCGGCCTGGCAAAGTGCCCTCGATCCGGCACTCCTCGCCACCTTCGCCGGCGCTCAAGCCGATGCCGGTGACCTCGCGCAGCACAGCCTCCTGAAGATCTGCCACGAACAGCCGCGCTCCGCCCGCACCGGCATCCTTCGCCGCGCTGTCGAGCAGACAGGGCAGCTGCTCGAAGGACGCCGCGTGACTGGCCTCCAGAAGCCCGGCCAGCGCACGCGTCAAGCTCTGCGCCGTCATACCCGCCTCCGCAGCGCCGGACCCGGCCCGCCGATATTCCACTTTTCCGCCATGACCTATCCCCCCACAAGCGCAAGACCACGAGGGCCCGCGAACCGGCGAACGCATGCCACCGGAAAGCACAGGACCCAGCCCGAATGAGCGACCACCGGCGTGACCAGCCGACCCTGGCCCCTCGACGGGGCAGAGAAGACGACGGTCCCCGCCAGTCTCCCACCCTGGCTGCCGCCAGCACGCATGTCCGTGCCTGTCACTACCTCGCCTGCTTCGCTCGGCGCACGGCGCCGCAGCCTGCCCGCGCCCCGCGCCACGCCAGCACAATTCCGGAACGGTTTCCGAGCGGGCATTGTCGAGAAGGGTTCCAGCCGTGGAAGCTGTGGCAGGACGAGACCGTGCAGGAGCCCGTGCCCAGTGCCGCAGCCCCTGCGGCCCTTCCGGGTGGGGCGCCGTCCGCGTCGACTGCCCCGGCACCCCGGCCCCGGACGCTGGCAGGCGGCGAACTGATCAGCCATGAGCACGCCACCTCGGGCCGGGTGAAGCTCGTACGGCTCACCGACGCATCCCATGTCGTACGGCTGGAGGACCTCGACACCAGCAACGGTCCGGATCTGCGCGTGTGACTGACCGACGCGCCGGTGAAGGAGGGGCGGGCCGGCTGGCACGTCTTCGATGACAGCGCGTACGTGAGTCTCGGCAAGCTCAAGGGCAACAAGGGCAGTCAGAACTACACCGTGCCCGCCGATGTCGACCCGTCCCGGTTCACCGGCGTGAGCATCTGGTGCGATCGCTTCGACGTGTCCTTCGGCGCCGCCGAACTCGCGCGCACCTCGCCTCTCTCGTAGGGCGCCGCAGTTCCTCGGCGGGCCAGATGGCGTGCGCTGATCACCGCGGTCCGCAGCACGGGGCGGTGCGCCGGGCAGGCCGGCTGCCAAGGGGCGGCCTCGTCGCGGACTCGCCCCTTCCCCGCACCCCTGGATTCGGACCGGCTCTGGTCAGCGCCGCCCCACCGTGCTGGTCACCGCGGAGTGCTCCGGATCCGGGTCATGACTGCGGGGCGTGGCCCATCTCGGCGGTGAAGAGCGTGGGGTCGCTGTCGAACCCGCGGACCATCTCGTGAAACCTCCAGGCTCCGGACGTATCCCGGGTGAACTCCGCGACCGTCGCCGCGGTGGCTCCCGAGAGCTGGGTGAAGTCGTCCTTGAGGAGCTCCTTGTACCCCTCGACGACCAGTACGCCGGCGTTCGAGACGTCGCCGAAGGTTTTGGGGCCGTTGTTCTGGTGGATCGCCACGCCCACGACCACCCGTGCGAAGGAGGAACCGAGGCGATCGAGCTCCAGGGTCATGACCTCGACGTAGCCGAAACCCTGACCGGTCTGGCTGTGCCGGCCCATGTTGATGGTGCCGTCCGGTGAGCGGCTGTCGAAGTGGACGACGTACACGGGCCGGCTGAAGGGCGATTCCGCCGAGTAGGTCGTGGCGATGATGTCGAGATGGTGAGACGGCTGGTTCCAGGGACTCGGGTCCCACTTGAGCCGTACCTCGATTTTGCTCACACGCTGAGTGCTGTCGCTGTTCACCGGATTGCAGCCTCTCCCGAGTCACGCCACCACGGGAGGGCCCCGCATACTCAAGTATGGCTGTCGGCCGATGTGTTGAACCCGGCCTGCAGCGCGGCGACCCGCCAGGAGCCGGTTTCGAACGACTTGGCGATGGTGTGTCGTTCGCGTTGCGGACGGCTGGCGGCGGCGAAGACGAGGATGCGGTGTTCCACAGCGAGGGCGCCCAGGGCAGCCCGCGAAGGCTCCGGCGAAGTGACCCGCACCTGACCTCATCCGCGGAGCGCGTCAGAGTTCCTGGGCGGGCCAGTCCAGTCGTCGTGCCCTCGGTTCACTCACCGACGTCCGCCCGCCCACCCCGACGCGGCAGGTATGCCGGACGTCGGGGCAGGCCTTCGCGGCCAGATCAGTGCGGGCTGTCATCCCCGTGGCTGCGCACGACCTCCTTGACCTTGGCCACCGCAAACCCCCAGCCCTGCTCGACGGTCGGCTTGGCCGGCACCGCGATCTCGTCCGGGTTCGTGAGGACGTCGAGCAGCACCGGCCCGGGGGTGTCGAAGGCGCGGCGTACGGCCTTCTCCAGGTCGTCCGGGTCCGTCACGCGGATGCCGGGGATGCCCATGGCGGTGGCCACGGCGGCGAAGTCGGGGTTGTCCAGGACGGTGCCGAACTCCGGGAGCCCGACCTGTTCCTGCTCGAGTTTGACCATGCCCAGACGGCGGTTGTCGAAGACGACGAGCTTCACGGGGAGCTGGTGTGTCTTCAGTGTCATGAGGTCGCCGAGGAGCATGCTCAGTCCGCCGTCCCCGCAGAAGGCCACGACCTGCCGTTCGCGGTCCAGGCACTGGGCTCCCAGCGCCTGCGGCATCGCGTTGGCCATGGAGCCGAGGTTGTAGGAACCGATGAGCTGCCGCGCGCCGCGCATCTCGACGAATCGGGAGAGCCACACCGTCGCCATGCCCGTGTCGGAGGTGAAGATGGCGTCGTCGTCGGCCAGCCGGTCCACCACCGCGGCCAACGCCTCCGGCCGGATGTCGTGGGTCCGGTTGTCGAGCGAGGAACGCACACGGCCGAGAAGGCCCTTGTCGTGTGCCGGGTCGGCCAGCCGTGCCTGGCCCTCGCGCCAGTGCTCGAACCGCTCACGCGCCTTCTCCAGATGTGTGCGGTCACGGGCGCCTTCCGTCCCGGCGGGAGCGGTGGCGAGGTGGGTGAGGAGGTCACGGACGGTCTCGCCCGTGTCGCCGACGAGGCCGACGTCGACCGGTACGCGCCGCCCGATGTGGGCGGCCTCGGTGTCGACCTGGATGACGGTCTTCCCCTCCGGATACCAGTCCCGGTAGGGGAAGTCGGTCCCCAGGAGCAGCAGGGTGTCCGCGTCGTGGAGGGCCGACGCGGCGGCCGGGTTGCCGATCAGCCCGGTCTGGCCGACCTGGAAGGGATTGGTGTCGCCTTCGAAGCCCTCCTTCGCCTTGAGCGTGAGCACCATGGGTGCGGCCAGCCGGTCGGCGAGGGCCAGTACGTCCTCGCGTGCGGCGCGTGCGCCCCGTCCGACGAGCAGCGAGACCTTCTCGGAGCGGTCCAGGAGTTCGGCGGCACGCCGTACGGCGGACTCCTCGGGCCGGCTGAGCGGAGGGTTCAGGGAGAACCGGGCAGGGCGGTCCGAGGTCAGTTCGCGCTCGCCGAGGTCGCCGGGCACGGTCAGGACGGCGACCCCCTTGCGGCCCAGGGCGTGGCGTACCGCCGTCTCGAGCATCTGCGGCAGTTGGTCGGGAGAGGTGATGGTGGCGCGGAAGACGGCGACGTCGCTGAAGAGCGCGTCGTTGTCGACTTCCTGGAAGTAGTCGGTGCCCAGTTCGGCTAGCGGTACCTGCCCGGCGATCGCCAGGACGGGGGTGTGGCTCTTGGCCGCGTCGTACAGCCCGTTGAGCAGATGGACGGAACCGGGACCGACCGTGCCCATGCAGACACCGAGGGTGCCCGAGAGTTGCGACTGCGCGCTCGCGGCGAAGGCCGCCGCCTCCTCGTGCCGGCAGCCCACCCATTCCAGGCCCTCGGTGGTGCGGATGGCGTCCGTCAGGGGGTTGAGCGCATCTCCCACGACGCCGAACACCTGGCGCACGCCGAGTTCGCTGAGGGCGTCCACGATGACGCGGGCTACGGTTCGGGACACTTGAGTCCTCCAGGTCAGACGGTGAATCGGTCGGGGTCGGCGGCCTGCCAGTCGGCCGCCCAGGCGGCAGGCGGCTCGGCGAGCAACTGGCCCGGTTCGAGCCACTCGTACAGCTCCTCGTAGGAGCGCTCGGTGTAGGGATCGATGCGCCGGCGCAGCATGTGCGGGCGCAGGTCGGCAGGATCGGTGACGCCCATGGACGCCATGAGCTGCAAGGCGCTGGCCACGGTCGCTTCCTGGAAGCGCTGGACGCGCGGCGTCTTGTCACGGACGTCGAGGGCGCGGGCGCGTCGGGGGTCCTGGGTTGTCACACCGGTGGGGCAGGTGTTCGTGTGGCACCGCTGAGCCTGGATGCAGCCGACGGCGAACATCATCGCCCGCGCCGCGTTGCCGTAGTCGGCGCCCTGCACCAGGCGCTTGACCAGATCGGTGCCCGTGGCGATCTTGCCGCTCGCCCCGATCCTGATCCGGTCGCGCAGGCCCGCGCCGACGAGGGCGTTGTGCACGGTGAGCAGGCCCTCGGTCAGCGGTGTTCCCACGTGGTCGGCGAATTCCAGAGGCGCGGCTCCGGTGCCGCCTTCGCCGCCGTCCACGACGATGAAGTCGGGGGCCGTGCCTTCCGCCAGCATGGCCTTGCACACGGCGAGGAACTGCCGACGCGACCCGACGCACAGCTTGAACCCGGTCGGCTTGCCACCGGACAGCTCTCGCATCCGGGCGATGAAGCGGACGAGTTCGCGCGGCGTGGAGAACACCTTGTGGTACGGCGGCGAGATGACCGTCTGGCCCTCGGGCACGTCCCGCACCTTCGCGATCTCGGCGTTGACCTTCGTGCCCGGCAGGACACCGCCGATGCCGGGCTTGGCGCCCTGCGAGAGCTTCAGGGACACACACTTGACGTGATCGTGCGCGGCCTTCTCGGCGAACTCGGCGGGGTCGAAGTCGCTGTCCTTGGTACGGCACCCGAAGTACCCGGTGCCGATCTCCCAGACCAGGTCCCCGCCCGGCTTCAGGTGGTACTCCGAGAGGCCGCCTTCACCGGTGTCGTGGGCGAAGCCGCCGGCCGCGGCGCCGCCGTTGAGCGCGAGGATGGCGTTGGACGACAGCGAGCCGAAGCTCATCGCCGATACGTTAAGCAGCGCCATGTCATAGGGACGGCTGCAGTCGGGCCCACCGACCCGCACCCGCGGAGGCGACTTCGGCACCGGGCACGGAGCCATCGACGGCACCAGGAACTCGTAACCGGGCTCATACACGTCACGCTCGGTGCCGTACGGCTGCTCGGCGTCCGTACCTTTCGCCCGCTCGTAGACGATGGTGCGGACATCCCGGTCGAAGGGACGCCCGTCGAAGTTCCGCTCGACGAAGTACTGCTGCAACTCAGGACGGATCCGCTCCAGAAGAAAGCGGGCGTGCCCCACGACGGGATAGTTGCGCAACACCGAATGCCGGCGCTGCAACAGGTCCGCCGCACCCAGCAGACCCAGCAGGACGAGCGGCACGGCGGCAGCGCACCACCACAGCGAGAGACCGACCGCTGCGATGGCCGCCAGCGCGCCGAGGGCCAGAGTCAGGACGACGATTGCCATACGAGTCACGTTCCGCTCCTTGCCCATGATCGGCCCTCCAGTCCTGCGGTTTCGTCAAGAAACCGGCAAGGCGGGATGTAGCGGTACGCGCACGCTCCTCGGCAGTGCCCGAAGCACTGCGCCGTGGAACGGCCTGCCGGCAGCAGAAGCGGCGGGGTGTCACGCTCGCCCGCGCAGGGCTCCGGATCCCGGGGGCCACCCCTTTCCCGTGCACTCACCGGCTCCCAGTTGCGGCTCGGTGGAGCGCGCATGGTGCGTGCTGCTGGGTTGGCTTAGATTTTCAGGCCTGATGGGAGTGCATCCTCATCCCGACCCAGCGCTCAATGAAGAATTTGGTGAACCAGATTTCAAGTGAGAGGGAAAAGACCACGATAACAGCGATCACACCAACAGTGGGAAGAACGCCGTGCACGAGTTGACCGGCGGTATACCCACCGACCGAGCGCTTCTCCGAAGACGCCGGGACGGCGTTGCCTGAGTTTGGGTCTGGGTCTGTGCTGAGAAATTAGTGACGAGCTGTGCACAAGTGAGCCGTGAGCGAGGAGGGCTGTGCACGCTTGAGTCTTCCGGCGAACCGCTATCCGAACCTAAGATCATCACCGGCCAAGGTGATCCCACCGGCTACAGCACCAAAATGCCTTGCAACTCGGTTCGCCCGGCGCTGATTGTTCGTCCTTCTGACGTCCATCGGTGCGGCGTCCGAATTCTTGTTGATCACGACCGGGCGTCTAGTGCGTTTACTTGGTGGGCCAAGGAAAAGGGAATGATATGCGCAAACTTCCTGCATTGCTGAGCACTGTAGTGATGGCGGCTGGGCTGATTTCGCTCTCGACACCGTCAGCGTCTGCTGCTTCATCGTCGGGATGTGAGGTGGACGGTTCCTATGGGTACTGGTGGGGAGACTGGTCGAGCAGCACCGAACTGGACCCTCTGGAGCTCCACCTGTACGACACGGCCGCCGATGGCCACCACCCAGCAATTCGTCTGGTGACGAAGACCAATGGGGGCTCCGTAAAGACGTGGTCCTGGCACCACACTTACGGCGGCAAGGGAGCCGCCGACATCTGGGACACGCACGCGTCTGACCCGGCCGGGATAGCGGCTGTGACTGTCGACGTCGCCATTTTCGAGAAGGACGATTGGCTGGTACAGGACCGCTGCAGCTGGGTCTACCGCTGAACACTCACCGGAACTCCATCCTTCTAGGTGTAAGACACGCATGAAATAGGTTGCCTTCGGCATGAGTGGCACAGCTCGGAGCCCCTCATCGTTGGCGTGGCGATCCACTGTCACGCCAACGACCCATTCCCGAGCACGCGCCGTCGTGCCTCTGGGCCAGTCGCGCTGTCAAACCCCGGCCGGCGAATTCCGTGTCTGCCTCCGCACGGAAGGCACGTTGCTCGCCACGGTCGCGACGCTCGGCAAGACCGGCGCGTTCGCCGTTCGCCACGGATCAGGTACCGGTAATCGGTCTCCATCCGCGGGACGGTCACAGCGGCAGAGGACACACTATGAGGCGGCCCGCATGCACAGGTGGATGCGTAGTCCACCAGGATGCAGCGCCCCCCTATTTGTTTCGGCCCCTGATCATGACGAAGATCGTGATGGACAAGCCGATGACGAGCACGGCGACGGTCACGGGCGGGTTGTCAGTTATTGCCGCGCTCAACAAGGTCATTCGACACTCCTTCACAACTTCGCCTGCTGTGACACTTCTCCGGCGATATCCGATGCGCTCTGTCTCCCCCTCTGAGCAGGTCAGGTGCAGCGCAGCGCACAGGTGGGTAACTCACCGAGCGGGCGCCTCGGCAAGTGACAGGCTGTTCCCGTCGGGGTCCAGCACGACGACGTGGCGCACGCCGTTGCTGTAGGTCTCGACCGGTTCGTGGTCGATCCCGTGTGCGGCGAGCCGGGACAGGATGTCGTCGAGGTCGTTCACGCCGAGCGTGATCATGGCTCGGCCCACCCGCTCAGCGCGGATGTCCCGATCGTCAACGACGACCCATGCGTTTTGACCGGCCTGCCACAGGTATTCCTCGCCGATGAGCTCGTCTGCCGGGCGCCCAAAGAAGGCCTCGAACCACTCACGTGCCCTGATCCGGTCACTTACACACATGACGCTGTACAGGTCCACTCGGCTCACTCCTCACAGTCATTTCAGAAGTCGGACCGCTCCCGTGACCCAGACTCATCGGTCGATGATGTCGTGCTCGGCTGCGGCTCAGGCGTTCGACGGCCCCGGTGACGCAGTGGTAGACGCTGGTGGTGCCGTCCCGAGCCTGCCGCGAGCTGGCATAAGGCGCCCGTTACGGAGGGGTGGTCAATAGGAGCTCCATCCGGCTGCCGGGCCAACTGCACAGTCGGCAGCGGAGGTTGGAAGACGCTCAGGGCGTCCGCACTGCCACCGCTGCCTTGTATGTACGCAGCACCGGCGCCGTTTCCATCCGTGCCACTGCCTCCCATGCCACGCGTCGCGTGAGGTATGCGTGGAGCGCCTCTCCGTCCCGGCACAGCGCGTGCGCGACCAGGTTCGTCGGCCCGGTCGTCGCCGCGACCAGCGCCAGTTCGTCATGGCCCGCCAGGGCGGTGGCCACCGTCTCCAGGTGCGCGGGCGCGACCTGCATCCACAACAGCGCCGACACCGTGATGCCCACCAGCGCCGGGTCCACGTCCACGTCGAAGAACAATGCGTCGCGTGCCCGCAGTTCGGCGAGCCTGCGGGCCACTGTCGACGCCGTCGTGCCGGTCGCCGCCGCCAGTTCTGCGTAGCTGGCGCGTGCGTCCTCACGCAACGCGTTCAGCAACACCCGGTCCGCGTCGGTGAGTAGGTACGGCTCCTCCGCAGGGTGCGCGGCTTGCCCGCCGGCGCCGCTTGTGTCCCGTTCAGCGCGTAGTCGGGCCTGCTGCTCTTCGTCCAGGGCGTTCACCCGTCCTCGCCAGGCGGTCGGCCCGCCGAGGTAGGTGTGCAGGAGGTAGTGCGCGGAGACCGAGGTGATCCCGGCAGTGCGTGGGATGTCGCGTAGCAGCAGCGCGTGCGCGTCCGGACCGGAGGGTGCCGTGTGGATGATCGCCACGATCTCCGTGCCGCCGGACGTCAGTCGTACCCACGACGTGTCCGGCCGGCGCGCGAGCGCGACCGCGATGTCGTGCGCGCTGCGCGTCGCGGCCGTCAGCCGCACGAACCACTGGTGTGTGCCCGCGCTGCGCGGTGTCGGCAGCGTCACCACCCGCAGCCCGGCTTGCGCGTGCAGGCGGCGGTAGCGGCGGACGACGGTTTGCGTCGAGGAGCCGAGGATCTCGGCAATCAGCGTGAACGGCGCCCGCGCGTCCACCTGCAAGGCATGGATCAGGCCTCGGTCCAGGTCATCCAGTACGAGCATATCCAGCAAATTAGCTGACTTCAATGGAAGTTATCGCACATCTGGTGCGAAGAAATGGAAGCTGTTGCGGGTGTGCGGGCACGGTGGTCGCCGGTTTGTCACGACCCGTATTCCTAGGGAGACCGCATGTCTCGCACGACCGGCACGCCCCCGACTGCGCCCGCCGGAGCAGGCACCCCCGCCGACGCGCCCGCGCCGTACCGGTGGCGCTGGACAGCGCTCGCCGCACTCCTCGCCGCCGAGGCCATGAACCTGCTCGACGTCACCATCGTCCAGGTCGCCGCGCCTGTCATCCACACCGATCTCGGTGGAGCGGACGCCACCATCCCGTGGTTCAGCGCCTCCTACACCCTCGCCTTCGCCCTCGGCCTGCTCACCGGCGCCCGCCTTGGCGACATTCACGGCCGCAAGCGCGTCTTTCGTGCCGGGGTCGTCGCGTTCGCCGCGACCTCCCTGGCGTGCGCACTCGCGCCCACCGCCACTGTCCTCATCATCCTGCGCGCCCTGCAAGGGGCTGCTGCGGCCGCGATCATCCCGCAGACGTTCGGGCTGATCCGCGCCATGTTCACCGGCACCGAACTGTCCAAGGCTCTCGGCATGATCGGCCCTGTCATGGGGATGTCCGCCGTTGCCGGCCCCGCGCTCGGCGGCGTTCTCACCCACGCCGACCTGCTCGGCGCCTCCTGGCGCGCCGTCTTCCTCGTCAACCTCCCCCTCGCCGCGGCCGTGCTGGTCGCCACACCCCGGTTGCGCGAGGACCGCGCCCCCGTCCGTCCACGCCTGGACCCGACCGGCACCGCACTTGCCATGTTCGGCACGGCCCTGCTGGTGTGCCCGCTCGCCACCAGCCGCCCCGGGCCCGCAGCGTGGGCGACCGCCGCGGCCGGTGCCGTCGTCCTCACGGTGTTCGTCGCCCAGCAACGCCGCACCGCCCGTCGCGGCAAAGCCCCGTTGATCGAACCCGCTCTGCTGCGCGGACGCTCCTTTCCGGCAGCACTCGCCACGTCCACGCTGTTCTTCGCCGTGATGAACGGCGTCATGATCACGGTCGTGCTGCACCTTGAACTCGGCCTCCACGACGGGCCGCTCACCGCCGGGCTAACCCTGCTGCCCTGGTCCACGGGGCTGGCCGTCGCCTCCTGGGCCGCCGGAAGCCATCTGGTCCCCCGGTACGGCGGGCGTGTCATGCATGCCGGCCTCGCAACCTTCGCCGGGGGCCTGGCCGCCGCCGCCCTCTCCTACCGCGCCGCCGCCCCCGACGCCTACCCGACGGCCCTCCCGTTCGCCCTCGCGTTGGTGGGGGCGGGCTCCGGGCTGTTCACGCCGCCGTTCTTCACCATTGCGCTGAGAGCCGTCGGACCGCAAGAGACCGGGTCCGCAGCCGGACTGCTCAACGCCGTCCAACAACTCGGCGGAACGCTCGGCGTCGCTCTCATCGGCGGGATCTACCTCGACACGACCGGCGGCCCGCGCACCGCGGCCGAACACGCCCTCGGCACAGCCGCGGTGCTCCTGGCCGCCACCGCAGCGGCCGCCGGTGTGCTGACGGCGCGTCGTACCCGACCATCCGTTCCCACCAACAAGGCGGAGAACGAGGCGGGCTGACCGGTGCACCGGCTGTCGCATCCGCGGGGCAGCCCCCGTCACAAGGTCATTCCGGCGCTTGTCAGTTGGCGGGCTCGGCCGTGTGTACCGAACTACGGATTGTGTGTGCTCCGTTGGAACCGGTGCAGGCCCAACGGGGCGCTACATCACGGTCATCCGACTACACCGGCGGCGTAGAGGATCCCGAACGCGGCCAGAATGAGTCCAACCACCACGAAGACTGTCCGGTTCCAGATGTACATCGGCCTGCCGCCGCTCGTCCCGAACAATTCCTTGGAGCTGGCGGCACTGGCCCTTGAAAAGCGAGGCGCGAAGATCGCGAATGACAGGCCAAAGACGGCCATGAAAATACCGACGGCGACGTTCACTGATGCTCCTCGTGTCCAGAAGGTGTATTGCCCGCCCAGCGAGCACTTCCCTGTGTCTGCCCCTCAGAGGCGGTCGGCATAGGTGTGCGGGCTCGAACGGGCGCACATGTGAGTGCGCTTGCCCGCGTCGTCCACCAGGTCGGGCACATTCCCCGTGGCGTCGGTGAGGTAGGAGTACGACTCCCCCGGATCGTCATGGGATTCAACGTGCCCGCCGACTCACGGATGAATCCGGCGTCCACGCCGTTCGTCGTCGTGGCCGCCAAACCAGCGCGGGGTGGTGGAACGACGCCGAACCCACCTTCGTGGGCCCGGAGTTGGTCGTGCTCGCGTGCAGCACCGCCCGTACAGCCTCGCGCGTCGCCATCGTCGACGTGGCCCCGCCAGGTCCAGGTGTCCACCACCGCGGTGTCCAAGGTCCTGTGCAACGCGTACGGGGCCAGCGCCGAGATGCGGGCCAAGGTCCGCCGGGCCATCGAGGGGTACACGGAAGCGGCCTTCGGCGGAACACGTGCTTCGGCCAAGGAACACACCGAGGGCACAACCCGCTCGCCCCCGGCGACGGACAACCCTGAACGTCAAGCGCCGGCGAGGCGCCAAAGCGACGTGACCTCCGCGGCGCGGGCGGCGTGGAGGGGATCTGCGGTGTCCGCCGCTCGCGGATGACGCGGCCGGATGTCGGTCCTGTTCACCACGCGCAGGCCCGCTGCCTTGATGTCGGCCAGAAGTTCGCTGCGCGTCCTGAGTCCGAGGCGCTCCGCCAAGTCCGACAGAATGAGCCATCCTTCACCTCCCGGTTCGAGGTGCGCGGTGAGCCCGTTCAGGAAGTCGCGGAGCATGCTGCTGTCCGGGTCGTAGACACCTTGCTCCACGGCTGAGGTGGGCCGGGCTGGAATCCAGGGTGGGTTGCAGACGATCAGGTCCGCGCGCCTTTCGGGGAACAGGCCCGGGCCCTCGATGGCGATGCGCCCGGCGAGGTCCAGTCGGCGGACGTTCTCGCGTGCGCAGGCCAAGGCACGCGGGCTGATGTCGGTGGCCACGACGCGGTCGATCCCCCGGCGGGCCAGGACGGCGGCGAGTACTCCCGTCCCCGTCCCGAGGTCGAACGCGGTGCCGCGGTCCTCGCGACGCGCCGCCAACGCAGGGAGCGGTGCCTGTGCGACGAGGTCGACGTATTCGCCTCTGACCGGGGAGAACACGCCGTAGTGCGGGTGGATGCGAGCCTTCAGCGCCGGCACCTCCACGCCCTTCGTGCGCCACTGGTGCGCTCCGATCACGCCCAGGAGTTCGGTAAACGAGACGGCCATCGGCTCGGACGCGGGACCGTACGCCTCGATGCATGCCTGGCGCACATCGGGGGCCCTGCGCAGGTTCAGGCCGTAGTCCTCGCCCAGCACGACGAGGAGCCTGCCGAGCACGCGGGCACGGTGACCGCGTGCCCTGCGGTGCAGGTGGAACGAGTCTGTCGGGCTGTCGCCTTGCCGGGAAGGTTTCCGGGCGATGCGGCGACCCATCGCTTGCAGTAGTTGACGTGCGGTGTGGAAGTCGCCCTGCCACAGCAAGGCGGTTCCTTCGCAGGCCAGACGGTAGGCAGCGTCGGCTTTCATGCGGTCGTCCGCGCGGATGACCCGGCTGGGAGGCGGGGTGCTGCTCTCGGAATGCCAGCGGGCGGAACGGCGGGTGTTCGTCTCGGTCCAGTAGATCGTGGACACCACATACTCCTCGTGATCGAACGTGCGGGGGGCACGAAGAGCACTTCGACGAGGAGCAGGGCAAACGGCCCATGCTGCAGCACGGGCGCGTGTCAGGGCAGGTAGGGCTACCGCTCCCGCGTCGAAGCGCGAGAGGAGGAGTCGCCGAGAACCATACCGAGCGTCACGACCAGCCCTTTCAGAGAGACGAGGTAAGAGGCTCGCACAGCCCTCGCTCCCCTGGCAAACCAGCCCATGGGCTGAACCGGGAGAGCTGTCCCGCCATCACAACGGCTGTTGCCCCGCCGGGTCCTGGTCCTCCTCTTGGCGTGGGGACTGCGGACATCACGAGGATCGGCCCCCCGGGTCTAACCGCAGGACCGATCCCGGCGGATCGCGCATCGCGCCAGCAGGTCATGAGAGCGGCGGGTACGCGTTCTGGACCAACTGCTGGAACTGGGCGGAGAACCAAGCCCGGGTCGGCCACTGCGCTGCCAACGCGACCTACAGGGCGAGTTCGACTACCGGCCACCGGCAATCGCGCTCATGCCTCCCTGCGTTGGACCGGGAACGCTCCCAACGATCGGGGCAGGACGACCGTATGTTGCCATGGCCTGGTGAAGTCATGTGCTCGATCCCCTCCGGCCGGTAAGATCGGTGATCTCTTGGGGGGAGGTGGCATGGGCAGACGGCGCCCGGAGGCACCGACGCTGGAGGAGGTGGCCGCCCACGCACGGGTGGGGCGCGGCACGGTCTCCCGCGTCATCAACAACGCCGCGGGCGTGAAGGAATCCACCCGCCTGGCCGTGCAACGGGCCATCGAGGAGCTGGGTTACGTCCCCAATCTCGCCGCCCGTTCCCTGGCCGGACGCAGGGCCGACGCCGTCGCCCTGGTCATGACGGAGCCGGACTGGCGGCAGTTCGCGGAACCGTTCTTCTCCGAGATCGTCACCTCGCTCGGGGACGCCCTGACCGACACCGGAATACAGCTGCTCCTGACCCTGGTCCGCTCCGACGCCGATCGGCAGCGTTTCCTCGAGTACGCGCGCGGCGGCCGGGTCGACGGCGTGCTGCTGATGTCCGTGCGCGCCGGGGACCCGCTGCCCGACATGCTCGCCGAGGCCCGGTTGCCGACCGTGCTGCTGGGGCGCCGCTCCGGTGACGAGTACGTCAGTTACGTCGACGCGGACAATGTCGGTGGAGCCCGCAGCGCCGTCTCCCACCTGCTGCAGCGGGGCCGCAGGGTCATCGCCACCATCACCGGGCCGCTCGACCTGCACGCCGCCCAGTGCCGACTGCGCGGTTACGAAGAGGCCCTGGCCCTGGCAGGTCTGAAGGTTGATCAAACTCGTGTCGCCGAAAGCGACTTCACGGCGGAGAGCGGACGCCGTGCCATGGCCGAACTCATCGAACGGCACCCGGACATCGACGGCGTCCTCGCCGCGTCGGACACCACGGCGGCGGGGGCACTGGAGGCCCTGCGCGCGGCCGGACGCCGGGTGCCCGAGGATGTCGCCGTGATCGGCTTCGACGACTTTCCGCTGGCGCAGCGGACCGAACCACGGCTGACGACGGTCCGTCAGCCGCTCGAGGAGATCGGGCGGGCCATGATCCGACTGCTCCTGGAGGAGATGGAGGAGGGCGCCGTGGCCTGGCGTCACGTCATCCTCCGTACGGAGCTGGTGGTCCGCGAGTCGACCTGAGGGTCGTCCGCACCGGCTGCCCCGGGGCGGTCATCGGATGCGCGTCCGACGGGCAGTAATCGCTGATGCGCCGCTTCTTCCCGTCGCATGTCCGACGGGGCGCTCGACCAGTGGCGGTCGAACGCCCTCATTCAGCGGATTTTCCTACACGCTAACCACCGATCAGCACGTCGTTCCCACTTCACGGACAGACGGCTGTCATTTCCCGTCTCTCCTGCGGCGCCGCAGGGTGAGGATCGCGAAGATGAGAAGCCCGATGATGACGATGGCTATGGCGGCTCCGACGCTGCCCCCGACAGCGGCGCCGGAACGAGCAAGCGGTAACGACATGTCCATCCCCTCAGCCTGTCACAAGCCGGTCACATGAATAGACCGACACCTGCGCCCCCGGCCCAGTCGGCCACGTCGATGCCCTGATCCATTGTTCTGGAAGCGCCGAGCACCCTTGCTCCCCTTCCCACCTTGCTGCCTACCGCACCCACAAGAGCCCCGGCGGCAATCGAAGTCCCGCTCTTTCCCTCTACTCTTTATGGGCCAAGCCGCCTTGACGGTGTGTGACGCGACCCAATCAGATGCTGAGAGGGGTGCGACTCCGACAGGAAGAGCGGTCTCGCCAGCTCAATGCGTAGCTGACCTGGATTCAGGAACATCACGTTCCGCGCCGCAGCGTGCGGTAGCGACCCTACAGTGGCGCCATGAACATTCGCTGGAAGGGCGCGAGTTGGTCCTTGATGCTGGTCAAGCGGCCGGAGTGGACGTCCCTGTCCAACTCCAGCACGGCAGGCGCATTCAGCAGTCTTCTGCGCGGCAGCGGCAACAATCTCGTCGGGCACGCCGACCTGTTTCCCGCGGGACGGGTTGTCGCGGGCATCGTCGGCGCCACGGCGGTGACGTCCGTCGCGGCCACCCTCGCCGCCATGAAGGTCAAGAGCCGGTTCGACGACCGCAAGACGAAGCTGCGCACCGGGGAGGACGCGGACGTCGCCGAGAAGACGCCGCCCCGGACCGCCCCGGTCACAGACGGTGTTGAGGCGTCAGACGTGTCTCCGCCCCATCCGATCCCTGTGTGACCGTCAGGCGATGCGGTTCTGCCAGCGGCAGAAGATCGGCTGACCGGGCCCGATGTTCCCTACAGTCCAGTCTCATGACGACGATCACGACGCGCACGGTCGAGTATCCGGCGGACGGTTTGACGATGATCGGGCACCTCGCGCTCCCGGCCGGTGTCGACCGCCGGCCCGCGGTGCTGCTCGGACCAGAGGGCATCGGGCTCAGCGACGTCGAGCGCCGGCGGGCGGACGCTCTCGCCGAACTGGGTTACGTAGCGCTGGCCTTCGACATTCATGGCGGCCGCTATTTGAGCGACCCTGAGGAGATGCTGGCCCGTTGCCTGCCACTGCTCGATGATCCCGACCGGATGCGAGGTATCGGCAATGCCGCACTCGACGTGCTGCGCGCCGAACCGAGAACCGACCCCGACCGCATAGCCGCTGTCGGCTACGGCACCGGGGGTGCCATAGGGCTGGAACTCGGGCGCGCCGGCGTCGACTTGCGTGCGATCGGGACAGTCAACGCGACACTCACGGGCCGACCGGGCGAGGCGGCGCGCATTCGCTGCCCGGTGTGGGCCGGGGTCGGGTCGGAAGACCCCATCATGTCGCCCACGCAACGGGACGCGTTCACAGCTGAGATGCAGGACGCGGGCGTCGACTGGCGCCTCACGGTTTACGGCGGTGCCTTGCACGCCTTCCACCATCCGCCGGTCGACCACCCCACCCTCCCCGCCGTCGGCTACCACCCACAGCACGCACAGCGAGCCTGGCGCGACGTCATCGACCTGCTCACCGAGTGCCTGCCCGTGACGGCGGAGGTGGGGGCCTGACCTAGGCAAACAGGTCAGCGCCAGGCTTGGTCCGCGTCGCGCACTGGCAGTCCCCTCCCCCTCAAGTCCGTACACAGAACCAAGTGCGGGCCGGGTGCGTGCGTCGCCGCCCACGTCCTGGGCGACAGATGCTACAGCTCCAGCGCATTCCGCGGCTGGCTCCAGCGGCGGGGCCGTGTGCGCGGCGCGGCCTGCGGCTCGCGGGCGTGTCGCGAGAAGGGGCCGGGCTGTCCCCCTCCCCTGCTGAAGTTCCTTAGGCGTCGGCGAGGAGGGGGTCATACGGGCTGCTTGGGCGGCGGCCGGACATGAAGGAGAGGAAGTCTCCAACGAAGACGCTTCGGCCGTAGGTGCCGTCGGTGAGGGTGAGGTCGCGGTGGAAGGCGGTGCGGAAGAGGGCCCGGTATTCGTCGGCGTCGATGGTTCCGTTGCCGTCCTTGTCGGTGGCGTCGAAGAGGATCTCGGCGACGCGGATGAGCGCGGGACCGGCGAGGGAGGGGACGGCGACGGCGTACTCGTCGGCGCTGACGCGACCGTCGCCGTCGGTGTCGAGGGCGGCCTGGAGCTCGCGCCACCAGGCGGCGAAGGCGTCGTAGAGGCGGCTCTCTTCGGGTTCGTCCAGGTCGAGGCGGGTGGAGAGTTCGCGGGCCATGGCAGCGAGGTCGGGCCAGTCGAGGTGGCCGTCGCCGGTCTGGTCCAGCACCTTTCGGAAGAACTCCTCCGCCGAGCGTCGGCTCTCTTCTGTACCCGCGGAAGGCGCCTGGGCAGGGGCCGGGTCGCCGCTCAGTGGTGTGAGGAGGCGGAGCAGGGCCGATGCCCGCTTCATGCGAGTGCGCAGGGCTGCGACGGTCCGGGCACGGGGGTCGTCGCTGTCGGGCGAGAGGGAGACCGCTTCGATGATGCTTTCTGCGTTGATCCAGCCCTCAGGCAGGAAACGGGCGAGCCCAGCGGCGAGATAGGCACCCTGCATGAGGGTTTCGGCGCCGGGCATCTCCGGCAGGCCGGCCCGGCGCCGGTATGCCTCCGGGAGCGAGGCGACGGTGATCGTACCGAGCAGCGGTCCGACGACAGCACGGCCGGCCGCCCACAGTGTCGGCGCGCCGTCGAGCAGGGCGGGGGCGGGCAGGTGGTCGAAGAGGCGGTAGAGGATGACACGGGCCGCCTCGGTGTTCTCCAGCTCGTTCTCGACGACTTGGTCGAAGTACGGCCAGAAGTCGTTCAGGTCCTCGGGGAGTTCCGTGGCGTCGCCGTCGAGCGCGGCAAGGAAGGTGCGGTACTCGGCGTACATCCGCTCCATGGTGTCCTGGTCGAGCGGCTGACCGCTCAGTCGGCACATGGTGACGGCGCTCTCGAAGAGGGTGGCGACCACCCAGGCGCGGGTCGCGCGGTCCATGGCGTCGTAGGCACGGCCGCGGGGGTCGGTGCCACTCATGCGGGCGTGCAGCCGGTTGAGCCGAGCGGCCTCCCTCTCGCGTACCGCCGGGTCGTCGCCGAACATGCGCCGCATGCTGAGGAAGGTGTTGCGCAGCCGGCGCCAGGGGTGTGCGACGAAGGTGGAGTTGTCGACGAGGGCGGCGCCGATCTGCGGGTGTGCGGCCTCCAGCACGGTGGCGCGGATGATGGCCAGCGCCCACCGCGGGTCGTCGAAGAAGCCGCTGAACTTCGACTGCGGCCCGAACAGGGGCATCCCGTTGTGTGTCCCCGTGGTTTCAGTGGTCATGAAAGATCTCCGTTCGTCCGGGGCGGCACGCCGCCGAAGCGGCGGTCGCGGCGCCGGTAGGTGTGCAGGCAGGCGAGGAAGTCGGGAGCCCGGAAGTCCGGCCACAGCAACTCGGGAAAGACCCACTCGGCGTAAGCGACCTGCCAGAGCATGAAGTTGGAGATGCGCTGCTCACCAGAGGTGCGGATCACCAGATCCACGTCCGGGGTGTCGGGGAACGGCAGGTGCTCCGCGAAGAGTTGCTCGGTCACCTCATCGGCCGGCGTCTTGCTGCGGATCAGCGATCTGGCGGCCTCCACGATGTCCCGGCGCCCCCCGTGGTCGAAGGCCACGGTCAGCGTCATCCCCCGGTTCTCGGCCGTCAGCGTGGCCAGATCGTCGAAGTCCCGGGCCAGTTCGCGGGGGATGCGCGGGTCGGCAACCCCCAGGAAACGGCAACGGATGCCACGGGCGAGCAACAGCGGCGCATGCTTGCGCACGACCCGACGGACCAGGCGCATCAGGAATTCGACCTCGGGACCAGGGCGGTTCCAGTTCTCGGTGGAGAACGCGTACAGGCTGAGCCATTCGACACCAGCGGCCCGGGCCGCCTCGATGATGTCGATGACCGTGCTCTCAGCAGCCAGGTGACCCGCCGTACGAGGCAGCGAACGCCGTTGCGCCCAGCGGCCGTTGCCGTCCATCACACAGGCCACGTGCCGCGGTACCAAAGGCACTGAAGGCGCCGCATGCACCGACCCGACATCCCGCCACTGCCCGCCGAGACCGTCGTCGCGCTGTCTCCCGCCCAGCCGGTCCTCCGTGGCCGCGCGTGCGTGCGGAACGCTGTGGTCCGTCATGTCCGGCCCCGCCCCGTCCGCAGCGGCACGACCGCCCGTACAGCCCTCGGTCACACCCACCCTGCCTCGCTGCTCCCGCCGCATCCACGCTCCACCGGCGCACTTCCTTCTGGAGTCTGACAGCGCCGACGGGCCCTGACCGGCCGAACGAGTGGCCGCCACCCTTGACTCGTACGTTCGGATCTTTCTCGGGGGCTCGTAGGGCTGAGTATTGGCTCGTGCGTGGCGTTCTGTTTGCTCGTGGGTGCCGCTGAGTTGGGTGTGACACCGGTGGAGTTGGCCGGGGTGTGGGAGGGCCTGGAGGCGTTCGCGGCGCAGCTGCTCGACTGGTTCCTTCGCTGGGTGCTCGGTGCCGATCAGCGGCGGTGGCGGCAGTCGCATGTGCGCGGGCCGTTGCTGGGCGGACGGCGCGATTCAAGGACGTTGGCAAGATCGCCCGGACGCGGTCCGTCGCGTGATCGGATGCGCTGAATCCGGCGGCGTCGGCGGTCAGAGGCCCGGGATACTGGTCGCCCATGGATGAGGCCGAAGTCGTCGTCGCCCATTCCGAGCGCGCCACTCTGCGCGTCGGTGATGTGTTCCTGAAGGTGGACGCCGATCAGGCGCGCATCGACGTCGAGGTCGAGGCGATGTCCCTCGCGCCGGTTCCGACCCCGGAGGTGCTGTGGCGCAAGCCGCCCGTGCTCGCGACCACCGCACTCCGTGGCACGACGCTCGGGCGCCTCGGCGGCCCGGCGACCGGGGCGCCGGCGGCGTGGGCCGCGGCGGGTGCCGCCATCCGGAAGCTGCACGACGCACCGCTGCCGCCCTGGCCTGGACGGGCCGGCCGGGGCATCGACGAGTGGGCGAAGGAGCTCGCCGACGAGTGCGAGTGGCTGGTGACGAACGGTGTCCTGCCAGCCGACCTGGTCGCCCGTAACCGCCAGGTCGCCGAGGCTGCGCTGCGGCCGTGGACTCCGGTGTTCACGCACGGCGACCTGCAGATCGCACACGTGTTCGTCGACGGCGACGAGGTCACCGGCATCATCGACTGGTCCGAGGCGGGCCGGGGAGATGCCCTGTACGACCTGGCCACCTTCGTACTCGGACACGAGGAGCACCTCGACGACGTCCTCGCCGGGTACGGCACCGACATCGATATCGACCTCGGTGTGATCCGCGCGTGGTCGTCGTTGCGAAGCCTGTTGGCAGTGCGCTCGCTGATCGAGCAGGGCTTCGACCCCTTCGCGCCGGGCTGTGAGGTCGACGCGCTGCGATCCCGGATGTGAGCCCGCGCAGCCCTCGCACGGACACCCACATCCAGATGATCAGCCTTCTTCTGCCGCTGCGCCCGGTGTCGCCCCGCTGGGTAGCGGCGTGCCCGAGATCTGACCCGGGTGAAAGGTCCGCCGGACCCTCGAGCCACGCCCGCCGGGCCGATTAGTTTTCGAGTCGAAGCCGGTCTGCACCACCATGGAGACTCATACCCTCAGGACAACCGGTGCGGACCTCGTGTATGACGTTCGAGGACCGCTGCCGACCGCAGACGGGCGCCCGCCGCTGTTCATGATCGGGCAGCCCATGGACGCCGCCGGCTTCGCCGCGCTCGCCGCACGCTTCCCCGAGCGGACCGTGATCACCTACGATCCGCGCGGGCTCGGGCGCAGCACCCGCAAGGACGGGCGGGTCGACCACGCGCCCCAGCCCGAGGCCGACGACGTGCACGCCGTCATCGAGGCGCTCGGTGCCGGACCTGTCGAGATGTTCGCCAGCAGCGGCGGAGCGGTCACCGCGCTCGCGCTCGTGGCGACGTATCCCGCAGACGTGTCCACCCTGCTCGCTCACGAACCGCCACTCATCACCCTCGTTCCGGACGGCCCGGCGGCCGCACGGGCGCGGGCCGGAGTCCGGGAGGCCTACGAGCAGCGGGGATGGGGGGCCGGGATGGCTGCGTTCGTGACCATGATCTCGTGGAAGGGCGAGTTCACCGACGCGTACTTCGCACAACCGCAAGCCGATCCCGCCGCGTTCGGGATGCCCACGGAAGACGATGGCTCACGTGACGATCCGCTGTTGTCCGACCGGTCCTGGGCGATCAGCAGCTATCGGCCGGATGTCGACGCGCTCGCCGCTGCGCCCACTCGTATCGTGATCGCCGTGGGCGAGGAGTCCGAAGGCGTCCTGACCGGACGAACCTCCCTCGCAACCGCCGAACTGCTCGGGCAGCGGGTGACCGTCTTCCCGAGCCATCACGGCGGGTTCTGCGACGGCGAGTACGGTCATGGGGGGAAGCCGGACGAGTTCGCGCATCGACTGCGCCAGGTCCTGGACGGCACCCTGTAGACGACCGGCGGCCGGAGAACTTGCCGGGTACGCCTACTCCCCCAAACACATCTCGCGCCGAACGATCAGCCGGTCCGCGGCCGCCTTCGAACGGGCCGGTGTCCCGGTGTCCGGTACCGACAACCGCTTCGTCCACTCCACCGCCCACAGGCGCCATCGGCGACGTCGACCCTCAGGCCGCTCCGCCTGCGGACACGACCGTCGCCCAGGGCACCGGACACGCCGTTCCCTGCCTTGACCAGGCAGAACGTACCTGACAGGTGAGGTTGCGAAGACTCGGGGAAGAAGAGGCGACAGCCGAATGGAGGTTGTCGTGAAGGGTGGAGACCTTGAACTGGGCGAGCTGCTGGCCGCAGCAGAAGCGGCGCCGCCCGGTGAGTCCGTCGATGTGGTGGCGCACGATCTGCGGAAGCGGTTCGGTGCGGAGGCCGTGTCGTTCCTGTTCGTCGACCTCATAGGGCAGAGGCTGGTACGGCTCGCCGCGACCGAAGCCGGCGTGGACCGTGAACGTCCGATCGACCTGCAGGGCACCGTCTACGACACCGTTCTGCGCAGCCAGCGTCAGCTTGTGGAAGAGGACGGACAGGGCGGACGGCGTGTCATCACCCCGGTCACCAACCGCGGTGACTGCCTCGGGGTGTTGGAGGTGACCCTGCAATCCGCCGACGACACCGTGCTCAGGCAGGTCCGCGACGCGGCCCACGCGCTCGCCTACATCATCGTCACGGACCGCCGTTTCACCGATCTCTACCACCTGGGCCGGCGCACCACGGACACCAGCCTGGCCGCGGAGATCCAGCACCAGCTGCTTCCCTCGGCGTCCTGCTGCGAGGCGGCCCAGTTCACCCTCGCCGCCGGGCTGGTCCCGGCCGATGACATCGGTGGCGACACCTACGACTACACCCTCGACCGCGACACCCTGCACCTGTCCATCACCGACGCCATGGGCCACGACACGAATTCCGCGCTCCTGGCCACCCTGCTGGTCGGTGCTTTGCGGCGGGCGCGCCGCAGCGGCTGTGACGCCCTCAAGCAAGCCAGCCATGCCCACCAGGCTCTGTTGAGTCACAGCCGCGGCCTGGCCACCGGCCAACTGCTGTGCGTCGACCTCGATACGGGTCTGTGTGAACTGGTCAACGCCGGTCACCCCCGGCCGTTGCGACTGCGTGACAACGTGGTTGAAGAGGTGAAACTCGCCGTCAATCTGCCCTTTGGCGTGGCGGCGCCCACTTCCTACCGTCTGCAGCAGCTGCAACTGCTTCCCGGGGACCGCCTGGTCCTGCTCACCGACGGAATGCAGGAGCGTGGTGCCGCGGCCGTCGACCTGGCATCGATCGTGCACGACACCCGTGCGCTGCATCCGCGAGAAGCCGTCCAGAGTCTGACCACCGCGGTGCTCGACGCCTGCCACGGCAATCTCAGGGACGACGCCACCGTCCTGATACTGGACTGGCACAGCAACCGCAGTCGCCCGGACGAAACCGGGCCGGAGGCGGGGAGTTGACCCGCGCTGGGTCTCCTGTGTCTGGCCCCGGCCATGGAAAGCAGCGGTTGGCCGGCAGCGCCATCTCCTCGGGAGGCAGCTGCCGGTCAATTGCTGCGAGGGCGCCCACGCCTCATGGTGCTCGGTGATCCGCGCGACTTCGGAGGGGCGGCGTGAGGCAGCGGGCGCGCGCCTCACTGCGCGCGTTCTGCCAGCAGGGCCGCGGCAATGGGTTCCAGCTCGGTGATCAGTTCGTCGAGTTCGGCGGGAGTCAGGGCGTCGTAGGGCGGTGCGGCGAGTTCGTCGGTCAGAGCCTCGATGCGCCGCTTGGTCTCGCGACCGGCGTCGGTGAAGCGGCCATCGGTGTCGACGAGCCCGCGCTCGCGCAAGTCGTCCATGACCGCGGCCAACCGCTCCTTCGGTAGGTGATGGATGCGCCCGAACGACTCCGGCGGGTGGATGCCCATCTCCAGCGCGGACAGGACATGAGCTGCCGTGCCGCCGATGCGCACCCCGAGGAGAGCGGCGATGTGCCCGTCGCCACGGTGCTCGCGCAGCATGGTCGCGGAGTGCCAGAGGCGGGCGACGGCGTCGCTCGGCACGGCGAGGGTGCGCATCCCGGCGTACATCATCCGGCCTTCCATGGGCGCGCTCGTCGCGGCCTTGGTGGTCAAGTCAGCGGCGCGCACCAGGCCTGGGGAACCAGCCAGCTCCTCGCCCAGGATCCGCCGCAGGGAGGCGGCGCTGCCCCGCTCCCGTGCGGCGACGGACGCCTCGGGTGGGATGGTCTCCCAGGCACTGGGAATGTGCCGTGCGGCTTCCCCGTCGGCGAAGTTGTAGAAGGCGGCGTGCACGACCTCGGCCGGTACCCGCCCCAGCGGAGCGGCCCTGCTGGCGAAATAGCCGTCCCAGTAGGTGCGGTGCCCGAGTGCGGCCAGTTCCTCATTGCACTCGTCAGCGAAGTAGGTGACCAGGCAGATCGGCTCCAGGAGCTCGTACATGCGCCGGGCGATGTGAGTCATCGGATGCACGCTCGTCTTGTCCATCGGGTTCTCCCCTTGGTAGGTGTGCCGACTTGGACCGTCCGGCACAGCCGAACTCATCGGCGCCACCGGACCGGATCGCCGGGTAGCGGGAGAAAGCGAGCTGGTGCCGGCGCGGCGCAGCGGTCCTGGTCGAGACGATCGGGGTCAAGGCTGAGGATGAGGTTAGGGATCATGGAGCCGGGTCGATTGAGCGGGAGTCTCCATCGGATGATCGCGGGCACTGCCCCGGATGAGAGCGGGGCCTGGCGGTCTGCGGGGGAAATCCAGCGGAACGAACGCCTGCGCGCTGTTACGGTCGGGCGCTATGAGCTGGCTCCCTGAAGACTTCGTCCATCCCGTCCTGGTACCGCTGCCGGGCGGTCGTCATCATCTGCGGCCGATCCGGGAGTCGGACACCCCGCTCGACTACCCGGCTGTGATGGGTTCGCGCGAGCGGCTGTGGACCATCTTCGGCCCGGCCTGGGGCTGGCCCGCGGCCACCATGACCTACGAGGCCGACCAGGCCGACCTGGTGCGGCACGAGAAGGAGATCGCCGCGCACCAGTCGTTCAACTACGCGCTGTTCGACGCGGCGGAGACAGCTTTGCTGGGCTGCGTCTACATCGACCCGCCGGAGAGGGTCGGCGCGGACGGAGAGATCTCCTGGTGGGTGGTGGACGAGCTGGTGGGCAGCGAGGTCGAGCAGGCCCTCGAGGAGCTGGTGCCGCAGTGGATCGCCGCCGACTGGCCGTTCGAGCAGCCGCGCTTCCTCGGCCGCGAGATTTCCTGGTCGGACTGGCTCGCCCTGCCGGTGCACCCCGACGCGTAAGCAGCCTGGGTCGTAATGCTCTGGGGCCTTGGTGATCGAACTGCCGTCTCGATCGGATGCTCACGGGTGATAGGCGGACGCTCGGCACGTGCGCGGAGGGCCTCCAGAACGGCTCTGCGGTCGGCTTCCTCACGCAGGCCGTCGCCTCGGCGCCGAGCAATCGGCTCGTGCTGTTCCAGAGTCCGACGGCCGACGGCATTCGCGACCTGCCTGTACGGACGGGGGTGGCGCCCTCGCGCGCCCGTACTCCCCGGATCTAGCCCGTCGTACTTGCCGGCCCGGTCGGGCTCTATGGCGCGGTGCGGCCGGCGATGCTGCCGCCGGGGTCGTCGGCCAGCGCGATCAGCGCCGTGATGCGTTTGCCGACCGGTTCACGGTGGACCTCATAGCCCTGGCTGACGGCGAGGGTGATCTCCAACCCGTGCCGCCCGACCCGCTCCGGATCGGTGGCCGCGACGTCCGGCAGGACCGGATCGCTGTCCCACACCGACACGCGGACCGAGCCCTGGCTGATCTGCAGGTCGAGTATGACCGGCCCCGGCGCGTACTTCACCGAGTTGGTGACCAGCTCGCTGACCACCAGCTCCGTCATACCCATCGCCCGCTCGGACACCGGCAGCCCGTGAACGGCCTGCACCTCGGCGAGGAAGCCGGTGGCCAGATGACGCGCGGCGCTGATGCAAGAGGAGTCGCCGTCAAAGGCGGCCGACACCGACAGCAGATCGCGATCCTTGGCCGTTCGTCCCTCATCCCCCGCGGTTTGCCCCATGCACCCACCCGCCTCACATGATCAGCACACGATATTCATCCTGTGCCTGCCCATTGCCCCACAGCGCCTGGCATCTGCCCCGTCTGAGCCTCTTCAGGCCCGTCCGACCGTGGGACAGTTGACATCGTAGGGCGGCATGCGTTTGCGTGGGCAGTGGCCTCGTAGCGGCGAGCCCGCCTACGACGGACAGGAGACGGTATGCGACAGGCCCACTTGACCGTCACCCGGCACACCACCGCTGACGGCGTGCACGTCCTCGCCCTGTTCGGCGAGATCGACCACACCACGGCCGACACCTTCCGCCAGGCCCTCACCGCGGACCACGGGTCCTCCCACTGCACGGTCGTCGACTTCTGCGACGTCACCTTCATGGACTCCAGCGGCATCAACGTCCTCGTCGCCGCGAACAACGCCGCCCGCGCCGAAGGCGGCTGGCTGCGCCTGGCCCACATTCCGGCACGCGTCCTGGACCTCCTGCACATCGTCGGACTGGACGCCGTCCTCCCGCTCTACCCCACCCTGAACGGGGCCCTCACCGCACAGGGCGCCGCCTGATCCCCTCCGGGCACAGGCGGCTCGACCCGGCGGCCCCGCCCGGGGCCACTCCACGGCGTGCTCCACCGCCAGCCGTGCTTCCTACAGCTGACCAGGAGGGTGTCGCTGCCTGCGACAGCGCCATTGTGGACAGTCACATTCGGCGCGCGCAGTGACCAACCGGGACACTGGCAGCAGGGGACGCAGGCACGCCGGGCTTTCCGCCACCCGCGCACAATCAGCCCCGCATGACTGATAGACCACGGCTGATCCGACGTACCGTCAGGTGCCGTGCTCGGGCGCCCCGTTCCGCATCGGTGGGCGTGAGGAACTGCCGCGCCGGCGGGAACCCGGAGCAGCGCCCTCACGCTGCCACGGCAACACCCAGGCCGATGCCGATGAAGAGCCAGCCAGTGGTCAACTCCCAGCGGTGACGAACCTTCGGGCGGGCCAGGAAGGCCCGTAGCCGCGCGGTGACCGCGACAACGATGAACCAGTAGGCGACACCGAGGACGATGTCCAGGGTGCCGAGGAGAAAGATCTGCCGTGTTGCGGAGCCGCCGCCGTTGACGAACTGCGGCAAGATGCTGAGAAAGAACAGGGCCGCCTTGGGGTTCAGAACATTGGTGAAGAAGCCCTGGGTGAAGCCCGAACGCCACTCGCCATGGACTCGCCCCTTCTCGGCCGAAGCCCGCGAAGGAACGCCGTCTGCCAGACCGTCGACTGCCTCTGACCCGGCGGCCCGCTCACGGGCGGCCCGTCGCGCGGCCAGGACAGCCCGGACCCCGAGATAGACGAGGTAGGCCGCGCCCAACAGCTTGATGGTGTCGTAGACAGCCGGCGATCGGGCAGCGATCAGGGACAGTCCGACCGCAGCGGCGACCATGTGGACGCACAGTCCGGTCTGCGCGCCCAGCGCCGCGGCCCGCCCCTTGGCGGGATTCTCGCCGGCCGATCTCACCACCACGAGGAAGTCCGGGCCAGGGACCACATACGCCACCAGCACTACGCCTAGGAAGCCGACGAGGTCGACCGACACCTGTCCTCCCCTTCGCCGGCCCAGCCGGCTCCGCCGGCCCCGCGGCCGGTCCGCCGCGCGAAGATCGTCAGTTCAAGAGGTGAGGTGGCTGGATTCGTCGGGCTGCGCGGGCCGGCCTGCCGACCACCGAGGCGACGGGCTCCCCGAGTATCGAAGCCCCGCCCCGGTTGCTCGTCCGCCACGGTCAGCGGCGGCGGCAAGGCCTTGGCCACCTCGTGGCGCGGACCGCGGCCCGGACGTCTCCAGCAGGGACTTGGACAGCGGTGGGCACCGCGGGGATGCACGTCGGGGACCAGTTCCGCCGCTCCGAGCGAGCAGGACGGTACGGTGCGCCCGCAGCGCATCCCTGGAAGACGCAGTCCTGTCATACCCCCCGAGTAGCCCCGAACCCGCCTTTGACTCACCCGGCGACGGCCACCGGATCACCCGCTGCCCCCTCCCCGGGCCCAGGACGGCTGGACGACATTCACGCCTCACGCAGTGCAACGCAGCGCAGACGCCAGCGTCCCGCCAAGCCCTGATGGCCAGAGACGGCCCTAGCAACTCCCCCCGCCTATCGGTGAATTGCCCGCCTCACGCGAACCCTTGACGCTGAACCGTTTCATTGCTTCTCTCGAGAGGCTGCCTCTGGGAACGCTCCCACCCCACGCCGAAAGGGATCCCCCGTGCAGACCACCCCCCACACCACCCCCCACGTCACCTCTTTACGCCGCCACGCTCGAACCCTCCCCGCGCTCGTCGCGGCCGTTCTCGTCGCCTGTCTGCTGTCCTGGACGGGGAACTCCCCCGCCCACGCCGCGCCGGGTGACGGCTCGGTCTCCGACCCCAACATCGTCTACGTCGGGCGCTGGGACACCAGCGCAGGCACGGCGGCGGTGCCCTCCTGGACCGGGGCCTATCTGCAGACGGCCTTCACCGGTACCACGGTGAAGGTCAAGGCAAGAGACGCGGTCAACCTGTACGTCAGCATCGACGGCGGCCCCGACGTCTTCCACGCGGGCGTGCGCGGCACGGTGAACCTCACTCCCCGACCGCTGTCGGCCGGCACCCACACCCTGCGCATCTCGTACCGCTCCGGCGACACCGTCTTCCAGGGCCTGGTGCTGGACGCCGGTGCGCGCACGGTCGCACCGAACACCCCTTCCCGGCTTGTCGAGTTCGTCGGCGACTCCATCACCGCTGGCGCGCTCACGGACCGGCTCGCACTGGACTCGTACGCCTGGAAGGCAGGTGAGCAACTGGGGGCGCGCCACACCCAGATCGCCCGCTCCGGCTACTGCCTCGTCGCCCAGTCCGGATGCACGGGCCTGAGCACCCAGTTCTTCAGGACGGCGAGCACCGGCACCCAGAACTGGGACTTCTCCCGTTACCGGGCGGACGCTGTCGTCATCAACCTGGGCACCAACGACATCGGTCACGGCGTGACCGGCGCCGCCTTCCGGTCGGCGTACACCAAGTTCCTCGCCGACCTGCGCGCCACTTACCCCGACGCGCACCTGTTCGCCGTGCAGACGCTCAAGAAGCGCTACGTCACCGAGACCAAGGCGGCTGTCACCGCTCGCGCCAACGCCGGTGACAGCAGGGTGCATTACGTCGACACCACGGGCTGGCTGACCGACGGCACCGATTACGAGGACGGCAACGGGCATCCCAACGAGGCCGGCCACACCAAGTTCGCGAACCGTCTCGCCCCCGTCATCGCCGCCCGGCTCGGCGACCCCGCGTCCACCCTGGCGGCGGGTCCCGGCCAACCCGGCGACCCGAACATCAAGTTCGTGGGCCGCTGGGACACCAGGACCTCCACCGCCTACACCCCGTACTGGGCGGGCGCCTACTACCGGGTCGGCTTCACCGGCCGGACCGTCCAGCTCAAGCAGCGCGGGACGATCGACTTCTGGGCGAGGATCGACAACGGCCCGGTGAAGTTCTACGACGACGTCAAAGGGACGGTGAACCTGACGCCCTCCCCGCTGTCCGCCGGCAACCACACCCTCCAGGTCAACTACCAGGTGGTCGCCGGTTCGTACCGGGGTGACGCCGTCTTCCAGGGGCTGGTCCTCGACAGTGGCGCCACCACCTTCGCCCCGCCGTCACCCGGCAAGTTGATCGAGTTCGTCGGCGACTCGATCACGGTAGGGACGACGTCGTCGCAGAACGCCCGAACCGCGTACGGCTGGCTGATCGGGGAACGGCTCGGCACCGAGCACACCCAGATCGCCCAGGGCGGCGCCTGTCTGGTCGCCGCCGCGGACGGATGCGTCGGTCTGGAGCGGCAGTTCACCAAGCTCAACCCGAACGCGGCCACCCCCGACTGGGACTTCGCCCGCTACCAGGCGAACGCGGTCGTCATCAACCTCGGCACCAACGACGTGGGCCACGGGGTGAGTTCCGCGCAGTTCCAGACGGCGTACACCAGCCTGCTGCGCAAGGTCCGCGCCGCGTACCCGCAGGCGTGGATCTTCGCACTGGAGACTTTCCGCGGGCGGTACGTCCCGCAGACCCAGGCGGCGGTCAAGGCGGCTGTGGACGGCGGCGACTCCCGGGTCTCCTTCGTCGACACCACCGGCTGGCTGGGCTCGGGCGACCTGTCGGACTCGGTCCACCCCAACGACCAGGGGCACCGCGCCATCGCGGACCGGCTGGCACCGATCATCGCGGCGCGGATCGGTATGTGACGGGGGCGGCCGGGGCCGTTCGGACCGCGACGCGCAGGCGGCGCCTCCGCTGCCTGCGCGGGCGCCCGGCCCCCGGCCCGGCTCGACGGCGAGATCGCCGCACCGCGCTTGCACCTGATGATCACACTGTGATCCGCCGGCTCAGGGAGCGCGCGCGGTGCTCAGCTTTTGGCCCTGACATCTCTTCGAGACAGGCACCACGGTCCCCGCCCCGGCAGCATTCCCCCCGCTCGCCTTCCAGGAACCGGCCCCGATCCGGCCGCCTTGGCAGCCTCCCTGCCCCGGTACGGCAGCAAGATCGTCTCCTGACCGTTGGACATGGATGTGGGCACGGCACGCCGGAAGTGCGTGCCCGGTCACAGCTGAGCGTGTCGCAGCCCCCGCCGGGCAGACCTACGAGCAGTGGATCACCGAGCTCGAGCTCTCGGGGCGATCGCCGGGGCATCCTCGCCGGGTCCGAGATCGACGTGCTGAAGATCCACTCCCCTCCCCCGGTCTCGGGGTCGAAGGAAGCACGGCGAGTCCGGCATCTGGCCCTGCTGCCCTGGCAGCTGGGGCAATCCCGCCGGAGTCCCACCCGGCGATTTCCCAACCGTTACAGTGAGGCCGACCCTGTCCACCGCGTCGGAGCCGACCTTGCCGAACCTGTCCCATCTCGAGGAGATCTTCTCGGACGCGGGTGACGGCGCCGCCGGCCCCGTGCGGTCGCCCGGCTGGCAGAGCACCGTCTCACCGCAGGGACTCGCGGTGACGTTGATCGCCGACTACACGTTCCCCGCGCGGGCGTGGTTGCCGTCGGCGGCGATCGTGGCGCTGCTCGGCGAGTTCCACGTGAGCGCGGGTGCCGCCCGCACGACGATCAGCAGGCTGATGCGCCGTGGAGTGCTGGAGGGCAGCCGGCAAGGGCGGTACAGCTCCTACCGGCTGACGTCGCAGGCCGCCGCCGACTTGTGGAGCGGGGCCAGTTCGATCGCCACCTTCACCACCCAGCCCGACTCGTGGGACGGACGGTGGACACTGATCGCCTTCTCCGTCCCGGAACAGGAGAGCACGCGGCGGCGGGCGTTGCGCACCGCGCTGCGTTGGCGTGGATTCGCGCCGCTGTACGACGCGCTCTGGGTGTCGCCGCATCCCCTGACCCCCAAAGGGCGGATCGAGGTGGCCGACCTGGCGCGGGGAGCGGTGACCGTGTTCCGCGCGCGGCAGGAGGAACTGGACACGGAGGTGGACCGCAACCCGGTCCAGGCGTGGGACCTGACCGGCATCGCCGAGCACTACCACGCCTTCATCGGCCGTTGGAGCGGCTTGCTTGCGCGCATCAGCGCCGGCGGCGTCACCGGTGCCGACGCGGTGCGGGCCCGGACCGAGGTCATGCACGCCTACCGGCACTTCCCCATCCTGGACCCGCTGCTCCCCATCGGGTTACTGCCGTCCGACTGGCCCCGGCCACGGGCGCGGCAAGTCTGCGTCGCGGTGTACGACGGGCTGCTCCAGCCCGCCCAGGACCATGTCCGCGCCGTGGTGTCCCGGTTCGCCGAGGGACCGCACCTCGACATCAAGGCCCATACGATCGCCGGCATGAGTGCGGGTGTCGGTCACGCCTGACGAGGGGCCGTCGCGAGCGTGACCCCGGATGGTGAGCGGAGACGTCACACCGCGCCATCCGCCCCTTGATCTGTCGAATGCGCGTCGAAGACAACAGAGTTGGGCGCCAATGATTGACAGATTGGCACCCGATCGGGACTCTGACTGTTGCAACCCGACGTGGGAACGCTCCCAGAGGCGCAGCACACCGCACGTGGAAGGAGAGGCACCCTCTGGCACGCCCCCGCGGGGTCGGCAGGTGTTCACCGGCTCGCCCTGTCTCCGCACGCAAGGCAACGCCGCATCGATCACCACCACGGTCGTTGCCACGTGCAGGACCGGAACGTCCCCCACCGTGCGCGATATGCCCGCCTGACCAACCCCACGGCTACAACCCCACCACCACCTCGGTCAGTACGCCCCCCGGCATCGCCGATGCCTCCTCCCTGCACCTGACCGAGCAGCGCTCCGAACCCCCCACACCAGGAGTCCTCATGACCATGCGACGGCGTAGCTTCCTGACCCTGAGCTCGGCCGGAGCCGCCGGCGTGGGCATGCCCCTGCTCGGCACGGGCCAAGCAGACGCCGCCGCGCGGGCGGGAGCTCCGACCCAGCGGTTCGCGGTCGGCGTGCGCCCCTACGCCTGGAGCCGCGGCAGCCGCCGGTGGACCACCTACGTCCACTACCCCGCCACCGGCGCCCCCGGCGGTGCCCCGGTCACCAACGCCCCCGTCGCGCAAGGCGTCTTCCCGGTCTGCGAGTTCATGCACGGCTACAGCAGCAGCCCGCAGAAGTCCCTGGCGATCATCCGCCCGCTGGCCGAGGCCGGCTTCGTCGTCCCCGCCCCCCACTTCACGAACCTCAGCGGCCAGGACGTCTACAACGGCAACCAGTCCAAGGACGTCTCCGAGGTCATCACCCGGACCCTCGCCCTGAACACCTCCGGGGGCCCGCTGGCCGGCCACCTCGACACAGCGGTCGGAGTCGGGGTCTCCGGCCACTCGATGGGCGGCATGACCACCCACGGCCTGCTCACGGCCTGGCCGGACGCACGGATCACCGCCGCGATCCCCATGTCCTGTGTGGACATGGGCAACCCGAGCCCGTCGGTCCGCGCCAAGGTCCTGTTCACGCACGGCGACCGGGACGGCACGTGCCCGATCTCCTCCGCCCGCCAGGCGTACCGGGAACTGCCCGCCGCCAAGGCGTTCCTCACCTTCCGCGGCGCGGGCCACAGCAACTACTTCGGTGACTCCCGGACCGTCAACACGTGCGTCGACTGGATGCGGTGGAGTCTGTACGGCGACACCGCGGCCCGCGACCGCCTTCGCTCCGACGCCACCTCCAGCACGACCACCTGGGAATCCGCCCTGAGCTGAGAAACCCGCCACGCACGACCCCGGGAGCGCGCGCCGGCCGTGAGCGCGGCACTACCGGGCCGCTCGGGATGCGCCACCGCCCGCGGACGCGCGCCCGCGGACGCCCGGCCGACCGTGTACGGCCCCAGGCCCGGGCCCCGCAACTCACACCCCCCGAACAGCCGGGCGGCTCCGGCCGCCCGCTCACGGGCAGAAAGGTCCACTTGGGGGTCCGACACCCCCAAGACTGCAAGAGAGGAAAGCCCATGACTTCACCAGCAGGGAAGATCAGAGTCATTTTCCTTGCCGTCCTGATGGCGGTTTCCGCATCTGTGTACGGTGCGACGCATCAGGCATCAGCCGATACCGTGGCACAGTCGAGCGCTTCGCAGATCGTGGCCGACATGGGCGCGGGATGGAATCTGGGGAACCAACTCGAAGCCACCACCAACGGATACCCCAGCGAGACGGCGTGGGGCCAGCCGGCCGTGACGCAGGCCCTCATCGACAAGGTGCGGGCGGCGGGGTTCAAGACGATCCGCATCCCCGTCTCCTACCTGGGATACATAGGACCCGGCCCGAACTACACGATCAACGCCTCTTGGCTGAACAGAATCCAGGAGGTCGTCAACTACGCCTACAACAGGGGCCTGCATGTGCTGATCAACATGCACGGTGACGGCTACAAGAACGTGGCCGGTTCCTGGCTGATCTGCGACTCGTCCTCCCAGACGACGATCAAGGCCAAGTACGAGAAGGCCTGGCAGCAGATCGCGAACAGGTTCAAGAACTACGACCAGCGCCTGATCCTGGAGTCCATGAACGAGGAGTTCGACGGGCAGTTCGGCCGTCCGACCCAGCCGTGCTACTCCAACATCAACAGCTACAACCAGGTCTTCGTGGACACCGTGCGGAAGACGGGCGGCAACAACAGTTCACGATGGCTGCTCGTGGCCGGCTGGAACACGAACATCGACTACACCGCGGGGAATTACGGCTTCAAGCTCCCGACCGACCAGTACCGCTCCTCCTCCATTCCCGCCAGTGAGCGGCGGATCATGATCTCCGTCCATCACTACAGCCCGTGGGACTTCGCCGGAGAGGAAAACGGCACCATCACGCAGTGGGGACGGGCAGCGACCAATCCCGCGAGGAAGTCGACCTGGGGGCAGGAAGACTATCTGGATGCCCAGCTCAAGTTGATGCACGACGTGTTCGTCACGAAGGGGTATCCGGTGGTTGTCGGCGAGTACGGCGCGATCGACAAGTCGTCGTTCGATTCATCGAACAACAGGTATCGCGCGGACTTCGCCCGGGCCGTCGCTGCCACGGCCAAGAAATACGGGGCCGCCAGCATCTACTGGGACAACGGCGCGACCGGTCGGTACGGGTTCGGGCTGTTCGACCGGCGCTCCCTCGCGGTGACCCAGCAGGGCATCATCAACGGCATCATGAGCGGCGTCGGCGTCCGAGCAGCCGATCAGGGCCTTCCGTCCGGCGCATAGCAGGACCGCAAGACCCGGCAACGGGTCGGAACGGACCTCGGTGGGCGCGCAGTTCGGGCGAGCATGGCGATGCCACATGGTGTCGATCTCGTCCAACTGCGCGCCGACCAGACGGAGAAGCTAGGCTGCTTCGCATCTGCGAGCACGTTTGACCAAGCGGAGAACAGCGATGTCTTCACCTGTGGCGCCCGGTGAAAAGGTGGTTGCCGGCCTGGACCGGCGCGCCGAGCTCAGGCAGTTTCTGCGCTCTCGCAGGGCCCGGATCACACCCAAGGACATCGGCCTGCCCTCGTACGAGCGACGGCGGGTACCCGGTTTGCGGCGCGAGGAATTGGCGCAACTCGCGGGAGTGTCCTACGCCTACTACGCGCGGCTGGAACAGGGTCACGGTGAGACCATGTCGGCCGAGGTGCTGAACGCCGTGGCCCAGGCCCTGCGCCTGGATGAGGAGGAACGGGACCATCTGATCCGGCTGGCCCAGCCCGATCGCGACCGCGCATCGCAGCCCGCGCCCCCGGCCCAGCCGCTACGGCCCAGTGTCCAGAACCTCCTGGACACGCTCGGCGTTCCCGCGTACGTCGTCAGTCGGCGTCTGGACATCCTCGGATGGAACGGGCTCGCCACCGCCGTCTTCGGAGACTGGGCCCACGTACCGCCCGGGGAACGCAACATGGCCCGGCTGCTCTTCCTCTCGCCCGAAGTGCGCGACCGGTTCGCCGAACCGGACCGCATGACGGCGAAGGTCGCCGGCGTTCTGCGGAGGAACGCCGGTAAAAGTCCCGACGACCCCCATCTCTCCTCGTTGATCCGTGAGTTGTCGCAGAACAGCGAGGAGTTCCGGCGCACGTGGGCGCGCCATGAGGTGAGCTGCGGTTCTGCCGGCGAGGTCGTGCGCCTGCGGCATCCGCTGGTGGGAGAGTTCGACCTCGTGTACGAGCCCATGGCGCTGCCCGGGGGCGCCCCCATGCGGCTGAACACCTACCACGCACAACCGGGGTCCCCGTCGGCGAAGGCCCTGCGTGTGCTGGCCAGTGGGGAGACGGAGTCGCAGGGCTGAGGCACAGAACCGGCCGGGGTGAGGATGCCGCGGGCCGTCATTCCACCGGCACCGAGACCGGTGGCAGCGGGGCGGAACCGTGGATGGGGCCGGGGACGCGGGACAGGGGCAGGCCGGTGCCGTGGCGGGTGTGGGCGATGATCTCGGCGGTGATGGAGATCGCTGTCTCCTCGGGGGTGTGGGCACCGAGGTCCAGTCCGATCGGCGAGCGCAGGGATGCGAGGTGTCCCTCGGACGCACCGGCCTCGCGCAGTCGCCTCAGGCGGTGTTCGTGGGTACGCCGGGAGCCCATCGCGCCGATGTAGCTGACCGGGAGACCGAGGGCCAGGCGCAGCAGGGGGAGGTCGAACTTGGCGTCGTGGGTGAGGACGCAGATCGCGGTACGGGCGTCGACTTCCGTGCGCTCCAGGTAGCGGTGGGGCCAGTCGACGACGACCTCGTCGGCGTGCGGGAAGCGCTCGGGTGTGGCGAAGGCGGGGCGGGCATCGCAGACGGTGACGTGATAGCCGAGGAAGCGCCCGGCCTGGGTGAGGGCGGCGGCGAAGTCGACGGCACCGAAGATCAGCATGCGGGGCCGGGGCGCTTGGGTGTGGACCAGGAGCGACATCTTCTCCGGGCAGGTGGCGGCGTCCCCGCCGATCTCGATGCGGACGGTACGGCCCGCGCGCAGTAGCGCACGCACCTGCGTGGCCACCCTGCGGTCCTCCTGCTCGTCGCCCAGTGTCCCGACGTAGCCGCCGCCGTCCCCGAGCACGGACAGGGTGTGGCCGAGAAGGCGCCGCGGGCCGTCCACGACCTGTGCCACGGCGACGGGCAGGCCTGCCAGCGCCTCCTCCAGGGCGGTGGTCAGGTGGGGCCGGCCGGCGGGGTCGATCCGCTGGACCAGGACCTCCAGCTCACCGCCGCAGGTCAGGCCCACGGCGAAGGCGTCGTCGTCGGAGTAGCCGAAACGGCTGCGCAACGGGGGTTCGCCCGTCTCCAGCACCTGTTGGCACAGGTCGTAGACGGCGCCTTCCACGCAGCCTCCGGAGATGCTGCCGACTGCCGCGCCCGTGGTGTCCACCGCCAGTGCGGTGCCGGGTGGCAGGGGTGCGCTGCCGCTGACCTGGACGACGGTCGCGAGGGCGAAGGGACGGTTCTCGCGGCACCAGCGGTACAACGTGTCCGCGATGTTCAGCATGAGTGGTTCTCCTGGAGGGAGTGGAAGGCTCGCCACTGTGCCACCGGGGGGGAGCACGGGGCACGGTGGCGGGTCGGTCGGTGGGACGGCGTTCAGCACCTGTCCGCGTGGCGGGAGGGGCCCTGCCGCCCGGGTTCAGAGCAGGGCTTCGGCAGTGATGGGCAGTTCGCGGACGCGACGGCCGGTGGCGTGGAAGACCGCGTTGGCGATGGCGGGTGCCACGCCGATCTGCACGAGTTCGCCAAGGCTCTTCACGCCGATGGGGTCGGCGTCGTAGTCCTCCCCGTCGAGGTAGACGGCCTTGAGGTCGGGGATGTCGGCGTTGACGGGCACGAGGTAGTCGGCGAGGTTGGCGATGACGATCCGGCCGTCGCGGTGGTCGGTGACCGTGTGCTCCAGCAGCGCCGCGCCGATGCCGCCCACCATGCCGCCGATCGCCTGGCTCTCGGCGAGCCTGGGGTTGATGATGCGGCCCGCGTCGTACACCCCGAGCATCCGCCGTACCCGGACCAGGCCGAGTCGGGCGTCGACGGCGACCTCGGCGAACATCGCGGCGTAGCCGTACATCGAGAACCGCCTCTCGGCCTCCGGCGTGTACGACCCGCGCGCCTCCAGGTGGGTGAGGTTGTTGCGGGCGAGGAGCTGCCGGTAGCTCTCCCCGCGCGCGGCGTCACCCTTGACGTGCAGCCGTCCGCCGCGGACCACGACATCGCCTGTCTCGACGCCGTGCAGTGGTGAGCGCTCGTCCTTGACCGCGAGTGTGACGGCCTGTTTCCGGAGCTTGTCGCAGGTGTCCTGAACGGCGGATCCCACACTGAGCATGGTCTGCGAGGCGCCCTGGGCAGGGGCCGGCGGCATGGCGGAGTCGCCGAGCCGGAACTCGACGTTGCGTACGGCCAGGCCGAGGGCGTCGGCGGCGACCTGGGTCATGGAGGTGTACGTACCCGTGCCTGTGTCGTGGGTCGCGGACTGCAGCACCGCCGTACCGTCGGCGTCGAGCCTGACGTGGGCCTGTGCCTGCCCCCGGAGGACGTCGTAGCAGCCGGTGGCCACCCCGGTGCCGATCAGCCAGTCGCCGTCCCGTGTGGCCCGTGCTCTGGGGTCGCGCCGGTGCCAGCCGAACTCCCGGGCGCCAGTACGGAAGCACTCGCGCAGTCGCCGGGTGGAGAAGGGCTGCTGCGTGGACGGGTCCTCACCGGGTTCGTTGCGCAGCCGCAGTTCGATCGGGTCGATGCCGAGCTGGTGGGCGACTTCGTCCACCGCGGTCTCGATGACGAAGGCCGCGCTGCTGTAGCCGGGGCCGCGCATCCACTGCGGGGTGCTGACGTCGAGCGGCACGATCTTGACGTTCTGGCTGACGTCGGGCACGGCGTAGAGCATCTGTCCGAGCGCCTGGTTGGCCTCCCAGAACTGCTCGTAGCGGGAGGTCTCGTACTTCATCTCGTGTGTCATCGCGGTCAGCCGCCCGCGCCGGGTGCTGCCCAGGCTCAGCTTGTACTCGTACGCGGGCCGGTAGCCCACCGTGAAGTACATCTGTCTGCGGGTGAGCACGAGTTTGACCGGGCGGCCGGTCGCGCGGGCGGCGAGGGCCGCGATGGTGACGTGCGGCCAGGCCCGCAGGGCGTTGCCGAAGGCACCGCCGATGAACGGAGACAGGACGCGCACGTTCTCCTGCGGGATGCCGAACACGGCCGCGATCTCGTCCCGCGTGCCGATCACGTGCTGGGTCTTGTCCCACAGGGTGAGCTGGTCACCGTCCCAGCGGGCAATGGTGGCCTGGGTCTCCATCGGGTTGTGGTGGTTGCGCGAGAGCCGGTAGGTCATGTCCAGGCGGACGTCCGCGGAGTCCAGTGCTTGCGTGGCGTTGCCCCGCGCGTAGGGCCGTGCGAAGGGCGCGGGCCCGTCCACGGCCGGGCTGCGGGTCAGGTCGGTCGACGCTTGCTCGGCGTCGTAGGTGACCTCGACCAAATGGGCGGCGTGCTGTGCGGCCTCCAGTGTGGTCGCCACCACGACGGCGACCGGCTGGCCGAAGAAGCGGACGGCGTCGTCCTGGAAGACGCGCAGGCGCTGGCCCGGAATGCGGTTTCCCGGGTTGTCGCGGTAGGCCAGCGTGGGCTTGTCGAGGTGGCTGATGACGCCGAGGACGCCGTGCTGGGCGTCGGCGGCGCGGGTGTCGATGCCGGTGATACGGCCGCGCCCGATGGTGCTGTCGATGACGACGGCGTGGACGACACCGTCGATGTCGTGGTCGGCGGCGTACTCGGCCTGGCCTGTGACCTTCAGTCGTCCGTCGACCCGGGTCAGCGGTGCTCCGACGGCTGACTGCGGCTGCCGGCTCACTTGCCACCTCCTACGATGCGCAGCTGGCGCTCGACGGTCCGTTGGAGCAACTCGACTTTGAAGCGGTTGTGCTGGAGGGGGCGGGCGCCGTCGGCGGCCCGCTCGGCGGCCTTGGTCCACAGGGCGGCGGACGGCCGCCTCCCGATGAGCTGACGCTCCACGGCGGCGAGTTTCCAGGGCACGGTGCCCACGCCTCCCGCGGCCACCTTCGCCTCCTGGATGACCCCTCGGCGGATGTGCAGGGCGACGGCCGCGGAGGTGAGCGCGAACTCGTAGGACTGGCGGTCCCGCACCTTCAGGTAACCCGAACTCAGCGGGCGAGGGAGGGGTGGAAGCTCGACCGCCGTAATCAACTCACCGTCACCCAGAGCTTGTTCACGGTTCGGTGTACTGCCCGGTTGGAGCAGGAAGTCGGCGAAGGGCACGGTCCGCTCGCCGGCCGGCCCTCGCAGGTGCACGGTCGCCTCCAGGGCGGCGAAGGCCACCGCGACATCGGACGGGTGCGTGGCCACGCAGGCGTCGGAGGTGCCGAGGATGGCGTGGGTGCGGTTGACGCCGTGCAGGGCCGCACAACCCGAGCCGGGCTCGCGCTTGTTGCAGTCGGCGCTCACGTCACGGAAGTACGTGCAGCGCGTGCGCTGCATGATGTTGCCGCCGATGGTCGCCATATTGCGCAACTGGGCGGACGCGCTCAACTCCAGGGCCTGGGAGATCACCGGGTACAGGGCACGCACCCCGCGGTGGGTGGCGGCCTCGGACATGCGTACCAGGGCGCCGATGCGCAGTCCCCCGCGCCGGGTGACCATGATGTCGCGCAGCGGCAGGGCGCTGATGTCGACCAGCGTGCGGGGGCGTTCGACGGTCTCGCGCATCAGGTCGACCAGGGTGGTGCCGCCGGCGATGTAACGGCCGCCGGCGCGGCCCGCGTCGAGGGCTTGGTGGGTGTCGGACGCCTTGGTGAAGGCGAAGGGGTACATCGGCCCTCATTTTCCGCGGACGGTCTGCTCGACCGCGCGCACGATCTTCACGTAACAGCCGCAGCGGCAGATGTTGCCGCTCATGAACTCCCGGATCTCCTCCGGTGAGCCGGTGCGTCCCTCGTCGATGCAGCCGACGCCGGACATGATCTGGCCTGAGGTGCAGTAGCCGCACTGGAAGGCGTCCTGGTCGATGAACGCCTGCTGCAGCGGGTGCAGTTGCTCGCCATCGGCCAGGCCCTCGATGGTGGTGACCTCGGCGCCCTCCAGACGGACGGCCAGCGTCAGGCAGGAGTTGATCCGGCGGCCGTCGACCAGGAGGGTGCAGGCGCCGCAGGCACCGGCGTTGCAGCCCTTCTTCGCGCCGGTCAGGTTCAGGTGTTCGCGCAGCAGGTCCAGCAACGAGGTCCGGTTGTCGACCGTGACGGTGTGCTGCTTGCCGTTGACGACCAGGGAAACGCGGCTGCCGGGCGGTGCCTGGGCGGCCGCCGCGGGCACGGCACCCACCACGAACGGCCCCGCCACCAGGCCACCCGCCACCACACCACCGACAGCGGTGCTGGTCGCGATGAACGTGCGCCGGGACGGCGCGGGCACGCATCCCTCGGAAGACTGCTCATCGGATGACTGCTCAGGAGATCCGGCGGGAGGAGAAACGGTTGACTCGGGGGCCTCGGGTGACATGACCACTCTCTCGGTCGACGGAAGGCGGAGGGGCGGTTCCCGGTACCGTCATGTGCAGATATGTGTGAGGCGAGACATCACGGCGCACATGCGGGTGGGGGCGCGGTGGTGCCGCAGGACGGTGATGCGGCGGGTTGTGGGCGGGGCTCGGGCCGTGTGCGGCCGCCTGGGGATGGGCGGTGGCGTGCCCTGGGCGAAGAACCTCTTCGCGGGCGCCGGTGCCGTGGTGCCCCTGGGGCCGTCAGGTGCGGGTGTCGTGACCGCGCGGCAAGGTGCCGCGTGCCGTACCGCAGGATGTGGGGTCTGGGAACGGATGCCCGGGAGCGGGATCCAGAAAGCGGCGCGACAAGCGGGGGCTCCTTGCTCGGTGCGTGGACGACTGCTGTAGGTGGGCCGCCGGCGCTCATCACACTCGGCGTTCGTGCCACCGGGACTTCGATGGGGCACGACGTCCACTCTGCGGCACCCGGCGCGATACAACGAGCGCACGGTTTTGGGACGACTCCGGCAGGTACCAACGGCGTTCGTACCTCTGGCAGTAGCAGGCTGAGCGGTCCGGCGGCGACGACGCGGTACGCCTGTGCCGGGCTGGTGGCCGGACTGGTCGTGGATGACGGACACCCTTGCCCGGCCACATGCCCTGCAGCCGGTGCTCAGGCACCCGCCCGGGTTTCACTCGCTCGAAAACGCCGACTTCCCTGGTGCTTGAACCCGCGCAAGCACCAGGGAAGTCGGCCGTCCAGATCAGAGGCGGTTCGGGAGTATGACCGTGGGGCGGGGCGGAGTGCCCATGTTGCTGCCGATGAAGAAGCTGGGGTGCGGGGGCTGGTTGTAGGCGGTGTTCTGCCAGGCAAGGGCCGTGCGGTACTGGGTGTCGTGGAGGAGGGTCGTGATCCGCGTGGTGGTCTGGTACGGCGTGGAGTAGATCCGCAGGGCCGTGTTGTTGGACGTCGGCCAGATGACCTCTTCGCGCCAGTCGCCGAGGATGTCGCCGGACAGGGACGGCGTGGCCTTGGTGCCGTTGTTGGAGTGGACCCCGGACCCGGTGAGCAGGCGGGTGTCGCCGGAGGTGCCGTACTTGTCGATGTGGTTGCCGTCGAGGAGTTCGCGCGTGGGGTCGCCGTCCCACCACGACAGGAAGTTGCTGGACCCGGGCTTACGGCTGGTGACCACCGCGCCCTTGGGGTTGCGGACGCCACTCACGAGGGACGACCATGACTCGGCGCCGGCACTGCCGGACCAGATGTCACCGGACACGCCCCGGCCGTTGTCACCGCCGGACGGGGTGGACCAGAGGATCTGGCCGGTCCTCGCGTCCGCCATCCAGGAGGACGGCTTGGAGCTGTCCTCGTCGACCTTGAACTCCTCCAGACCCGGCCTGGACGGGTCAAGGTCGCCCACGTGCATCGCGTCCCCGTGGCCGTTCCGCGTCGTCCACAAGCCGTTGCCGTTGTCGTCGACGGCCATGGCGCCGTAGACGATCTCGTCCTTGCCGTCTCCGTCCACGTCCGCGACCGACAGCTGGTGGTTGCCCTGGCCGGCGTAGCCGCTGTTGGCGTTGGAGTCGAAGGTCCAGCGGCGGGTGAACTGGCCGTTCCGCCAGTCCCAGGCCGCGATCACCGAGCGGGTGTAGTAGCCGCGCGCCATGATCAGTGACGGGCGGGCGCCGTCCAGGTACGCGGTGCCGGCGAGGAACCGGTCCACGCGGTTGCCGTAGGAGTCGCCCCAGGACGACACCGTGCCTCGGCCCGGGACGTAATCGACGGACTGCATCGCCTTGCCGGTCTGGCCGTTGAACATGGTCAGGTACTCGGGGCCGGACAGCACATACCCGCTCGAGTTGCGGTGGTCGGCCGACGAACTGCCGATGACCGCGCCGGTGCCGTCCTTCGTGCCGTCGGAGGTCTTCATGGCCACCTCCGCCTTGCCGTCGCCGTCGTAGTCGTACACCTGGAACTGGGTGTAGTGCGCGCCGGAGCGGATGTTGCGGCCCAGGTCGACACGCCACAGCCGCGTGCCGTCGAGCTTGACGCCGTCGACGATCGTGTTGCCGGTGTAGCCCGACTGGGCGTTGTCCTTGGCGTTCGTCGGCTGCCACTTCAGAACGATGTCCAGGGCGCCGTCGCCGTCGAGGTCGCCGACGGAGGCGTCGTTGGCCTCGTAGGTGTACGGCGAGTTGCCCGGTGACGTGCCCCCGGGCGGCGGGGATATCGGCACGTCCTTGTACCCGGTGCGGAACTGGAGCGCGCGTTCGGACGGCGCCTGCTCGATGCCGTTCACCACCGCGCGCACCGTGTAGTCGGCCGCGTCCGGGGCGCCGGCGTCCAGGTAGTTCGTCGAGGTGGTCAGGGGCGAGGAGTTGAGCTTGGTGCCGCCACGGTAGACGTTGAAGGACACGTCGTTCGGGTCAGTGGCCAGCCACCGCCATGACACCAGGTTCCCGCTGCCGGTGTGGACGCTGGTCAGACCCCGGTCGAGGCGTTCCACCTGCCGCGCGGTCGCGGCCTGCGCGGTCTGCGGCCCGGCGAGTACGGAGAGGGCCAGGGCGGTGGCGGCCGTCAGGCCGCCGAACAGCCTCTTGGTCGAACGGCGTTGGACTCGCCATGGACGCGATGAGGTGGGCAAATGCCGGTGCGGGTCGGTCACGATGACCTCCGATGTGGGGGGTGATGTGCAGATCGCGGGGACGGCGATCTGACCACAGCGTGGGAACGCTCCCATTCGCTGCGAGGGTAGGAATCCACTGATAGCCCGTCAAGCATTATGTTGGCTTTCCTTGTTCGAGCGTGTTCGGATGCGAGTTCTCCAGATGTCCGGCGCGCACCCTCGCCGCGTTGCCGCATGCCTCCTCGAAGGGCACTTGAACTGGGGCTTAGTCCCTGCGCTTCCAACTGCTCGCAGCCGAGGCGCAGCGATCCCCGCCCACAGGATCACACTGCTTCTTCCAAGGATTGGTGAGCAATGGTTGACAGTTTGATGTCCGGTCGAGAAGCTGCGTGATGCACCTCGAGTTCGTCGTGATGCGGTTGCGCACTTCCGTCACCGCACCGCTGTGATCGCTCACAGATCCGACCTCTGGGAGCGTCCCCGGAACGCCCAGGCCGCCCCCTTCGACACGTGCCACTCATCAACACTCCTGCCGTAGTTGTTCGCCGCACCGAGGGAGGCGCATCGCCTGGACCGCACGCGATCCCACCAACTCCACGCGTCCAGGAAGCAGTTGTTTTCTCCACCCCGTCCGTCCCGCTCCTCGACCTTCTCTCCCACCGCCCGCTCTCCGCCGACCGCGACGTCTCCCCCAAGGCCGACGGAAGGAAAGGACCGACCATGTCCCCGCAACCCCCCACACCAGTTGCCGGACGCATCAGCCGACGAACTCTGCTCAAGGCCACCACCGCCACCGCCGGAGCGGTCGCCACCGCCGTCGCGTTCGCCGAACTCGAGACCCCTGCCGAGGCCGCGGCGGGCTTCGTCAAGGGCGTCGACATCAGCTGGGCACCTCAGATGGAGGCGCGCGGCTACTCCTGGAAGAACGCCAACGGGCAGACCCAGGACCTACTGACCATCCTCAAGGGCTACGGCATCACCGCCGTACGCCTGCGCACGTTCGTCAACCCTTCCAACGACCCGGCCAACGGACACTGCTCCATCAACGAGGTGGCCGCCTTCGCCAAGCGGGTCAAGGCCGCCGGGATGTCGATCATGCTCGACTACATGTTCGGCGACACCTGGAACTCCGTCGGCGTGCAGAACCCGCCCGCGGCCTGGCGGAACATGAGCTACAGCCAGATGCGCACCGCGATCGGCACGTATGTGAACCAGACCATGACGGTCATGAGGAACAACGACGTGCTGCCCACCTGGGTGCAGATCGGCAACGAGATCAACAGCGGGATCTGCCGCCCGGTGGGCAGCGTCTCCAGCCCGGCACAGATGACCGGGCTCCTCAACGCCGCATACGACCAGGTCAAGGCGGTGTCACCGAACTCGACCGTGTGCATCCACCTGGCCCAGCCGCAGAAGTACGACGTGATGACGACGTTCTTCAGTCGCTTCGCCGCGAACGGCGGCAAGTGGGACATGTCGGTGTTCTCCTCCTACGGCAGCGCCGACGTCGCGGCCGGGATCGTGGGGAACATGAGGAGGATCTCCGACGCCTACGGCAAACCGTTCCTGCAGAGCGAGTTCGGTGGTCGGGTGGATCGCGCCTCCTCCACCCAGGCCGCGCTTGTCGCCTACATCAGGGCCCTCAAGGCCAACGGCGGGCAGGGCATCTTCTACTGGGAGCCGGAGTGCATGTCCCCGTTCACCGGTTACACCATGGGCGCCTGGGACTCCGCCACGAAGCGGCCCTCCGTCATCATGAACGGCTTCACCCAAGCCTGAGCGACAGGCCACGGAACCTCAACGCGGGCAACTCTCCGGTGAACGATCGAGAGGTGATTGTAATGAGCATGACAGTGCGTTCCGAACGGCACGGGGCCAGGCTGGGAGCAGTGGGTCTGCTGACCCTCGCGACACTGGTCAGCACCGGTGCTACGCATGCCGACTCCGCCACGCGGGCGCTGCCGGCCGGTTGTTCCGGCACTGCGCCGATCAAGTGTCACTATGCGCTCTCCCCCGGCAACTACGACGTGACGGTCTCCATCGGTGGTGGCGGTGCTGCCGCCGAGACCGACATGTGGGTGGAGTCCCGGCGCCAGATGCTTCCGGCGACGAAGACCGCCGCCGGCGCCACCGCCACGTACTCGTTCACGGTCAATGTGCGGCAGCCGGAGGGGCAGCCGACCGGCCAGGGCGGCACCGGGAACCCCGGCCTTGACATCCGGTTCGCGAGGGCCAACCCGCAGGTGTCGGCCCTCTCCGTGAAACCGGCGGCCCAACCTCTGGTCGCCTACCTCGCCGGTGACTCGACCGTGTGCGACCAGTCCGTGGCCCCGTACACGGGATGGGGCCAGATGATCACGCCGGCGGTGGGCCCGGGCGCGTCCGTCGCCAACTACGCGGACTCGGGGGAGAGTTCGGGCAGCTTCCTGAGGAACTCGGCGCTCTTCCCGGCGCTGCTGGCGAAGGTCAAGGCACGTGACGCGGTCTTCATCCAGTTCGGCCACAACGACAAGCAGACCAGCGCGTCAGCGTTCCGCAGCAACCTCAACTCCATGATCACGCAGGTCCGCGCGAAGGGCGGCGTCCCCGTCCTGGTGACCCCGCCGGTCCGTCGGCAGTTCAACGGCAGCCGGCTCACGCCCACAGCACTGCACGTCAACGGCGTCGGAGTGAACCTGCCGGCCGAGATGCGCTCGGTCGGCGCCGCGCAGAACGTGCCGGTGATCGATCTGACCACCAAGAGCAAGACGCTGGTCGAGTCCCTCGGTCCGTCCGCCTCCGCACAGCTCTTCCTGCGCTCATCCGTCGACGGTGTCACGGACAACACCCACTTCTCGCAGTACGGCGCGAGCCAGATGGGCGGGCTGGTGCTCCAGAGCATCCGCGAACAGCGCCTGCCCCTGGCCACACACCTGCGCTGACCGACACCCGGCGCCCGTCCCAAGGAGGGACCCGTTGAGGAACTTACGGACCGTCATCACGACCGCGCTCGTGATCGCCTTGTCGAGCCTCGGTGTCAGCACCGCATCCGCCGCGGACCGCGTCGCCGCGCACTGCCCCAGTGCCTCCGGCGCCCAGACCCCGGCCGCACGGGCGGCCGCCGCACCGGTCACCGTCTGGCTGGCCGGCGACTCCACCATGGCCAACCCCAGTTCCGGCCGCTGCCCGGTCGGCTGGGGCAGCCAGTTCGACGCCCTGTTCAACACCGACGTCACCGTCAAGAACCAGGCCGTCGGAGGCCGCAGCATCCAGACCTGGCTGTACGAGGGGAACGTGAGCAGCACCAAGGGCACCGACGGTGAGTGCCGCCTCACCTCCACCACCTACTCCTCCCGCTGGCAGGCGATGCTGAACGCGACCACCGGAATGAAGGCCGGCGACTACCTCTTCATCCAGTTCGGCATCAACGACTCCTCCTCGACCTGCCCCCGGCACGTCGGCCGGGCCCGGTACCAGCAGCTGATGACCATGATGGCGCAGGCAGCCCTGGCCCGGGGCGCGCACCCGGTGCTGCTCACCCCGGTGGCCGCCATCACCTGCTCCGGCGGCACAGCGACCAAGAACCGCGGCTTCGTGAACGAGACGTTCGCCGCCGGCTCCGCCACCAGGGCGCCCGTCATCGACCTGCAGACGCTCAGCGTCTCGCTCTACAACAGTCTGCGGTTCTGCCCGAACAACGGCGACTACGGAGGCAGCGGCCCCCTGGGCACCTTCTTCTGCAACGACCACACCCACTTCGACACCTACGGCGCCCAGCGGATCGCCGGGCTCGTCGCCGGTGACGTGCGCCGCCAGAACCTCCCGCTCGCCGCGTATCTCCGATAGCACGCGGTGGGCGCGAACCGAGTCCGGCCGGTTCGCGGGTGGCCTCGACGAGGGGGAGCAAGGGACGGGAGTACGGCGCTCGCGCGGTGCCGTGGGACACGACGTGCGCGCCGTACTCCTCCCCCCGCCCGGACGGCCGACGCAGCCCGGACACGCACCGTGGGCCCGCCGGTTGATCCCTTCGGGCCCGGGCTGCCTCGAATACACCGCCCCGTCCTACCAGAGCAGCTGTTCGTGATGTCTGTTCGGCCACCGCCTGAGTGATCAGGGGTGGGCCGCTCGCTCGGAAGGTGGTACACGCGTCCATGGCAGTGTCACGAAGACGGCTTCTGGCGTTGGGCGCCGGAGCGGTGGCCGGAGGGTTCGGGCCGCTCGGCTGCGGGTCTCAGCGCTCGCTCGGCGACCCGGATGAGATCACGCTGTGGACCTGGGACCGGTCGGTGAGCGACGAACTGGTCGCCCGGGCAGAGACGAAGGGCATTCCCGGGGCCCCGGGCTTCAGACTCAGCCGCACCAACATCGGCGGCCACTTCAACACCAAGGTGCGTACCGCACTCGCCGGCAAGTCCCTGGTGCCGGACATCATCGGCATCAACTCCGACGTGGCCACCTACTTCCCCAACCAGGACGTGTTCGTCGACCTCAACGACTTCGGCGCGGCCGAGCTCAAGGGCCGGTACCTGGACTGGAAGTGGAACGAGTGCGTCACGCCCGAGGGCCGGATGATCGCGTTCCCCATGGACACCGGCCCCACCGGGCTGTTCTACCGCGCCGACCTGCTTCAGGAGGCCGGCATCACGACCGACCCGAAGGAACTCGCCGCCCGAGCCCCGGACTGGGACGGCTTCATCGCCCTGGGCAAGGAACTGCGCAAGTCACAGGAGCGCGCGGTGATCTGCCCCAACATCCGCCACGTCTGGAGCATCCGCCTGGGCCAGCTGAGCCGCAGGTTCATGACCGAGGACGGCCGGTACATCGGCGACCGGGACGAACTGCGCGAGGCGTTCGAACTGGCCTACCGGGTCGGCCGGGACGGCCTGTCGGCCGGCGCCCCGGAGGGCTCCCCCGACCTGTACGGAGTGATCACCAGCGGTCGCCAGCCCGTCGGTATCGGCGCGGTCTGGTGGGGCCTCGCCTTCCCCGAGTCGGCCGCGCCGAAGACCAAGGGCAAGTGGCGGGTGACCGACCCGCCCGGCGGCGCCGGCAACGTCGGCGGGTCCTTCCTGGCGATCACCAAGTACTCCAAGAACCCCGAAGCGGCCTACCAGTTCATCACCTGGCTGCAGTCTCCCGAGAACCAGGTCAAGGCGTTCACGGAGATGTCGCTGTTCCCCTCCTCCCCGCACTCCTTCACCAGGCCGGAGATGCGTGAGGCGCGGCCCTTCTACGGCGGACAGCGCACCATCGAGGTGTTCGGACCGTCGGCGCGGCAGGTCAGGACCGTCTACAGGAGCCCCTACGACCGGGTGATGGACCCCGTCTTCGCCGCCGAGCTCGCCAACGTGGAGTCCGGCAAGAACGTCGACACGGCATGGAGGGACGCCCAGAACACCATCGAGCGTGAACTCACCCGCGAGGGGGCGATCTGAATGGGTTTCGCCCAAGTGCCGCGCGGGAAGCCCGTCGAGCGGCGCGGAAGGACCGCCACGCCACCGCCGGACGGGTCCAGGCCGCTGCCCGGCTGGCACCGCTACTGGCCGATGTACACAGCCGTCTCCCCGTTCTTCCTCCTCTTCGCCGTGTTCGGTGTCTTCCCGGTCGGCTTCTCCGTCTACCTGTCGTTCATGTCGTGGGACGGCATCGGAGAGATGCGGTCGATCGGCTGGGAGAACTACGCGTACCTGGTGACCGACTCCGACTTCTGGCAGTCGATCGCCAACACCCTGATCATCTGGATCCTGTCCACCGTCCCGATGGTCTTTCTTGCCCTGGTCATCGCCTACGCGCTGCACACCGCGGTGCGGTTCAAGGCGTTCTACCGGGTGGCCTACTTCGTCCCGAACATCACCTCGATCGTGGCGATGACCCTGGTGCTCGGCTCGGTCTTCAGCGACAGTTCCGGACTGCTCAACAGTGCGCTGCGGGCGATCAACTCCGGCGAGGTCGGCTGGCTGTCCGACCCGTGGGCGATGAAGATCTCCGTGGCGGCGATCACCGTCTGGCGATGGGTCGGCTACAACGCCATCATCTGCCTGGCCGGCTTGCAGGCCATCTCCAGCGACGTGTTCGAGGCGGCCAAGGTCGACGGTGCCGACAACCGTCAGACCTTCTTCCGGATCACCATCCCGATGCTCCGCCCGGTGATCCTGTTCGTCGCCATCACCTCCACCATCGGCGGACTGCAACTGTTCACCGAGCCGCAGGTGCTGTTCCCGGTGGACGACAACGGCAACGTCGGCGGGCCCGGCGGCGAGGCCACCACCATCGTGCTCTACCTGTACCAACAGGCCTTCGTCTTCAACCGGTTCGGCTACGGCGCTGCCGTCGGCTGGGCGCTGTTCCTGCTGATCGCGGTGTTCTCCGTCATCAACTGGCGGCTGATCGGCGGCAGGGACGAGGACGTGCTGGGCACCGGCAAGCGGAAGGGGAAGTCTAGTGCGCGCTGAGACCGCCGCCCGGTCGCGGACCATCATGGGCCACGCCGTGCTCCTGCTGGGCGTGCTGATCACGATCTTCCCGTTCTACTGGATGTTCGTGATGGCCTCCAACACCACCGGGGACATCTTCGCCTACCCGCCCAAGCTCGTTCCCGGCTCCCACCTGTGGGAGAACATGAACAAGGTGTTCGACGGGATCGACTTCTGGGGGTCGATGGGCATCACCGTCGTGGCCGCCACCACCGTGACGTTCCTGGTGCTGCTCTTCGACTCGCTGGCCGCCTTCGCCTTCGCCAAGTACGACTTCCCCGGGCGCACGGTGCTGTTCTGGATCGTGCTGGCCACCTTCATGATTCCGATGCAGCTGGCGCTGGTGCCGCAGTTCGTCACCCTGGCCTGGCTCGGCTGGGTCGGCTCGCTCAAGGCCCTGATCATCCCCGGTGCGGCCAACGCGTTCGGGATCTTCTGGATGCGCCAGTACGCGCAGGGGGCGATCGCCGACGAGCTGATCCAGGCCTCGAGAGTCGACGGCGCGGGCTTCTTCCGCCAGTGGTGGACGGTCGGGCTGCCGGTACTGCGCCCGGGGCTGGCGTTCCTGGGGATCTTCACCTTCTTCCACATCTGGAACGACTACCTGTGGCCGCTCATCGTGATGACCGACCCGGGCAAGGTGACTCTCCAGGTGGCCGTGCAGCAACTGAACGGCGTCTACACCACCGACCAGTCGATGGTCATCGCCGGAGCGCTCATGTCCGTGATCCCGCTCATCGGGGTCTTCCTGATCGGCTCGCGCCATTTCATCGCCAACCTGGCAGCCGGCGCCATGAAGTTCTGAAGCCCGTGGTCCCGCCCTTCGAAACCAGCTTCCACACCTGCGCTGAGTTCTTCAGCCAGGCACGAGCCCCGCTGCCACACGGGAACGCACCTGACTCGGGAGATGACGCTGTGAGAACCGTGAAGTTCGCCACCCCTGCCCTCCTGCTCTCTGTGGTCACCGCGAGTTCCGTCACAGTGCCCCCCGCCGTGGCGTCCGCGAACACCGCGGCGGCCGGAAACACCTACTACGTCGCCCCGAACGGGAACGACGCAGCAGCGGGCACGCAGGCCGCTCCGTGGGCATCGATCGCCCGTGCACAGGCCGTCGCCAAGGCGGGCGACACGGTCTACTTCCGGGGCGGCACCTACGCCTACACCCGCGCGAACAGCGCCTGCTCGAGCCAGACCGCCAAGGTCGACGCGATCACCCTCAACAAGAGCGGCAGCTCGGGCAACCCCATCCGGTACTGGGCCCAGCCGGGCGAGAGGCCGGTCTTCGACTTCTCACGGATGACGGACAACTGCCGCATCAAGGGCTTCAACGTCACCGGCAGCTGGATCCACCTCAAAGGACTGGAAGCCAAGGGTGTTCCCCAGAACAACAACCGCAACGCCGAGTCCTGGGGACTCTGGGTGTCCGGCAGCAACAACGTCTTCGAGCAGATCAACACCCACCACCACATGGGCACCGGCCTGTTCATCAGCGGCGGGGCCGGCAACCTCGTCCTCAACTCGGACGCGCATGACAACTACGACCCGCGCAGCAGCGACGGCCCGGGCGAGAACGCCGACGGGTTCGGTTCGCACTACACGCCGACCGGCCGCGCCGCGAACGTGTTCCGGGGCTGCCGCGCGTGGTGGAACGCCGACGACGGGTTCGACCTCATCTCCACCTACTCGCCCGTGCTCATCGAGAACTCGTGGGCCTGGCGCAACGGGTACGTGCCGGGGACGACGACGCCCTCCGGCAACGGAGCCGGCTTCAAGTCCGGTGGCTACGGGGGCGACTACGAGGCCAACGCGCCGAAGCACACCGTCCGTTCGTCGGTGGCGTTCCTCAACAAGGCGGCCGGCTTCTACGCCAACCACCACCCGGTGGCCAACGACTTCTTCAACAACACCGGTTACGGAAACCACCCCAACTTCAACATGCGTGGCGTCGACTCGAGCGGCGCCGCCGTCGGCCGAGGCAACCTGCGCAACAACATCGCCTACACCGGAACGCCGACGTCGTATCTGACCGGCACGAACGCCACGTACAACTCCTGGAACCTCGGCGTCCCCCTGGCGAACTCCGATTTCCAGAGTGTGTCGACGTCCGGCTGGGACGCGCCCCGCCAGACCAACGGAAGCCTCCCCGTGCTGCCCCACCTCCGTCTCGCGACGAGCAGCGCCCTGATCGACAGGGGCACCGACGTGGGACTGCCATTCATCGGAAATGCGCCGGATCTGGGCGCCTTTGAGAACGAGGGAAGGTGATTCTGTGAAGCAAAGATCGCGCGTCATTGCGAAGTACTGGAAGGTGGCCGCCGCCACACTGTTGTCCGTGGCGTTGGCGGCACCGCTCTCAGCGAGCACGGCTGCGGCGGAGACACCTGCGACGAAGACCTCGGCGACAGCCCTCCAGGATGGGAATGCCGCCGCCGCACCGGTGGTGGACCGCGGCCTCAAACACCTGGTGTCGGACTACCGGACACGCACTCCGTCTAAGTACACGGCTGACTCCTGGAAGCCCTTCGCCAAGGCGTTGACCACCGCCGCCGATGTCGCCGACGACACGTCGGCCACCACGTCGGAGGTCGCCGACGCGAAGACGGCCCTGATGACCGCCGCCGCCGATCTGAAGGCCGCCGACGAAGGCACGTTCCAGACCATCACGAACAACACCTTCTGGAACGACACCAGCGGCAACCCCATCTATTCGCAGGGCGGAGGGGTCTTCAAGTTCGGCGACACCTATTACTGGTACGGCGTGCACTACACCGGCGCCGAGCTCTACCGGGCCAATCCGACGAGGAAGTACGACGGCAACGTCAGCTTCGCCTCGATCCCCGTGTACTCGTCCAAGGACCTGGTGAACTGGAAGTTCGAGAACCGCGTCGCGACGCGCTCGACCCAGATCCAGAACGGCGCCACCCTCGGCCAGGCGGGGTGGGTCGGGCGGCTCGGGGTCTCGTACAACGAGAACACCGGAAAGTACGTGCTCGCCACCCAGGCCTATGTCGGAGGCGGGCACGGCGTTCTGCTGCTGCAGGGCGACTCCCCCACCGACACCTTCGACTACGGCTACTTCCAGACCCAGATCACCAACTCGCCCACCACCGGCACCGGAGACCAGACCGTCTTCACCGACGACGACGGCAAGGACTACCTGATCTTCTCCAACCGCGAAGGACGCTCTCGCGGCTTCGTGGCCAAGTTCCGGGAGTCCGACTCGTTGCGGATCGAGCCAGCCGTGCAGATCCGCAGCGGTGCCGGTCGCGAGGGCAACGCCATGTTCAAGCTCGACGGCAAGTACTACCACGCGGCGTCGGACCTGCACGGCTGGAACACCTCGGTCAACTACGTCAACGAGTCGACCGGCAGCAATGTCCAGGGCTCCTACAGCAGCGAGTACGTCCTTGCCGGCACCGAGATGGACTACAGCCACGTGACCCAGACCGGGTTCTTCGTGACGGTCAAGGGCACCAAGCAGAACACGGTGATCTACGCCGGCGACCGCTGGGCCGACTTCGCCTGGAACGGCATCGGGTACAACCAGTGGGTGCCGATCACCAAGACCGGCACACGGCCACAGTTCCACTCGGTGAGCCAGTGGCAGTTCAACGCCACCACCGGGGAGTGGCGCGTCGGCCCGGCGAACAACTACATCCTCAACCCCGACATCCAGGCCGACCGCATCATCGTCTCCAGCGTACGGGGATGGCGGAACCTCGGCGGTTCGGTGACCAACGTCAACGGTGGCGTGAACGGATCACGCTTCGCCCTCCAGGTGAGCAACAGCGGCGGCGTCGAGCAGCGGACAGCGTCGGTGCCCGCAGGCACCTACACCCTGGCCCTGCACGCTCGCGGTAGCGCCGGACAGGTCGTGATCACCGGCGCCAACGGCAGCCAACGCACCCTCGGTATCCCGTCGTCGAGCGGCTGGGCCAAGCGCGAACTCACCGGCATCGAGCTGCCCGGCGGGGCCGCCACCGTCACCGTGCGGGCGTCGGGTTCGGGCGGTGTCATCGTCGACCAGCTCTCACTCGTCAAAACCTCGGCCGACACACCCCCGGCTCCGGGGCGTCACGAGGCAGAGACCGCTCCGGCGCAGTGCCGGGGCACGATCGACTCGAATCAAGCCGGCTATTCCGGCAGCGGGTTCTGCAACGGCGACGGCGCTGTGGGGGCCTTCGCGGAATTCACCGTGAACTCCGAGACCGCCCGTACGGCGACGTTGGGCATCCGATTCGCCAACGGCGCCAGCACCGGTGCGAGGCTGGCGAACCTGGTCGTCAACGGATCCACGGTGGGGACGCTTTCGTTCGAGTCCACCGGTGCGTGGACCACGTGGGCGACCAAGACCGCCACCGTCTCGCTCAACGCGGGCAGCAACACCATCCGGCTGGATCCGACCACGGCGGCGGGGCTACCCAACGTCGACTACCTCGATGTCGGTGCCGCGGCCGGCTGACATCCCGTGCTCCGCCGGTCTTCGCGACCGGCGGAGCGTCCGGACCGGCCCCTGCCGCGCATACGTCACCTCGTCAGGAGAAGGACATGAGCAGCAAGCGTCTGCCCCGCGCCCTCGCGGTCACGACGACGTTGGTCACCATGGTGTCCGCGAACCTACTCATGGTGCCCGAGCAGGCCCACGCGATCTACGGAACCGCGGACATCAAGCCGATCGAGAGCAATATCGCTGCCAAGCCCTGGGCCTCGGCAACGGCCGCCACCGGTATGTCGAGCGCCCCTCTGGCCATCGACGGCGACCCCACGACGTCCTGGAACCCGGACCGCGCCGGCGCCCGTCAGTGGCTCACCGTCGACCTCGGTGGGACCTACGACAACCTGCGCAAGGTCAAGGTGCTCTTCCCGGACCGTGGCACGGCACACCGGTACGTCGTCGAGGCCTCATCCGACGGCCGCCGGTGGAGCACCCTCGCCGACAGGTCCCACAACCGGGCCGTGTCACGAGGGGAAGTCCACCTGTTCACCCGGCCGGGAACGCGCTTCGTGCGGCTCACCTTCACCGGTGGACCGGGCCGTGCCCCGGCGGGTGTCAGCGAGCTCCAGGTCTTCAACTACCTGCGCGCCGACCTCACCCTCGGCGCCGACCTGTCCTGGATGGACGATGTCCAGGACCAGCAGTACTGGGTCAACCCCCTGGCCCAGGACCGCGGCGCCGGCCCCCACCTGCTCGACGTGGCCAAGGACCGCGGCATGCAGCACACCCGGCTGCGGATATTCAACGAGCCGCGCAGCGAGAGCACCGGCCAACCGACGCCGGTACCGCGCCAGGGCCCGGAGCGCTCCCTGGTCTCAGCCCAGCAGATCAAGCAGCGGGGCATGAGCCTGGGGATCGACTTCCACTACGCGGACTCCTGGGCGGACCCGAGCAAGCAACCGAAGCCACGCGCCTGGGCCGAGCTGGAGTTCGCGGACCTGTCCCAGGCCGTGTACGGCTTCACCGCCGACTATCTGAAGCGGTTGATCCGCCAGGGCACCACGCCGGAGAAGGTGGCCGTCGGCAACGAGATCATCAACGGGTTCATGTACGGGAGCGAGGCGGCCCAGATCGGCACGACGAATCCGCCGTACTTCGTCGACCAGGCCGATGTCTACCAGTCGCAGCCCGGCGGTGGCCTGCTGTGGAAGTACTGGCGGTCCACCGACCCGGTGGAGCGGCAGCTCTACGACCAGTCGTGGGACCGGTTCACCACGCTGGCCGCGGCCGGGATCAAGGCCGTCCGCGACGCGTCACCGAGATCCAAGGTCGAGATACACGTGATCGTCGACAAGGACAAGCTCGCCAAGACGATGGAGTTCTGGCACCAGTTCCTCACCCGGGTGAAGGCAAAGGGCCAGAACCCCGATGTGCTGGCCATCTCGTACTACCCGGAATGGCACGGCACGCCCGAGGCGCTGGACCTCAACCTCAACACGATGGCCACCACCTATCCCGACTACGAGATCGACATCGCGGAAACCGCCTACCCCGCCTCTGGTGGCGACGGCTCGCCGTTGCCCAACTCGCCGTACCCGCGCACCATCCAGGGGCAGGCGGACGCGATCCGCAGGGTGTTCCAGGCCGCCAATGACGTGGTCGACAACCGAGGTTCAGGTGTGCTGGTGTGGGAGCCGGCCGGCTACCAGCCGATGTTCCGGGCCGTGCCCGGACTGGCGAACACGTGGGAGCCGCACGCGTCCATCGACGTCTTCAACGCCAGCCGCGCCAGGCGCATCCTCCAGGACACCGTCTACACCGGCACCGTGGTGGGGACCGCCCCGAAGCTGCCCTCCTCCCTCCGCATGCTCACCACCGCCAACAACAAGATCAGCACCGTACCCGTCCGTTGGCAGCCGTTGCCTCCTGGCGCGACCGACAGGCCGGGTGAGGTGACCGTCACCGGGACGACCGACGCAGGACCGGTCACCGCGGTCGTCGACGTCGTTCCCAGACGCGGTGGACACGGCGTGACCCCCTCCTAGCCTCCCCCGGCCGCCGGCTGCCCGCACCGCGCCTCCACCCGGCAACGAGTCCAGCCGTACGCCCCTCGCTCACCCCATCCCCGCACCCAAGGAGTCACCATGACCTTGCGCCGACGAACCTTCCTCAGCCTGAGCGCGGCCGGAGCGACGGGCGTGGGCCTGTCCCTGCTAGGAACAGGCCAGGCACCGGCCGCCGCCGGGCCGCTGGACACCGCGCCGACCACACCGTTCGCGGTCGGCGTGCGCCGGTACAACTGGACCCGCGGCAGCCGCCCGTGCACCACCTACGTCTACTACCCGGCCACCGGCACCGCCGGCGGCAACCCGGTGACGGACGCCCCGGTCGCGGCCGGGGTCTTCCCCGTCTACAACATGACCCACGGCTACGGCAGCAGCCCGCAGAACTCCCTGTTCATCATCCGGGCCCTGGCCTCGGCGGGCTTCATCGTCCCCGCCCCGCACTTCAACCACAACTTCACCGACGTCAACAACGGCAACACCTCCAAGGACGTCTCGCAGATCCTCACCAACACCCTCGCGCTCAACGCGAGCGGACCGCTGGCCGGGCACATCAACACCGGGATCGGCGTCGGCGTCTCGGGCCACTCCCTGGGCGGAATGGTCACGCACGGTCTGCTGACCTCCTGGCCCGACAGCCGGATCGTCTCCGCCAACCCCCAGTCCTGCGTGGACATGGGCAACCCGGCCGGCTCGGTCTCGGCCAAGGTCCTGTTCGTCCACGGCGACCGGGACTCGACCACGTCGTACTCCTCGGCCCGGCAGGCGTACTCGGAGACCACCTGGCCCAAGGCGTTCCTCACCTTCGTCGGCGGCAGCCACACCAGCTTCTGGAGCGACCAGCGTTTCCCCAGGACCGTCGTCGACTGGGCTCGCTGGACCATGTACGGCGACACCGCCGCACGGGACCGCCTCCCGGCTGACGCGTCCGGGTCCAACACCAGGTGGGAAGCCCAGCTGGGCGACTCCCCCGGCGGCCCGGGCCTCTACACCCTGCTGGCCCAGCACAGCGGCAAGGCCGCCGAGATCAACGGGGCCTCCACCGCCGCCGGCGCACAACTCGTCCAGCGCACCAGCAACACTCGCCCCAACCAGCAGTTCGAGTTCATCGACGCCGGCAACGGCCACGTCCGCGTCAGGGCACGACACAGTGGCCTGTTCCTCCAGCCCACGGGCACCGCGACCGGAGCGGATGTCGTCCAGCAGGCCGACACCGGTGCCACCGGCCAGCAGTGGCGCGTGGTCGAGCACGGTGGCGGCGTCATCAGCCTCGTCAACCGGGAGTCCGGTCTGGCGATGGATGTCTGGGAGCACTCGACCGCCGACGGCGCCCGCATCGCCCAGTACACCTACAGCGGCAACCCCAACCAGCGCTTCACCCGCCGCCGCGTCTGACCGGACCGTGTCGGGGCACCGCCCGGGCAGCAGGGCGGGCGGTGTCCCGACACGTCAGGCCGACCCCGAGCCTACTCGGCCCGCCCCCGCCCCCGTCGGCCGCCTCCCCCACGCCGGTCGCGTGCGGGGGGTGCGGGCCCTGCCGAGGAGCCCGAGCAGGAATCCGACGGGAATCGTGAGCAGGCCGGGTGTCTGCAAGGGGAAGAGATGAAAGTCGCGGTCGGGGAACAGGGCCGTCGGGGTGCCCGAAACCGCCGGTGAGAGAAGCATGATGGTCACGATCAGCGGCAGGGTCGCGAACACGGTCCATCGCACCCCGGCCGCCGTGAACCGGGGCAGGAACATCGCGTACAGCAGGACCGGGGCGAGAACGGACGCGCCTGTCGTCAGGGACAGCGAGATCAGGGTGAGGGTGCCGCGATCCCGCAGCAGGACGGCGAGCAGGACGGCGGCGGCGCCGAACAGGACGACTCCCGCTCTGGCGCGACGGACCTCGCCGCCCGAACGGCGCCCGCGGTGGGGGCGGTTGGCGAAGTCCCTCACCAGGCCCGCCGCTGCCGCCAGGGTGATGCCGGCGACGGCTGCGAGGGTGGTCGCGAAGACCGCGCAGGCGACGATCGCGAACAGCATGCTGTGCCGGGTGCCGGCAGCGGACGGGTCGAGCGCGCCGGTCACCATGAGCAGGGCGGTGGACCCGGTGGGGTCGGCCGCCCGGATCGCGTCCCGGCCGAGCAGGGCGCACGCACCCAGCCCCGCGACCGCCACGCCCAGGCAGACGAGTGTCACCGGGACCACCGCCCACCCCACGGCGCGGCGCGCCGTACGGGCGTCGCGCAACGGATGCAGACGCATGGTCAGGTGCGGCAGACAGGCAGCGCCGAGCAGCAGGGTGACGGCGAAGCCGAGCAGGTCGAGCCGGCCGACGAGCGAGGGCCCGAAGTGCAGTCCGGGAACGGCGTAGTCGGTCCCCGCTCCCGACTGATCGCGCGCGGCCTCGAACAGGGCCGGGGGCGACCAGCCGTGGCGCGCGAGGACGAGACCGGCGAGCAGCAGCACCGCGACCAGCACCACGACGATCTTGAGGATCTGTATGTACCCGATGCCTCGCATCCCGCCGAACGCGGCGTAACTGATCATCAGGACGCCGCTCCCGATGGTGCACCCCGTGATGGCTGCCTCGGGCAGGCCGAACATGGCCACGACGATGTGGCCGGCGGTCGACAGCTGTACGAGGAGCAGCGGGGTCAGCACGACGAGAGCGGCCACTCCCAGTGGCGTGCGCGCGGAGGGATCGCCGAGCCGGGCCGCGACGAAGTCGCCTACGGTGAACACCCCCTCGCCGCGCAGGCGTTCGCCCAGGATCCGCAGCACGAGCCACAGCGACACCACGGTGGCCGTCGCGAACAGGAGGCCGTCGGCGCCGTCGAGCGCGACCGCGCCCGTGGTGCTGAGCAAGGTGGCGGCGGAGACGTAGTCGCCCGCGATCGCGAGACCGCTGCCCGCCGGGCCGAAGGCGGCGCCGCCACCGGCGTAGAAGTGCTCGGGCTCGTCCAGGTCGGCGGCGGCGAGCCCGCACAGCAACAGCGATCCGGCGACGAAGACGAGGAAGACCATCGCGGCGAGGGACTGCCCGTCCGTGGAGTTCACCGGCCCCGCCCCGCTGCCCGTGCGGTGCCGTGAACGGCCAGGACGTCCCGTTCCGGGCCAGTGGACGGAGTGACGGCGAGGGCGTGGCCTGTGGGTCGCGTACGCGCGGACCGGGACTGCGCGACGACGGATGCGGCTGACATGGCGGTCATGCCATCAGCCGCCCGATACGTGGTCCAGGACTCCTCGGCATCGCGAGACCCGCGCACAACGGGTCAGGACGAGGTGTGTGCGCGGGCACAGACGGCCTGAGGGGGACAGTGACGGCCCCTCGCGGGCACATTGCCCCGCCCTGCTCCGGCTCACCCGGGCCGCAGCGGGGCTTCTGGAGCAGGCTTTCGGCAGGCGACCGTCGTCTGCGCGCCGATCAGCGCCGGTTGGCGTACCGGACGGCGGCTCGGCACTCGTCAGGCACGGCTCTCGGCCACGCTCAGGCTGGGGATGCCCGCGTTGCGCAGGCGGAGCACAGTGCCGTTCAGACGCATCAGGGGCTGCACGAGGAGGTCGACCACGACGAGGAAGCAGACCGTGCCGATGCCCACGGGCCCGCCGAGCAGCCAGCCGGTCACCAGCAGGACGAGTTCGGTGCTGGACTTGGCGGCCCAGAACGGCAGTCGCCAGTGTTCGGTCATGCTGATGGCGATCAGGTCCATGGCCCGGATGCCGATGCCGCTGATGATGATCAGGGAAGAGCCGTACGCGCACAGCAGACTGCCGATGAACATCAGGACGGTGTTCGGCACGGGCAGTTCGGCGAGGTCGGCGGCGCGGGCGATGTCGATGAGGCTGCCGCAGAAGAAGAAAGTCACGAACGGCGAGATCACCGGGCGGCGGCGATTCCAGGCCGCCCAGATCGCTATGCACAGGGCCGCGAAGAGCGCCTGCGCGATACCGATCGTCAACGGCAGGTGCTCGAGCAGGCCGAGCGCGAAGACGTCGAGCGGGTCGGTGCCCAGGTCCGCCGCGATGAAGCACGAGGCCCCGTAGGAGAAGGTCACGCAACCGGCCAGGTACGCCACGTACTGCGAACGGTCAGGACCACGCTGGTGTGAGATCACCGGCCTTGCCATGGACGCCTACCTCCACACGGTCGGACGAGCGGCACGGGACAGCACTGCAAGCCCTGTCGGGGCCGGGAAAGGGGTCCGGCCCCGACAGGGTTCTGTGCGGGAATGCGCGGTGAGCGAGGGGCGCGGCGCGGGTCAGCTGTTGATGTCGCGCCTGGAGAAGGACCGCATGCCGAGGGCCAGGACGACCCCGGTCGCGGCGAGCAGGACGATCACGCCGCCGAGGGAGAGACCCTCCCGCAGCGGATGGGTGCTCTGCGCCCAGTAGAAGGGTGAGATGCGCTGCAGGAAGTGCAGGCCGTCGATCTGCGAGGCGATCGCGTTGAGCACATACGTTCCGACGGCCACGGCGCTGGTCGCGCCGAGGGTGACGGGCCTGCTGCCGGTGACGCCTCCGATGCACAGGGCGAGTGCGCCGAAGAACAGGGCCAGCAAGCCGAGTTGGACCGCTCCGGCGACGATGTTGCCGGCCGGGACGTTCATGTCCTGCGAGGACGCCAGGCCGGTCACCTCCAGGGCGATCAGCAGGGTGAGGGCGAGGACCGCGGCGAAGAGCGCGCCGAAGCGTTCGAGGCCGAGGCGGCGGCGGGTGACGGGGTAGGCGAGGTACAGGTCGAGCACCCCGGCCTGCTCCGGGGCGGCGATGGCCCGCGTACCGGTGGAGATGGCGAAGATGAGCAGGAGCAGCGGCCCGAGCAGGCCGAAGACGGTGCCTTCGAGGAAGCCGGCGCCACTGGTGAGGTCGTCGAAGTTCATGGCGCCCGCCATGCCCGAGGGGATCGAGTCCAGGGCGTCACCCTGGTCCTTCACCTGGGCGTAGGAGGAGGTGTAGATGGCCATCACGACCGCGATGCCCAGTGCCCACAGCAGCAGTCCGCGCCGCTGGTCGCGGATCGCCTTGCCGAAAACGGGGAGTTCAGTGGACAACGGGGGCGCCTTCCTTGACGTACTCGTCCATGAAGATGGCTTCCAGGTCCGGCTTGTGGCAGAACAGTGCGTCCACGCGGTAGTGGGCCGCCTGTTTGATCAGGGCGTCCACACTGCCGTCGACACTGCAGTGCAGTGTGTTCCCCTCGACGCGGACACCGGCGACATGGGTCAGCGCGGTGAAGTCGTCGGTCCTGACGGGCTCTCCGAAGTGGATCTCGACCTGGCTGACGGCCTGCCGCTGGAGCGATTCCACGGTGCCCTCGGTCACCAGACGGCCGTCCTTGATGATGGCCACCCGGTCGGCGACCTCCTGGACCTCGCTGAGGATGTGGGAGGACATGAAGACCGTCTGTCCGGCGGCCTTGGCCTCGGTGACGAGGTTCAGGAAGACCTGCTGCATCAGGGGGTCCAGGCCGCTGGTGGGTTCGTCGAGCACGAGCAGCGCGGGCCGGTGCATGAAGGCCTGGACGATGCCGACCTTCTGCTTGTTGCCCTTGGACAGGTTCTTCACCTTGCGGGTGCGGTCCAGTTCCAGGCGCTCGCTCAGTTCGCTCACCCAGGCGGGGTCCACATGGCCCTGCAACCGCGCGAAGAACCCGAGCAGTTCGCCGACGTTCTCGGCACCTTCCAGGACGAGTTCGCCAGGCAGGTAGCCGATCTGCGTACGCAGTTCCGCGCCTTGGGCCACGGGGTCGAGTCCCAGGACGCGGATCGTGCCCGACGTGGGGCGGATCAGGTCCAGGATCATCTTCATGGTCGTCGTCTTCCCGGCCCCGTTGGGGCCGAGGAAACCGAAGATCTCCCCGCGCCGGACGGTGAGATCGAGGTCTGCGACGCCGCGGCCCCCGGGATACCGCTTCGTGAGACCCTTGGTCTCGATCGCCGCTAAGGTCACTTCTCTCCTCCATCGTGAAGCCGTTGCTCGCGGTGGCGGGCGAGCAACGGCGGCAGTTCGCTCTGCATCCACCGGTACAGGTCGGCCACGTTCTCCAGGCGCGCCCGGCGAGCCGGGGATTCGTGCGCCAGGAGTGCGCTGCCCTTGTCCAGCACCTTGAGGATGTTGGTGACGGCGGCGAGGCGCTCGAAGACCGAGTTGACCCACCCCTCGTCGTTGATCCGGTAGTACGTACGCCGGTCTCCGGGGACGGACACCTTCTCCACCAGGCCCGCCTGCATCAGCTGCCGGGTCGATGTCGAGATCGATGCCTTGCTCGCGCCCAGGGTCTCCACCAGTTGCCCCGCCGTCTGCTCCGACGGTTCGCAGATCAGCAGCCACCCGATGACGCGGCCGGTGATCCTGGGAAGACCGGCGTCCTGCTCGAAGTACAGAGCCACGTCCTCGGCGAAGCGCAGGGCCTCGTCGTGTGTGATTGCCATGTCGTTCAGCGTATTCCGAACGTACTGAACTGACAAGACAAGCGGAACCTCAGCCACCCGTACGAGTGAGCAGGTCACGGCACCACGGTGCGCGCGAGGTCCTGTGCCAGTAGGCCCAGCAGGGCGGCCCGGTGCTCCTGGAGGAAGAAGTGGCCGCCCCGGTAGGCGTGTTGGGTGAAACCGCCGGCCCCGTGGTGGCGCCAGCCGCGCATGTCCTCCTCGCGTGCCTCCTGGTCCTCGGTGCCCGACAGCGCGGTGATCGCACACCGCAGCGGCCGCTCGGCGCGGTAGCGGTACGTCTCCAGCATGGCGATGTCACCACGCAGCACCGGCAGGTACAGGGCCCGCATCTCCGGGTCCTGGCGGATCTGCGGCGGCACCGCGCGGAAGCGGCGGTCCAGCGCGTCGAGGAACTCCTCGTCCGACAACAGGTGGGACATCCGCTCCGCCTGCGGGATCTCCGGGGTACCGCGCGCCGACACGGTCAGATGGGACACCTCGAGGCCGTGACGGCGGCGCAGTTCCCGGGCCACCTCGAAGCCGATGAGCGCGCCGAGGCTGTGGCCGAACACCGCGAACGGGCCGTCGAGACCCGGTGCCAGAGCGTCCGCGGCCTCACGCGCCAGGCGGAGCAGGTCGGTACGGGGCTTCTCCCGCAGCCGCACCTCACGGCCCGGCAGCCGCAGCAGCCACACGTCGATCCAGTCGGGCAGCCCGGCCGCCCAGCCGTGGAAGACCGTGGTGCCGCCACCCGCGTACGGCACACACAGCAGTCGCACCGCGGCCCCGTCCCGGGGCTCCGGACGGAGCACCCACCTGGGATCGACCGCCGGGCGGGTGATCGGAGCCGGTGTCTGCATGGAACTCCCCCTTGTGTGCGTGCGCGAGACGGACCGCCCGAGGGCCCGGTCAGGAATCGGCTGCGGACTTCTCGTAGCGGTGCCAGAGCGCCGGCATCTCCTGGGCGAGGTAACCGAAGAGCTTCTCCATGTTCCGCAACCGGGCCAGCCGCTCCGCCGAAGCCCCCTCGGCCTCAAGGGCCTTGAGGCCTTCGGCCATGGTCTCGTGGAAGTTCGGCCAGCTGAGGAAGGTGTGCTGGATGACCCGCGGCCAGGTGGCGTCCTGGAGCGTCAGGTAGTAGTCACCGTCCTCGGCCTCCTCACGGATGAAGAACTCCGCCGGAACCAGCTGGTCGGACATCTTGTCGACCGCGTCGCGGGGGATGCCGAGCTTGGCGCTGATCTCACTGGCCAGCTGCCGTGCCGGTTCGGAGATCAGCAGGTACCCGATCACCTCGCCGCGGTCCGCGGCCATGCCGTCCTTCTCGTAGTAGGCGCCGATCCGGGTGACGATCTCACGCTCGGCGGCGGGGATGGCGTTCGCTGTGGTCACGGAATGCCCTTCGTGGGTTGTGGGTTGCGGGTGTGTCAGTTCTCGGGCGCCACGGCCCCGGCCGCACGCAGGTGCGCCGCGTAGCGCGTCGGCGTCGAGTGGTCCAGGAAGGCCGCCAGGCCGGTGCTCGCTCCCCAGCCCTCGCGGATACGGCCGACGATCTCCATGGCGGCCAGCGACTGCCCGCCGATCTCGCTGAACTCGTCGTGCGCGCCGATGCCCTGACGGCCCAGCACGTCCTCCCACACCCCGATGACCGCCGCGACCAGCGCGTCGTCCGCCGAGGGGGTCTCGGCCGCGGGCGAGACGGGCTCCTCGGGGAAGGGCAGGGCGGAGCGGTCCGCCTTGCCGTTCGGCAGGAGCGGGATGCCGGAGAGGAAGAAGAACCGGCCGGGTATGGAGTGGGCGGGGACGGTCCGGGCCAGGTGCTCGCGGCACTGGGCGGCGGTGAGCAGCCGACCGGGCTCCGGTACGACGTAGCCGACCAGGAACCCCTCGCCGACGCGGTCGTGGCGGGCCACCACGGCCGCCTCGCGGATGTCGGGGTGCTGTTCCAGGGCGGTCTCCAGCTCACCCGTCTCCACCCGGACGCCGCGGATCTTCACCTGGCCGTCCAACCGGCCGAAGAACTCGATGCCGCCGTCCGGCCGGACGGCCGCGAGGTCCCCGGTGCGGTACATCGTCGCGTCCGGTGCCTCGGCGAACGGGTCGGGCACGAAGCGTTCCTCGGTCAGCTCCGGGCGCCGCCAGTAGCCCTGCCCGACGCCGGCCCCGCCGATGTACAACTCGCCGCGCTCGCCTTGCGGGACCGGCCGGCCGTCCGCGCCGAGGACGTAGGCGGTGTGGCCGGGCAGGGTGTGACCCCAGGGGATCGACTCCCGTTCGGCGTCCTCCTTGCGCACCGGGTAGACGGTGCTGCAGCACGACACCTCGGTCATCCCGGCCACGTTGAACGCCCGCACCGAGGGCGCCAGTTCACCGAGAGTGGCGGCCATGACGGGCGGGAAGCGGTCACCGGCCAGCACCACCGTGCGCAGCGCCTCGGGCAGGGCCCCGCCGCGTCGCCGGGCGGTGTCGGTGAGGGGGCGCAGGAGGGCCGGTGCCGAGGACCACACGGTCACCGACTCGGCACTCAGCAGATCGAGGAGCGCGCCGGGGTCACCGCGCTCCGCCGCGAGCGGGACGACCACGGTGCCGCCGACCGCGAACGTCGCGAAGATCTCGATGACGGACAGGTCGAAGTTGAGCGACGACACCTGCAGCACCCGGTCGGTGTCGTCCAGGCCTATCGCCGCGGCGAGGCCCCGCATGGTCAGGGCGACACCGCCGTGCCGGTTCATGGCGCCCTTGGGGCGCCCGGTGGAACCGGAGGTGTAGATGAGGTACGGGAGTTGGGAGGCGTCCACCTCGGGCAGCGGGACCGGCGCACCCGGCTCGGCGGGCCGGTCCGCGCGCAGTCCCTCCAGGCCCAGGAGACCGGGCACCCAGGCGGACGCCTCGTCCACCAGGACCGTTCGGGCTCCGCTGTCGGCCAGGATGAACCGGATGCGTTCCTCGGGGTAGGCCGGGTCCACCGCGACGTAGGCCGCTCCGGCCCGCAACACGGCGAGTACGGCGACCACCATGTGGTCGCTGGGCGCCATGGAGACCCCGACCAGGTCGCCGGCGCCGAGGCCGCGGTCGAGCAGCAGTCGGGCCAGGGCCGCGCTGCGGTCGTCGAGTTCGCGGTAGGTGGTGGCGCGCCCGGCGTGGCGTACGGCGACGGCGTCCGGCCGCTGCCGGGCCTGGACCAGCGCCAGTCCGTGCAGTGTCGACGGGCCGCTCGGGTCCGCGTCGACGTCACCGCTGAGAGCGCGCATGAAGAAATTCCTCCTCCGGCCGCGAGAAAAGGGCCGTACAGGGCCTCGTGAATCTCTGTCGCATCCCGACACTAGCCATGCCGTCGCACCCGATCAATAGCGCGGAATAAGTCTTGACGAAATTTCCGCCCTCTCCCGCGTCGGGGCACCCACGGTTCCGGACATTCTCGGGCTCTTGACCGACACCCACCTGAACTGCTCTATCATTTCGCTGCATGACTTCCCTTCGGCTGGATCCCGACCGCTGGTTTCTCCGTGCCGGGCGCAGAACCAATCCCCGGCTGACCGTCCTCGCCGTGCCCTGGGCCGGCAGCGGCACCGCCGCCTACCACGGCCTCGCGGATGAACTGCCCGCCGACGTCGACCTGTGGATGCTGCGCCTGCCGGGCCGCGAGGTGCGCCGCCAGGAACCGCTCGCCACCACGATGAGCGAACTCGCCGGACCCGCTGCCGCCGCCTGCGCCGAGGCTCTGACCGGCAAGTTCGTCCTCTTCGGGCACAGTTCGGGCGCACTGGTCGCCTTCGACGTGGCCCGTCGGCTGCGCCGGGAGCACGGCCGCCTGCCCGCCCTGCTCGCCGTCAGCGCGCAGCCCGCACCCCACCTCCCGCCGCGCTACGGACCCATCCACGACCTGCCCGTGGAGCGCTTCCTCAACGCGCTGGACGAGCGCTGCCACAGCGTTCCGCACGCCCTGCGGACCGATAGGGAAATGCAGGAGGTGTACGTTCCCGCCATGCGCGCCGACGTGGCCGTGGAGGAAACCTACGAATACCTTCCGGAAACTCCGCTCGAATGTCCCGTGTCGGCTTTCGGCGGGGAATCCGACACGGAATGCAGAATTACCGACCTGGAGGCATGGCAGGTCCACACGTCGGGAAAGTTCACCCTCAACGTGCTACCGGGCGACCATTTCTTCTTCCAGACCTCCCGTGAATCGGTGGTGAAACTCCTGGTGGAACAGGCCGGCTGATTCCGGGCCCGGTGCCCCCGTCCTTCTCTGGCGGGGGCACCGTAGTGTCCGGACGCGGATCACTGGTCGTAGTAGCTGCCCAGCCGACGCGCCGGCGGCGTCGGCCGGGTGCGCCCGGCGGTGGGCGCGCAGGCGCGGCGCAGGTCGTCCAGCCGGGGCAGGCCGGCCAGCACGTCGGCGAACGGCAGCCCGAAGTCGACCAGACAGGCGACCTCGTCCACGCCGATGCCGGCCAGCCGCTCGACCACCTCGGCGCACTTGCCCTGCGTGCCGAGCAGGGAGCGCCGGTCGTAGAAGTCCCGGGCCACCAGCGTGGCCAGCTGCTCCTGCTCCGCGTCCGACATGGCGGCGGAGCTGTCGTCGCTCCGCTTCTGGTTGAGGAAGGTGGACAGGTACCGGCGTACCGGATCCCTGACGACGTCCCACACCTGGTCCTCGTCGTCGCCGAGGTAGGTGTGCATACCCACGGTGACCGTGCCGGCCGCCGGGTCGAGTCCGGCGGCGGCCCGCTCCTTGCGGTAGGCGGCGATGTTGTCCGCGAGCCGCTCCCAGCTGTCCAGCAGCGTCAGCACACCGAGGTCACGGCGGCCCGCCTCCAGCCAGGTGGCGGGGTTGGAGGTGTGCACCAGCCACAGGGGAAGCTCCGGCTGGTGCGGCCGGGGGAAGGTCCGCACGGAGAGCGTGCCGTCCTCGGGGCCGGGGAAGGACCGCTCCTCCCCTCGCCACAGCGCACGCAGGGTGTCGACGGTGTCGAGGGTGTACTCGCGCCGGTCGGCGAAGTGGCCGGGCTGGAACACGAAGTCCCCGCTGTGCCAGCCGGTCGCCAGGCACAGCCCGACCCGGCCGGCCGAGAGCTGGTCCACCAGCGACCACTCCTCGACGATCCGCACCGGGTGATGATGCGGTACGACCACGCTGCCGGCCCGCAGCTCGACGCGCTCGGTGACGGCGGCGATGGCCGCGGCCAGCACCGAGGGGTTGGGGAAGCTGCCGCCGAACTCCTGGAAGTGGCGCTCGGGCACCCAGATCGCCCGGAAGCCGCGGGTGTCGATGAAGCGGGCGACGTCGAGGATGAACCGGTACCGGTCACGCGGTGACTGGCGGTCGTCCGCCGCGAAGAAGTAGACGCTGAACTCCATCGGTCACTCCCCGTCCAGTGAGGGGCGCAGCAGGCCCGCGATCCGCTGGAGGTTCTCCTCCAGCACGATGGTGAAGTGGTCGGCGTCCATGACATGGACGGTCAGATCACGCTCCGGGACCAGCCCGGCGAGCCCGTTGCTGGTGTCCCCGTCGGTGCGGGGGATGGCCGGCATGCCGAACGGGTTGCCCTCCGCGGAGAAGCCGCGGCTCGCGTGGAAGACGGTGACGTCCACCGGCGCCCGCAGGGGAACCGCCTGGTAGCCGTCGAGGAGTTTGCCGTTGAGCTGAAGCACGTCCCACTTGCTGCGCATCAGCTTCAGCACGTGGTCGTGGGCCAGCGTGGCGGGCGAGTTGGCGACGACGTGCTCGGCCATCGCGGTGAACTGCTCGTCCAGGGTGAGGCCGTGCAGCTTCTCGACGCCGATCTGCTCGTCCACCCGCCACAACTGGCAGGCGGAGTTGCCGATCAGCATCAGCGCCAGGTTCTCCCCCTCGCTCTCCTCGATCCCGCTGGCGTCCACGCCGTCCCACGCGCCGGTGCCCGGCATCAGCGGGTCCACCAGGTACAGGTGCGACACCTCCTCCCCCGCCGCCAGCAGTTGCTGGGTCATCTCGTAGGCGACCACCCCGCCGAAGGAGCAGCCGCCGATCCGGTACGGGCCGTGCGGCCGACGCTCCCGCAACGCGGCCAGATAGGCGGAGCTCATCTGCTGGATGTCGTCGAAGGAACGGAAGGCGAGTTGGTAGTCGACCTGTTCCAGGGCGAAGACCGGGTAGTCGGAGCCCAGGTGGCGGGAGAGGTAGACGCAGTAGCTGACGTCACCGAAGAGGTGGTGGGTCCAGAAGGTGGCAGGGCGCCGGCCGCCGCCGTTGACGGAGACCAGGTGGGCGCCCTCGTCCTCGTCCTCGTTCTCGTCGGCGGTGTCGAACTCGACGGGCTCGTCCGTTCCAGCCGGCGCCGTGTCGTCGTCCGCGCTCGTTCCGGACCCGGCGACCACGCCCCGATCGGCGTCACGCAGCCAGGTGACGACATCGTGGTCACTCAACAGACCTGTCCCGGCGGGGAGTTCGAGCACCAGCGGCGGCGGCACGATCAGGCGCTGCCAGTCGGTGGGCTCGGCGTCGGCGGTGGTGACGACCAGGGTGCGGTCCGCGTCCGTGAGGGGAGCCGGTGCGTACGCGGTCGCGGCCCGGGCGAGCGCCGCGTGCCACGCGCCCGCCGCCGTCAGCCACGTGGTCAACTTCTCCTGCGACATGGGCGGTTCGGCCAGCTCCCGCAGGAGACCGGCGGCCTCGGCAGCGGTACGGGCGGGCGCGAGCCGCTGCGCCAGGGACTCCTGGGCTCCCCAGGCCTCGCCGAGGACCAGGGCGGCGGCCCGCAGGTGATCGGCCTCCGATCCGGCCTCGTCGCCGCCCGGGGTGGCCGGGTCGATCAGGGTCAGGCGCTCGATCTCATGCCCCTGGCTGGCCAGCGCACGGGCCGTCTCGATCGCCACGAGCGCTCCCGTGGCGTGCCCGGCCAGCCGGAACGGTCCCGCCGGCCGCGTCCTGAGGATTTCCGCGGCGTACATGCCGCCGAGTGCGTCGATCGACAGGCCGGGGTCGGGCGCCCGGTTCGGGAATCCGGGCGCCTGGACGCCGAGGACGGCTCCGCCGTCACTGAGACCGTCGAGCAGATGGGTCAGCCAGCTCAGTTCACCGGTGCCGCCGTGGACGGCGAAGACGGGGGTCGCGTCCGGGTCGGCCGGGTCGGTGAGTTCGAAGACCCTGCAAACGGCCGGCGGTTCGGGGGCGGGGACCGACTGCGGCGACCGGGCACCACCCGTCCCCTTGTCGGCGGCCTCACCCGGCGTCGGGGCGGTGGACGGCTGCCCCGCACCACCGGGCGCCTCGCCGGAACGGTCGGGGAGTTGCGCGACCGGCGCCGCCTGCGACGCCAGGCCCTCCTCGGCCAGGTGTGCGGCGAGCTTCCTGACGGTGGCGAACTCGAAGATGGCCGCCATCGGGACGTCGTCACCGAAGTGCGCCTGTACACGCTGCATGATGCGCAGCGCCGCGATCGAGTCGATGCCGTACGAGGCGAAGTCCCGGTCGACGTCGAGGCTCTCAGGGGGCATGCCGACGCCCTCGGCGATGATGGCCCGCAGGTCCTGCACGGCGTCGGTGGGCGACGCGGTCACCGACGAGGGTGTTGTCATGGGTTCCGAGGCCGCGGTCCCGGCCGTCGGCGGGTCCTGGGGAGTCGTCACCGGCGCCAGGGGCGGCAGCTCTGCCGTCGGCCGGTTCTGGGAAGTCACCGGCTCCAAGGGAGGCAGCTCCGCCGTCACCGGCTCCACGGGCGGCCGCTCTCCCGTCGGCTGCGGCACCCGCCGCGTGGTCACGGGCTTCGGGGTCGGCGGCTCGGGCGTCGGCAGCGGCGCTGTCTCCGGTGCCGTCCGGGCGGGAGCTGCCTTGCGTTCGGACGCGACGGGTGTGGGCAGCGGGGCCGTGCCGGCGCTCTGCGAGGCCGTTTCGGGCAGCCAGTGGCTCTGCCGGGCGAAGGGGTAGGTCGGCAGGTGGAGCCGGACGGGCCGGCGGTCGTTGTCGTGCAGCGCGGGCCACTCGAAGCGGGCGCCGCGGACCCACAGCGCGCCGACCCGCCGTAGGCCCTCCTCCCTGCCGTCGGCCAGCAGGCGCGCCGGGTCCGGGTCGGCGAGGGCCAGGTCGTCGGCCGAGGCACCGGCATGGCCGCGGAACAGGTTCTCCCCGGGTGTGCCGTCGGCCACGGCCTCCAGCGCCGCGACCAGGTCGGGCAGGGAGGACACCACCAACGCCAGCCGGCTGGGCAGTTCGGAGCGTCCCGTCTGGAGGGTCCAGGCCAGGTCGGCCAGTGCGGCGCCCCCGTCGGAGCCCCGCATGAGGACGCGTCGTACGTGGTCCAGCAGACGGGCTGCGTACGCGCCGAGCCGCTCCTCGTCCAGGGCGCTCAGCACGATCAGCTGCGCTCCGCCGGCGGCCGGAGCGGAGCGCCGGTCGGGGTACTCCTCCAGGACCACATGGGCGTTGGCGCCCCCGAAGCCGAAGGAACTGACTCCGGCGCGGCGCGGCAGCTCCCGGTCCCCGGTGGAGCGCCGCTCCCAGGGCACGGCCGTGTCCACCAGGTGGAAGGGGCTGCGCTCCAGTTCCAGCAGCGGGTTGGGGCGTTCCAGGTGCAGCAGCGGCGGCAGGATGCGGTGCCGCATCGCCAGCACGGTCTTGATCAGACCCGCGATGCCGGCCGCCGTCTCCAGGTGGCCGACGCTGGTCTTCACCGTGCCCAGGGCACAGTGCCGACCCGAACCGTCCCACCCGTGGTCGCGGAACGCCCGGGTCAGGCCCTCCACCTCGATGGGGTCGCCGAGCGGTGTACCCGTGCCGTGCGCCTCGACGTAGCCGATCGTGTCGGCTCCGACACCGGCCCGCCTGAGCGCGGCGCCGATCACGGCCGCCTGGGCCGCCGGGTTGGGCGCGGTCAGGGAGGTGGCCCGGCCGCCGTGGTTGACCGCGCTGCCCAGGATCACGGCGTGGACAGTGTCGCCGTCGGCCTCGGCCCGGCTGAGCGGCTTGAGGAACAGCGCTCCGACGCCCTCGCCGCGCGCGTAGCCGTCGGCCCGGTGGTCGAAGGTCTTGCAGCGCCCGTCACCGGCGAGCATCCCCGAACTGCCGAACGCCTCGTAGCCGTTGGCGTTGAGGATGAGGTTGACGCCGCCGACCAGGGCCGCCGAGCAGTCGCCGTCCTGGATGGCCCGCACGGCCCGGTGCACCGCCACCAGGCTGCTGGAGCAGGCGGTGTCCACCGGCTCGCTGGGGCCGTGCAGGTCCAGCAGGAAGGACAGGCGGCCCGCGAGCACGCTGTGCTCGTTGCCGGTCGCCATCTGCCCGTCCACCGGCACACCGCGGGAGAGCAGCAGCTGGGAGTACTCCGAGGACGCGACCCCGATGAACACCCCGGTGTCGCTGCCGGCGAGGCGGCGCGGGTCGTGCCCCGCGTCCTCGACGGCGTGCCAGGCCGTCTGGAGGAAGAGGCGGTGCTGGGGGTCCATCAGCCGTGCCTCGCGCGGGGAGATGCGGAAGAACTCGGCGTCGAAGTGGTCGATGTCGCTGAGGAATCCGCCGGTCCCACCGGGCGTGCTCGCCTGTGGGCGCCCGGACGGGGCGGCGCCGACGAGATCCCGGCCCGCGACGAGGTTGGCCCAGAAGGACTCCAGGTCCGGGCTGCCGGGGAACGCGCCGGCCATGCCGACGATCGCCACGGGCTCCGGTCCGGTACGCGGCTCTGCGACTTCCGGGCCGGCCCCGGGACCGAGCCGGGCGGCATGCTCGCCGACCAGGGTGGGCGGCGCGGCCTGCGGTTCCGTGGGTGCGACTTGCGGTGCATGGGGCGCGACTTGCGGTGCCGTGGGCGCGATCTGCGGTGCCGCGGGCGGCACCGCGAGCAGGTCGACCAGACCCGCCAGATCAGGTGCCGCGTACAGGGCCGTGGGGCTGACCGGTACGCCGAGATCAGCCTCCAGTCGCGCGGCCAGGGTCATCACGCTGACCGAGTCGAACCCGTAGTCGCTGAGCCGGTCAGCGAAGTCGAGGTCCTGGGACCTGACCCCGAGCACCTCGCCGATCGCGGCCACGACGGCGGCTCGTACCCGCTCGGTGGACGAGACGGCAGGGTGCGTGACGGGCGCGGAGCCGGAGGCCGGGTCGGGCGGCAGGACGGCCAGAGCGGGCCCCGGCTCGGGCGCGAGCCCCGGTACGGCGGCCTGAGCGGACCACGTGTCGGGGGTGAGCCGCGGTACGGCGGCGGCGATGTCCGAAGTCGGGTGCGGTGCCGGTATGTCGGGCATCCAGTGACGCTCCTCGGCGAAGGGGTAGTGGGGCAGCGAGACGACCGCGCGTTCCTGGTCGCGGTCCTGCTCGGTCCAGTCGACGTCCTCGCCTGAGACCCAGGCGGCGGCGAGCGCCGCGACATCGTCGGTTCGATGGAAGGGGCGCGCGGTACGGCCCGCACGGCCGGTGATCACGCCGTGTTCCCTCCCGTGGCCGTCGAGATGGGCGGTCAGCGCCGTCACAGCGGCGACGGTGTCAGGGGCGACGAAGGCGAGTCGGTACGGCAGGGCGGCGCGGCCCAGTTGGAGGGTGCGGGCCACGTCCGGCAGCGGCAGCGCGGGGTCGGCGGTGGCCAGCCGGTCACGCAGCCGCCGTACGGCGACGCGGAGCTGTTCCTCCCGGTTCGCCGAGACCACGATCACCTGGGGGCGGGCGGGACCACCGGTCGCGCGCGGCGGGACGGGTGGCGCCTCCTCGACGATGAGGTGCGCGTTGGCGCCCCCGGCACCGAAGGCGCTGATCGCGGCCCGTCGCTGACCATCGGTCGGCCGGGCCCACTCGGTCTCCTCGCGGACCAGGCGCAGCCCCGCTGCCTCGACGTCCGGACGTACCGGATCGCAGTCCAGGGTCGGCGCCAGGCGTCCGTGCCGCATCTGGAGGACCACCTTGGTCAACTGCGCCATGCCGGACGCGGCTTCCAGGTGGCCGATGGCGGGCTTGACGGACCCCACCGACAGGCCGCGCCCACCGGACCCGTACACCTCACCGAGGGCGGCCGCCTCGAGCGGGTCGGCCAGCGGGGACCCGGACGCGGCCGCCTCCACGTACTGGATGTCATGCGGACCCAGCCCCGCCCGGTCGAGCACGGTGCGCAGCAGGCGCGTCTGAGCGGTGCCGTCGGGCGAGGCGTAGGCACCCTCGGGCCCGTTGGCGTTGGCGCCGGAGGCGAGCAGTACGGCGTGCACCCGGTCACCGTCGCGCAGGGCGGCACGCAGGGGTTTGAGGACCATCGCGCCGACGCCCTCGCCTGTGGTGAATCCGTCGGCCTCGGTGCTGAAGGCCCGGCTGCGGCCGTCGGAGGACAGCATGGTCGCCGCGGACAGGGCCAGATGGTGGGACGCGTGCAGGATCAGACTCACCCCGCCCACCACGGCCGCCTCGCAGTCGCCCTCCCGCAGGGCCTGGCACGCCAGGTGCACGGCGGTCAGCGACGACGAGCAGGCCGTGTCCACGGCCAGACTGGGCCCGCCGAACCCGAACACGTGCGAGACCCGGTTCGCGACCGACCAGGGACCGGAGGGCGGCGCCTCACGGTGCCCTCGACCCCAGCGTTCGAGGGCGAGCTGCTGGTACGGGGCGCCGGACGCGCCGACGAACACACCGACGCCCGCGGGGCCGGCCTGGGCGGTCAGCCGCGCCGCGGTGCTGCCGGCGTCCTCCAGTGCCTCCCAGACACAGCGCAGGAACAGCCGCTCCTGCGGGTCCGTCCGCTCCGCCTCGCGGGGCGACATGCGGAACACCAGCGGGTCGAACAGGTCCACGCCGTGCAGGAAGCCGCCCCAGCGGTGCGGGGTACGGCCGGGAGCGTCCTGGTGCTCGGCAGCCGTCCAGCGCTCCGTCGGCACCTCGACCAGGCAGCGTCGGCCGCTGCGGAGGTTCTCCCAGAAGGTCTCCAGGTCGTCGGCGCCGGGGTAGCGGCCCGCGATCCCGACGATGGCCACGGGTTCGGCCCGGCGCGCGCCATCGGACGGGTCCGGCGCCACGGCGGTACGTCGGCCGGTGGCGGGGCGCTCGCCGCCGGTGGCCGTGGGCCGCTCCTCGGGTGCCGGGGAGGCCAGGGCCTGTCCGGCCGCGACGGGCTCCTGGACCGCGGCGGACTGCTCTGTCGGCGCCGCCTGGACGGGCTCCGTGGAGTCCCCGCGGCCCTCGTCCGTGAACACCCCCGAGGCGACGAGAGCCTCGGCGACGGAGCCGATCGTCCCCCCGATGAACGGCAACGGGCCACTGACCGCGCCGAGTTCCCGCTCCACGCGGTCGGCGATCTCCATGGTGATCAGCGAGTCGGCGCCGTAGACCTCCAGCGGCGCACCCGCGTCCAGGTCCGTGGCCTGCATGCGCAAGCTGTCGGCGAAGGCCTCGGTCAGCCAGACGACCGCCCTGCGGTGGACGTCGTCCGCGCCTTCCCGTGCCGGACGGCCCGCACGTGCCGGACCTGCCGTCACCTGCGTGTCGGTCACTGAGGGTGCCTTAACCGGGACCGCCTTCGCAGGGCCCACATGGGCCCACGCGTCCCGCTCGGCGATCACGATGTGCTGACCCGATTCCGCGCCGGGCACGCCTGGCACGCCGTAGGCCTGGACGTCACGGAAGCCGGCTGCGGCCAGCACGGCCCGCCAGGCACCGGGGCCGAGCAACGGCGAGTGCGGGAGCCGCAGTTCACCGTCCGTGTAGGCCCACCAGCCGTCGGTCAGTCCGAAGACGACGTTGACGGAGTCGAGCACCCGGGTGGCCTCGTTCAGTATCAACACGCCGCCCGGCCGCAGCAGTCGGCGGGCGTGGGCGAGGGTGCGGCGCAGGTCGGGGGTGGCGTGCAGGACGTTCGCGGCGAGCACCACGTCCCAGCCGCCGTCGCGGAAGCCCTGCTGCTCCGGCTCGGCGGCGATGTCGAGCACCCGGAAGTGGACGAACGGATGCTCGGCGCCCAGGCGTTGCTCCGCGCGGCGCACCAGGCCGGTGGCGAGGTCCGTGTAGTCGTAGCCGATCCGGTCCGCGTACGGTGCGAGGGCCTCCAGTACGGGTCGGCTGGTGCCGCCGGTGCCGGCCCCGACCTCCAGGACCGACACCCGGGCGCCGGGGTCGGCGTCCAGCACGCGGGCCACGGCCGCCCGGACGGCGCCCGCGCAGGCGGCGTTGAAGTACGCCGACCTCGGGTCGTCGTGGTACAGCGGCGCCAGGCGGTGGTCGGAGCCGCCGGGGAACAGCACCTCCAGTCCGCTGCGGCGGCCGGCGAGCACGTCGGGCAGCGCTGCGGCGCAGTCAGCGATGAGTTCCAGGGCGCCCGCGCTGTGCGGGTACGCGGCGGCCACCTCGGCGCGCAGCGCACCGGCGTCCTCACCGGTGTCCGTGACGGTGCCCTCGGTGGTGATGTGGCCTCCGTGGCGCAGTGCCGTCAAGGTGGCGTCGAGCAGGCGGCGTTGGCCGGGGACGACGCCCAGCCGCTCGGCGAGCCGGTCCGGCTCGGCCCGCGCCCCCGCCCGTAGTCCGGCCGGGCCGCGCAGCGCGTCCATGATCTGCCGGCGGGCGAGTCGCTCGACACGGTCGAAGTAGTCGCCGCCCGGCAGCGACCCCGCGTCCACGCTGGTCAGGGTGTCCGCGGCGCCACGGCCGGAGGCGCGGGCCAGGTCGGGACCCGGGACCGGGGCGAGCAGCCGTATGTCCCCGCCGGGCGGCGTGGTGAGCCGGATCGGCGCGACCTGGGTGACCGGGGCGCCCATGACCCGACGGAACGCTCCCAGGCCCTGTTCGTCGGTGAGCGGTTCGACCCCGGAGCGGCTGATCCGCGTCCGGTAGTCGTCGGTGGCGACGGAGCCGCTCTCGCCCCAGAACCCCCAGTTGAACAGGCGGACGCGACGGCCGAGCCGGGCGGCCAGATAGCGGCCGAAGGCGTCCTGGAAGGTGGATCCGGCGGCGTAGTTGGCCTGGCCGGCGTTGGCGGTGTGGGAGATGGCGGAGGAGAACAGGGCGATGAAGTCCAGTTCCCGGTCGGCGAGGACCTGTTCCAGTACGGCCGTGCCGCGCACCTTGGGGTCGAGGACGGCCCGGAAGGTCGGCTCGTCCATTCGCTCCAGCGTGCGGTCCGCGAGGACGAACGCCGAGTGGATGACGCCGTCGACGCCACCGAAACGCGTGTCCGCCGTCCGCACGACCCGGCGCATGGCCTCGGCGTCGGCCACATCGGCCGACGCGTAGTGCACGTCACCTCCGGCCCTGCGCAGTCCGTCGAGGTATCCCTCGGTCAGCGCGTCGGCGGGCCGACGCCCGACGAGCAACAGGCGTGCGCCGTACCGCTCGGCGAGGTGACGGGCGATCACCGAGCCGAGCCCACCCGCTCCGCCGAGTACGAGGTACCGGCCGGCCTTGCGCAGCGGCAGGGCCTCTTCGCGGACGGCGGGCAGCTCCACCGCGCCCAGCTCGCACTCCAGCAACACCCCGCCTCGCAGGGCGCGCTCGGCCACGGGACCCTCGGCGGCGGCCGAGGCAACCGCGTCCAGGAGGGCGGCCCCGGCTTCACCGTCCATGTCGCCTTGGTGCGAGGCCAGTTCGTCCGGGTCGAGGTCGAGGAGTCCGGTGTCGAGGAACGGCAGTTCCCTGGACAGTGATCTGGTGAGCCCGATCAGCGAGGCGGCGAAGGGGTTGCGCGCGGGGCGGGCCGGGTCGATCTGCTGGACCCCGCTGGTGACCACGGTCAGCCGGGCTCCGCGCGGGCGGGCCGTGGCGAGGGCGCGCGCCAGGTGGAACAGGGCGATCGCGCCGTGCTGCTGGCTGCGCTCCAGGTGGGCCAGGTCCTCGTGGCTGTAGCGGACGGCGTCGACTCCGCCGAGGAAGTACACATCGGGCTCGGGTCCCGCCGCGTCCAGCAGTCGCGGCAGATCGGTGGCGGCGTCGAGCCGGCTCAGGTCGGCGGTCACCGCGCCCGGGAAACGTGCGGCGAGCCGTGCGCCCAGACGGAAGTCGTCGGGGGTGGAAAGCACCAGGGCACGGCCCCGCGTCCCGTGCGCGCGGGGCGGTGCCCCGATCGCGGTCCAACGCGGGCTGAGGTAGTGGACGGGGTCCCCGCCGGGGCGGGCGGCGACGGTGAAGTCGTCCAGGACCAGCACCGGTCGACCGCTGTCGTCGGCGACGACCACCTGGCAACGGGCGCTCGTGTCGTCGGCGCGCAGCAGCCGGGCGTGGGCGTGCCGAGCGGTGGTGGGGTCGCCGAGCAGCCGCACTGCCCCCGCGGTCGCCGGGACCGGGGCGCGGGCGGCGAGAGCCTCCGGGAGGATGCCCTGGACGGCGTGCAGGGCGCTGTCGATCAGCCCGGCGGGCAGGGTGCCCGGGGCTCCGGTGGCGCCGTCCGGCTCGAGTTCGACCGCCGCCTCGCCGTCGCCGCACAGCAGGGTCCGCACCCGGCGGTACGCGGGCCCGTACTCCAGGCCTGCCGCGGCAGCGCGCATGTACAGCTCGTGGCCGGGAACCGTGCTGCGGCAGCGGGCGCGAAGGGCGTGCAGCAGCAGCGTTCCGGGCGGCTCCTGGTCTGCGACGACCAGCGTGCCGGTGCTGTGCACGGTTCGCGTGCCGCCGTCACCGGTGACGATCTCGTACGCCGTTCCGTGCGGGACCTCGGTCAGGACGACCCGTACGTCCGTGCCGCCCTCGGCCACCTCCAGCGGCACCCGCCAGCGCACGTCCGTCAGGGCCACGGGTGCTCGGGCGCCGGCGGCGGCGCGGGCGAGCTCCAGTTGGAGGACGCCAGCGACGATGCGACGTCCGTCGACGAGATGGTCGGCGACGAGCGGATCGGCGGGGTCCAGACGGACCGTCACCGTGTTGGGCGCCTCTGCCGAGGTGAGCGCGGCCACCGGCTCGGGCCGGCCGGAGGTGGTGGTACGGATCCAGTGGCGTCCGCCCGCGAACGGGTAGGTCGGCAGGGCGAGGCGCCGCACACCCGCCCGGTCCGCCTGCTCCCAGGGGATGTCGGCCCCGGCCGTGTAGGCGCGGGCGAGGCTGTCGGGCGAGCCACTGCGGGCCAACTGCCGCAGCCGGTCGGGGTTCTCCTCGCCCGGCGCGGCCGGATCGGCGCGCCCCGTGAGCAGGCCGGGGACCTCGCGTCCCGCGAGGTGATCGCGCAGGGCAGGGGGGATCTCGGCGACGCTGTGCGCGACCAGGGCGAGCCGGTGGGTCAGGTGCTCACGGCCCTGTTGCAGGGTGACGGCGACGGAGGCGAGCGGCAGGGCGTCGGCGCCGGGCCTGGCCAACCGGTCGGCCAGGCGCTCGGCCGCGGTCCGCAGCTGCTCCTCGGTGTCGGCGGACAGAACGATCAGCTCGGGCCCTTCCGACCGATCCGGCCCGGTGGCGGGGGCGGGCACGTACTCCTCCACCACCGCATGGCCGTTGGCGCCGCCCGCGCCGAACGAGCTGAGCGCGGCCAGCCGCGGCCGGCCCTCGGCCCGCTGCCAGGAGCGGGCGGTGCGGGGCAGCACGAACGGGGTGCCGGCGAGGTCCAGGGCCGGATTCACCTCGTCGCAGTGCAGGGTGGGCGCGAGGGTGCCGTGCTCCATCTGCAGCAGAATCTTGGTGAGCCCGGCGATGCCCGCCGCCGACTCGGTGTGTCCGATGTTGGACTTCACCGAGCCGAGGGCGCAGAAGCCGGTGGCGTCGGTGTACTCGCCGAAAGCCCGGCGCAGTCCCTCCACCTCGATCGGGTCCCCGAGGGGGGTGCCGGTGCCGTGGGCCTCGACGTAGCCGATGTCGCGGGCGTCGACGCCGGCGGCGCGCAGGGCGTCGGCGACCACCCAGCCCTGGGCCTTCGGGCTGGGCACGGTGTAGCCGTTGGTGCGGCCGCCGTGGTTGACGGCGGTGCCGCGGATCACGCCCCGGATCGGGTCGCCGTCCGCGATCGCGGCGGCCAGCGGCTTGAGGACGACGGCTCCCACGCCCTCACCGGGCACGAACCCGTCGCCGCCCGCGCCGAAGGCCCGGCAGCGGCCGCCGGGTGCGAGCATCCGCAGTTCGGAGAGGACCACCCACTTGCTGGGGTGGACGTTGACGCAGACGCCGCCGGCGACGGCGATCCGGCTCTCCCCCGACCTGAGGCTCTCGCAGGCCAGGTGGAGGGCGGTGAGCGAGGCGGAGCAGGCGGTGTCCACGACCATGCTCGGCCCGTGCGCGTCCAGCCAGTACGACAGCCGGTTGGCCGCCGAGAAGTCCATCGCCGGAGCGATCACACGATTGCCCCGGCCCCACTCCTCCGCCCCCAGCAGCCCGTACGAGGAGCCGGTGACGCCGACGAACACCCCGATGGCGTGTCGGCCGCGGGCGTCGCGGGTGCGCGCCTGGAGCAGGCTCCGGGAGTAGCCGGCGTCCTGCAAAGCGCTCGCGGCGACCTCGAGGAACAGCCGTTCCTTGGGGTCGCTGCGCTCGGCCTCGCGCGGGGAGATGCTGAAGTAGGCGGCGTCGAAGCGGGCCACGTCGTTCAGGAAGCCGCCGTGGTCCCCGTACGCCAGGCCCGGCCGGCGGCCGCCTGGCGCGTGGTAGGCCGAGTGGTCCCAGCGGTCCGCGGGGATGGGACCGACACAGTCGCGGCCCTCGGACAGGGAACGCCAGAACTCCTCCAGGTCCTCGCCGCCGGGATAGCGTCCCGCCAGGCCGACGACGGCGATGGCGTCCGACGGCGGCGCGGGCGCGGGCGCGGGCACGATGGCCGGAGTCGGAGCCGGAGCCGGAGTCTTTTCGTCCGGCATGGGCGTGGTGAAGCGTCGGGCCAGCTCGGCCCGGTGGGTGCGGATCAGCTGGGCGGCCAGTTCGGCCACGTTGCGGTACTCGAAGAAGAGGGTGACGGGTTGTGGGCCCAGTTCGTCCTCGAGGACGGTGGTGAGCTTGCGGATGAGGATGGAGTCCACGCCGATGGTGGCGAACTCCTGCTCGCGGCGCAGCCGTCCCGGGGGCAGCCGCACCGTGTCCGACACCAGCCGCAGCAGCCACTGCTCGACGTCGGTGGTCAAGTCGGCTGTGCTGTGCGGCGGTTCGGCGTCCGAGCCGGTGTCGTGGGTCCGGTCCGCCATGCGCCCGGCGATGAAGTCGGCCGCGCGCGTCCGGTCGCCGTAGACGACGAGCCACTCCGGGCCCTCGCCCCGCAGGGCCGCCTCCAGCGCGGCCAGGCCCTGGGCCGCGGGCATGGCGACCATACCTTGCAGTTCGCGCAGGACCCGCTTGTCGCTCGCCTCCAGATCCATGCCGCCGCCGCTCCACAGCGGCCAGCACACCGACACGGTGTGTCCGCTGCGGTCGCCCCGGGCCACCAGGGCCTCACGGGTCGCGGCGAATCCGCCGAGGCCCCGGTTGGCGGCGGCGTAGTCGCTCTGCCCGGCCATGCACAGGTAGGCGGCCGTGGAGGAGAACAGCGCGAAGAAGTCCAGGGGCAGGTCGGCGGTGGCCAGGTCGAGGTTCCGGGCGCCGGCGAGCTTGGGGCCGGTGACGGCGAGGACGTCACGGGGGTCCTTGTTGACCACGTACGTGTCGTTGTTGATGCCCGCTGAGTGCAGCACGCCGTGCAGCGCGCCGAACTCCCGCACCGCCAGCCGGACGGCGGCCTCGGCGTCGGCCGGTGTGCGGACGTCGCCGCTGATGTAACGGGCCTGCCCGCCGAGTTCGGCGATGCGCGCGCAGGCGGCGCGCTGCCGCTCGCCGGGCTCGGAGCGGCCCATCAGGACGAAGCGGGCGCCGTGGCGGGAGGCAAGCAGTTCGGCCAGGCGCAGCGCGATACCGCCCGCGCCGCCGCTGATCAGATAGGTGCCGCCGCGCCGGAAGACCGGTCGGTCCGCGGCCGGGGCCTCGACGAGCTCGACGTCGCGCAGGCTCCGCCCCGTCCGGTCGCGGCGCACCTGGGCGGATCCGGGCCGGGCCAGGGAGAGTTCGTCGAGCGCGAGACGGACGGCGTCCTCGGCTCCGGCCCCTCCCGCGGGCAGGTCCGGGGCCTCGATGGCGACGGCGCGCACGCGGCGGTCCTCGAAGCCCGCGATCTGGCAGAACCCGCCCAGGGCCGAGGCCACCGACTCGCGACCGGGCCCGGCGACCACACAGGCGAGGTCCAGCGGGTCGCCCTGCCTGTCGGCGATCAGTGCCTTCACGGCCGCGAAGACCGGGTCCAGCGCGTACTCCGCCTCCTCGGCGGCCACGTCGACCAGGAACACGGCCTGGCGCACGGGCTCGCCCGCAGTGCGGCGCCGCGCCCACAGGGCTGCCCAGGCCGCGGTGTCGGCCCGGTCGGCTATGCGGTGGACGTCCTCGGGCAGCCCTTCCGCCGGGCCGAGGGCGACACGGAGCGCTCCGGCCGGGGCGGCGGCGAGGGACCGTGCGTCGCTCGCCACGACCGCCAGCCCGCGGGACGGTCCGGGCCGCGACGCCGGGGAGGCGGGCCTCGGCGACCACCGGGAGCGGAACAGGGCCAGGCTGTGCGCGTCGGGCTTGAGCAGTTCTACGGCTTCGGCGGGCGTGAGGTCGCCCGCGTCGACCCGGGCGAGGATGCTGCGGCGGAGGGAACCTCCCTGCGGGGGGGCGGAGTCAGCGCTCATGCGTGGGATCCGTTCTCACTCGTGGCCATCAGTCGGTCGACCTCGTCGACCGTCAACTCGCCGCGCTGCAAGGCCTCCAGGACGTCCTGAAGCCGTGTGTCGGGCACCGCGGACACCTGCTCCGCGGCGCCGGCGGCGCCCGGGGAACCACCGGGCACGGGGTCCGCCCAGTGGCGTTCCGGGGCGAAGGGGTAGCCGGGCAGGGAGACCCGCCGGGGGGACAGGCCGGGCGCACGCAAGGCGGACCAGGCGATGTCGGCGCCCGCGGTCCAGGCCCGGCCCCAGTCCAGCGGGTCCGCCGGCACGGGCCCCGTCGGCAGCGTGACACCCGGTGAAGCCGTCCCGGTGACGTACCGGCCGGGCCGGCCTTCGAGGTAGGCGTCGAGCTGCTCGCGCAGTCCGTCCTGATCAGCGGCGACCAGTGCCAACCGCACGGTCATCGCGTCGCGGCCCTCCTGGAGGGTGAACGCAAGGTCGTCCAGGGGGACTTGATGACGACCCAGGTGTTCGTCCAGGCGCCGGGCCGCTGCCCGCAGTCGGTCCTCGTCGCGTGCGGAGAGTACGAAGAGCCGGGGTCCGTACGGCGCACTGGTGGCGGGCTCACGCGGGGGCGGTTCCTCCAGCAGGACGTGGGCGTTGCCGCCACCGAAGCCCATCGAGCTGATGCCTGCCCGGCGCGGAATTTCCTGGCCCGAGGCGTCCTTGAGCCGGTGCCAGGGCCGGGTGGCGCCCACGATGTGGAAGGGGCTGCCCTCCAACTCCAGCAGGGGGTTGGGCCGTTGGTAGTGGATGCTGGCGGGCAGGATGCCGTGCCGCATCGCCAGGACGACCTTCACCAGGCCCGCGATGCCGGCCGCCGCCTCCAGGTGGCCCATGTTGGACTTGATGGTGCCCAGACCGCACCAAGGTTCGCGCACCTCGCGCTCACCGGTGAGTTCGGCGAAGGCCAGCCGCAGACCCCGGACCTCGATCGGGTCGCCGACGACCGTGCCGGTGCCGTGCGCCTCCACGTAACTGACCGTGCGGGGGTCGACGCCGGCCCCGCGCAGCACGGAGGAGACCAGACCGGCCTGAGCGGCGGGGTTGGGCACGGTGAGGGACTGGACATGGCCGCCGTGGCCGGTGCCGCTGCCCCGGACGACCGCGTGCACGGTGTCACCGTCCGCCAGGGCCCGGCTCAGCGGCTTGAGCAGCACGGCGGCCACGCCCTCGCCGCGGACGAATCCGTCGGCGGACTCGTCGAAGGTGCGGCAGCGTCCGGTGGGCGAGAGCATGCCGGTCTGACCGAGCGCGACATACAGCGGCTCGGTGAGCAGCAGATGCACGCCGCCCGCGATGGCCTGGTCGCAGTCACCGCTGCGGATGGCCTGGACGGCGGCGTGGAACGCGAACAGGGAGCTGGAGCAGGCGGTGTCGACGGACTGGCTCGGCCCGTGCAGATCCATCAGGTACGAGACGCGGTTGGCGATGATGCAGTGGGCGAGACCGCTGCTGGAGTGGGCCTCGCGGTCGCGGCCGAGCGCGGTGAGGTGGCCGTCGTAGTCGTGCGAGGTGGCGCCGACGAACACGCCGGTGCGGGTGCCACGCAGCGAGGAGGGGCTGTGCCCGGCGTCCTCCACCGCCGCCCAGGCGGCCTGGAGGAAGAGGCGCTGCTGGGGGTCCATCAGGTCGGCCTCCAGCGGGGAGATGCCGAAGAACCCGGCGTCGAACTCGGCGACACCGTCGATGAAGGCGCCCCATTTGCTGTTGGTGCGACCGGGGGTGCGCACCGGGTCGCCGTAGATGCGCCGCCAGTCGAACCGCTCGGCGGGGATCTCGGTGACCAGGTCGGCGCCGTCGTGCAGGTTGCGCCACAGGGTGTCCAGGTCGGGTGAGCCGGGAAAGCGGGCGGACAGGCCGACGATGACCACCGGGTCGTCGGTGACGGGCGGGTTCTTGGTGACGGCCGGATCGATGGTGACTGCCGGATCGTCGGTGGCTGCCGGGTCGTCGGTGTGCGTCGGCTCCTGGTCCGGTTGCCGCAGTTGCGGCGCGGGGGTGCCCGCCGAAGGAGAGTCCGCCGTAGGGGTGTCCGCCGCGCTGACCGTGAAGCGGGCACACGCGTCGGGGGCGTGCTCGCGCAGGTGGCGGGCGACAGCGTCGAGCGTGGTGCATTCGTAGAGCAACACCTTGGGCAGCGGGCCGAAGTCCTGCTCCAGCCTTCGCACCAGCTGGATCGCGCCGAGCGAGTCCAGCCCGTACCGGTCGAAGGTCGCCGTGGGGTCCATGTCGGCGAGGGGTACGCGCAGGAACTCCGCGAAGACGCTTGCGAGATGGTGGAGCACACCGTCCCCGGCGGCGGCTCCGGACGCGACCGGTGCGGCGGCGGTCGACGAGTCGGCCGCTGCGGGTGTGGCTCCCGTGGCCGGGGTGGGCACCGGCCCGCTGGCCGCCGCCAGAAGCACGGACTGGTCGAGTTCGTCCTCCGGCAGCCCGGCGGCGCCGAGCGCGCGCACGCCGTCGAATCCCGCCGTCGCCAATGCCGTGCGCCAGCGCGGGACGTCCAGGAGCGGGGCGCCGGGCAGGCGTTCGGCCGGTTCCTCGAACGCCCACCAGCCCGGGATCATCCCGAACATCAGGGCCAGGTAGTCGAGATTGCAGGTGACCTCGTTGAGCACCAGCACTCCCCCGTCGGCCAGGAGGCCGCGCAGCCTGCCGAGGCTGCGGGAGACCCGTCGGGTGGCGTGCACGACGTTGGCGGCCAGGACCAGGTCCGCGCAGCCGGGCGCGAAGCCCTGCTCCGCCGGATCGGCCTCCAGGTCCAGCACGTCGAAGCGCAGCGGCACCCCGCGGCCGCCGAACTCGCGCTCGGCGGCGCGGAAGAAGGAGGCCGAGACGTCGGTGTAGCGGTAGTCGACGCGCGCGACGTCCTGGCCGAGGGTCGCGAGGAGCTGGAGCACACGGTCGGTGGTGCCTCCGGTGCCCGCGCCCGCCTCGACGATCCGCACCGGCCGGCCGGGTTCGGCGGCGAGCCGTGCGCTCACGAAGCCGTGCACGGCACGGGCGACGAGTTCATTGTAGTGGTCGGCGATGGCGTTGCCCCGGTAGATGTCCGCGAGGACGTCCGGGTGTTCGCCGGAGAAGTACAGCTCCAGCGGGTCGACCCGCCCGGCCAGTACGTCGGGGAGCGCGGGCAGGCACTCGGCCACCAGACGCACGTGGGCGGAGAGTTCGGGGTGCCGGGCGAGCAGGGCTTTCAGTTCCCCCGCGGCGAACGGGCTCGGATCGGCGGCGCGGCTGCGGCGCAGCACGCCTTCGATCACCCGGGTCAGCCGCTCGTACGACGGGTCCGCGGCCAGCGTGTCCAGCGCTCCCGGGGCCAGCGGGTCACGGCCCAGTCGGGCCCGCAGGTCGGCGTCGAGCATCCGGCCGGCGGTGACTCCGAGCTCTCTGAGGGCCGCGGCGACCTTCCGGCCGTCGTAGGAGGCGTCGCGCAGGTAGGCGTCGGCGGCGCGTTCCGCCGCGGCGGCGGAGGCCGACCCGAGGGAGGTGCCGGGCGCGGTGCCCGGCACCGGGTGCGGCACGGTGTCGGGCCTGGTGGGTCCCGTGGGCGGGGTGGTGGGCGCAGGTCCTGAGGCAGGCGCGGGTGTGCGGTCGAGCGTGGCCGGCGGCCTGGTCAGTCCGTGGCGTTCGCGGGCGAACGGGTACGTGGGAAGGGACACGCGTGGGGCCGTCGCCTCCGGCAGCGCGGGCCAGGTGTCGGTGGTGCCGTCCGTCCAGAGGCGGGCGGCCCGCGCGGGGGCGTCCTCGGGATTGCCGCCGATCACCCGTACCCGGTCACCGGTCAGTCCCGTGGCGAGCAGTTCGTCCAGGCCGCGAAGGAGCGAGCGCCGGTCCGCGGCGACCACTACGGCCCGGGCGGGGAGCGGGAAGCGGCCGTGCTGGAGCGTCGCGGCGATCGAGGCGAGCGGCACGTCCGAGTCGGCGACGAAGCTGCGCTGACGGGCTATCACCTCCCGCAACCGGGCGTCGTCCGCGGCGGAGTACGGGAACACCATCACCCCGTCGGTCGGCGCTCGGAACTCCTGGGCCTGCGGGGCCTGTTCGAGGACGACGTGGGCGTATGCCCCGCCGAAGCCGAAGGAGCTGACCCCGGCCCGCCGCGGCGTACCGGCGGCGGTTTCCCACCGCTCGGTGGAGCGGTTGACGCGCAGCGGCCCGTCGTCGAGCGTGCAGTAGGGGTTGGGGTGCGCGTAGCCGGGCATGGCGGGCAGGACGCCGTGCCGGACGGTCAGGACCGCCTTGATGAGGCCGGTCAGGCCGGCGGCCGCCTCGGTGTGGCCGAGGTGCGCCTTGGCGGTGCCCAGGACGCAGAAGCCGCTGCGGGAGGTGTGTTCGGCGAAGGCGGCGGTCAGACCGTCGACCTCCACCGGGTCGCCGAGCCTGGTGCCGGTGCCGTGGGCCTCGAGGTAGCCGAGGGTGTCGGGGCTGATGCCCGCATCCGCCCAGGCGGCGCGCAACAGGTCTGTCTGGCGGGCCGGGTTGGGCGCGGTGACGGAACCCGCTCGGCCGCCGTGGTTGACGGCGCTGCCCTTGATCACGGCGTGCACCGGATCGCCGTCGCGCAGGGCGTCGGCGAGCGGCTTGAGCAGGACGGCCGCGACCGCCTCGGCGGGCGCGTAGCCGTCGGCGCGGTCGTCGAAGGCGTGGCAGGCGCCGCTCGGCGACAGGGCGCCGATCGCGGACAGCTGGGTGTAGTGCCGGGGCGTGAGGATGAGGTTGGTGCCGGCGGCGAGGGCCATCCGGCACTCGCCGCGCCGCAGCGCGTTCACCGCGAGGTGGACGGCGTACAGCGAGCCGGAGCACGCGGTGTCGACGGTGAGGCTCGGACCGGTGAGGTCGAAGAAGTGCGAGGGCCGGTTGGCGGACATGGAGACCGCCGTGCCGATCGGCGCGTACGGGCCCTCGGCGTGCCCGGCGCGGATCATCTCCTCCTCGTAGTCGCGGAAGGAGCGGCCGACGAACACACCGGTGTCGGAGCCGCGCAGCCGCCCGGCGACCGCGGCGTCCTCGGCGGTCTCCCACAGCACCTCCAGCAGCAGCCGGGTCTGCGGGTCCATGGTCTGCGCCTCGTCACGGGACATGCCGAACAGCCCGGCGTCGAAGCTGTCGGCGTCGGCGACGAAGCCGCCACGCGGGCAGTCGGTACGGCCGTCCCCGCCCTGGGGGTCGTACACCGCCCGGTGGTCCCAGCGCTCCGCCGGGACATCGGTGACGAGGTCGTCGCCGTTCAGCAGGCGCTGCCAGAGCGTGGCGGTGTCGTGGGCGCCCGGGAAGCGTCCGGCCATGCCGATGACGGCGATGGCCCCGTCGGACGGGCGGTCGGCGGGCCGTGCCGGGGCCGCCTGCCCCGAGGTGACCGGCTCCGCCGTACGGGCGAGGACCGGTTCCGGCGCCTGTCGCGTCTGGGCGGCCTGGGCTAGGCGGGCGGTCTCCTCGGGGAACTCGGCGCGCAGGTGGGCGGCGAGCTGGGGCACGTCGGGGTGGCGGAAGAAGACGGTCGGGACGAGTGCGCAGCCCAGGTCGCTCTCGATGCGGTCGTTGAGGGCCATCAGGTCCGCCGAGGTGAGCCCGAGGTCGAGGAATCCGGCCCGGTCCGGCGGGACCGGGGTGCCCAGTCGTTCGCGGACCAGTTCGTCGAGGTGGTCGGTGACGGCGTCGAGGACGGGGTCGCCCGAGGTCATGGGGGTCGCCTCCGCGGCAGTGGCGGTGTCTGGTCCGGTGCGGGCCGCGGGCGGCTCGCCGTAGGTGCGGGGGGTGCTGGCCGGGGGCAGATCGCTGCCGGGGCTGCCCGCGCCGGCGGTGATCCAACGGCGCCTGCGGTCGAAGCGGGTGAGCGCGAGCGGGGTGCGGCGCGGGGTGTGCCCCTCGGGGGCCTGTTCCAGCACCACATGGCAGTTGGTGCCGCCGAACCCGAAGGAGGACACCGCCGCGCGACGCGGGCTCCCGGTCGTCTCCGGCCAGGGGCGGCCGGAGGTGACGGGGTAGAAGGGGGTGCGTTCGAAGCCGAGCCGGGGGTGGGGGTCGTCGCAGTGCAAGGTGGCGGGCAGATAGCCGTGCTGGACGGCGAGCACCGTCTTGACCAGGGACGCGATGCCGCCGGCGTGCAGCAGCGCTCCCACGTTGGACTTCACCGAGCCCACGGCGCAGTGCTGGGAGTCGCTGCCGAGGCCGCGGTAGACCTCGGCGGCCGCGTGGATCTCGATCGGGTCGCCGAACCGGCTGGCCGAACCGTTGACCTCCAGGTAGCCGATCGAGGGCGAGTCGACGCGCGCCGCCCGCAACGCGGTGCGCAGCAGTTCGGTCTGTGCCTCGTGGCTGGGCGCGGTCAGGCCGAGGGTGCGGCCGTCGTTGTTCACGGCGGACGCGAGCAGGGTGGCGAGCACCTGGTCGCCGTCGCGCAGGGCCTGCTCCTCGGTCTTGAGGAGCACCATGCCGAGCCCCTCGCCCGGCACGGTGCCGGTGGCCTCGCGGTCGAACACCCGGCTGTGGCCGTCCCGCGAGAGGACCCCCGCGCGGCCGAGGCCGAGGTAGACGAAGGGATCGAGCAGCAGCTCGCAGCCGCCGGCGACGGCGTGGTCGCACTCACCGGCGAGCAGGCTCTGCACGGCCTGGTGGACGGCGACCAGCGAGGACGAGCAGGCCGTGTCCACGGCCAGGGACGGGCCACGGAAGTCGAACACGTGGCTGATCTGGGTCGCCACCATGTTGGGCAGGGCGCTGACCAGGAGTTGTGGCGTGGTGGGCGGGCCGCCGATGCAGTTGCGGCGGACGTAGTCGTTGGCACCGACGCCGAGGAAGACCCCGACACGTTCCCCGGCGAGTTCCTTGCGGGCGTAGCCGGCCCGGTCGAGGAGTTCCTGCGCCAGTTCCAGGGAGAGTCGCTGCTGGGGGTCCATCCAGGCGGCGTCCTGCTCGCTGATGCCGAAGAACTCCGCGTCGAACCGGTCGATCCCCTCGATGAACCCACCCCACCGGGCAGCCTCGACGACGTCCGGATCGGCCCTGTCGAACCAGTCCGGCGACCAGCGGTCGGCCGGGGTGCGGGAGACGGAGTGGATGCCACGGACGAGGTTCTGCCAGAACTCCTCCACGGAGGCGGCACCCGGGAGCCGCACCGCCGCGGCCACGACAGCGATCCGCCCGGAGGCCGAGGGCCGCTCGCGGACGGCGTCGGGCCGCACGGTCGCCGGGGCTGTCGGCGCGACAGAAGGTGTCGGCGCCACGGACGGTGTCGGCGCGACGGACGGTGTGGGAGCCGTTCGCGGAGCCCGGTCGCGGGCGTCCGGCTGCGGGACCGCGGCGCTGACCGGATCGCTGACAGGGTCGCTGACCGTCGCCGGGAGTTCACCGGCGAGGTGATCGGCCAGGGCGCGCAGGGTGCGGCGCCGGGCCACCACGGAGGGCACGATGGCGGTGCCGTAGCGCTGTTCGACGACATCGAGGACCCGCATGGCGGCGATCGAGTCCACGCCGTAGTCGCTGAGATCCTCTTCCGGATCGAGGTCCGCCACCGGCACCTTCAGCACGTCGGCGAAGATGCCCGCCAGCTCCTGGCAGAGCGCGTCGGCGTCGACACCGGGTCGCGCGGCGGGCGGGGCGTCGGGGTGCAGGGTGAGGCGCTGCTCCAGCCGCCGCACGTCCCCACGGAACACGGCGAGCTGGGCGGCGGGGTGGCCGAGGGCGAACTCCAGCGCGGCCAGTCCGTCGCTCGTACTCAGCGGTTCGAGGCCGTTGACCTCCAACACCGGTTGCTCCACCGCGGGGTTGATCTGCATGCCGCCGTCCGCCCACAGGGGCCAGTTGACCGACAGGGTGCGGCCGTGGCGTTCGCCGCGGGCCCGCAGGTCCTGGCGGAGGTGGGCGAAGGAGTCCAGGTAGCGGTTTCCGGTGGTGTAGTCGGTGGTGCCGATGGTGCCGAGCACCGAGGTGGTGGAGGAGAACAGCAGGAAGTAGTCGAGGCAGGCGTCCCGGGTCGCCTCGTCCAGCAGACGGGTGCCGAGGATCTTGGGCGCGGTGACCCGCTGGATGCCGGTGCTGTCCTTGTGGAGCAGCAGCCCGTCCTCGACCACTCCGGCGGCGTGCAGGACGCCGGTGAGCGGGCCGAGGTCGGCGACGACGGCCGCCACGGTGTCCGCCACGGCGGCGCGGTCGGTCACGTCACAGGGGTAGTAGCGGGCCTGTGCGCCCAGCGCGGTGAGTTCGGCGACGGCCGCGGACTGCTCCGCGCCGGGTACGGATCGGCCCACCAGGGCGATCCGCACGCGCGCCCGCTCGGCCAGGCGGCGGGCCACCAGCCGGCCCAGTCCGCCGGCGCCCCCGGTGATCAGATAGGTGCCGCCGTCGCGGGCGAGGGGCACATCGGAGGCGGCCGGGGTCGTCACGCGTCGGAAGCCGAGCACCTCGCGTCCCGCCCGCCGGACCCGTACCTCGATGTCCTGCCAGGCCACGGCCTCCGCGAGGACCGCCCGGCACTGCTCCTCGACGCCGAACGCCGGGTCCAGGCACACCGTCTTCAGCGCCAGCTTGGGCTGTTCACGCCGGACACCGCGCGCCAGGCCGCCCACGGCCGCGTGCTCGGGGTCCTCGGCGTCCGAGGCGTAGGCGTAGACCACGGGCACGGTGGCCGTGCACGAGGTCAGCCAGGCACGCGCCAGGGCGAAGGCGCTGTCGCGCGCCGCCGACGGACCGAGCGCCCCGGACAGGGGCCACAGGTCCAGGACCGCCGCCGGGTCGGCGCCCTCGGCGCGCAGGGCCTGGGCGACGGCTCGGTGGTCCTGCTCGGCGGTCGGATCGACGGTGAACTCATCCGCGCCCGTCCGGGCGAACCCCGTCCCGGCACGCACCGCCACCACCCGCGCCGCCACCCGGCGGCGCAGTTCGGCGACCCGTGCGGAGTCGTCGTCCAGCACCAGCAGCACGCCGTCGGGCAGCGTGCCCCCCTCGGGGTCCCGCCGCGCCCACACCGGTTCGTAGACGAGCAGGCCGTCCGGTACGGCGGTGGGAGCGGGTGCGGGGGCGTGGGCGGCAGGAGCCGCGGGGGGAGCCGTCGGTTCGCCACCGACCGCCGGACCGTCACCGTTCGCTGACGGGCCCGACGTGACGGCCACCGGGTCCGGGGCGTCCGTCACGGCTCGGACCCCGTCCGGCGCCGGGCTCGGAGCGGCCGGGTCAGCCATCGGGATCCAGCACCGCTTGCGCTCGAAGGGGTACGTCGGCAGCGGCACGCGGCGTCCGCTGCGCGTCGCCCAGTCGGTCTCGGCGCCGCGGACCCACGCCGCGGCCGTCCGCGCCGGGTCGGCGCCGTCCGCGCGGCCGCCGCCGTCCCGCCCGGGGCGGCCGGTGAACACCCGGGCGGGGTCGGCCTGTCCGGCGCCGTACGCGGTGAGCAGTTCCACCAGCTCCGCGGTGTCGTGGGCCACCACGGCGAGCCGGTGCTCCAGGGCGCGGCGGCCGGTGCGCAGCGTGTGGGCGACATCGGCGAAGGGCAGGTCCGGATCCTCGCTCAGGAACCGGCGCAGCCGGTCGGCCTGCACCCGCAGGGCCTCTGGCGTGCGGGCGGACAGGGGGACGACCTGCGCCCCGGCGGGCCGGTCCGACGGTGCGGCGCCCTCGGGCTGGTACTCCTCCAGCACCATGTGGACATTGGCCCCGCCGAACCCGAAGGCGCTGATCCCGGCGCGGCGCGGGGCCGTCTGTCCGGTGCGCGGGTCGACGACTCGGGGCCAGGCGGAGCGTTCCCGCGCCACGTAGAACGGGCTGTCGTCGAAGGGGATCTCCTGGTTGAGCCGCTCGGTGTGCAGCGTCGGCACGATGGTGCCGTGCCGCATCGACAACAGCACCTTGGTGAGGGCGGCGATGCCCGCGGCGGCCTCCAGATGGCCGACGTTGGACTTCAGCGAGCCGACCGCGCAGAAGCCGCGCCGGTCGGTGGAGCGGCGGTAGGCCTTGGTGAGCGAGGCGATCTCGATCTGGTCGCCTAGCGTGGTGCCGGCGCCGTGCGCCTCGATGCTGGTGATGGTCTCGACGTCGACGTCGGCGCGGCGCAGCGCCTCCAGCACCACGCGGCCCTGCGCGTCCGGACTGGGCACGGCGAAACCGCTCGTACGCCCTGAGTGCTGGACGGCCGAGCCGCGGATGACGCCGTAGATGTGGTCGCCGGCCGCCTCGGCCTCGGACAGCGGGCGCAGCAGCACGGCGCCGACGCCCTCGCCGGGCACGTAGCCGTCGGCACCCTCGCCGAACACCCGGCAACGGCCGTCGGTGGACAGCAGGTTGTTCTCCGCCAGCCGCAGGTACTTGAAGGGGTGCAGGGAGAGGTTGACCCCGCCGGCCAGGGCCGCCCGGCACTCACCGCGCCGTATCGCCTCGCAGGCCAGGTGGATGGTGGTCAGCGAGGACGAGCAGGCGGTGTCGAGGGAGACGCTGGGGCCGCGGAAGTCGAAGGCGTAGGAGACGCGACTGGTGATCAGCGAGAAGGTGGAGGCCACGATCTGCGGGTTGTCGCGGGCGAGTTGCTCCAGGGCGTGCAGTTGGTAGTCGTTCCACATGACGCCCGCGAAGACGCCGACCGCGCCACCGGTCTGCCCGACGAGTTGCTCGGGGGTGTATCCGGCGTCCTCGACGGTCTGCCAGGCGGTCTCCAGGAAGAGCCGCTCGTGCGGGTCCATCAACTCGGCCTGGCGCGGGGAGATGTTGAAGAACAGCGGGTCGAAGTCCTCGACGCCCTCGAGGAATCCGCCCCACTTGCCATGGGTCTTGCCGCTGATGTGCCGGCCGGGCGCGAACCAGGGTGTGTGGTCCCAGCGCGTGGGCGGCACCTCGCTGACACAGTCGCGGCCGTCCCGCAGCACCTGCCAGAACTCACGGATGTCGGCGGCGCCCGGGTAGCGTCCGGCGAGGCCCACCACGGCGATCGGCTCGTCGTGGGCGTGCGGGGCCGGTTCCGCCCGGGGCGCCCCCTGGGGCTCGGCCCGCGGGGCGGGGGCCTGATCGGCGACCGGTTCCTGGGGGGCGGGGGTGCCGCCGGGCAGCGTGTGTCCCTGGCCGCGCAGATGGGCGGCCAGGCTGTTGACGGTGGGGTACTCGAACAGCAGGGTCGGGTACAGCTCGGTGTCGAGCAGCTTCTCCAGAGACACGGCGATCGTGAGCAGGTTCACCGAGTCCAGGCCTAGGTCGTAGAAGCCCCGGTCCTGGTCCATGGGCGCGTCGCCGCTCCCGAGCGCCTCCGCCACGAGGTCGCTGATGGCCGTCTCCAGCGTGCGCTGCCCTTCCGCGGCCGGCGGGTCGGCCGGTTTCGGCGGGCGCGGTGCGGGCGGGAGCTGTGCGGGGGTCGTGGCGCCCTCGGCGAGCCGGGTGATGAGGTCGGCGCTGCGCACGCGCTTGGCGCGGAACCCGGTGATGCGGGCGACGACGCTGCCGTCCGGGTGGCAGATGTGCAGGTCCGCGGTGACGGTCTCGGCGTCCAGCTCGCGCTGCTCCACGCGCGGCACGTACACCTGCGCCGCGGCGCCGAGCGGGGCGTGGGCGCGGAACGACTCGATGTAGATCGGGATGAAGGGGCGCGCGGCCTGTTCCCGCTGTGCGGACTCGAACTGGAGGAAGGGCACCAGGGTGGAGAAGTCCAGGGTGACCGGGTGGATGTGGAAGTGGTCCAGGTACTCCTGGGCGTCGGGGCCGAGCCGGACGTCGCCGAGGGAGTAGCCGTCGCCGCGGTAGACGGTGCCGTCCACCTTCATGAAGTCCCGGTGGTGGATGTCCACTTGGCGGGCGAAGGCGTACAGCGCGTCGGCGTCGCAGATCTGGTCGGCCGCCGCCTTGAGCCGGTCGGTGTCGACGTGTCCGGCCGGTTCGGGCGCGGAAAGGCGTATCTCCGCCTGGAAGTTGGTCTCCCAGGCCTCGTCGAGCACGACTCCCGCGCTGACCGGCCTGCTGCGCACGGTCACCGGCAGCACACCCTGCGGGGACGGGGAGTCCACGGCGATCTGCAGTTGCCGGTCGCGGTCCCCGGCGGCCACCACGGGGGCGATGAACAGGCAGCGGCGCAGTTCGGCCGCGGCCGGGTCCACGCCTGCGTGCCGCAGGAGCCTGAGGACCAGGTCGAGGAAGAAGACGCCCGGCAGGACGGGCGTGCCGTGCACGAGGTGGCCACGCACGATCTCGTCCTGGGCGGTGACGCTGGTGACCAGGTGTCGGCCGGCCAGTCGGTGCTGATCGGCCTCGAAGCGGGGATCAACCACGGTCGACATAGGTCAGGTCAGCTCCTCGTGGAGTTCGAGCATGGGTCGGCGGACCGCACCGGAGGGCCGGGGGCGGGGTTCGGGCGGGCCGGCGTACGCGGGGACGTCGGCCGGGACCGGGGTTCGGGCCGCCGTGTCCGGCGCGGCCCGTGACGGAACGGACGGCACCGGCGGGACGGACGGCGTGGGCAGGCTGGGGTCCGGTTCCAGCGCGAGCAGCGTCCGCGCCGCCGGACGGGTCTCCGGCCGGTCGAGCCAGTGCCGGGTCCGGCGGTACGGGGCGGGCGGCAGCGGTGTGCGGCGGGGGTGGTAGCGCTCCCGCTCCTCGGGGAGCAGTTCGCGCAGCAGCACATGGGCGTTGGTGCCGCCGAACCCGAAGGCGCTCAGCCCCGCCCGTCGCACACCGCAGTCCGGTGTCCAGGGCTCGGCGGTGAGTGCCGGCCGGAACGGCGAGGTGTCGAAGGCGAAGCGGGGATTGGGCCGCTCGCAGTGCAGGGTGGGTGGGATGGTGCCGTGGACGAGCGAGAGCATGACCTTGTGCAGCCCGGCCATCCCGGCGGCCATCAGCAGATGGCCCATGTTGGACTTCACGCTGCCGACCGCGCAGTGGCCGACCGCGTCCGTCGTACGACGGAAGGCACGGGTGAGCGCCTGCAGTTCCATCGGGTCGCCGATCATGGTGCCGGTTCCGTGCGCCTCGACGTACGTCACCGTCTGCGCGCCGACTCCGGCCGCGGCCAGCGTCTCGGCGACCAGCTCCTCCTGGGCCTGGGGGTTGGGCGTGGTCAGCCCCATGGTGCGGCCGTCGTTGTTGAGCAGACAGGCCTCGATCACGGCGTGCACGCGGTCGCCGTCGGCGAGCGCCCGGTCCAGCGGTTTGAGCAGCACCGCCCCGACTCCCTCGCCCAGCACGATGCCATTGGCGGCGGCGTCGAAGACGTGGCAGGCGCCGTCCGGGGACAGCGCGCCGGATGCGCTGAGCTTGAGGAACGGTGTCTCGTCCAGCAGAAGATCACCGCCGCCGACCAGCGCCGCCTCGCAGTCACCGGCGGCCAGTGCGCGCAGGGCGAGCTGGAGCGCGGTCAGCGACGAGGAGCAGGCGCTGTCCACGGTGACGTGCGGGCCCCGCAGGTCGTACACGTGGGCGGCGTGGGCGGCGATGAAGTTCTGGTTCAGGCCGGTGACGGTGTTGCGGTGCGGAACGGCCACCCGGCTGCCGTAGGTGCTGGTGCCGGATCCCATGAAGAACGAGATCCGCCGCCCGGCCACGTCCGCGCGGGAGTAGCCGGCGTCGCGCAACGTCTGCTCGACCGTCTCCAGCGACAGCCGCACCAGCGGGTCCACATGGCTGGCGTCGGCCGGGTCGATCTCGAAGAACTCCGGGTCGAACTCCTCGATCCCGTCCAGGAAACCGCCCCACTTGCTGACGGTGCGCCCGGGCGTGTGCTGGGGGGACCACAGCCGGCGGTGGTCCCAGCGGGAGGCGGGCACCTCCGTGATGCCACTGCGGCCGTCCCGCAGCAGCTGCCAGAAGCTCTCCAGATCGGGCGCACCGGGGTAGCGGCCCGCGGCGCCGATGACGGCGACCAGGTCGGAACGTGTCTCGCGGGCGGGTGCGGCAGCCGCGGGCACCTCGGCGGCGTCCTTCCGCGGGTTCACGGTCACCCGCGTCTGCCCGGCCCCCGACTCCTCGCGCATCCAGCGGGCCGTGCCCGTGGGATGTTCGTCGCACAGATGCGCGGCGAGCTCGGCGCAGGTCGGGTACTCCAGCACCAGCGAAGGTGACAGCGACTCCCCGACGAGCTCCTCCAGCTGGGCCACGATGGCAGCCACCAGGATGGAGTCGACGCCGAGCCGGGTGAAGTGCGTGTCGGGGCCGATCCGTTCGACGGGCATCAGCAGGGCACGGGCCAGCAGTCGGGCGAGGGCCTCGGCGACGGCCGGCTGTGCGGCGCCGTCGGTGTCCGGCTCGGGCATGAATGCTTCCTCGGGTCCGGGGGCGGGATCGGATTCGGGCCATACGGCCGGGTCGACGGCGGCTGCCACGCAGTGGGAGCGGCCCGATGCCAGGGCGGCCTCCAGGAGATCAAGGCCCTGTTCGACGCTGTGCGGGGCGAAGCCGTGCTCCGCGTACCGAGGGCTGCGCACCTCGCCCATGCCGGCGCCGGCCCAGCTGCCCCAGGCCACGGAGAGGATCCGGGGGGAGCCGGAGTGCTGCTCGGCCACGGCGTCCAGCACCGCGTTGCCGGCGGCGTAGTCGGCGATTCCCACGGCCAGTTCCGGCAGGGCGGCCGACAGCGAGGAGTACAGGACGATCCACTCCGGTGCGTCCTCGCGCAGCTCGGTCAAAAGCGTCAGCGTCCCCTCCCCCTTGGGCCGCCAGGTGGCCCGTACGGAGTCCAGGTCCTTGTGGACGAAGGCGGGCGTGACGCGGTCGACGGACCCGGCGCAGTGCAACACCCCGCCCAGCGGCCCGAGTTCCTCCCGGACCCGGCCGAGGAAGGCCCGCAGACCGACCGCGTCCGTCAACTCGCCGGAATGCACCAGGAGTTGTACGCCCATGCGCTCCAGCTCAAGGAGTCCGGCGACGCGCGGGTCGGAGCTGTCCGCCGTCCAGGCGGGGCGCGGGGGCAGCGGGCGCAGGCCGAGCAGGGCCAGTCGCCGCGCACCGCGTTCGGCCAGCCGCCGGGCCGCGGCCATGCCGAGCCCACCGGTGCCCCCGGTGATCAGATAGCTCCGCAGCGGTTCGACCCGCACCGGCGCCGGCTCTGCCCGCTGGACCCGGATCAGCCGCGGCACAAGCCGCCGGCCCCCGCTCAACCGGATCTCGGACTCGCCTGCGGCCAGGGCCAGTTCGGTCGTCACCAGGGCGAGCAGGGCCTCACCGTGATCCGCGGGCGTGTCGCAGGTGAGCGTGGTGGCGGACACGTGGGAGTACTCGGCCCCCAGCGAGCGGACCAGGGTGGCCATGCGAGCGGCACCCCAGGGCGAGCCGCCCGTGGCGGAGGTGAGGTGCAGCAGCCGCAGCGGACGGCCCTCGGCCGACGCCACGAGGGCTTGCAGCAGCCCCACGCGCCCGAGTTGGCCGGTCAGGGCACTCGGTACGGCCGGGGCGGTCAGATCGGTCAGGTCCGCCACCACGTCGAGGCGTGGGTGCGCCGAGCGCAGCCGCTCGCCCAGGGACCGGCCCGCCACGCCGTCGTCCGGATCGAGTTCATGCTCGTCACGACCCAGCCGGGGCAGCGCGGAGCGCTCCCGTACGACGATCCACTCGACCGAGTCGGCACCGGGCAGGGCGGCGGTCACCGGCAGCGTGGTGCCACGGCCGAGCAACAGGACACACACCGGACGCGATCCGGTGGGCGCGGCGGGTACCGGCTGTACGGCTTCCCAGGAACGGCTCAACAAGGCGGGCTCGTACCGGACCGCGGTCGGCGCGCTCAACGGGTCAGCGCTTCCCGAGAGTTGGACGTCGTCCCGCTCGGGACGGCTGGTGCTCCGGTGCGGGAGTGCGGCCGCCGCGTCACCGGCGTCGGGCCGATCGGCGCGCCGGGGCGTGTCGCGAGTGTGGTCGGACCTCGCCCCGCCGGTGTCCGCGGCGCCTGGAGGGCCGTAGCGTCGACTGGTGGTGAACGGATACAGCGGGAAGCGGACACGCCGGCCGCCCTGCGGGAACAGCGCCGACCAGTCCACGCTGCCGCCCGCCGTCCACTCGCGCACCGCCTCTTCCAGGGGGCCCGGGAGTGACGTCCGCGCGGCGGACTCGCGTCCCGCGAGGAAGTCGGCGAGAAGCACGCGCAGTTCGGCTGTGTCGCGGCAGGCCAGCGCCAGCCGCCTGGGCAGTTCGGTGCGCCCGGTGCGGGAGGTGTGGGCGAGGTCTGCCAGCGGGGTGCCGTTGTCGGCGAGGAAGTCGTACAGGCGGGCCGCGTAGGCACGCAGCCGTTCGTCGTCCGTGGCCGACAGCGTGACGATCTGCGGGCCCTGATCGGCGGAAGGCGTGGCGGCGACGACCGGCGGCGCCTCCTCCACGACGGCGTGGGCGTTGGTGCCGCCGAAGCCGAAGGAGCTGACGCCCGCCCGCCGGGGCTGTGTGCCGCGCCGCTCCCAGGGTTCCGGAGCGGTGGCGAGCCGCAGGGTGCCGTCCGACAGGTCGATGTGCGGGTTGACCTCCTTCAGCAGGGGCGTGCCGGGCAGTGTGCGATGGCGCATGGCCTGCACCACGGCGATCAGCCCGGCCATGCCGGATGCCGACTCCAGGTGCCCGATGGCGGCCTTGACCGCGCCCAGCACGCAGCCGGCGGGCTCCGAGCCCGTACCGCCGAGGGCCATCCGCAGCCCCTCGATCTCGATCGGGTCGCCCAGCGCGGTGCCGGTGCCGTGCGTCTCGACGTACGCGAGCGAATGCCCGGGCACCCCGGCGTCCCGCAGCGCGGCGGTGACCACGTCCGCCTGGGCGGACGGGCGCGGCGCGGTCAACGAGTGCGCCCGGCCGCCGTGCCCGACGGCGATCCCGCGCAGGACGGCGTGCACGGGGTCACCGTCAGCCAGGGCCCGGGCCAGCGGTTTGAGGAGCACCGCCGCCACGCCCTCGCCCCGGACGTAGCCGTCGGCGGCCCGGTCGAACGTGTGGCAGCGTCCGGTCGGGGAGAGCATCCCGGCTCCGGTCAGCGACGCGAAGTACGTGGGCGAGAGCAGGACGTTGACGCCCCCGGCCAGAGCCAGGTCGCAGTCGCCCGAGCGGAGCGCGGTGACAGCGTGCTGCAAGGCCACCAGCGAGCTGGAGCAGGCGGTGTCGACCGCCTCGCTCGGGCCCCGCAGATCGAGTTGGTGGGAGACCCGGTTGGCGATGACGCTGTGCACGTTGCCGGTGGCGAGGTGGGGATGCGCGGTGTCGCCGCTGCGGGCGAGCAGCTCGGTGTAGTCGCTGAGGGTCGCCCCGGCATACACCCCCGTGCGGGAACCGGCCAGCGTCCGCGGATCGCGGCCGGAGTCCTCGATGGCATGCCAGCTCGCCTGGAGGAACAGCCGTTGCTGGGGGTCCATCAGGGCGGCCTCGCGCGGCGAGATCCCGAAGAACTCCGCGTCGAAGGCGTCCACGTCGGCGAGGAACCCACCCTGCGGTCCGGTCCCGTCCGCCCAGGCCCGCACCGGGCCGCCGACCCGCTCACCGGGCGTGTCCGCGGCGCCGGAGGTGACGCAGTCCCGTCCGGCGAGGAGGTTCGTCCAGAACGCGTCCACGTCCTCGGCCCCGGGGAAGCGTCCGGCCATGCCGATGACGGCGATGGGCTCCGCGCCGGTGTCAGCGGGCGGTTCCGGCGTACGGCTGGGGGCGTGGGACGCCGCCGCTGGGGGCACCGTCTCGGCGATCGGCTCCGCGCCGGTGACAACGGGGGGCTCTGGCGTACCGACGGCAGCAGGGGCCGCCGTCTCGACGACTCCGTGCGCCTGTGTCAGGTGCCGGCTCAACTCCCCGACCGTGGGGTGCTCGTAGACCGCCACCGGTGTCAGGGCCAGCCCGTACACCTCGTTGAGCCGGTTGACCAGCCGGACCGTCTGCACCGAATCCATGCCGACGTCCCCGAACCGGTCGTCGGGGCGGAGCACTTGGGCGGGCAGCTTGAGCAGGGCGCACACCTCGGCGGCGACCCGCTCGTGGACGGCTTCACCGGTCGCCCGCTCCCCCGCGGCCCGCGCGTCCACCTCGCCGCCGAGCGCGGCGCTGATGCGGGCTTGGTCGCCATGGCCGACCAGATACGCACCGGACTCGACCGTGAGCAGCTCGTCCAGGGCGCGCAGCGCCTGTTCGGTGGTGAGGGGCCGAAGACCTGTGGTGGCCGCGGTGAGCTCGATGACGTCCGGCGGCATGTGCATGCCTCCCTCCCGCCAGAGCGGCCAGGCGGCGGAGACGGTGCGCCCGTGCCGCAGGACGCGCCGGCGCAGCTGCTCGCGCTGTTCGGCGAAGGCGTCGAGGAAACGGTTGGCCGCCGCGTAGTCGCACTGCCCGGCGTTGCCGGTCCAGCCGACGAAGGACGACGTCAGCAGCAGGAAGTCCAGGTCGTCGGAGCTGGTGAGGCGGTCCAGGAGCAGGGTGCCGTCCGTCTTCGGCGCCAGGACCCGGCGCACGGACAGGGCTGTCTTGGCGGCCAGGGGGGCATCCTCCAGGACTCCCGCCGCGTGGACGATGCCGCGCAGACCACCGCCCAGTTCACGGGCACGGTCGAGGGCGGCGCGCAGGGAGTCCTCGTCGGTGATGTCGGCGCGCGCGTACTGGGCGCGTGCCCCCTGCCGTGTGAGGTCGGCCAGGAGCCGCTCGGTGTCGGTGGAAGCGGGTGAACGGCCGAGCAGGACGAGGGCATCGACGCGGTGCCGCTCGACCAGATGCCGGGCGATGAGCCGCCCCAGCCCTCCGGCCCCACCGGTGATCACGACGGCGCCCCTGCCCCCGGTGCCCTGGCGCGACGGCTGCCCGGCCACCGGTCGCACCGGCTCGGGCCGCGGTGTCCAGCGTCGCTCCCCGTCCAGCCGGACCTCGCGGTCCGCGCCCAGCGCCTCGGCCAACAGGCGGGACAGCGAAGGGAGTACGCCGTCGGCGACCTCGACCCGGCCCAGCCGCAACCTCACCCCTTCCAGAGCCAGGGACCGGCCCAGCGCGTCCAGTGCGACCACGGCCGGCTCACCCGGCCCGCACACCACGGCGTAGTCGACCGGTCGTCCAGTCCGCCCCGACCAGCGGGCGAGGGCGAGCGGCAGCTCGGCCGCCGCCTCCAGTGACAGCGGCGGTCCGCTGAACTGCCGCACATCCACCACGACGATCCGGTCCGCGCCGGGGTCCAGGAGCCCCTCCACGACGTCCGCGTCCGCCGCGCGCACCACCCGTACACCGGCCGGCAACCCGTCCGGAGCGGATTCCGGCACCTCTGCGCCGACCGTCACCACCAGCAGCCCGGCGTCGACGACCGGCACGGGCGCGGCACCGGCGAGAACCCACGCGGAGCGGTAGAGCACCGTCTCGTACCGGGACTCGCCGTCCCTCTCCCCCGCGGACCGGGGCCCACCGTCCCTCTCCCCCGCGGGCCGGTCCTCGTCGCTGCCGTTCACCCCGCCCGGCAGCAGTGACGCCGTGAGGCGGTCCGGCAACCAGTGCCGTACGGGAGCGAAGCGCGTCGGGGGCAGCGGTACTCGGCGGCGACCAGGCTCGGCGAGGTCGGCCCAGGGCAGCTCCGCGCCATGGACCCAGAGCCGGGCAGCCTGGGTCAGGTCCCCGGCACGCATCCGTTCCCGCAGGAAGGCCGCGCCCTGTTGGCCGGGCCCGAACAGGTCTCCGAGTCCCTGCTGTCCACCGAGCCGCCCGCTCACCAGGCCGGGCACGTCCTCGGGGCGCCCGGCGGCGACGAGTTCGAGGGCGGCATGGAACTGTGTGCGGTCCGCGGCGGGGAAGGCGATCCGTGCGTCCTGCGCGGGCCGGCCGACCTGGAGAGTGAAGGCGATGTCGGCGAGCCGGTGGTCCGGGGCGTCCAGAAGAGCGGCCCGCAGTCGGCCCGCGTAGTCCCGTACGTCCGCCTCGTCCCGGCCGGAGAGCACGACGAGGCTGGGTCCGGACGTGTGATCCGTGCCGACCGTACGCGAGGTCGGCGCCTCCTCCACCACCAGGTGGACGTTGACGCCTCCGGCGCCGAACGAGCTGAGTCCGGCCCGGAGCGGACCGCCGCGGCCCTGCCACGGCTCGGCGGCGCTCTGGAGGAGGAACGGGGTGCGGGCGAGGTCGAGGCGCGGGTTGACCGGGTCCGCGTGCAGCGTCGGTGCCAGGGTGCGGTGGCGCAACTGGAGCAGCACCTTGGTGAGTCCGGCCACGGCCGCGGCGGACTCCAGATGGCCGATGTTGCTCTTGATGCTGCCGATGCCGCACCAGGCGTCGGGCGCCGCCGGTGCGCCGAACGCCTCGGTCAGGGCGCGTACTTCGATGGGATCACCGAGCGCGGTGCCGGAGCCGTGCGCCTCCACGTAACCGATGGAACCCGGCTCGACACCCGCGGCGCGGTGCGCGCGGCGCACCAACTCGGCCTGGGCGGTGGGGCTGGGCACGGTGAAACCGTTGGTCCGCCCGTCGGAGCCCGCGACGGCCGCGCGGATCACGCCGTGCACGTGATCGCCGTCGGCCAGCGCCCGGTCGAGCCGCTTGAGCACCACGGCCCCGACCCCCTCGCCGAGTACGAAGCCGTCCGCCCCGGCGCCGAAGGCATGGCACCGGCCGGTGCGCGAGAGCATGCCCATCTGCGCGTACTGCACGTGCCGCGCCGGGTGCAGCACCAGGTTGACCCCGCCGGCGACGGCCGCGCCGACCTCACCGCGCCGTACCGCGCCGCAGGCCAGTTCCAAGGCGGTGCCGGAGGCGGAGCAGGCGGTGTCCACGGTCAGGCTCGGGCCGGTGAAGTCGAAGAGGTAGCTGACCCGGTTGGCGATCTGGTAGCCCTCCGCCCACGGGTAGGGGCTGTCACCCGTGAGCGCGCCCAGGGCGCTGAACAGGCCGTAGTCGTTGGCCATCGCGCCCACGTACACACCGGTGTCGCGGCCGATGCCGGCAGGTGTGTAACCCGCGTGCTGGAGGGCCTGATGGGCGGTCTCCAGGAACAACCGCTGGCGGGGGTCCATCAGTTCGGCCTCGGCGGGTGAGATGCCGAAGAAGAGGGAGTCGAACTCGTCGACACCGTCGATGAGCGCCGCCCAGCGCGAGTAGGTACGGCCGGGGCCGCCGTCCGGGTCGTGCAGGGCGGTGTGGTCCCAGCGCTCGGCCGGGACCTCGCCGACACAGTCCCGCCCGGCGAGGAGGTTGTGCCACAGCTCGTCGATGTCACGGGCACCGGGGTAGCGCCCGGCCAAACCGATGACCGCGATGGGGTCCTGGGCGTCGGGCGGTGGCGCCGGGTGCGCCGGGTGCGCCGCGACGGGCGTGGGGTACCGCGCATCGGTGTCGAAGGCGGGGGCAGGAGTGGGGTGTTCGTCGGCGTCCGCGAGGTCGGGGGCGGGAGTGGGGTGTTCACCGGCGGCCGTAGGGACGGGAGTCGGGTGCGCGCCGGAGCCCATGAGGTCGGGGACGGAAGTGGGGTGTGCACCCGCGGCGGGGCCGGGAACGGGCGCCTGGTGCTCGCCGGTGTCCGCGGGGTCGGGGTGTCGCCGGGCGGCCAGGGTGTCGGCGAGCGCGCCGAGAGTGCGGTGCTCGTACAGCAGCGTGGCCGGCAGTTCGCCGTACCACCGCTCCAGCGCGACCGTGGCGTCCACGACGGCCAGGGAGGAGGGCCGTAGTCGCTCGACCGTGGTCTCGGCGTCCAGGGTCGCGGCCGGCACGCCGAGGGTGCGGGAGAGCACCTCCACGATCCGGGCGAGCGCCGTGCCGCGTCCGCCCGCGCCGGACGGCTCGGTCGAGCCGGTCGGGGCAGGTGCGTCGGCGGCAGCGACCGGTGCGTCCGAGGCCGGGCCCGCCGCCTGTTCGGCGATCTCCACGAGCGCGGAGTGCCCGGGGCGCGCCGACTGCCGTACGGGGGTGGCCTGTTGCTGCTCCTGGGGCTCCTCCGCCAAGGAATCGGGCCTGAACGTCACGGCGGCGGCCGCCTCGATGGGCAGCTCGTACACCACCGCTCCGTCGGTCTCCTCGCGTACCGGGTCACCGGCCACCGAGTCCAGGAACCGCCGTGCGGGCGCGTTGCGTTCGGACGGCCGGTGCACGACGCGCAGGACCGCGCACGCGTCGCGGACCTCCTCGGCCAGGTGGGCCAGGAAGGCGTGCTCGACGCCCTTGCCCAGCACCCGGCAGCTCATCAGGAACGTCTCCAGGACGGCCGCCTCGCCTGCGGTGCGCAGCAGGGCCGCGCCGACCACGCCGTAGTCGCCGAACCGGTCGGAGACCCGTACGGTGCGGCAGCGCAGCGAGGAGTCGTCCGCGAGCAGGGCGCGCAGTTCGGACACCTGTCGCCGGATCGGCGCGATGGTGAACTGGTTGGTGCGCTGGGTGAGTTGGGCGACCCTCGTGAGCGCGTCGCCCGCCGCCTCACGGACCTCGATGCGCAGGTCCAGGTCGCGGATGAAGTCGGCGAGCGTGGCGGAGGACGCGCGTAGCTCCCGGCGTCGGCCCGCCATCTCGTAGAACGTGGCGCGACCGCGGTCCTCGGCGGTGACCTGGAGCCGGTCGAAGGCCCAGACGCGGTCCAGGAACGCGGGCAGGGCGGCGGGGTCGGCCGGGCAGGTGAGGGCGAGCACCTGCGGGCAGGCGGCGCGCAGGGCGGCGATCTCGACGGGGTTGTCGTCGATCATCACGAACGAGTCGAGGCCGAGGTCGAGTTCTCGGGCGAGGCTCACGAGGTTGGCGGACTTGGGTTCCCAGTCGACGCGGCGCGCCGTCAGGTGCTCCTCGCCCAGGGGCATGTCCTCGCGCAGCCGCAGCACCTCGGCGACGTCGCGCGCCTCGTTCTTGCTGGCCAGGCAGAGCAGCACTCCGCGGGCACGCAACTCCAGGGCCCACTCGTGCAGTCGGCGGTGTCCGGGCTCGACCGTGACGCCGTGCGGGCCGTCCTCGGCCAGCACACCGCGCCACAGCGTGTTGTCGCAGTCCAGCACCAGCACCTTGGCGGCGGGGACGAGCGCGGCACGGGTGACACGGGCGGCGGCGGTGGCGAGGGCGGCGTATCCGGCGGCGGTGTAGGGGATGTGTGCCATGCGCAGCCGTCCGGGGTCGTGCAGTGCGGCGAGGGCGGGGCCGCCGCCACGCCACTCGTCGGCGTCGAGTAGATGCGCTCCCGCGACCGGCGCGAGGGCCTCGGCGAGCCGGGTGCGCAGCGGCGCCGTCGCCGCGGCGTCCGCCTCCGGGGCGTCGGGGCACAGCAGGACCAGCAGCGGTACGGCGGACCGCGCGCACAGTCCGGCCGCGGCGCGGGCGAACTCGTCGACGGTCCGCGCGGCGTCGTCGCCGAGCCAGTCCTCGACGCGCAGCAGGATCAGGTTGCAGCCGGCCCGGTTGCGGCCCATGTCGCCGGCCGGGTCGAGGAGTTGCTGGAAGACCTGGCCGTAGTCGGCGAACACGGGCTCCAGGCCGAGGTCCAGGCGCGTTGTCCAGGAGCGCAGGTCCTCGTGCAGCGGGTCGGTCGTGAAGGTGGCGGCGACGACCAGGCGCCCGGTGCTCTCCTGGGGCGCCTCCTCGGTACCGGGGGTGTCGAAGTGGTCGACGACGGCGACCTGTCCCCGTTCGGACGCGGTGCCGAGCCGGGCGATCACCGTCGCGGCGACCTGCTCGGTGGTCAGGGCGGGCTCGGCGTCGAGGACGGAGTCGGAGAAGGCGGTGGGCATCCGCCCCGGGCGCAGGACCGTGCAGGCCAGCTCGGGGTGTTCGGCCGCGGCGGCCCGTACCAGGCCCTCCAGGGCCAGCTTGGCGCTCACGTAGTGCGACCAGCCGGGTGGCGGTGAGTCCACCCAGGCGGTGGACACGGCGACCAGGTGCCCGGCGTGCGTGGCGAGCGCGGGCAGGAGCGCCGCGAGGGGCGCCCTGGCCAGTTGCAGGGCGTCGCGCAGGTAGTCGGCGGCGCGCTCGTCGGTCTCTGGTTCCAGGGCGAGGGAGGTGACCGGCGGGAAGGCGTTGAGGATCAGTACGTCCAGGTGCCCGTGGGCGCCGAGGATACGGTCGCGGGCGGTCTCGGCCCAGGCGGGATCGGCGGCGTCGCCGGGCAGCAGGTGCACGCGGTCGGCCGCGTCGCCGAGGTCGGCACGGACCTGGGCGGCGTCGTCGGCGCTGCGCCGGTGTCCCAGGTAGACGGTGTATCCGGCCAGGGCGAGGGCCTGCGTGAGGCTGGCGCCGAGACCCCGGCTGCCGCCGACCACCAGTGCCGTGCGGGCGGCGCCGGGTTCGCCTGCCGGGATCAGTTCGCGCAGCCGGCCCACGTCGGACCGCGGGGCCGTACGCCGCGCAAGGGCGCGCACTTCCACACGGCCGAGTCCGGGCAGCGTGCCGGCCAGGTCGATCAGTCCGTAGCGGGCGTCGGCCGAGGCGACCTCCCACTCCCCACCGTCCCGGCTGTCTCCGCTGTCCTTGCTGCCCCGGCCGTCCTCGGCGTCCCGACCATCCCCGCCGTCCCGGCTGTCCCGGCTGTCTCCGCTGTCCCTGCTGCCCCGGCCGTCCGCGGCGTCGTAGTGGACGGTGAGGCCGGACACCAGCGCGTCCCGGCCGGGGAGTTCCATGCCCGCCAGGTAGCTGGCCCAGCCCAGCGGCAGGGCCTGGCGGACGGAGATTCCGGCGGCGTGGGCGCCGATGTCACTCAGCAGTTCCCGCCACAGGTTGGCGGCCGCCGGGCAGCCGGCACGGTACCGCCGACCGGGTCGGGCCCGGTCGGCGGTCACGGTCGCGGCGGTCGCCCGGCGGGGGCCGGGGACGTCCGCCGGAGCGTCCGCCGTGGTGCGGCCGGCCGTCGCGGTGACGGTGAGGTCGAGCAGCAGTCTGCTGCCGTCCATGACCCGTACGCGAAAGCCGTCCTCGGTGCGTTCGAGCGTGCGCCGGTAGGACTGGCCCGGGTAGGCGGGCGCGTGGAACCGGGCGGCGATCCCGGTCAGGCGACGGGGGGTGCGCCGGGCGGGCAGGGCCGCGAGGGCGTGCAGGGTCACCAGCGCGCCGTGCGCGATGGGGCGGCCGAAGGAGGTGCGGGCGGCGTACTCGGCGTCCGTGTGCAGGGGGTTGGCGTCACCGCTCGCGGCGGCGAAGCGCCGGATGTCCTCTTCGGTGATGCGGAACTCGCTCGACGACACCTCGGTCACCTCTCCGCGCCGACCGGCGCCGCGTCACGGATCTTCTCGACCAGCCCGGTGAGCACCTGGCCGGGGCCCACCTCGCGCAGCTGCGGCGCCGGCAGCGACAGCAGGTAGCGCACCGACTCGGTCCACCGCACCGGCGAGGTGAGCTGCCGTTTCAGCTCGCTCGTCAGCTGGTCGTCGGTGTGCGGCCGGGCGGTGGTGTTGGCGACGACCGGAATGCGCAGGGGGGCGAGGCGGTACCCGCTCAGGACCCGCCCGAACTCCTCGGCGGCCGCTGCCATGTGACGGGAATGGAACGCCCCGCTGACCCTGAGCGGGATCACGGCTTCGGCATGGGTGCGCAGAGCGCGGCTCGCATCCCGGACCGCGCCCTCGGCGCCCGAGACGACGATCTGGGTGGGGGCGTTGAGATTGGCGATGTCGACCTCGGGGTGCGCGGCGAGCACGTCACGCACCTGCTCCTCGGACAGTCCGATCACGGCCGCCATCGCACCCGGCCCTACCTTGGCCATGGCTTCGGCGCGGTGCCGCACCACCTCCAGGCCGGTCAGGAAGTCGTAGGCACCGGCCGCGAACAGGGCGACGAACTCGCCCAGGCTGTGCCCGGCCACGAGATCGGGCACCTCGCCGCTCTCCCGCACCAGGTCCAGGTAGCCCAGCGCGCCCACGACGTAGAGCGAACACTGGGTGTAGCGGGTGTCGGCCAGTTTGTCCGCCGGCGCCTCCAGGCAGAGTTCCTCGATCGAGTAGCCGAGCAGCGCGTCCGCGCGCCTCACCAGGTGGGGGTAGCGAGGGAACAGCTCGCGTCCCATGCCCTGCCGGTGGGCGCCCTGGCCGGGGAAGAGGTGGACAAGGGTCATGAGGGGTCCCTCCGAGAAGAGGTAGGCGCGGGTGGGGCGCGCGGGGCCGGACGGACGGCGGGGCCGGTTTCTTCAGGCGCGGACCAGTGCCGCCAGCCGGGCCCGCAGCAGGCGGGCGGCCTCCGTCATCAGCAGGTCGGCGAGGATGTCGGGATGGCGGGCGCGCCAGTTCTCCAGCTCGGTGCCGGCGAGATAGCCGTTGAGGGCGCCCATGGCCGGACCGCAGGCCACCTGGTAGTCGACCCGCCGGTCGCTGCTGCCGGACATGGCGAGCCGGGTGGACTGCACGAAGTACCACTTGAAGACGAGCGCCATACGGTGCTTGGGGTCGGCGTCCGCGCGCGCGAGTTCCGCCGGGTCACGCGTGGCGTAGTAGGCGGCGGTCTCCTGCCAGATCTCCTCGAAGCGCCGCCGGAAGATACGTTCTTGCAGCTGGCGGCGGGTGGGCGCGTCGATGGCGTCCAGGGAGTCGTAGCGCCGGTAGAGGTCGTAGAGCTTGTTGGCGCGGGCGGGGAAGAAGAGCCCCTTGCCGAGCACCTGGGCGCGGGCACCGATCTCCAGCATGTCGCCTGCCGGGACCATCATGGTGTCCTGGACCCCGGCCGACTGGAGCAGGTCCTTGACGTCGTCGGCGGTGCCGGCCTCCGGGGTGCACTGGTTGATGCTGCCCGTCAGCACGAAGTCGGCGCCCAGCAGAAAGGCCGCCGCGATCGCCTCGGGAGTGCCGAGGCCGCCCGCCGCGCCGACGCACACGGAATGCCCGACGCCCGCGGCCGTGTCGCGCAGCCGGACGATCTCCGGGAGCACGGTGATCAACTGCCGCTGGTCGGTGTGCCCCCCGGAATCCGCCTCCACGCACAGGTCGTCCGCCATCGGTAGGTACGGCGCCAGCGCGGCCTCCTCCGCACGCAGCGCACCACTGTCCAGGAGAGCGGCCACCAGGTGGGCCGGGGCAGGTCCGAGGAAGGCCCGGGCGGACTCGGGGCGCGAGACCTTGCCGAGCACACTGTTCGGCGCGGCCACGGAGCCGTCGTCGCGCCGCCGCACGCCCGTGAGGCGGTAGCGGACCAGGGCCGCGCTGGGCTGGAGGAAAGCGGCGGCCTCCACCCGCCGGACGCCGCGGGCGAGAAAGAGGTCGACCGCCTGCTCCTCCCGGCGCGGATGGTCCGGGTGGGCCAGCAGGTTCATGCCGAACGGGCCGTCCGCTCCGACCTCGGCGCGAATGCGGGTGATGGCCTCGTCGATCTGCTCGGGGCGCAGCCCACCGGTGCCGAAGTAGCCCAGCAGCCCCGACCGGCCCATTCTCGCGACCAGCGCGGCGGAGGCGATCCCCTTGTACATCGAACCGCTGACATAGGCGAGGCGTACACCGTGACGACGGCGGAACGCGGCGCTGCCGAGCGCCTCGCCGTCGGCCTGCCGTACGCCCGTGGGTGCGAACCCGTCCAGGGTGGTCATCTCGCGCGTACTCCTCGGATAGGTGCGGCCGCGGGGGCGCGGCCCGCGTACGCAGAGCGCGGCGCGCAGCCCCACGGGGGCGTCAAGGCGGTGGCACGTCCACAGATGCGGCTCGCGTACGGAGGCCGTCGGGCGCAGCACGGGGCGCCCGTCCCGCCAGGTGAAGTCCACGTCCCCGAACGGCAGACGCAGTCCGATGCCCATGGCCTTGGCGAGGGCTTCCTTCAGCGTCCACAGCTGTACGAAGGCGGGATACCGGTCCGGGCCCGGCAGCGCTGACAGCGTTGTCCACTCGGCAGGTGTCAGGCAACTGCGCAGCAGGGAGCGGTCGTCGTCCGCGAGCCGTTCGATGTCCACCCCGACCGGCCTGCCCGTGGAGATCGCGACGAGAGCGACACCCGCCGAGTGCGAGAGGCTGAACTCCCGGCTGTCGCCGAAGTGTTCGGCGATACGAGGCTTGCCGTACCGGTCCTGGGTGAAGTCCCAGTCCCCGGGCGGCACCGACGTCCCCTCGGACAACGCGTGCCGCAGCAGCCAGTGGGCGCGGACGAACTCGTCCCGGTCGGCGGACCGCAGGAACCCTTCGGCGCGTTGCCGCTCCTGGGGGGCGAGCACCCGCAGGCGGTCCTGGCGGACGGCGTCCCCCTCGCCCGGTACGGGCCGGGCGAGGTGCAGCACGATGTCCGGTTCGGGCGAGGCCGGCTGCTGGACCGCCCGGTTCCGGGCGTCGGTGGCCGCGATCACCCGCCCTGGGCGGCGGCCTTCTCGCGCTCCGCGTAGGTCGTCACGACTTGGGGGATCTCTCGGGCGATGAAGCCGAACAGATGCTGGGTGCGGTCGAGCCGCTGCCGGCGCTCGGGGTCCTCGTCCTTGAGGATCTCCTGCGCGTCGCGCAGGATGCGGTCGAACTCCGGGATGTTCGCGAAGACGTTGAGAACGGCGTTGGGCCAGGACTCGTCGTTCATGTGCAGGGCGTACTCGTCGGTGCCCGGGATGTCCCTGCGCAGGACCACGCGGGCCGGGACGAGCTGGTCGGCGACACGGTCGATGGCCGCACGCGTGGTGCCGAGCCGGGCGATGAGTTCCGCGGTGGTCTGCTCCACCGGGTCGCTGATCATGAGCCAGCCGATGACATGGCCGCGTTCGTGCGGCATGCCGTCGTTGCGCCAGTAGTAGTCGGCGACGCCCTCGACGATGATGCGCTCGGCCGCGCTGAGACCGGCCAGTGCGGCACTGGCTTCGTTCGCATCGGTTCCCATAGGTATCCCCCATCCCTTCGGGCGGTGGCCCGTGTCAGGCAGCACTGGTTTGCAGTGGGTGTGCCACATCATGTCCGACCGGTCTGGAACGAACCTGACAGAAATCTGCAATGGCTGATCACATGCCCTGCACGCCCTGTAGAGGCCAGTGCCTCCTACCGTGACGACTCGGTCACGTGTTCTGATGAGCGCGGTGATGCAGTCCCCCACAACTGACGAAGGAACGGCTGTGTCCGCTGACTTCAACTTTCGCCTGCTAGGAGCCATAACCGCACGCCAGGGGGTTCGTCACATCAGACTCGGCCCCGCGAAACAGCAGTGCGTACTGGCCGCCCTCCTCATCGACGCCAACCGCGTCATCCCGGTCGACGCCCTCCTCGACCGGGTCTGGCACGACACACCCCCCGCCACGGGCCGCGCGGTCCTCTACAGCTATGTCGCACGGATCCGCCGATTACTGCCCCGTATTTCAGCCGAGCCCGAGGGGCCGGCCATCGTCCACTCCGCGGGCGGCTACATGGCCCAGGTCTCCCCCTCCCATGTCGACCTGCACCGCTTCCGCGGGCTCGTCGCCTCCGCCCGCGCGATCGCCACGTCCGAACCGGCGCTCGCCGCCGAGCGCTACCGCGCCGCGCTGGGTCTGTGGCAGGGCGAGCCCCTGCTCGGCCTCACGGGCCCCTGGGTGGAAGCGGTGCGCGAGACCCTCACCCGCGAACGGACCGCCGCACTGACGGAATGCCACGCGTCCGAGCTACGGGCCGGTCGGCACGTCACGCTCCTGCCGGAGCTGGAGGCCATTGCCACCGAACGCCCCTACGACGAGGCCTCACTGCGCCACCTGATGACGGCCCTGCACCGGTGCGGCCGCGGCGCCGAAGCCGTCGCCCGCTACAACCACACCCGCCGGCTCCTCGCCGACGAACTCGGACTCGACCCCAGCCCGGCCACGCAGGAGTTGTACCAGGAACTGCTCCGCTCAACTCCCTTGGCGAGCCCCGCTCCGGAACCCCCGACCCCCCTCACCGAAGCCGCTTCGGGGATTCCGGCGGTCGCCCGCCCGGCCCAGCTGCCCCCGGCCTGCCCCACGTTCACCGGCCGTTCCCCAGAACTGCGCGTTCTGGACGCCGTATTGACGAACAGATCCAGCCAGAGACGGACCCTGATCCTGGAAGGACTGGCGGGCGTCGGCAAGTCCGCACTCGCCCTGCACTGGTCGCACCGTTCCCGAGCGGAGTTCCCGGACGGCGAGTTGTACGTCGACCTGCACGGCAGCGGCTCGCAGCCCCCGCTCGACCCCGCGACCGCGCTCGCCCGCTGTCTGCGGCAGCTCGGCATCTCCGTCACCCCACACCCGGGCGACTGGGACGAACTGTCCGCGCTGTGGCGGTCGGTCGTGGCGGAGCGGCGCCTGCTCCTCCTGCTCGACGACGCCGCCGACGCGGAACAGGTGGAACCCCTGCTGCCGGCCGGACGCGGATGCGCCACCTTGATCACCAGCCGCCGACGCCTGGACCGTCTCGTGGTCCACCACCACGCCCAACGGCTGACGGTGCCCGCCCTCACCGGCCCGGAGTCCACCGAACTGCTCAAGCTGCTCCTCGGCCCGTCCCGTACTCGGGCGGAGCCGGAGGCCGCCGCCCGGCTGACGGAGGCGTGCGGAGGGCTGCCGTTCGCCCTTCAGGTACTCGCCGCCCGACTGCAACTGCGCCCAGAAGCCTCCCTGGCCACCGCGTCCCGGCAACTCGACACGTGTTCACCGCTGAACGTACTGCGCACCGACTCGTCCGACACCCTCTCGGTCCGCGCCCTGCTCGACTCATCCTTCGCGCACCTGCCCGGCGACGCGCAGCGCCTCTTCCCCTACCTGGCCTCTGTCCCCACCCCCTCCTTCCGCGCGGAGCACTTCGCCGCGCACGCTCGCTGCACCCCGGCGCAGGCGGAGCGCGCGCTGGCCGCCCTCGCCCGGGAGCACCTGCTGGCCGAGGACGGCCCACAGGAGTACGTCGTGCACCACCTGGTCCGCCTCTACGCCGCGGAACACCACACCCGACCGACCCGCCCCTCCCCGTCACCGCAGCCCGACCCTCGGTCGATGGCCTGCGCGAACGCCTGCACGGCACCGCCGGCCACTTGACCCACACGCACACGCCGCTCGAATACCGTCGGGCCACCGGGGTAGCGGTCAGTCCGATGACACAAGCGGCACGGGCCCCGGACCGCACACCGCCGACGGAACCACCCAGTCGTACCCTCCATAAGAACGGCCGCTGCGCGGGTCACGGAGTGAGAGACCACTGATGGAAACCACACGACAGAAGCCCGCATGGGCGAAGGCTGCCCTCTTGGTCACACTGTGCCTCACACTGCTTCTCAATCTGGCAGAGGCACTGTGGGATCCCGACGGACAGCCATGGCTCGTCCTGCGTATGGCTATGTCGGTCTTGTTCGCTTTCGCCCTCGCGGGATACGTAACCGTGTGGTTTCGGCAGCGCCGCAGCGACACTGCCGGGTGACCTTCCACAGAGACCAGGCCATGAAGTCGCCCGCGTTCGGCGGACCACAGCAGGTCTGGGAGGATGGCCGGCAGCTGTCCGTACCGGGTCCGGGAAGTGCGGACGACGAGAGGCGGGCGGAAGAGCGGAGCGGTGCGGCACATGCTGGAGTACCCGGAGTACCTCGCCGCGGCCGTGTTCGCCGTCGGCGGCGGCGTCAACGCCCTGCTGGCACCGCACCGGTTCTCCACCGCCGTCCTGTTCTGCCTCGCGGTGACCTCTGGCGGACTCGGCGTGGCCGTTCGCAGCGCGGCCGCCCACCCGACCGTCGCCACCGTCCTTGCCGTCACCGCCCTGCTCCTGGGGCTCGCGCTGGGCCTGCTGCTGCTGGCCGACGGCGTCCTCCTGGTCCGGCGCTACGGACCGCAGGCAGCCCTGTTGGCGGCCGGGGCCGCCGGCTGCGCGGTGCTGGCGGTGCTCGGCCTCGACGTGGTCTTCCACGCGGTGGGCGGCGAGGCGCTAGGTGCCCTCGTGATCGCGGTGAACGCGGCGGCGGGATATCTCTCCCTGCTCTTCCTCGTCTTCGCCGGTTACGTGTTCGTCCGGGGCCGTAGCACCCCCCTGCCGGAAACCACCCACGTCGTCGTCCTGGGCGCCGGGCTCAACGGCGACCGGCCCGGCCCGTTGCTGACACGCAGGCTGGAGCGCGCCCTCGCGATCGACGCCGCCCACGCACCGGACACGTCGCAAGTGGTGTTCGTCGTGTCGGGCGGTCAAGGCAGCGACGAGGTCCGCTCCGAGGCGGACGCGATGGCCGACTATCTGCGCGGACGCGGGGTGCCCGCCGACCGGATCGTGCGGGAAGACCGTTCCGTCAACACCGGGCAGAACCTCCGCTTCAGCGCGGCCCTGGTGGACGGCACCACACCCGACCAGCGTGCCACGGTCGTCACCAGCGGCTTCCACGTCTACCGCACGAGCCTGCTGGCCCGCCGCGTCGGCGTGCCCGTGCACGTCGTGGGTGCGCCGACCTCCCCCGCCTACTGGCTGGCCGCGACCCTGCGCGAATTCGCCGCCATCCTGTGGCTGGACCGCCTCCCCCTGATCGGACTCAGCCTGCTGCTGGCCGTGCCCGTGGCGACGGCGGTCTTCGAGCGCTGACCTCGCAAAGGCCCTGCCGCAGGCAAAGCGCGGTTGACGTTGGCTAGGCTGCCCGACCGGTGCGCGCAGCCCGCTGCACCGGGCGCGCGCGGCTGACGATCTCGACAGGTCTCCCGCGACGAGGCGCCCACGGGTCAGTCCCCCTCCGCCGGGTCGTCCGAGACACCCCCGAACGGCCGGGTGACCACGAGACGGCGCACCTCGAAGGACATCTCGGTGGTCTCGGGTTCGGGGGCGGGGTGGTAACGGCCCGCGCACACCGACAGGTTGACGATGAGGTAGGCCTGCCAGTCGGATCCCACGCCGCGTCCGTCGGCGAAAATCCGCTCGCCGTCGAGGGTCCACACCACGCTGCGTCGGCCGAAGGTCACGCCCACGTCCAGGACGGCGCCCGGACGCACCGCGTCGTGGCGGACGTAACTCTGGCTCTGCCGTACGTGGTTGGTCAGTTCCAGAAGGTCAGGGTTGTCAGGGTGGTACTCGAAGACGTCGACCTCGTTGCCGCCGTCCCGCCAGGTCCAGATGGCGGGCCAGGCACCCAGCCGGGTAGGGAGCCGTACGGTGGCGTCCAGGTGGTCCCCGGTGGCCACCATGAACCCCTCGGAACTCTCCTCCGTAGTCAGCAACCCCGCGTCCCACAAGCCGTCCGCCCTGCGCCGGGCCCTGAACGTCCCCGTCCGGGAATAGGCGGGGTCGACCGTGAGGTGATCGAGTTTGTTGTCGCCCGGATTCGTGGGCCCTCCGTCCGGATAGGCCCAGGAGCGGCCCGCGACCCATTGTCGTTCCGAGGAGAAATCGGCACTGAACGCAACGGCTGTCACCTGCGCTCTCCTTGCTGTCAGCCACAACCCCGCCCCCGTTGCATCTCCTCACCCGCCCGCCCTCATGCGCCATCTGCCCACACCCGACGTGCAATTCAGCCTCCCGGGTGACAACACCGATAAGCGGGTCTGACAGGTGATCACGGTCGTCGTGAGTGCGACACAGCCGCGCAACTCGATCGACAGGGCTCCATTTCGACCTCACCGGCGAGAAGTCACCAAACGAGGCCGAATCGCCACCTACTGCGATCCGGCCAGATTCACTCACACTCGAACACATGGGGGCATTAAGGGATCAAGAGTTGTTATGCGATCGCTGCGGGGAGACAAACCCGACAGTGCGCGATCGAGGGCGGATCGACCTCATGGCGAGACTCTGTGAGCGGTGCTGGAACATCCTCGCGAACGAGATGGCCGAAGCCGACGGCGCCACAGCCGCACCAAGACCTGAGCCTGACCCCGACGACACGTCATGGATCGAGCCGCCCATCTGCCCCGAGTGCGGAGCATCGGTCCGCGTGTACCCGACCAACTACGACCGCTGGGTGAGCCTCAGTACGGTCGAACTGCCCGCCAAGGACGTCCCGGAGCCCTTCAGGTGGCGACTGACGAAGCTGCCGGGCCCTTCCCTCATCGCCACCGACATCGTCGCTGTGCGGGTCCGCGGACTCGATCCGGCACCTGGTGAGCCCGTCGTACCGGCGCACCACGTCATGTGCGTGCCCGACTAGAACGGGGTCCAGATAGGTGCGCGGCAGGTCCACAGACCGCGTGCTTCGTCTGCCGGCGCGGGAGGCGGACCAGGAAGTGGCCGACGTGAGCGGTGGCAAAGAACGCGAGCCGCAGCGGCCACTCAGAGGTGGCCGTCCAGGAACGTCCGTAGCTCGGCGGTGGTCATGGGCCCTGTGCCGTGCGCCACCGCCTCTCCGTCCTTCAGAAGGACGTAGGAGGGGGCTCCGGTGACCCCGTATCGCGTGGTTGCGGCCGGACACCGCGTGATGTCGGTGCGGACGGTCGTCAGGCGGCCCGCGTAGTGATCGGCGAGGTCACCCACGACGAGGTCCATCACCCGGCAGGGCTCGATCGCCTTGGGCCATGTCCCGGTGAAGTACGCGAGGACCGGGACCGCGCTCATCCCGAGGATGAAGTCGAACTCCGCGTCCTCACGGGGCCGGTGAACCGGCTTCGCCATGGAAGCTCCTGACCTCGCGTTCCGTCATGTCGCCCCCATCATCTCCCGCCCGGTACGCCGGGCCGACCGGACGGATGTCCGGCCGCACCGGATGGGCAGGGAGCCAGGCACGGGCTTCGCCGCACGCGGTGAGCGGCCCAGGAGACGCGCCTCGCCCTCGGTCCCATCAGCCGGCTCACGCGGCACGCGTCAGCTGTCCCGAAGGCCCAGGGCCAGCGTCAGTTCAAGGACCCGCTGGGGCGATGCGAGGTCCGGGAAGAGCTCCCGCAGTTGCGACATGCGGTACCGGACGGTCTGGGGGTGGACGAACAACGCCGCCGCCACCTCCTCCCTCCTGCCTTGGTGCAGCAGCCACTCCCGCAACGTCTCCTCCAGCCGCCGCGCGGTCGCCTCGGGCACGGTCCGCAGCGGTGCGAGGGCACGGGCACGCAGGTCCGCGAACGCCTCCGCGTCGGCGCTCAGCACCAGCTCGGGCAGGTGGTCCTCGGTGTCGCGGATCTCGGAGGACAGGGAACGCGCGCGTGCGGCTCGTGCGTACGAGGCGGACGCACGCGTCCACGGCCGGGCCGGGCCGACAACGGCGGTGCGGTCGGTCAGCTGCCGCAGCAGATGTGATCGGTCGGCGTCGGGGACGAGCAGCACACCGGTGGCGTCCGGTTGATCGTCGAGGACGAGAGTGCTCGGATCGAGCACGCGGTAGGCGGGTCGGGCCTGGGCTGCGGGCAACAGCACCGCGGTCAGCGAGACGGGAGGCTGCCAGCCGGCCCGTTGGGCGGAGGCCAGCAGCACCTCCGGGCTCGCGCCGCTGAGGAGGTCGCGGGCCAGGTGTTCCAGGTGGCGCTCCTGGGCCCGGCCCCGGGCGGCCAGTTCGTCGGCGTGGCCGGCGGCGCTCGCGGCGGAGAGCTCGTCGATGTAGGCGAAGGTCAGCTCGGCGAACTTGGCGACCTCGGCGGCGGGCAGGCCCGCGGGGACGGCACCCGCTGCCAGGCATCGCCAGGCCACGCGGGCGCCGACGCGGTAGGCGCTGAGCAGCGCGTCCATCGAGCGCCCGTCGCGGACCTCACCGCGGCCCAGCTCGTAGGCTGCGTCACCGGCGTCGCCACCCGTGGCCTTCCCGCTGGCGAGGTCCAGGTAGTGCCCAAGAGCGGTGCGGACGGCTCGGCGGATGGTGCCACCCATGCGGCCGGAGAGGGCGTTGGCGTAAGAAGGGACCTCGTCGATGATCGCCTGGACGACCTCGTCCGCGGTGGTCCTCACCGCGGCCCGAAGCGCGGCGACCGTCGTCTCATCCAGGGCCAGTTCGCTGGCCCGCTGGATCGCATGACTCATGTTTTGTTCCCTGCGAACAATTCAACCGTCCAGATTTACGTCCTACGGACAGGACTTTACGCCCTGAAGCGCAGCAAGCTGGAGACATGACGAGTACAGCCCTCCGCAGCAGGGCGTGGAAACTGCTCGAGATGGTCACGACGCCGCTGCTGCCGTCGGACTACCTCGACCTGGTCAGCCCGCTGCGCGCGGGCGCTGACCTTCGTGGGCGCATCGAGGCCGTGCACCCCGAGACGCCTGACGCCGCGACCATCGTGATCAGACCGGGACGGGGCTGGCGCGGCCACACGCCCGGTCAGTACGTACGGATCGGGGTCGACGTCGACGGGGTGCGCCTGTGGCGCGCCTACTCCATCACCTCGCCGACCAACCGCCCGGACGGCCGCATCACGATCACGGTGAAAGCGATCCCGGACGGCAAGGTCAGCAACCACCTGGTCCGCAAGGCGAGACCGGGCACACTGATCCAGCTCGACCAGGCCACCGGCGACTTCGTGCTGCCGTCGGCCAAGCCCGCCAAGGTGCTCTACCTGACGGCCGGCAGCGGCATCACGCCCGTGATGGGCATGCTGCGCGACACCGCGTTCGACGACGTCGTCATGGTCCACTGCGCGCCACGGCCGCAGGACGTGATCTTCCGCGACGAACTGCACGACCTGGTCGCGGGCGACAAACTGCGGCTCACCGAGGTGCACACCGAGACGGACGGCATCCTCGACATCACCCGTCTCGACGCGCTCGTGCCCGACTGGGCCGAGCGCGAGACCTGGGCCTGCGGGCCCACGGGCCTGCTCGACGCCGCCGAGAAGCACTGGAGCGAACACGGCGTCCCGGAGCGCCTGCACATCGAACGCTTCCGCCCCAGCATCGTCGTCACCGGTGACGGCGGCGAGATTACCTTCAGCACCAGCGGCAAGACGGTTGACGCGGATGGTGCGACCCCGTTGCTGGACGTCGGTGAGGCGGCCGGTGTGCTCATGCCGTCGGGGTGCCGCATGGGCATCTGCTTCGGTTGCATCACGCCGCTCAAAGCGGGCGCCGTCCGCGACCTGCGCACCGGCGAGATCACCGAGGCCGAACCGGGCGTCCTCATCCAGACCTGCGTGTCCGCTGCCGCGGGCCCTTGCGACATCGAACGTTAGGAACACCTTGACCGCTATCGACCCCACAGCCCACCTGACCGCGGAGCAGATCGAGGAGCTCGGCCGCGAGCTGGACGCGATCCGCGACGAAGTGATCGCCAGCCGCGGTGAGAAAGACGCCGCCTACATCCGCAAGGTCATCTCGGCGCAGCGCAAGCTCGAGCTGGCCAGCAGGGGCGTGCTGCTGTTCTCGTTCTTCCCGCCCGCGTGGCTGGTCGGCACTGCCGGGCTGTCCGTGGCGAAGATCATGGACAACATGGAGATCGGCCACAACGTCCTGCACGGCCAGTGGGACTGGATGCGGGACCCGAAGATCCACTCCTCCACCTGGGACTGGGACCACGTATCGCCGGCCGAGCAGTGGAAGCACTCGCACAACGAGCTGCACCACACGTACACCAACGTGCTCGGCAAGGACAACGACCTCGGCTACGGCATCATGCGCGTCGACGAGGACCAGAAGTGGCACCCCTTCCACCTCGGTCAGCCGCTGTGGAACTTCATCAACGCCTGCTTCTTCGAGTACGGCATCGCGGCGTACGACCTGGAGCTCGGCAAGAACCTGAGCAAGCGCCGCCGCAAGAACCCGGAGTTCCGCGAGCGGGCCAAGGCCGTGGGCCGCAAGATCCGCAAGCAGGTGCTCAAGGACTACGTGATCCACCCGGCGCTGTCGGGCCCGTCGTTCCTCCCCACGCTCGCCGCCACCTTCACCGCGAACCTGGTCCGCAACATCTGGTCCCACTCGGTGATCATGTGCGGGCACTTCCCCGAGGGTGTGCAGGTCTTCGAGCGCCGGTCGATCAGGGGCGAGACGCGCGGCCAGTGGTACCTGCGCCAGATGATGGGCTCGGCCAACATCAGCGGCAGCAAGGCCATGCACTTCATGACCGGCAACCTCTCGCACCAGATCGAGCACCACCTGTTCCCGGACCTGCCGAGCAACCGCTACGCCGAGGTCGCCGTGAAGGTGCGCGCGCTGTTCGAGAAGTACGAGCTGGAGTACGTGACCGGCCCCCTGCCCAAGCAGGTGTTCTCGGCGTGGCGCAAGGTCATCCGACTCTCGCTGCCGAACAGCAAGCCCAAGGCCACGACACCGGTGCGCGAGCAGGAACTCGTCGCGGCCTGATCACCGGTATTGCCTCAGACCTCTCACCGGATCCCGCCAACGCCGGGTCCGGTGAGGTCTGTTGCGACCGCCGTTCGGCGCGGCAAAGCGCGGCCGCGGATAGCCTCCGCGCATGAAGCGGATTCAGCGAGCGGCCGGCGCGGTCGTCGGCTCGGCGGTGGGTGACGCCCTGGGCGGCCCGTTCGAGTTCGGTCCCCAGGGAGCGTTCTCCGCGCGGTTTCCCGTGCCTGGCGCCGGTGGCGAGATGTGCGGAGGCGGTGGCTGGGAGCCCGGCGAGGCGACCGACGACACACAGATGGCCGTCCTGGTCGCGGAGTCGTTGCTGGAGCGGTGCGGCCTGGATCTGCCGGACATCTTCGGCCGCTTCCAGCGGTGGGCAGCGTCAGAGCCGAAGGACATCGGCCTGCAGACCGAGGACGTCCTGACCAACGGCATGCCCTGGGACCTCGCCGCCGCGATCCATTTCCAGGTCAACCAACGAGCAGCGGGAAACGGCTCCTTGATGCGGGCGTCGACCTCCGCGGTCTACTTCGCGGCCGCCGGCCCAGAAGCCAGTATGGACGCGGCACGTCGGATCGCCGCCCTCACCCATGGCGACCGCGCTGCCTGGGAGGGCACCGCGATCTTCCACGAATTCGTCCGTCTCACGTTGGAGGAGACCGACCCCCTCGCCGCGCTCCCGGACATCCTGGCCCTCGTCCACCCCGACCACCGCGACCGTTACGCCACCGTCCTCGCGCCTGACTGGCACCCCGATCAGGCGACCGAGTTCAACGGTGCCGTCTGGCCCTGCCTGGGCTCCGCCGTCTGGGCCCTGCGCACCACCGCGGACTTCGAGGACGCGATACGCGCGGCGATCGACCTCGGCGGCGACACGGACACCGTCGCCGCGGTCACCGGAGGCCTCGCGGGGGCGTACTACGGGCTGGACGCCATCCCCGCCCGCTGGACACGGCCACTCCATGTCCCCCTCCCGGGCTTCGACGGGCGGGTGCTGCGCCTGGCAGATCTGCTCGACCTTGCACACCGCCTCGGGCACTGAGCCGGGTGCTGCTCGGGCGCGGGCACCCTCCACGGACTCCAGCCCGCGGCAGCAGCGTCACCGCTCGCCGCTGCTGCGACGTCGGTCACACGGCCGCCGGGGCTCCGAGGATCGCGGATGCCTTCTGCAAGGGGGAGAAGAACGACGGGATGGTTCTGCCGCGATCGAGGCGGATCACCGGACGAGGGCGAGGATGCCCAGGGCATTGCCCTGGGCATCCACCACGGGCAGGGCGTGGAGGCTGCGGTAGCGCATCGCATGCTCGGCCTCGGCCATCGTGGTCACGGGAGAGGCGAAAGGCCCCGGGTCGACGGCGATGTCCCGCAGCTGGACCCGGTCCGTGTACACGGCGCTTTCGCGGACCGCGGTGAGCTGAGCCTGCGTGAGAAGTCCGGTGCACACGCCGTCGTTGTCGCAGACGAGCAGGTGCGTGGTGCGGGCGCTGGCCATGACGGACAGGGCCACCTCGACGGTCATGTCGTCGCACACCTGCGGTCCGGCGGTGTCCATGGCGTCGGCCACCGTCCTGGGAACGAAGTCGGCGCCTGTCGAGCGGGGCTGCATCTGAACCATCGTCAAAACGTGCCTCCTACAGAGGTGGACCAGGGGTGCTGAACCTGAACACGAAGTCCTTACGCCGCCGCGTTGAGCGTGGACTGCCGGGTCTTGCGTCGGGCAGCCGAGGCGGGGCTACGACGGCCGCGTGACGGCGACGTGCTGCGCTGACGCCGCTCGGTGACCGGCGCGGTGATCGTCACGGGGATGCCGGAGGGCGTCTGGGCGCCGGTGATCTGGCTGAGTGCCTCGTCGCCGGAGCGGACCTGGGTGGTCTGGGGCACGATGCCGGCGGCATCCATGAGACGGGTCATCTCGCGCCGCTGGTTGGGGGTGACCAGGGTGACGACACGCCCGGACTCGCCGGCCCGCGCGGTGCGACCGCCGCGGTGGAGGTAGTCCTTGTGGTCGGTCGGCGGGTCGACGTTGACGACCAGGTCGAGGTTGTCGACGTGGATGCCGCGGGCGGCGACGTTCGTGGCCACGAGCACGCTGACATGCCCGGTCTTGAACTGGGTCCGGGTGCGCTGCGGCTGCGACTTGCCGCCGTGCAGCGCGGCGGCCCGCACCCCGCTGCTGAGCAGGTCCTGCGTCAGCCGGTCGACGGCGTGCTTGGTGTCCAGGAACATGATCACTCGGCCCTCGCGTGCCGCGATCTGCGTCGTCGTCCAGTGCTTGTCCGCGCCGTGGACGTGCAGCACATGGTGCTCCATCGTGCTGACCGCACCCGCGGACGGGTCGACGGAGTGGACGACCGGGTCGGTGAGGTAGCGGCGGACCAGGCGGTCGACATTGCGGTCGAGGGTGGCGGAGAACAGCATCCGCTGGCCCTCGGGGCGGACCTGGTCCAGGAGCGCGGTGACCTGGGGCATGAACCCCATGTCGGCCATCTGGTCCGCCTCGTCCAGGACGGTGATCGCGACCTGGTTCAGCCGGCACTCGCCGCGGTCGATGAGGTCCTTGAGCCGGCCCGGTGTCGCGACGACGACCTCGGCACCGTTGCGCAGCGCATGGGCCTGCCTGCCGATCGGCATTCCTCCGACGACGGTGGCAAGTCGCAGTTGCACCGAGCGGGCGTAGGGGGTGAGCGCGTCGGTCACCTGCTGGGCCAACTCGCGTGTCGGTACGAGGACCAGGGCCAGGGGCTGGCGGGGCTCGGCGCGCTGGCCCGCGGTGCGGGCGAGCAAGGCCAGGCCAAAGGCGAGGGTCTTGCCGGAGCCGGTGCGTCCGCGTCCCAGGGCGTCGCGGCCCGCGAGGGTGTTGGGCAGGGTGGCGCCCTGGATCGGGAACGGGACACTCACGCCGTGCACGGTCAGTGCCGCCAGCAACTGCTTGGGCATGTCGAGGTCAGCGAACGCCTCGACCGCGGGCAGCGCGGGAGTGATCGTCTTGGGCAGCGCGAACTCCCCCTGAACCGCTGCGGGCCGCCGGCCGTAGCCGCCCGAACGGCTCGGACCCCCTGAACCCTTCGGGGCGGACGAGGCGAAACGGCTGCTGCGCCTGGCGCCGGAGCCGGTACCGAAAGCGGCGGCCTCGCCGCGGCCGCGGCGGGAAGAACGGTCAGTGGTGCGTGCAAAGTTCATTGAGAACCCTCCTTGATACGGCACGTATCAAGGAATTCCCGCAGCGAAAGCAGCGCTGGGAATCACAAGACCGGACCGAATGGACATGAAAAAGAATGAGGAATGCGATAGATTTGGCGCTAATTGCATCGGTAGAGTTTTCAATGTCGTCGGAATGTGAAATCCCGGACGTTCCACCGGTTGCGCCTTCGACGAGGTGCCCGCCCCGGACAGGGGACCGCGGACATTTCTCGTCCCGCAGGTCGCACCACTGCGGGAAATGTCCGTAGCTGGGGCCCGCACCCCTCGGGGTGCGGGCCCCAGCTACGAAGCGCGCGTCAGCGTCAGGCGGGGACGATGTTCTCCGCCGTCGGGCCCTTCTGGCCCGTCACGATGTCGAAGGTGACCTTCTGACCTTCGAGCAGCTCGCGGAAGCCACGGGCGGCGATGTTCGAGAAGTGGGCGAACACGTCGGCGCCCCCACCGTCCTGCTCGATGAAGCCGAACCCCTTGGCCGCGTTGAACCACTTCACAGTGCCTGAAGCCATGTCATATCTCCTCTTGGGCAGTACGCCGGGACCCGCGATGCACGGAAACCGGGTCGCCGCGATGATGCCCCGTCCGGGAAATGACCGGCAAAAAAACACCGCCACCGGCTGAAATGCCGGTGAAGGCGTTTGAAGTTTTTGGGAACCACAACTGCAACTGAGATCAACAGTAGCACGGGATGGCGGACCGAGTCCGATAAATTCTCCAGCCCCGCCCACCCCGGCAGCAATATTTTCTGCGCGACGCGGCAAATTCTCACTTCGCGGCCATAGATATTGGCCGAGCAGCAGCGCAGCGTTTCAGGAACAGGGGTCTCGCTTACGCGCTCAAAGAGCGCTTATTCCAGCGGCGATTTTCCGCCCGCCGCGCCCCCCGCTTGCCCCGTGCACCCCCGTGGCGCACTGTCTCAGGTTGCGGGTCACGTGGACGTTTCGGCTGCGCGGCGGTGTTCGGCGTTGATCCGCAGGGCGTCTTCGAGTTGGTCCTCGAGGACGATGATGCGGCAGGCGGCCTCGATGGGCGTGCCCTGGTCGACGAGTTCGCGGGCCCGGGCGGCGATGCGCAGTTGGTAGCGGGAGTAGCGGCGGTGTCCGCCTGCGGAGCGCAGCGGGGTGATGAGGCGCGCTTCGCCGACGGCGCGAAGGAAGCCCTGGGTGGTCCCGAGCATCTCGGCAGCGCGGCCCATGGTGTAGGCGGGGTAGTCGTCGTCATCAAGTCGCCCGAAGGAGTCGTCTGCCGTCATCGCACCTCTCTGTGGAACACGTGGAGGGGTCCTGGTGCCATCGGCACCAGGACCCCGAAGGAACTACACCATCTGCCGGCCCCAGTAATGCGCCGGCCTTCTGTTTCCGCGTGCTCGGCCTGAACACTGCCGGGGGTGCGGGGATCGCGAATGCGTGACCGGAGACCACCTCACTATCGATGTCCTGCGGTACCCGGACCCACTACTCGTCCGGGCGATCCTGATGGCGCTCGGCTCCTCCGTTCTTCCCTCTGATCAATCACTTGCCGAACTGGTATTGCGGTCCTGCTCGTGGCGGCCCCTGATCACTGCGGGCCACCCGGTCCGGCCGTCAGTCCCGTCGCCGTCATGCAACAACCCTGGCTTCGGAACTCCACTGCCGCACCGTCCTGCGTACTGCTGCCCGGCAGTTCGTCTCTGCCGGGCCCTTCTAGATCTCGGCTACGAGAAAAACCATAACTGGCCGGGCATCCAATGTCTACTCTCGCCACTGTAGATTTTCGCGCCCTTGACCATGAGGTAGTCCGCCTCGAACGGAACAGCGAGCGGCCGGCTGTCGGCGGCCCAGATCGGGACGAGCCCGGGTGCGAAGACTGCGTACAGCTTCCCTTCCTGAGTGCCTCTCAGCGTGTGCCAGGTGCGGCCCGCCTGAAGTCCCAGCCCACCCTTGAGACTGCGGCGGTGGTGGCTCCGGGGAGAGCCCGGCCACCCCCTGCCCGCAGCGCAAATAACTGCTTGCCCATGGCGGTTGGTCGTGGAAGCGTGTCCCGCACGCTGCGACCTCGCAGACACACTCACGGTGAGGAACGAAGTCCATGTGCTCGGCGTCCCCCAGCGGTCGCCGTCGGCCCTGAGCCCCCGCTTCGCGGCAGCCTCAGCCGGCCACGCTGTTGGCTACGGCGACCCCACGACGCGATGCCTGACGCATCGCCGCTCTCGCGCCCCGGACTTCCCAAGTTCACCAGGGGCTCCTCCAGAGACTCCGTGAGGTCATACCCACCATGGACACCCAGGTCCAGAGCTTTGCCGTCATCAACCTCCGCCGCCGTCCCGTGGTCGTCGAGACCGGCGGCTTCGTAGCCGGCTTCACCCCCGATACCGACAACCCCTACATGAACTACGCGACGCCACTACCCGGCACGGCACCCACGGCCCGGGACGTCGCCGCGCTCATCGGGGCCTTCCGGGAACGGGGTCTGCTGCCACGCCTGGAGTTCGTCCCCCAGGCCGCCCCCGCCGTGGCACCGGCCCTGCGGGCGGCGGGTTTCGGCACCGAGGCCGCGCACGAATACCTCGTCTGCACACCCCGCACGCTGGTGCTCCCCCAGTCCCCCGACTCCCCGCAGGTGGAGACCCCGACCACCGACAAGGAGTTCGCCGAGCTCGATGCCGCCTTGGCCGAAGCGTTTGGTGGCCTCTTCTCCCCCTCCCCACAGGGCGCGGCCCGGCTGCGTCACACCCAGCAGAGCGGCGGCGCGGTGCGCTTCGTGCGTGACCCACGGGGCGGCATCGCCGGCGGGGCGTCCTGCTCCCCTCCTGCCGAGAACACCGCAGAGCTGACCGGCGTCGGCACCCGCCCCGCCTGCCGTGGCTGCGGCATCGCCGCTGCGGTCACCGCCGTGCTCAGCGAAGCGATGTTCACCCAGGGAGCCGGATCAGTCTGGCTGGAGTACTCCGGTGAAGGATCCCGCCGCGTCTACGAACGCGTCGGCTTCCGCCCGCAAGGCACGCGCCTCTACCTCTCCTTGCCGCCTGCGCAGCAACCCTGACAGCACCAGCCGAGCGCGGGCCCGTTCACGCTCGGGACGCCACCGAAATGCACACTCTGGTCAGCGGCACCCCGCGGACAGAGCAGAGCCCCCGGCCGCGCCGGGGGCTCTGCTCTTGCATGTCAGCGGCGTGACCGACCCGAAGGTCGACCACGTCGGCTGCCGTCAGGTCACGGGCACAGGCCCTTGTCCGAGTTGTAGTAGATGTCGATCGAACCGCTCCAGGTCATGCACTGACCGGCGTCGGGGAGGTCCTTGTACACCGGGCCGGCGTAGGTCGTGTAGGAGCCGGCGTCCCTGGCCGGGGAGCTGCTGGTCGGCCAGGTGTCCAGCGTGACCTCCATGAACACGCGGGCGCCGGGCTTGTTGCGTACGGTCACAGCGCACCACTGCTCGTCCGCGGAGCTGTAGGCCACGTACGTGGTGGCGGCCACGGTGGTCTGCGAGGAGTTGATCGGGGTCGACATGAAGACCTCGTACCCCTGGCCGCACGCTCCGTTGTACGCGCCTGTGGTGGCGGCCGAGGCCGGTGTGGTCGCGGCGAGCGTGCCGCCCAGGGCCAGAACGGCAAGGGCGCCGGCGGTGACTGCCTTGTTGCGGATCGACTTCATGGTGTTCCCCCTGTTGATGTCATCGGGACGGCCGGTCGTTGCCGTCCACGCAGAGTGAGACCGGAAAGCCCCACTGACAGTTGTGGCCTTTTTTGTCGCGGTCCTGTCACTGGTGTCACAAGGGTCGTTACGCCAACTGCGGGTTGTCCGCCCGCTCGTGCGGCCGTCACCAGGTCCGTTTCCTCGGCCGCCGAGCAAGCCTGACGGCTATTTACGGTGGCGCCCCGTACGAGGCACGCTGCGGTCGGCAGCCTGACTTGGTCATCCCGCGGACTCCTGGAAGCCGAGTCAGTGGCGTCGACACCAGCGCAGTCCTCCTCCGCCCGTCGGCAGCAGCACCTCGCGCGCCTGTTCTGCCAGGTAGGGCCACCACTCGGCCTGCCCGAGCGGGTCGGTGCGTAGAATCCGATCTCATGTCGAAGCCTGACGCGCTGATCGTAGATATCGCCGCCCGTGTGGAGTCCGGGCAGAGTAATCAGATGTCCCTGACCGTGGTGACCGGTGGTGCTGTCATCACCGGTCGCCTGGCTCCCGAAGCCGTGTGGAGGCAGCGGGTGTCGGAGGTGCTTGCGGACTCCTCCGACCTCGGCGATTTCTCCGCCGTCTTCGACACCCCCACGAAGGAGGAGGGGCCGCCCACGCATCTGCACTTCCATGTCGCCCGGATCCTGCAGGGCACCGTGGGGATCCCGGAGACGGGCGGGATGTACCGCGTGGCGATCGAGGACGTCAGCGCCTGGACCGTGGGCGACTTCAGCTACTCCGACCACTGATCCGCCGCCGCGCCGAGAACGGCACGGAACGCATCGAGGGCCCTACCGGCGCGCGCCGGTAGGGCGGCGTCCCGACCCGGGGCAGTGAGCCGCACTTGGCAGCGCGGCATGCCACGGGCGCGAGGTTCAACGTCCGCCCTCCCGCTGCCGGGGCCCGTCGTCGGTCTCCGCCTCCCCCTTCGGCCGCGACGGCCTGCCTCGTGCCGCATCACCCGCGGTGAGATGTTCGAGGACCTCGACAAGCTCCTGGCAGGCCCGCTCCACCGAGCGCCGGGTGTTGCGCTGCTCGGTCATCACGGCAGAGAGAAGCAGGGCGGTCAGGGCGATGGTGCCGTTGAACGCCTGCAGTTTGATCATCATCTCGATCTGGTTCAGGCCTTCGAAAGGGCCCACTTCCTCCGCGGCGGAGACCGTGGCCATGACGGACGCGATGAGAGCGCAGAGCATGCTGCCGACCAGCTGGAAGCGCAGGGCAGCCCAGATCAGCAGCGGGTAGACGAGGAACAGCACGCTGAGCCTGCTGTGGGTGACCAGTGGCATGACGGCGCAGGTGACGATCGTCAGCGCCGTGGCCTCCGGCCAACGGGACAGCGGCGGGGGCCAGCGTGCCTCGTACAGCACCAGCAGAAGCGGCGTAATGATCAAGACACCCATCGCGTCGCCCACCCACCATGCCAGCCACACCCCCCAGAAGCTGTGGGTGTGCAGCCGGTCCGTGACCACGAGCATGCCGACACCCACCGTGGCACTGATCAGCATGCCGGTCAGGGCCCCGAGGAACACCAGCGCCAGACCGTCCCGCAACCGGCTCAGGCCGGTACGGAAGCCCACCGCACGCAGCATGAGGTACGCGCAGACGGGCGCGGCCGTGTTGCCGGCCAGGTTCCCGAGCACCTCGGGCCTGAGCGAGGTGAGGTGCAGGACGACGAGCAGGGCTCCGAGTGCGATTCCGGGCCAGACGCGCAGCCCGAAGATCAGCAGTCCGGCCACCGCGATACCGGTCGGCGGCCAGATGGGAGTGAACACCGCCCCTTCGACGGCCAGGTTCCAGAGGAGTCCGAGTCGTCCCGCGGCGTAGTAGCAACCGGCGACGGCCAGCGTCTGGAGGGCGAAGACGCCGTCCCGGCGCAGATTCTCGGTACCCACCACACCAGCCATCAGACACCGAGGCCGCCGCTCCGGCGAGGCGGGAGCGGCCGCATGCCGCCCCACGGCTGAGCTTCGGCCCCTTCGTACCCGACGACGAGCACGGCGGCGTCGTCCTCATGCCCCACCTGGTCCGCGCCCCGCATCACGGCGGTGGCGAGCGCGCCGGCGTCCATGCCCGCCACGGCGGCGACCCCGGCAAGGCGTACGACCTGGTCCAGGCCCTGGCCGAGCTCCATGGACGGCCCCTCCACCACACCGTCCGTGAGCAGGACGAGCACGCCGCCCGTGGTGAGCCGGTAACAGGTGACGGGGTAGGTCGTGCCGGCCTGAACACCCAGCGGCGGACCGCCCTCGTCGCCGCCGATACCGCTCCTGCCGTCCGCCGTCGCCCAGACGAGGGGAATGTGCCCGGCCCGGGCACTCTCCAGTACGCCGGTGGTCGGGTCGAGGCGCAGAAAGGTGCAGGTGGCGAAGAGATCGGTGCCGAGGGACAGGAGGAGGTCGTTCGTCCGCGCGAGGAGTTCGCCGGGTTCGCTCGTCACCGAGGCGAGGGCGCGCAACCCGACACGCACCTGCCCCATGAAAGCGGCCGCCTCTATGTTGTGGCCCTGGACGTCCCCGATGGACAGCCCGATCCGGCCGTCCGGGAGGTGAAAGGCGTCGTACCAGTCCCCACCCACGTTCAGGCCGTGAAAGGCCGGTGCGTAGCGCACCGCGAGGTGGTAGCCGGGCGCGGTCGGCATCTCCGCGGGAAGCATGCCACGCTGCAGGGCAATGGCCAGCTCGACCTGGGAGCGCTGTAGCTCCGCGTGCTCACGCGCCCGAGAAGTCAGCGAGCCGAGCCTGGCCAGCAGCTCGTCGCCGTCGTACGCGGGGCCCTTGCGGGACATGCGCCACTCCGAAAAATGTTCATCCTTTGTCGGACATTAGCCCAAAAGCAGTCATATCGAATGCTAGCGGAACTTTCGGAATCGCCGGTCCAAGGCCCTCTCTCGTTGACGCAGGCGCCCCGGCACCGACCGGAGACGGCGGTGCCGGGGCACGGATGCGATGGGTGAAGGCGGTCATCACCACCCGGCGATGGCGGCCGGGCTGTCGGCGGTGACCGCCTCAGGGGGTGTCCCGCTGACTAAGGGGGTGTCCCGCTGGCTCAGGGGTGTCCCGCTGGCTCAGGGGTGTCCCGCTGGGAACTACTTCGCGAGGAACGCCAACAGCGCCGCGTTGACCTCCTCCGCGTGCGTCCACAGCAGCCCGTGCGGGGCGCCCTCGATCTCGACGTACTCGGCGGAAGGCAGCAGCGCGTGGAAGGGCCGTCCGGTCGCGTCGATCGGCAGGATGCGGTCGCCGGTGCCGTGCACGATCAGCGACGGTACGTCGACCTTGGCCACGTCGGCCCGGAAGTCGGTGATCCAGGTGGGCACGCAGGCCACCGAGGCGTGGGCCGAGGAACCCGCGGCCACGTTCCAGCTGTGGCGCACGGCCTCCTCGCTGATCCGGCTGCCCAGCGTCTCGTCCAGGTTGTAGAAGTCCTGGTAGAAGGCGCTGAAGTAGGCGTACCGGTCCTTGGTGACCGCGGCCGAGATGCCGTCGAAGACTTCCTGGGGGACGCCGGTCGGGTTGTCGTCGGTCTTGAGCAGGAAGGGCTCCAGCGAGGCGAGGAAGGCCGCCTTGGCGATCCGGCCCGAGCCGTACGTGCCCAGGTAGCGGCCCACCTCACCGGTGCCCATGGAGAAGCCGACCAGGACCGCGTCGGTCAGGTCCAGCTTCTCGATCACCTTGTTGAGGTCGGCGGCGAAGGTGTCGTAGTCGTAGCCCGTGGTCGGCTGCGAGGAACGGCCGAAGCCGCGGCGGTCATAGGTGATGACCCGGTGGCCGGCCTCCAGCAGTGCCGGGACCTGGCGCTCCCAGGAGTGGCCGTCGAGCGGGTACCCGTGGATCAGCACGACGGGCTGTCCGGTGCCGTGGTCCTCGTAGTAGAGCTCGATGGGCGCGCTGTTCTCTTGGCCAACGGTGATGTACGGCATGTCGGTCGTCCTTGTCGTAGGGAGACTCCAGCTCATCAGGGGCGGCCCCGGCCCGCCAGGCAGAAGTACAGGCGGAAGTAGAAAACGCTTGTTCTAATTGTCGTGATGACCAGTCACACATCTGAATCCCCGCAGTCCGACTCCTCCCCCGGCGGCACCGCCTTCGGCGGGCTGCTCCGCTCCCTGCGCAGGGCCGCCCGGCTGACCCTGGAGGAGCTGTCCGAGGCGTCCGGAGTGAGCGTGCGCGCCCTCGGTGACCTGGAGCGCGGCCGCAGCCGTGGACCGCAGCGCCGTACCGTCGAGGCGCTCGCCGCCGCCCTCCGTCTCGACGCCGAGCAGCGCGAGCGCCTCCAGCGCCTCGCCGACGCCGGACGGGAACGCGGAGGGGCGCCGACATCGCCGTATCTCCTGCGCACGGTCCCGGACTTCACCGGCCGGGAACAGGAACTGGCCGACCTGGAGGCCCTCGCCGGCGGGGCCCGGACGCGGGCCGTGGTGCTCTTCGGGCCGGGCGGGCAGGGCAAGACGACACTGGCGGCGGAGGCGGTACGAAGGCTGTCGCGCGCCTTCCCGGACGGCTGTGTCTGCGTCCAGTTGCACGGCATGAGCGACTCCCCGCTGCCCCCGGCCGAGGCCCTGGTCCTCCTGCTCACAGCGCTCGGCCACCCACCCGACCGGATCCCGGTCGACCCGGTCGCCCGGGAGGCGCTCTACCGCGCCACGCTCGCGGGCCGGCGGGCACTGGTCGTCCTGGACGACGCGGCCGACGAGGGTCAGACCAGACCACTGCTGCCGGACGCGGAGGGCAGTTTCGTGCTGGTCACCAGCAGACGGCCGCTGGCCGGACTGGAAGGCGTCCGGCGGATCAGGCTCGGCGGGCTCAGCGGCGGCGAGTCGGCACGACTGCTGGAACGGATCCTCGGGACCCCGCGCACCGACGGCCAGCCGGAAGCGATCACCCGGCTGACCGAACTGTGCGGCCACCTCCCCCTGGCCCTGCGGATCGTCGGCAACCGCCTCTCCAGCCGCCCGAGTTGGACCCCGGCCCGACTGGTGAGCCAACTCACCGACGAGGAACGCAGATTGAGCGGACTGGTCGCGGGCGACCTCGCCGTCCGCAGCGCGCTGGCCCTGTCGTACGGCCAACTCGCGCCTGCTCACCAAAGGTTGCTGCGCCGACTCGCCCTGCTGCCGGGTCACGACGCCGGCCCGGACCTCGCGGCCGTCCTCGGCGGCGAGGACCCGCTCACCACCGAGGCCTCCCTCGACCTGCTGGTCGACCGGGGCCTGCTGGAGGAGACGACACCCCACCGATACGCCCTGCACGATCTCGTGCGGCTCTTCGCCCGTGAGCGGCTGCGGGACGAGGAGGAGGACGCGGACACGGTCCATCTCCAGGTGGCGGACTGGCTGTTGCGCTCGGCTTCGGCAGCCGGCCGCCTGTTCGAGGCACCGGACACCGCGCCGGAGCCGTGGAAGGGCGAGCCCGCACCCTTCACCCCCTCGTCCGCCGCGGAGGCCGAGGAGTGGCTGACCACCGAACGCGCCCACTGGGCAGGCGCGTTGCCGGTGATGTCGGCGGCCGGCCGGCACCGGGAGATCCTGCACGCGGCCCGCACGCTGTACTGGTTCTCCGACCGCTGGGACTCCTGGCCCGAGTGGCGCACCCTGTTCTCCCACGGCGTCCGCGCGGCGGCGGCGCTCGGTGACCGGCCGGCCGAGGCCCACCAGCTCAACTGCCTGGCCTGGACATACTCGGTGAGCGACGGCCGTCACCAGGAGGCCGAGGAACACGCCCGCCGCGCACTGGAGTTGGCCACGGACGCGGGCGACATCGCGCAGCAGGCCTGGGCGTCGACGTACATCGCCGGGGCCTGCATGTCCCTGGGCCGCCCGGCGGAGGCTGCCGAGGCCGCCGAGAGCGCTGTGCGGCTCTTCGCGACCACCGGTGACGAGGCGGGCCAGGCGGTCTCCCGCCGTGTCCTCGGCAGCGCCCTGCGTGAGGCCGGGCGCGCCGAGGAGGCACTGAGTGTCCACCTGGCGCTGCTGGGCGTCCGGGCCGGTGACGTGCCGGGCTTCCAGGAGTTCGCGGAGGCCATCGTGCGCCATCAGATAGCCCAAGATCTGCTCGCCCTGGAGCGGTGGCCCGAGGCGGTACAGGCCTTCCGCACCGTCATAGCCCCCGTCACCCACGGCGGCACCAGTCGGTTTCAGGCCCGGGCCCTCGCCGGTCTCGCCACAGCCCTGGAGCGGTGCGGCGAGCTGACCGAGGCCCATGCCCGCTTCACCGAGGCCCACCGCCTGTTCGTCACGGCCGGCGACACGACCTCAGCCGACGAGACGGCGACCGCCCTGGCCAGGCTTGCGTGAGGGCGTCGGCCCGGCCCCGGCGGCCGTCCTCGTGGTCGAGGAAAAACAAGCGGATGCGGCCGACCCGCACCGTCGTGAGCGCCGCCTCACCAGCCGCGGGCCGCAGCGCCGACTCGGCGAGTTCCATGAGTGAACCAGGCCCCCGCGAGTTTCACCGATGAGTCTCCGGCGGCTGTGCGGTCTACCCCTCGACGAAGGGAGCGCACCATGCGCAAGATCATCGTTTGTACCTTCCTGACGCTGGACGGCGTCATGCAGGCGCCGGGCGGTCCGGACGAGGACGCCGAGAGCGGCTTCGAGCACGGCGGCTGGCAGAAGCCGGTGAGCGACGACGAGGTCGGTATGGCCGTCGCCGGCTGGTACGAAGGCTCCGACGCCATGCTGCTCGGCCGCAAGACGTACGAGATCTTCGCGTCGTACTGGCCGACCGCTGATCCTGAGAACCCGTTCACCGACCGGATGAACGGCATGCACAAGTACGTGGCGTCCCGGACTCTGACGTCCGTCGACTGGCAGAACTCCACGCTGCTGGAGGGCGACCTCGCCGCTGCCGTACGCGAGCTCAAAGCGTCCGACGGCGCCGACATCAACGTGGTCGGCAGCGGAGACCTCGCCCAGACCCTCATGCGGCACGACCTCGTCGACGAGTACCGGCTCTGCATCCATCCGGTGATCATCGGCACCGGCAAGCGGCTGTTCGCCGACAGGGCGATCCCCACCGCGCTGGAGCCGGTCAGCGTGTCGAGCACGAAGAGCGGCACCATCGTCGGCGTCTACCGGCCCCACGGCAAGCCGAGCCACGACAGCTATTAGGCCTGGGCCCGGCCCGGACTTCGGTTCATGTGGTCGTGTGGCAAGATCACGGGATGCTACGACTCACCGACTTCATCATCGACTGCCCCGACACGATGAAGCTGGCAGCCTTCTACTCCGAGGTGACGGGAGTCCCCGTCAAAGAGGACAGTGACGAGCACTGGGCCGGTATCCGGTTCGGCGAGCTGGAACTGGCCTTCGTGCAGGTGGACGACTACCGGGCCCCGCAGTGGCCCGACAGCGAGCATCCCAAGCAGTTCCACCTCGACTTCGAAGTCGACGACATCGAGGCCGAACAGCGTCGCGTGCTGGCCCTCGGCGCGACCCTGAAGCGGGACTGCACCGACTCCGACGGCTACGGCTTCCGTGTCTACACCGACCCCGTCGGCCACCCCTTCTGCCTCTGCCGCAACAAGGGCGTCATCTGGACCGATCAGGGCCTCATCTGGCCCACCAACGGCACCCGGTAACGGTTCGTCGACCACAAAGACCCGGACACCGGAGACCTCGCGGGCACCCGGCGGTTGGACTTCGTGGAGACGGTGGCTGCCTCAAGTGCCTTGTCCCTAGGATGTATTGCCTGACGCGCCGGTCGGGCCGGTGCGGGTAGGTGACTGGGGAGACGATGGAATCCGGGAAGCGGTTGTCCACCAAGATCGACGCCACGGTTCCGACGGCCGCGCGCATGTACGACCACTACCTGGGCGGCAAGGACAACTACGCGGTCGACCGTGCCGCCTGCGAGGAACTGGACAAGGTGGTGCCCAGCACCCGGGCGCTGGCGCTGAACAACCGGCGCTTCCTGCAGCGGGTGGTGGGGACGCTGGCGCAGGAGTACGGCATTCGGCAGTTCTTGGACCATGGGTCCGGTCTGCCCACGCAGAACAACGTGCATCAGGTGGCCCAGGCCATCGATCCCACCTCGCGCGTCGTGTACGCGGACAACGATCCGATGGTTCTGGTGCACGGCCGGGCTCTGCTGGACCAGAACGACCGCACGGCCGTGATCCAGGCCGACCTGCGCGACACCGACGTGATCTTCTCCCACCCCGACACCCAGCGGCTGATCGACTTCTCGCAGCCGGTGGGCGTGCTGTTCAACTCGGTCTTCCACTGCATCCCGGACAGCGACACGGACGGCCCCCTCGCGGTGGTGAAGCGGGTGACCGAGCGGCTCGTGCCCGGCAGTTGCCTGGTGATGTGCCAACTGGTCAGCGAGGACCCCAAGGTGCGGGAGTTCGTCACCGACTTCATGGACAAGGCCACTCAGGGGCACTGGGGCCGGGTGCGCCAGGAGAAGGACGTGGCGCAGTGGTTCGAGGGGCTGGAGATCCTCGAACCGGGCCTGGTGGAGGTGTCCACCTGGCGGCCCGACACCGAGGTGGCGCCGCGTCAGCAGACCCACGAGTGGGTCGAGTTCGGCGGGGTCGGCCGCATGCTGTGACGGTGCGGCACCGCTGTGACGGTGCCGCACCGGCTCACTGGCCCCCGTAGCGCTCCTTGACGGTCCTGCGCAGGCAGTCGAGGGTGTCACGAGGGCTGAGCGCGTCGTCGGCCAGTTGGTCCAGTGCCACGCGGTACTGCTCGGTCTCGTCGCGGTCCTCCAGGAACGTGGCGCTCCTGATGTGCTCCAGGTAGACGATGTCCGGGAGATCGAGACCGCCGAAGCGCAGGTACGTGACCGGGATGGCCGGTGCGGACGCGTTGGTCACGTCCAGGGGGACGACCTGCACGACGACATGCGGCTGCTGGGCCATCGCGATGAGGTACTCCACCTGTTCGCGCATGATCTCGCGGCTGCCCAGGACCCGCAGCAGCACCGACTCGTCGACGACCGCCCACAGCTGCGGTGCGTCCGGCCGTCCCAGCAGCTCCGCCCGCTTCATGCGCAGCTCCACGCGGCGGTTCACCTCGCGGGTCGGGGCCGAGGGCAGGCCGCGCTCCACCACGGCGCGGGTATAGGCCGGCGTCTGCAGCAGTCCGGGTACGTACTGGATCTCGAACGTACGGATGAAATCGGCCGCTTCCTGGAGGCCGACGAGCCGATCGAACCACTCCGGCATCAGCCGCTTGTCGAAGCGCTGCCACCATCCGGGTTCACCGGCCCTCCGCAGCAGTTGCAGCAGGACCGACGCCTCGTAGTCCTCCGTCTTGTAGAGGTCCAGCAGGGCGCGGACGTCACCCTCGGAGGGTGGCCGGCGGCCCTTGCCCGCCTCGATGCGGGACAGCTTCGCCGCGCTGAACCCGACGGCACGCGCCGCCTGTTCCTGCGCCATGCCCGCGTCTTCGCGCAAGCCCGCCAACTGCACGCCGACCAGCATCTTGAGCAAAGTCGGCGCGGGTTCGGTGCGCTGCAGGTACGGTTCGAGACGGGAGACGCGCGGTGACTCGGAGGGCATCCTGACTCCCGGTGGACAGAAGGCAACAGCCCGCATTATCGCACCGGTTGGCCCCTGCGCGCATGCTCCGTCCCCAGCTCGGTGCGGACGGCGCGCGCCCCCTGTCACATCAGGTCGTCGAACTCGCCGTCCTTCACCCCTGCCAGGAACGCCGCCACCTCGGCGGACGTGTAGACCAGCGCCGGGCCGTGCGGGTCACGGGAGTTGCGTATGGCCACGCCTCCCTGGGCCAGGGGAGCCACCTCGACACAGTTGCCCTCGGCGTTGCTGTGTCGGCTCTTGGTCCAGCGGACGTCCAAGGAACTCGCTTGCACTCCGTTCGGAAAAGATGGCATCGCAGTCTCCTCGCGCATGACTGGCTCGATCCGCACGCGCAATTTCCCGTGAAATTGCACGGACCGGCTGACGAGATGGATAATAACCCCGTCGCCAACATCCGTGCTGGCGCCCAGTCCTGACGTCACCTCAGGAGATGCCGTGTCGCAGCCCGCACGCCCAGCACCTTGGTCTGGCCCCACCGTGCTCCCGGCACACCGGCCCGCACCCCCCAGCGCCCACCCCCGCCCCACCAGCACAAGCGCCACCCTGCGACTGCCCGGCAACAACGAGGGCTGTGCACAGGCGCGCGAGTTCACCCAACGCGTCCTGGGCGAGTGGGGGTTGGGTGAATACCGGGACGACGCGCTGACCGTCGTCTCCGAACTCACCGCCAATGCCGTGCTGCACGGCCGAAGCGGCGACCTGGACGCCGACGCCGAGTCCGAGGTGTGGCTGCGCCTTACGCGCCGGACCGCGCACCTGGTGTGCGCCGTGACCGACCAGGGCGAGGGACATCCGTGCCCCCCGCACGCGCCGGACGAGCTCGGCGAGAGCGGGCGTGGACTGTTCATCGTGGAGGCGCTGTCGCGGCACTGGGGCTGGACCCGGCACTCGCCCCTGCGCAAGACCGTCTGGGCCATGCTGCCCATAGGTCCGCGGGCCTGACATGCAGCGGTCCTCCGACGTCCGTAGCGGTGACAGAGCCGCGCCGCGGCCGTATCAGGCCCTCGCGCTCCGCGACGCCGGTCTCGTGCCCTGGAGCGACATCAAGGACTCGTCGGGGTCCGCCGCCGCCATCCCCTTCCTGCTCGCCGCCATCGCCTCAGGCGACGAGGCCGCCGCGCGCGACGCGCTGGGCCGGTTGCGGCACCGCATCTGCCGGCACGGTTTCCTCGTCGGACAGGCGACAGCCGTCACCGTCCCCTTCCTGTGGGACCTGGCCCAACGACCGCAGATCACGTGTCGTGTGCACATCCTGCACCTGCTGCGGAACATAGCCGAGGCTCGCCAGTGGGAGACCACGGCCGCCGCCTACCCGAAGCTGCGCCGCCACCACGGCGACGACATCGCCTGGGAGTCGGACGCCCGCCAGGCCGTGCGCGCGCAACGCAGTGTCATCCCGCGCCTGTTGGCCGAGCGGGACAGCGAGCTCGTGGACGCGACCGAGGCGCTCGCCTCCACGCTGGCCCGGTGACGGCCACGGCGGCCCGGGCCTGACGGGCAACCGCTGCGTCGGCGAAGGAATGGCTCGCGTGCGAGGAGCGTGCAGCCGCCGTCGGAGCGGGTGGGCGCGTGGTCGCCTTGCCGGACCCCGCTCCTCACCTCGTCCGCTTGTTGAACGGGGTCCGCAGAGCCAGCAGGGCCACGTCGTCGTCGTTGTCGGCGGGGCGGACCCGGCGCAGGAGCTGGTCGGTGAGGGATTTCAGGGAGCGGTGGGCGAGGGCGGCGGCGTGCTGGCGCAGGCGTGCGAGTCCCTCGTCCAGGGAGTGCCCGGGTTCTTCGATGAGGCCGTCGGTGTAGAGCAGGAGGGTGGAGCCAGGCGGCAGCACGACGGTGGCGTCGGGGCGGGGCCTGCGGGTCCCGGTGCCCAGGAGGATGCCGTGGCCCTCGTCGAGGTAGCGCGTGAGACCGTCACGGGTGATCAACAGGGGCGGCGGGTGCCCGGCATTGGTCCAGCACAGCTCCCACTGGCCGTCCCCCGTGTCTTCGAGGTGGGCGTAGATCATCGTGGCCATGGGCACATTGGTGATGTGCGTGAGCGCCTCGTCGAGCCGCTCCACGATCCTGCTCGGCGGCTCTTTCTGGGACCAGGCGTAGGCGCGGAGCATGTTGCGCACCTGTGCCATACCGGCCGCGGCCTCCAGATCGTGCCCGACGACGTCGCCGACGGCCAGTGCGGTGGCGCCCTGGGGCAGACGGAAGGCGTCGTACCAGTCGCCGCCGACCTGTGAGGCGTCGGGTGCGGGCAGATAGCGGGCGACCATCTCCAGCCTGGGCACCCGAGGCAACTGAGGCAGCAGGTGGTTCTGCATGGTCTCGGCGACCGTGCGCTGACGCTGGTAGAGGCGGGCGTTGTCCAGGGCGACCGCGGCCCGTCGCGCGATGTCCTCGATCAGCGCCAGGTCCGCGCTGGTGAAGTCCCTCGCCTGGTCCGCGCGGCCCAGGGTCAGGGCGCCCAGGACCTCGCGGGTACTGCGGATGGGAGCGATGGCCGCGGAGCGGATACCGGTGGCCTCGAAGAGGCGGCGCTGTTCGACCGCGATGCCGGAGTCCGGGCTGCCCTCGTAGGTCTGCGGACTGGCGACGGTGGACGCCACCCCGCGCAGGGCTCTGGACAGGGGCATCGGAGATTCCTCCGGTACCGGCGGCATGGGTCCTTCGAGGTCGTCGCGGTGCACCAGCTTGTCGCCGTCGGCGTGGATGACGGCGGTGCGCCACACCTCGTCGCGCTCGGTGATCATGTCGATGATCACCCAGTCCGCCAAGCGCGGCACCACCAGGGCCACGAGCCGACGCAGCGTCTCGTCGACGTCCAAGGTGGAGGTCAGTTGCGTGGTGGTCTCCGCCAACAAGGCCAGCCGCTCGAGCTCCGTCAGCGGCTCGGCTGCCTGCTCCGAGCGCCGGTCCGCCTCCTGGTGCTGCTGGTCACGGTGGAAGATGACCAGCGTGGCCGCGTCCGGACCGCCCATGTCGTAGGGGGCGATCATCCAGGAGACGGGCAGCAGGGAGCCATCACCGCGAGCGAACCAGTCCCCCTCGGTCTGAGCCGTGTGCCTGGCGTAGAACGCCTGTCGCATGCTGCATCGGCTGGTCGGCAGGGCCTGGCCACGGGCATCCCGGTGCAGCAGATCATGCGCGTCATGCCCCACGAGCTCCTCGGCGGTACGGGCCAGCAGCTGCTCCGCGCGGGCATTGACGGCAAGGATGCAACCCTTGGCGTCCACCACGTAGGCCCCCGCGCCGATCGCGGCCAGCGCCCCGACCAGGGCGGTGTCAGCCGCCCTGCGAGACCACTGATCGGCTCTTTCGGCCCCTTCTGGCCCCGTCACGCCCGTCCTCCTTTGCGATTGCCGACCCGCGCCACCCACTGCACATCGGCACCCGCGTCCGCTTCCAGTCCTACGTTCCTTGAGCGAGTGCCCCAACATAGTCACACCAGCACGCGGTGTGCCCGACGGCACGTCATGGATGGCAGGGCGTGAGGCCCAGTCGAGGCGTGGGTCGGGAGCTACATCATCTCGCGCACGTGCTTGATGGCGCCGCGTTACCCGTGGCCAAATGGCGCCGCGTCACCCGTGGCCGGATGTCTTGGCAGATCGCTGGCTGGATGAACGCCTCGCAGCTGGCGTCCCACGTCCCAGATCCCCCCGGTGCGCCTCTCGATCACCGCGCGGACGGCGTGAGCTGCGGCTTCGTCCTCACGGCAGGCGATAAGCAGTCCTTTGCCGGTGACAGGGCCGATGAGGTGACACGCGCCGAGGACGCCAGCCGTGCCGGGGGGGCTGCCTCCAGCACCCAGGTGCGGTCGTCGGCCGGCATCCGCTCCCCCACTGACGCCTTCGTGACCATCGCCGACTCTCCGCTTCAGCCCAGCTCGCAGCGATCGAGTGCCGCGCGGACATGGTCGAGCCCCGCCGCTCTCCAGTGGTGCCGGTCCGGCATCTGGTCATCTCGGCGCCAGCGCCAGGCTGAGAACATCGCCCAGTTCAGGGCGCGGCACTGGCGAATCAGCCCGTGACCAGCACCCTCATAGTGCGTCGCCACCTCTTCGGGCGCGTGGGCGAGGTCGAACTCGATCGGTCCGCGGCAGCACGTACCGAGATCCACGAAGAGGGGCCCCCTGCGGGTGTCGAGGACGTTGCCCGGATGCGGCTCGCCGTGCAACAGCTGGCCGCCGACTCGGTCAGGGCCGATCGCGGCGCCCAGGACGCTGAGCGTGCTGATGATGAGTTCTCGGTCGGACTCGGGCAGCGCGGGGGTCCTCTCCCGGTCCTTCACCTCTCCGAGTGCCCTCGCGACCCGATCGGTGACGTGCGGGGCGTCCAGGTCGATTCGGCGCAGGGCGTCGTGGTGCCGTTTGAACGCGTCTGCGTAGTCGGCCGGAGCGATCTCCGACTCCGCAGGCTCGTAGTAGGTCCAGAGCGAGATGGCGAAGGCGTCACGCACAAAGACTTTCGGCTCCACCCGAGGATCGAGTTCGCCCACGGGAGCGTCGACGTCGGCAAGACGGCGGGCGACCTCCACCTCGAACTCGGAACCAGCCAGATGCCCTGGAGGCGCGACCCGAGCCAGCACATCGCACGGAGCCAGGCGCAGTGCCACGCGATCCGAGTTGTGGATGACGAACACATCGTCGACCTGAAGGCCCAGTGCAGAAGCGGTCGTACGTCCCGCTTCCACTGCGCGACTGAGTTCCGGCGGCTCCATGTCGTCCCCCTCATGGTCGAGCACGCGTACACGTCTTGAGAACGACTGCGGCGTCCCTGCCGTCTTCGCGGAGCATGCAGCGCCCAAACCTCCGCGGCGGCGAACAGCATCGCAGGAGCGGCCTGCATGAGCCTGGGAATTTCGGCCGGGCCGGCTCGGCGGCCCGGGTCGCATGGCTCCGGACATGGTCGGTCCCGGCTTGCCGTCCGGGCCGGGTCAGCGGGCGATCGAGATCGCGAAGGGTGCGAATCCGCTGGACCGGATCACGTGCGGTACGAACAGGATCGCGGCCTCCGTGGCGCGGGCGGTCTGGATGCCGCCGAGGTCGGTGATCCACTCCTTGCGCCAGCCGAGGTCGATGAGCAGTTCGCGGACGGTCTGCTTGGCCTGTGGGTCGTCGCCGGAGAGGAAGGCGTCCGGCGCCTGGGTGAGCGTGCTCGGCGCGGTCATCACCGGGAAGAGCATGGTGTTGAGGGTCTTGACGACGCGCGTCTCGGGCAGCGCCTGCTGGAGTTGCTCGGCGAGGCTCGAGCCGGGGTAGATCAGGTCGGCGGGCAGTCCGTCGGGTCCGTCGACGGTGGCGTTGGAGACGTCGATGAGGATCTTGTCGCACAGTTCCTCGCGCAAGGCGACCAGTGCGTCGAGCGAACCGGCGCCCGGGGTGGCGTTGATGACGATCTGGGCGCCCCGGGCGGCGTCGGCGGAGGCGCCCGGCGTGCGGTCCGCCACGGTCACCTCATGTCCTGCCCGGGTGAGAGCCGCGGCCAGGTTGCCGCCGACGCGGCCGTTGCCGAGGACTGCGATCGTGCTCATGATGGTCTGGTCCTTCCGTACGTACGTGGTGTGGTGCGCGATCAGCGCGAGAGCGTGGCGACGGCCTCGGCGTGGACGCCGGGCGCGGCGGCCAGGAAGCTCTCGCTCTGCGGGGTCCAGGGGCGGCCCTCGGCGTCGGAGATCTGTCCGCCGGCCTCGGTGACGAGCAGTGCCCCGGGCAGCAGGTCCGCGCGGGCGGCGGCGAACTGCCAGAACGCGTCGATCCGTCCGGCGGCCACGTTCAGCAGGTGCAGGGTCGCGGGCACGGCGGTGCGGACGACGAGCGCGTCGAAGAGCATCGCGGTGATCGAGGAGCCGACGCGCCGCACGACCTGCTCGTCCTCGTCCGGCCGGGCCTGGCTGGTGGCCACGATGCTCAAGGCGAGATCCTCGGTCGGGGAGACCCGCAGCGGCCGGCCGTCGACGTAGGCGCCCGCTCCGGTCAGCGCGGTGTAGGTCTCGCCGGTCAACGGCAGGTGGACCGCAGTGAGCACCGGCTGGTTCTCGCGTACGAGGGTGGCGGTCACCGCCCACTCCGGCAGCGCGTGCAGGTGGTTGACGTTGCCTTCGGCTGGATCCACGACCCACCATTCGCCGGGCGGCAGCGCCCCGCCGTCCAGCTCGTCCTCGACCCAGCCGGCGTCCGGGCGCAGGCGCGTGAGGCGGGGGCGCAGGATGTCGAGCGCCGCGTAGTCGTTGGCGGCGAGCGCGCGCATCAACTCCTCGCGGCTCTGGTAGCGGACCACCTCGCCGAAGCGCTCGCGCAGTACCGAACCGGCCGCGCGCACGGCGCTCGCGGTGTGGTCGAGCACATCGGCGTCGGAAGCGGCGCCATCGGGGGCCTGGGGCGTTTCGGACATGGTGGAACTCCCGTGTGAGGAGGGGTGATGAGGAGGCCGGCGGGACCACGCTGTGCGTTCCGTCCTGCGCTCTCGCATCGACGGTAGAGAGCCCGACGATTAACTTCAAATGCATGTCAAGCACGCCTAGGATTACTCGCATGCAATTGGATCTGAATCTGCTCGCCGCGCTCGACGCCCTGCTGGAGGAGGGCAGTGTGGCCGGGGCGGCCGCGCGCCTGCACGTCACCGCCCCCGCGATGAGCCGGAGCCTGGGCCGCATCCGGCGCACGACCGGGGATCAGATCCTGGTGCGCACCGGCCGCACGATGACCCCGACGCCGTACGCGATCGCCGTCCGGGAACAGGTGCACGAACTGCTGCACCAGGTCCAGGCGGTGCTGGCACCGAGCCGCGAACTCGACCTGGCCACGCTGGAGCGCACGTTCACACTCCGCTGGCACGATTCCCTGGTCACCCTGAGCGGCCCTGCCCTGCTCGCGGCCGTGCGCGCACGGGCGCCGGGCGTGCGGCTGCGTTTCCTCTCGGAATCGAGCGGCGACACCCCCGAGTTGCGGCGCGGCGAGGTCGACTTGGAGGCGAATGCCAACCGGCCGAGCGCACCTGAGATCCGTGCCGAGAAGGTGGGCGAGACCCGCCTCGTCATCGTCGCGAGACAGGGGCACCCTCTCGCCCGCGCCGGGACCGTCACCGCAGAGCAGTACGCCGCCGCTGAGCACGTCAGCGTCTCGCGCCGCGGAAACCTCGGCAACGCGCTCGACGACGCCCTCGCCCAACTCGGCCTCACCCGCCGCGTGGTGGCGACGGCGCCCACGGAAGCAGCCGCGCTGGAGTTCGCGCGCGCGTCCGACCTCCTGGTCAGCGTCCCCGAAGTCACCACGCGGTCATCGATCGCCGACCTCGGCCTGGTCGCGCTCCCCCTCCCGCTCGACCTGCCACCGGCCCTCCTGTACCTGTCGTGGCATCAGCGCTACGACACCGACCACGCCCACACCTGGCTGCGCGAGCTGGCACGGAACGCACTGGCCATGCGCGAAGAGTCGTAATCGGCGCCGCCCGCCTCACTTCTACGCCCATACAACCCCCTTGGGTCGTACGGCCACCCGCTGAGCGAACCCCGGATCAGATCACCGGCACGCGGGGACGGGCGTGCCCGCACCCGGCTCGGCCGGTCAGAGCAGTCCGGGTCGCTGCCATTCGGCCCCGAGGACGTGGTGGTCGAGGAAGTTGAGGAACGTCTCGTACCAGACGCGCGCGTGGTTCGGCTTCAGGATCCAGTGGTTCTCGTCCGGGAAGTAGAGGTATTTCGCGGGGACTTCGTGGCGTTGCAGTTCCTGGAAGAGCGTGGCGCCCTGCCCGACCGGCACGCGGTAGTCCTTCGCCCCGTGGATGACGAGCATCGGGGTGCGGATTGTGGCGACGTCCAGGTGCGGGGAGTCCGCCTCGTAGCGCTCGGGGTGGGTCAGGGGGTCGCCGAAGATCCGTTGGAAGTACCAGGGCACGTCGGTGTCGCCCTGGAACATCCGCAGGTCCCACAGGCCCGCATGGCTGATGATCGCCTTGAACCGGTCCGTGCTGGTGGCGACCCGGTTCGCCATGTAACCGCCGTACGAGCCGCCCGCGAGCGCCGTGCGTCCGGCGTCGATGTCGTCCCGGGCCTCGGTCGCGTCCGTCAGCGCGATCACATCGGTAAAGGGCCGCCCGCCCCACTGCCCCCAACCCCGGCGGTGGTTGATCTGTCCGTAACCGGTCGACAGGGCCGGGTCCGGCAGCAGCACCGCATAGCCGCGCGCGGCGAACGGCCACGGGTTCCAGCGCCAGGTCCAGCCGTTCCAGCTGAACTGCGGTCCGCCGTGGACCGCGACGAGCAGCGGCGCGGGCCGCTCGGCGGACGCGCCCTCGGGCAGCACGAGCCAGCCGCGCAGGACGAACCCGTCGTCCGCCTCCGCGTGCACCTCGGTGAGCGTGCCGGGCAGCTCCCCGACGTCCCCCGGGGCAGGCAGCTCGACCGGAGTCTGGTCGACGGCATCGGCAGCGATCCGGACGGGTGTCGGCGGGGCGTCGACCGCGTGGCGCAGGACGTAGAGCGTCCGCCCGTCGGGGGCCACGGTCAGCGAGCCGTACGCGCCCGACGCGGTCAGTCGTGTGACGCCGCCGTCCGGGTCGCGGCGGAAGACGGGCGCGTGCCCTTGCTCGTCGGACGTGAAGAAGACGGTGTCGTCGACCGGTGAACAGGCCACGTCACCGGGCCAGTTGTCGAATCCGGGCAGCAGGTCCCGCACCGGGCCGTCGGCCAGGTCGATCCGGACGAGGGTCACGTCCCCGGATTCGTCATACGTCGGGTAGCGCATCCGGCGGCACACGACGGCCGAACCGTCGTGCGTGAACCGCGGGGCCTCATACAGGTGCTCCAGATCGCCGACGACGTAGATCTCCTCGCCGCTCGCCGCGTCGGCCACCACCACGGCGGTGCGGTGCTCGTCCGGGACCCGCCCGGGCACGAACCGGCGGTACGCGACCCGTGTGCCGTCCGGCGACAGCGCCGTGTCCCCCGGGTCCTCCAGGCCGACCCCCTGTCCACCGGCGTCGACCGGTTCCGCGTCCACACCGGCGCGGACGAAGGTGTGCGGCTCCGCCGGACCCAGGTCGTGGTCCCAGGCGCGGGTCGGGCCGGCCTCGTAGAGGATCGCGGTGACCTTCGCGTCCCTGCGTGCCGCGCGCAGCTTGCCGTGTGCCTCGGCGTCGGCAGCACCCGGCAGCAGGCCCGCGGTGTGGCACAGCGCCCCGGAGGCCCGGGCGACGGTGACCGCGGTGATCCCGCCCGGGTGCCGGGCCACGATGGCGGCCTCGCCGCGCGGGGGGAGCGCCCACAGCGCGGCGCCCTCGTCCTCGTCGCCGTCACTGTCCGCGGCGGCGCGACCGGACAGGAAATACAGCGTCCCGTCCGGACCGAACACCGGCGCCGCCTCCCCCTTGTCGGAGCGGGTCAGCCGCAGCGCGTCCCGCTTCCCGGCCGGGTCGATCTCCCACAGACCCGACACGTAGCGCGTTCCGTCCCCGGACAACGACTGCACGGCCGCGACGAGACGACTGCCGTCGCAGGACAGGGCAAGGGAGGTGACGCGGGGGCGGGCGACGAAGGCGGACAGGTCACGGAAGGTGGATGCGCCACCGGAGGACTCGGTCATGCGGGTGATTGTCGCCCCAAGGCGACGCCCCGGCCAGGGAGTTCGGGCCGACGCACAGCTCAACACGAAGATCCCGCCCTATCGGTTCGGTCGGACGGGATCGCCTTCACCGTCTGCGAGTTGCGCCGCCATCATGATCATCGTGATCACCGTCCTCAGCGGATCGATCTCGCTCTGGCGGGAGCACAAGCTCAAGAAGGACAAATAGCGGAGGGAACAGGCCCCGGCGGAGAACGGCTGTTGACCAGTTCGACCCCACCGGCCCTCCGCGACCGAGCTGCCGCGCCCCCCACCCGGTCGGCCTCCGGTGAGGCCCTTGATCATGTCCTGCGGGCGGCCCTCTACCGTGGCACCGTGGAACTCCTGCATCTGCGTTACTTCGTCGCCGTCGCCCAGGAACTGAACTTCTCGACCGCGGCACGCAAGCTGCACATGGCGGCCTCCCCACTGAGCAGACGGATCAAGGATCTCGAAAAGGAGCTCGGGCACCGTCTCTTCGACCGCGACACCCACCATGTGGCCCTCACGCCGGCCGGCAACGCGCTGCTGCCGATCGCGCGGGGCGTACTGGAGCAGGTCGACTCCATCCAGTGGCGGCTGGACGAGACGGCGCGCCCGCAGCGGACCACCCTGCTGGTCGGCGTGCCCACCGGTATCCATCCGGATCTGCGTGAGCGGCTGGACGCCCTGGCCGAGCGGGTCGGCGACCGCTACGAGATCAAGCGCTGGCCGGGCGGCAACGACCGTCTCGTGGACGCCGTCTGCGACGGCAGACTCGCGCTGACGCTGGCGCGCCTCCCGGTCGGCGGCGACCCGGCACTGGAGCTGCTGCCGGTGATGACCGAACGGCTCGGAGCGGTCGTTCCCCGGGACCGGTTCGCCGGACGGGAGTCCGTCGCCCTCGCGGAACTGGCCGACCTCTCCTACGTGGTCTCCCCCGCGGGCATGACCACGGCGTACTTCCGCGGACTCGACCAGCAGCTGTCCGGCCTCGGCATCAAGAAACGCATCGAGATCAGCAGCACCACATTCGACGGCATTTCCGAGATAGTGTCCAGCGGGCTGGCTTTCTCCATTTCCATGCTGGACGACAGAAGTCCGGTCAGGAATTTCCATCTGGACAATGTGACGGTCCTCCCGTTCTCCGATTTCCATCCTCGACTGGAGACCGGCCTGATATGGCGGAAGGACCGGGGCGATGGCGGTGACCTGCAAGAAGTAGCTCAGGCGGCTCGCGAGATCTTCACCGATCCACTCCACTCATAACCGCCACACATCCTTCACGAAAGACGGTGTGACCGCTGCGGTCATACCGTCTTTCGCTATTCGGTCATTCCCTCGACTTCATTCGCGACACAATCCGGCGTAACTTAGTTGGCAGATACACGGAGAACATTTAAGCAAGGAGTGAGGAACAGCCATGACGGATTCCGCAGACACCGTCACCGGCCCCCTGGCGGGCACCCGCGTGATCGACCTCTCGACCGTGGTGATGGGCCCCTACGCCGCCCAGATCCTCGGAGACCTCGGCGCCGACGTGATCAAGATCGAGTCTCCCGCCGACACCGTCCGCGTCGGCCACTACCGCACCACGCCCGGCATGACCCCGCTGAACCTCAACGTCAATCGCAACAAGCGCAGCGTGTCCCTCAACCTCAAGGACGACACCGACCGCGAGCGCGCGCTCCAGCTGATCGACACCGCGGACGTGCTGATCACCAACATGCGGCCCGGCGCCCTGCACCGCCTCGGCCTGTCCTACGACGACGTCGCCGCCCGCAACCCCGGCCTGGTCTACGCGCACGCCCAGGGCTTCCGCAGCGACTCCGACCGCGCAGGCAACGCCGCGTACGACGAGACCGTCCAGGCGGCCTCCGGTCTGGTCGACATCGCCGACCGCGCCCTTGGCGAGCCCGTCTACCTGCCGACCATCATCGGCGACAAGGTCTCCTCACTGACCATCGCCTACAGCGTGCTGGCCGCCCTGTTGCACCGGAACAGCACCAGCCAGGGCCAGCTCGTCGAGATCCCGATGACCGACACCCTGATCGCGTTCAACCTGGTCGAGCACCTCGCGGGCCACACCCACGTGCCCGAGACCGGCCCCACCGGCTTCGCCCTGTCGATGCTCAAGGGCCACAAGGCGGTACGCACCAAGGACGGCCTGGCCTGCGTCATGCCGTACAACCCGCAGAACTACCGGGACTTCCTCACCGCCGCGGGACGCCCGGACCTCGCCGAGGACCCGCGTGTCAACGGCGAGAGCATCGACAGCGCCGACCACGAGGCCCTGGCCGCGCTTCTGGAGACCTGCGCCCCGGCGCTGACCACCGAGGAGTGGGCGGAGGTGTGCGCCAAGCACAGCATCCCGATGGCCCCGGTGCTGGAACTGGACCGCGCCCACGAGGACCCGTACGTCCAGGACGGCCACCTGCTGGACAGCGTCGAGCATCCCACCGAGGGCACCGTCCGCACCATCGGCATCCCGGTGCGGTTCTCCGCCACTCCGGGCTCGATCCGCCGGCTGGCCCCGGTCGCGGGCCAGGACACCGAGGACGTCCTCGCCGAACTCGCCGCCACCACCCACTGATCGGGCAGGAGAAGACCCCATGAGCACCCCAACCCCCACCCAGGCCCAACCTCCCGTCGTTCGCACCGAACGCGTCGGGACCGCCCTCCTCATCACCCTCGACCGCCCCGAGGCACGCAACGCCGTCAACGCGGCCGTCGCCACCGAACTGGCCGCCGCGCTCGCCGAGTTGGAGGCCGACTCCGAACTGCGGGCCGGCGTCCTGACCGGCGAGGGCGGCACGTTCAGCGCCGGCATGGACCTCAAGGCCGCGCTGCGCGGCGAGTCACCCGAGGTCGAGGGGCGCGGGTTCGGCGGCCTGACCGAGGCCGAGCCCACCAAGCCGCTGATCGCCGCCGTGGAGGGCTTCGCCATGGGCGGCGGCTTCGAACTCGCCCTGGCCTGCGACCTGATCGTCGCCGCCGAGGACGCCCGGTTCGGCCTGCCCGAGGTCAAGCGCGGCCTGATCGCCGCGGGCGGAGGCGTGATCCGGCTGCCCAAGCGCATCCCGCACCACCTGGCCATGGAGCTGCTGCTGACCGGCGAGCCCGTCGACGGGCGCCGCGCCGGGGAGCTGGGTCTGGCCAACCGGGTCACCGCCAAGGGCCTGGCCGTCGCCGAGGCCGTGCGCCTGGCCGAACAGCTGGCCACGAACGCCCCGTTGGCGCTGGCCGCCGTCAAGCGCGTCGTCCGTGCGGCCGACGGAGCCCCGGACGCCGAGGCCTTCGCCTTCCAGCGCGGTGAGATGAGGACCCTGATGGCCTCCGCCGACGTGACCGAGGGCATGACCGCCTTCGCCGAGCGCCGCGCGCCGCGCTGGACGGGGCGGTGAGGCAGGCATGAGGACCCAGGACGTACGGCAGCACCTCACCACCCCGCTCACCAGCCCCGCGTACGCGCCGATGGTCCCGCGGTTCACCGACCGCGAGTACCTCAACATCGTCTACCGCACCGATCCCGGCGCCCTGCGGGCCGTCGTCCCCGAACCGCTGCGGATCGACGAGCCGTTGGTCCGGTTCGAGGTCATGAAGATGGGCGACGTCAGCGGCTACGGCCCCTACACGGAGGCCGGCCAGGCGATCCCCGTCAGCTTCGAGGGCGAGCGGGGCGAGTACCTGCACGCGATGTACCTCGACAACTTCCCGGCGACCGCCTCCGGCCGCGAGGTCTCCGCGTACCCGAAGGTCATGGGCTCCCCGTCGCTGTACGTCGACTCCGGCGCGCTGGTCGGCACCCTCGACCACGGCTCACTGCGGGTCGCCACCGCGACCATGGGCTACAAGCACCACGAGCTGGACCGGCGCGAGGCCGAGGAACAGGTCGGCGTGCCGACGTTCATGCTCAAGACCATCCCCGGCTACGACGGCACACCGCGCGTGCAGGAACTCGTGCGCACCCGCATCACCGACCTCACCGTCAAGCAGGCCTGGACCGGACCGGCCCGGCTCCAGCTGTTCCAGCACGTGCTGGCGCCGCTGGCGGACCTGCCGGTGCTGGAGGTCGTCTCCGCCAGCCACATCCTCACCGACCTGACGCTCAACGGCGTCGAGCCGGTCCACGACTACCTGAAGGGAGGCGCTTCCGCATGAACCGCCCCTTCCGTACGGCCGCCGTCATCGGCGCCGGCACCATCGGACTGTCCTGGACAGCGCTGTTCGCGGCGTACGGCCTGACCGTCCGGGTGAGCGACCCGCGCGAGGACCTCGCCGGGGCGGTGGACGAGGCCCTCGCCCGGTACGCGCCGCATCTGGCCGCCCGCAACCTGGATGTGACCGGCCTCGCCGACCGGGTGCACCTCGCCGCCGACGTGACCGAGGCGGTCCGGGACGCGGACGTCGTCCAGGAGAACGGCCCGGAGCGCGTCGAGTTCAAGAAGGACCTGTTCGCCACGCTGGCCCGCGAGGCGCCCACCCACGCGCTGCTGCTCAGCTCCTCGTCCGCGATCGCGTCCACGGCGTTCACGGGGGAGCTGGCGGACGAGGACGCCGCCCGCGTCCTGATCGGCCACCCCTTCAACCCGCCGCACCTGCTCCCGCTGGTCGAGGTCGTCCCCGGCGAACGCACCGGCGAGGACGCGATACAGGCCGCGCTCGACTTCTACACCTCGGTCGGCCGCACCCCGGTCGTCGAGCGCAAGGAGATCCCCGGCTTCGTCGGCAACCGCCTGCAGAACGCGCTCAGCCGCGAAGCGGTGCACCTCGTCGAGCAGGGCGTGGTCACCCCCGAGGACCTCGACCGGGTCGTGACCAACTCCCTCGGCCTGCGCTGGGCCACGGTCGGTCCGTTCCTCGGCTCCCACCTGGGCGGGGGCCCCGGCGGCTACCGGCACCTGGTCGAACACATCGGCGCCTCGATGCAGGCCATGGGGGACGGCCTCGACCGCCCCGCACAGACCCCCGCCCAGCAGGAACGGCTCATCGAAGCCGTGGAAAAGGCTTACGGCTCCTCCACGTACTCGGAACTCGCCGAGACGCGCGACCGCAAGCAACTGGCCGTCCTGGACGCGCTGGACAGTGCGACCGGAACGACCCAGCCCAAGGAGGAGAACTGAGATGACCACCCCGACAGCCGGACCCCTCACCGGCGAACTGACCGCCGACTTCTACCACTTCGAGTCGCTGCTCCCGGACGAGGAGCGCAAGATCCTCCTCAAGGCCCGTGACCTCATGCGCGACCAGGTCAAGCCGCTGGTGAACGACCACTGGGCGAAGGGCGAGTTCCCCACGGAACTCATCGACCTGTTCCGCGACAGCGGCCTGGCCGGCCTGCCCTACGAGGGCTACGGCGAGCACAAGCCCGCCGCGAGCAACCTCCTGTCCGGCACGCTCGCCATGGAGATGGCCCGTACCGACGCCTCGGTGTCGACGTTCTTCGGCGTCCACAACGGACTGGCGATGTACTCGATCCACTCCGGCGGCGACCAGGAACAGCGCGACCGCTGGCTGCCGGCCATGGCCGCGATGGACAAGATCGGCGCCTTCGCGATGACCGAGCCCCTCGGTGGTTCCGATGTCGCGGGCGGGATGCGGACCACCGCCCGGCGCGAGGGCGACGACTGGATCCTGAACGGCGCCAAGAAGTGGATCGGCAACGCCACCTTCGCCGACTACGTCGTCGTGTGGGCGCGGGACGTCGACGACAACCACGTCAAGGGCTTCGTCGTCGAGAAGGGCACTCCCGGGTTCACCCCGGAGAAGATCCAGCACAAGGTCGCCTTCCGCATCGTCGAGAACGCCGAGATCACGCTGACCGACGTCCGCGTCCCGGAGGCGAACCGCCTGCAGGGCATCAACTCCTTCCGCGACGTCGCCGAGATCCTGCGCGCCACCCGCGCCGGGGTGGCCTGGCAGGCGCTCGGTGTCATGGCCGGCGCCTACGAACTGGCCCTCGACTACGCCCGGGAACGTGAGCAGTTCGGCCGTCCCATCGGCGGCTTCCAGCTCGTGCAGGACCTCCTGGTCAAGAGCCTCGGCAACGTCACCGCCTCCTGGGGCATGCTGGTGCAGCTCGCCCGCCTCCAGGACGCCGGGATCTTCCGTGACGAACACTCCTCGCTGGCCAAGGCGTTCGTCACCGCGCGGATGCGGGAGGTCGTCGGCTGGAGCCGGGAGATCTTCGGCGGCAACGGCATCCTCCTGGACCACGACATCTTCCGGTTCTTCGCCGACGCCGAGGCGATCTACTCCTTCGAGGGCACCCGCGAGATGAACACCCTGATCGTGGGCAAGTCGATCACCGGCCAGAGCGCCTTCGTGTGAGACACGGTGCCGCTCGGCCGCACCAAGGACCGGCCGTACCGGCACCCGGCGGTCCCGCGGCGGACCGCGCCGCTCGACGCCCCGGGGCCATGAGCCCCGGGGCGTTCCGCGTCGTGTCCCGCCTGTCCGCGTCGGCCCGGCTACACGCGAGACACGGAGGCCTCGGTCAAGGGCGCCGCGGGCCCCGGCTACTGCACATGCCCCCTCCGGTGTCCCCCGAAGTACCCAAAAGGACCGCCCTCCCGATAGCACCCCTGGTGGCGGCGGCTAGGCCTGTTGTTCGCATGGCTCACCGCTTCCGAAAGGCATGCCCATGGCAGGCAGACATCGCATCGGCGGACGCAGCGCCGCCCTCGTCGCTCTCGGCACGCTCGTACTGACCGCCGTCCACTCCGCCGCGTCGGCCGAGCCGCCGCCCGTCCGGGGCCCCCTCCCGAGCGCCGCCCAGACCCTCGGGGCCGACAGACCCGCGCCCCAGGTGCTGCGGGCGCTCCAGCGCGACCTCCACCTCACCCCCGAGGAGGCGACCGAGCGGCTGGCCAACGAGGCGGAGGCCGGCACCCGCGCGGGCATCCTGCACAACGCCCTGGGTACGCACTTCGCCGGCGCCTGGGTCACGGGGGCCACCTCCGCCGAACTGACCGTCGCCACCACCGACAAGGCCGACGTCCCCCTGATCGAGGCCCAGGGCGCCACCGCCGCGGTCGTCCGCTTCGGCCTCGGCGACCTGCGCGACGTGAAGAAACAGCTCAGCGAGGCCGCCGCGGACACCGACACCACCGCCACCCCCGTCTGGTACGTCGACATCCCCAGCAACCGGGTCACCGTCGAGGCCACCAGCCAGGCCGCGGCCACCGCCTTCCTCGCCGCGGCCGACGTCGACGCCGACATGACGAGCGTCCGTCTCACCACGCAGCGCCCGCGCGTCCTGAAGGACCTCGTCGGCGGCGACGCCTACTACATCGACGACAAGGCACGCTGCTCCATCGGCTTCTCCGCCACCAAGGCCGAACAGCAGGGCTTCGTGTCGGCCGGCCACTGCGGCACCGCGGGCTCCACGACCGCCGGAGCGGACAAGAGCGCCCAGGGCACCTTCCAGGGCTCCGCGTTCCCGGGCAAGGACATGTCGTGGGTGGCCGTCAACGCCGACTGGACCGCCACCCCGGACGTCAAGGCCGAGAACGGCGAGAAGGTCCAGGTCGCCGGTTCCGTGCAGGCGGTCGTGGGGGCCGCGGTGTGCCGCTCGGGCTCCACCACCGGCTGGCACTGCGGCACCGTCCAGCAGCAGGACACCAGCGTCAGCTACGCCGAGGGCACCGTGGACGGGGTGACCCGCACGAACGTGTGCGCGGAGCCCGGCGACTCCGGCGGGTCCTATGTCGCCGGCGCCCAGGCGCAAGGGGTCCTGTCGGGTGGCTCCGGCGACTGCACCGGCGGCGGCACCACCTTCTTCCAGCCGGTCAACCCCATCCTCGGCGACTACGGACTGACGCTGAAGACCACCACGCAGAGCGGCGCGGCCCCCGAGCAGAACGGCGGCGCGGCCGACGCCTGAAGCACCGGCCGGGTCTACGAGGTCGGCGCCACGGTGACGCAGGGCCAGTACAGCTACCGGTGCCTCCAGACGCACCAGGCGCAGGGCGTCTGGGCCCCGGACGTCACGCCCGCCCTGTGGCAGCGTCTGTGACGACCGGTCCGCACCCGGGCGCGGCACCTGCGCGCGCCCGGGCCGGGTCGCGTCCGGCAGGCCCTGTGGCCGCCTGAGAGCGGCTCGCGCTACTGCCCCGCCAGCAGCCCGTACGCGGTCGGGATGAACGGATCCCGTGCGCCGAAGCGGCGGGTGCACACCGCCGCCAGGGCCGTCCCGGTGTCCGGCCTGAACCCCAGGAACGCCTGCTGGCCGAGGGTGGCGCCGCTGTGGAAGTACATCGGCCCGCCCTCGGTGGGGTGCCGGAACCAGCCCGCGGTGTGGACGTGCCGGTGGGTCAGGCCCCGGCGCAGCACGGGCCTTTGTACGGCGGTGAGCGCCTCCCGCAAGGGCGTTGCCGCGGGCTGGAGATGGGCTTCGAGGAAGGTCAGCAGGTCGTTGGGGGTGCAGCGCAGCGCTCCGGCCGCCTGGAAGCCGCCCGCGTCGAACCCGGGGGTCGGGGTGACACCGTCCTTGCGGTGGCCGACCGCGTCGCGGACGTGATCCCCGCGCGTGGCCGTGTCGGCGAGGCCCAGGGGGTGCAGGACCTCGGCGGCCAGCAGCTCCTCCCAGGTGGTGCCCGTGGCCGCCGACAGGGCCAGGCCCAGGACGGCGACGCCGAAGTTGGAGTAGCGCCAGCGCGTGCCGGGCCGGTGCCGGGGGTGGTGGCGCAGGAAGGCCTCCCGTACGCGCGGGGCGGGATAGCGGGCGTAGGGGTTCGTGCGCCAGGCGGGCAGGGCGTTGACGTAGAAGTCCCTGGGAAGCGGGGGCAGTCCCGCCGTGTGGGTGATCAGGTGCGCCAGGGTGGCGGGGGACGCCGGGGCGGAGTCGGCGGGTGCCAGGAGCGTGGCGGCGGGTTCGCTGCCGGTGACGGCTCCGGTGTCGATCAGCCGGGTGAGCAGCAGGGCGGTGAAGGTCTTGGTGGCCGAGCCGATCTCGTAGCGCCGTTCCGCGCGGCTGGCCGCCGGCGCGGGGGCGGTGCCGCCGGAGCGCACCAGGCGGCGGCCGTGGCGGGAGAGGGCGAACACGGCGTCGGGGGCGCCGACGGCGTCCACGGCGGCGGCCAGGCGCGCGTCCAGCTCCGCCTCGGGCTCACGACGGGGCTCGGGCGTCCGGCCCACGCTCACCAGCCCGACGGAGAGGTCGTCGAGGGCGAGCCAGGGCAGGTCGTTGCCGGTCATGAGGCGGCCTGCGCGAGTTGGCTCAGGGAGCGGGAGGTGGCCAGGGTGGAGGCGAAGGCGGCGACCAGGGTGGGGTGGTAGATGAGGTCGAAGAGTTCGTCGCGGTCGTCGGTGACCGGCATCGCGCGCACCGCGGGCATGGCGCCGTCCGGCTGCTGCGCCGCGGCGAAGGCCGCCCAGGCGTCCTCGTGGAGGGTCGGCCGGGGCAGACAGGCGTCCACGACGAGGAGTTCGCCGAGGAGGTCCCAGCGCTGGAGGTCCAGCCAGTCGTCGATCCAGGCGGGCAGCCAGGCGGCGAGGTAGTCGGCGAGGTCGGGGGGCAGGCCGTCGGGGTTCTCGCCCCAGTCGGTGAGATGGAAGACGGCGTGTGTCACGTCGTAGGCGATGTGTCCCTCGACCGTCCAGGGTTCGGGGGTGCGGGCCAGCCAGGTCGTGGTGAGGGCCTCGTGCTCGGACGGGTGCGGGGTGAGGCCGAAGCGGCGCTGGAACGTCGACAGGCCCAGTCGTCGGGTGGGGGTCGTCTCGAAGGACGTCCAGCTCTCCAGGCGGTGGTTGAGCCGGGCTGCGTGCTCGATGTCGGGCTGGCTGTAGCCCAGTTCACGGAACGGCAGGTAGACCTCGAAGGGGATCGGGGAGATCGGCTCGATGCGCTGCCCGCGGACCAGCATCCGTCCGCCGTCCAGGGTGTCGCGCCAGACGTGGTCCAGCAGTCGGCGGGCCAGTTCGGCCTGGACCGAGCCGGCGGCCCCCTCTCGGAAGAGCACCTTGCAGACCAGGGCGAGTTCGCCGATGGGCTTGAACCGCTCCAGGAAACCGGTCTCCGGGTCCACGTCGGTTTCGAGCCGGAATCCGTCGCGGTGGGCCCACAGCCATTCGACGGCCCGAGCGCCCACGGTGTGCAACAGGCGGGTGTCGGTCATCCGGACACTCCTTGTGCGTCGTGCACCACTCGCACGGCCCGTGCCCGCTGCGGGTGCCGCAGCGTGCGGGAGGCGTCGGTCCGGACCGCCGGGGCGACCGTGAGGCCGGCCGCGAAGGCGGCCATCAGGGTGGAGTGGTAGGTGTGGATGAAGTCGGCTTCGCCGCTGGTGGGAAGCCCGTCCTGCTCGGGCAGGGCCCCGGACGGGTCCTGCGCGTCGGCGAGTCGCGTCCAGCTCTCGCGCAGCAGCGCCTCGTCGGGGCGCGGGAGGCTCGCCGCCACGGCCAGCAGTTCGCACCCGAGGTCCCACATCCCGGCCTCCAGGCAGGTGGTGAGCCACGCGGGCAGCCAGTCGTGAAGGTAGGCGGTCATGGCGGGGGGTGTGCCGGGACCGCCGCGTCCCCAGTCGGTCAGGTGGAAGACGACGTGGGTGAGCGCGTAGCCGGACGAGCGTTCGAAACTCCAGGGCTCCGGCAGTCCGCCGAGCCAGGTGGCGGCGAGGATCGGCTCCAGCGGCGCACCGCGGTCCGCGCCCGTGTGCCGTTCGGCCTGGAGGACGCCGAGGCGCCGGGTGGGGTCCTGTTCCGCGCACCGCCAGCCGCGGATGCGCGCCATGGTGGCGGCGACCCGCTCGTAGTCGGGGTGCCGCAGCCCGGCGGCCGCGAAGGCGGAGTAGACCTCCAGGGGGTAGGTGGCGAAGGGCTCCGCGCGCTGGAGGCGGACGAACAGGGCGCCGTCATGCGTCTGCTGCCAGGCGAAGGCGAGGAGTTCGCGTGCCCGGCCCTGCGCGGGGTCGCCGGGCGGGGTGCGGAGGGTGAGCGTGGCGCCGACCTGGGCCAGTTCGCCGAGTGGCTTCCAGCTGCGGTCCGCGCGGCCGTCCGGGGACAGCGCGTCGGCGTCCAGGGCGAACCGCTCCCGGTTGCGCCCCAGCCAGTGCAGCGCCGCGTCGCGCACCCGTGCGGCCGGTGCCGCCGTCACGCGTACGCTCCGGCTCTCATCAGCCGTGCCGCCTGCACCTGGAGCAGCACCCGGGGATCGCCGTCGCTCATGAGTTCGACGAAGTCGAGGCCCTTGTCCAGGCCCAGGGTGTGCGGCACGTCGTCGAGGGTGGCCAGCCATCGTCCGGCGCCGGCCGCCTGCTGCCAGTCCCGGCGCCGTACGGCCCGGACGAAGCCCCGGGAGACGTCGAGGGGGCGGGCGCGGGCGACGCGGGCGACCGCGCAGCCCTCGCCCGGCAGCGCTAGGGGTGCCAGCACGGCGAGTTGGTGGGTCAGTTGGGGCCAGGGGACGCCGTCGATCCAGGCGGTGTCGGGTTCCGGCTCCTCGGGGCCCGTCGCCCATGAGCCGGTGGTCGTGGGTGCGTCGCCGGCCAGACGCAGCGAGCGCCGCATGGCCCAGTGGCTCCACTGGACGGTGGGCGCGGCCTGCGGCCGGGGCGGGAAGAGGGCGAGGGTCCGCCGGATGACGGCGAGGTGCTCCTGCGGGGGCGTGGTGCGGCGCAGGATGCCTGGCAGCAGGAGGTCGGCGCCCAGCACACGGGCGGCCGCGAAGGTGAGGTCGTCGCCGAGCGAGGCGCCCGCGGCCGCAGCGGCCGAAGGCGCGTGGCCTCCGCCCCGAAGGGCGGAGACCACGCTCGAAGCGAGGTCCTGCACCGCGCCCTGCAGGAGGGCGGAGGTACCTGACTGCTTCATGGGGTTGCTCCCGTCGATCCGTTCAGCCCTTCTTCGGCCGCGGGGTCGGCGGCGACAGCAGAAGGTTGGTCGTCCCGGAGGACAGCGCCAGTGCGCCGCACTGCCTGCTGTCGCGGTAGACGCCGTCCGGCTCGGCGGGGTCGAGCACCGCCTCGATGTCGATGTCCGCCAGGCGGGTTTCCTGAGCGATCTTCTCGGCAGCCATACCACCATCTCCTCGATGTCTAGAAGTGGATTCGGCTTCATCGTTCGGGGTGTCCGCTTCATGGGGATTGATGCAGGATTTTTCGGAATTTGTTGATGTTGTCTTCAACATCAAAGTGATCGATCTACTGCCGGACGCGGAAGTTGAGTCACGAACCGTCACGCCCCGCCCCCCAGAACCACCGCACCCGCACCGATCGAACACACGCACGCGGACCCCCGACTGACCTGGCGTCACGCCCCAGCAGCACGGAACCGCGCACCGCCTCATGGGACAGATCGTTTGGCGGCGTCCTCGCTGGGGACTCCGTGTCCACGGAGATCACCCCTCTCGGTGCCACCGCAACCGCAGGTGCCCGAGGAGAACGGAGACAGGTCACCCCCCATGAGCGAAGCCAATCCCCTCAAGCGCGCCGCACACAAGATCGCCGACAGCCTGCCCTCGGACACGGGACCCGAGGACGGCGTCCCCGGCAAGCCCGGCCCCCAGTCCCCCACGGTCGCCGAGCCGACCGAGCCCAGAGAGCCGCTGCCGCCGAAGCACGACCAGAGCGGCCCGGACACCTACTCGCCCACCGGCCAGCCCACGGGCACCGACCAGGCTCAGGTGGCCCAGGGCGGCGCCTACCTCACCAACGCGCAGGGCACCCGGCTGTACGACACCGACCACTCGCTCAAGGCCGGCGCGCGCGGTCCCGTCCTGCTCCAGGACCACCACCTGCGCGAGAAGATCATGCATTTCGACCACGAGCGCATTCCCGAGCGCGTGGTCCACGCCCGCGGTGCCGCCGCGCACGGCGTCTTCAAGGCCTACGGCACCGCCGAGGGCGTCACCAAGGCCGCGTTCCTCGCCAAGGACGTGGAGACGCCGGTCTTCGTGCGCTTCTCCACCGTCCTCGGCTCGCGCGGCTCGTCCGACACCGTGCGCGACACCCGCGGGTTCGCGACGAAGTTCTACACCACCGAGGGCGTCTTCGACCTGGTGGGCAACAACATGCCGGTCTTCTTCATCCAGGACGCGATCAAGTTCCCGGACATCATCCACGCCGGCAAGCCGCACCCGGACCGCGAGATCCCGCAGGCCCAGAGCGCCCATGACACCTTCTGGGACTTCGTCACCCTGCACACCGAGGCCACCCACCACACGCTGTGGAACATGTCCGACCGGGGCATCCCGCGCTCCTACCGCACCATGGAGGGCTTCGGCGTCCACACCTTCCGGCTGGTCAACGCCGCGGGCGAGACGACCCTGGTGAAGTTCCACTGGAAGCCCAAGCTGGGCGTCCACTCCCTGGTCTGGGAGGAGGCGCAGATCATCAACGGCGTCGACCCCGACTTCCACCGCCGGGACCTCGCCGACGCCATCGAGGCGGGCGCCTACCCCCAGTGGGAGTTCGGCATCCAGACCTTCCCGGACACCCCGGACCAGACGTTCGAAGGCATCGACCTGCTGGACCCGACGAACATCGTCCCCGAGGAACTCGCGCCGGTGCAGCCCATCGGACTGCTCACGCTCAACCGCAACCCCTCCAACTACTTCGCCGAGACCGAGCAGGTCGCCTTCCACGTCGGGCACCTCGTCCCGGGCATCGACATCACCGACGACCCGCTGCTCGCCGGGCGCCTGTTCTCCTACCTCGACACCCAGATCACCCGCCTGGGCGGCCCCAACTTCCCGCAACTGCCCATCAACCGCCCGCACTCCCCCGTCAACGACATGCTGCGCGACGGCATGCACCAGACCGCCGTGCACCGCGGGAGCGCGCCCTACCGGCCCAACACCCTCGACGGCGGCTGCCCGTTCACGGCGGGCGCGGACATGAGCGCCTACGTCGAGACACCGGTGCGGGTGCCGGAGGCGACCAAGGTACGCAAGGCACCGGAGTCCTTCGCCGACCACTTCAGCCAACCCCGCCGGTTCTGGCTGAGCATGAGCCCGATCGAGCGCGAGCACATCATCGGCGCCTACACCTTCGAACTGGGCAAGTGCTACGAACAGGCCATCAGGGAAAGGGCGTTGCAGGTCCTGGCCAACATCGACCCCTATCTGTGCGCGCAGGTCGCCGAGGGCCTCGGACTGCCCGCCCCGGAACCCACGGTCCCACTGGCGGACGTCACGCCCAGCCCCGCCCTCTCGCAGGTCGGTGAGACCTGGCCGACGGACGGACGCCTCATCGGCATCGTCACCGGACCCGACGCCGATCTGGACGCCGTCCAGGGCGCCCGCGAGACCATCCTCGCCGCCGGCATGGTGCCCCTCGTCGTCGCCCCGACCGGCGGCGTCCTCGGCTCCGGCGACAGCGCCGTCACCGTGCAGCGCACCTACGCCACCGCACGCTCCGTCGAGTTCGACGCCCTGCTGCTCGTGGCCGTGCCGGGCGTCGGCGGCGACGCGTTCGGCGGCCGGGACGCCAAGTCACCTCTGACGGACGCCCAGCAGGCCGCCTACGACCCGCGCGTCGCGCTACTGCTGTCGGAGGCCTTCCGGCACGGCAAGGCGATCGGCGGGCTCAACGGCACCCAGGCCGTGCTCGAGTGGGCGGGGCTGCCCACCGCGGGGCCGGGTGTGGTCGTCGGTGACAGCGTGACCGCCACGCTGGAGAAGCTCGGCGAACTGCTGGGCGCGCATCGCGTCTGGGAACGGTTCACCGCGGCGTGACCGGCCGACCGGGGGCGGGGCGCGGCTCGCAGCGGTTCCCCTCCCCCGCTGCCCCACCCCGGGTCGGTGAGCGGTCCGCCCGGGCCGGGAGCGGTTCACGCCGGTGACCGGCCAGGGTCGTCCCCGCGAGGTCCCGGCGGCAGCTGTCCATGACGGCGCCGCCGGGATCTCGTGCGTTCCCAGGGCGCGACGGGCAGGTCGCGGCACGCCCCATCGCAGGGCCGGCCTCACGATCGGGGTGCCCCACCGCACGGACGCGGGGCGCCCTCGCTGTCGGCGGCCGGGGCGACCGGGTCGGGGCGCGCTCGCCGCCACACGGTGGCCTTCGGCTATGCGTACGCCAAGCGGCCGACTGGTCCCGTGCACCTCGGTGCCCAGGGCGGGCCCCTGCGGCAGGCGGGCGGCGGCACGACCTCGTGCTGCCGTCCTGGGGTGTGCGAGGCCATGGGCATCACCTGTGGTCACGTCCCCGGCGCCCGCGAGCGTGGTCGGTCATCCGAACGGACATCCGAACGAGCCGGTCGGCGGACGTCTGCCGCGGCTCGTGGTGGGCAGACGCAGGTCCAGGACAACAGGGAGGACGAAGTGAACGAGTTCCAGAGCGACCAGGTGCCGACCGCCGGCCACACCCCGGACGACGACCTCACGGGCTACCACGTGCACGCGGTGGACGCCGAGGTCGGCAAGATCGGCGCGCACTCCGCGGACCTCGGGCCGCACCACGCGGTGGTGCACACCGGCCTCCCCCTGCTGGGCAAGGACGTGGTGATCCCGTCCGAGGCCGTCTCGGGCATCGACCACGCGGCCCGGACCGTGCACCTGAGCTGGACCAAGGACCAGGTCAAGGCCGCGCCCGTCTTCGACGAGGAGAAGTACCTCGGCGACCCCCGCTACCGCGACCAGCTCGGCGGCACCCAGGGCTCGGGCCACTGACCGGGCGCGCGAAGGGCCCCTGAGAAGGGCCGCGGGGGCCGCCTCGGCGCAGCCCTCCCGGCCCTCCCGGCCGCTCAGCCGCCCCGCTCGGCCGCTCGACGGCCACGGCGGCGAACCTGCCCCCTTGAGACCCGTCCTCGCCCGTAGGAGTCTCGCCCGTAGGAGTCTCTACCGTGCTGCCGCTACAGCGGAACGAGACGCGGCCCGGGCCGGGGTTTCCATCCTGTGGGCGCCATGGCGCCCTCCGCGTGCGTGTCGGATTGCCCGGCTCCGGCAAAGCGAACAACGTCAGGACCAACAACCGGCAAAAGGACACATCCGAGCAGGAAGCAGGTTGCGCGCATGCCCGGCAGTGAGAGCGAGAACCCGGCAATCCCCTCCCCCACCCCCTCGGCGAGCCGTCCTCGGACGAACCGTGACTGGTGGCCGAACCAGCTCGACCTCCAGATCCTCCATCAGCATTCATCGCATTCGAATCCGATGGACGAGGACTTCGACTACGCCAAGGAGTTCGCGACCCTTGACGTGGAAGCGCTCAAGCGCGACGTCTTCGAGGTGATGACCGCGTCGCAGGACTGGTGGCCCGCCGACTACGGTCACTACGGTCCGCTCTTCATCCGTATGAGCTGGCACTCCGCCGGTACCTACCGGACGGCGGACGGCCGGGGCGGCGGCGGCAGCGGCTCGCAGCGATTCGCCCCGCTGAACAGCTGGCCGGACAACGCGAGCTTGGACAAGGCGCGCCGCCTGCTGTGGCCGGTGAAGCAGAAGTACGGGCAGAAGATCTCCTGGGCGGACCTCCTGGTCTTCGCCGGAAACTGCGCCATGGAGTCCATGGGGTTCAAGACGTTCGGGTTCGCCTTCGGGCGGGAGGACCAGTGGGAACCCGAGGAGATCTTCTGGGGACCCGAGGACACCTGGCTCGGCGACGAGCGCTACAGCGGCGACCGGGAACTGACCGGCCCCTTCGGCGCCGTACAGATGGGCCTGATCTACGTCAACCCGGAAGGCCCCAACGGCAACCCGGACCCGCTGGCCGCCGCCCGGGACATCCGTGAGACGTTCGGGCGGATGGCGATGAACGACGAGGAGACGGTGGCGCTCATCGCCGGCGGCCACACGTTCGGCAAGTGTCACGGGGCGGTCGACCCCAGCTACCTCGGCCCCGAGCCCGAGGGCGCCCCCATCGAGCAGCAGGGCCTGGGCTGGCGGAACACCTGCGGCAGCGGAGTCGGCGGGGACACGCTCACCAGCGGGCTCGAAGGGGCGTGGACGTACGAGCCGACGAAGTGGGACAACGGGTTCCTCGACAACCTGTTCGGCTACGAATGGGAACTCACGACGAGCCCGGCCGGCGCCAAGCAGTGGACCCCCACCGACCCCTCCGCCCGGGACAAGGTGCCCGACGCGCACGACCCGTCCAAGCGGCACGCCCCCATCATGCTGACGACGGACCTCGCGCTGAGGATGGACCCCGTCTACGGGCCGATCGCCAAGCGCTTCCACGAGAACCCGGACCAGTTCGCGCTCGCCTTCGCCAAGGCGTGGTTCAAACTCCTGCACCGCGACATGGGTCCGCGCTCGCGTTACCTCGGCCCGTGGATCCCCGAGCCGCAGCTGTGGCAGGACCCGGTCCCCCCGGTCGACCACGACCTGGTCACCGACGCGGACATCGCCGCCCTCAAGGCCACCGTCCTCGCCTCCGGCCTGTCGGTCTCCCAGCTCGTCACCACCGCCTGGGCCTCGGCGGCCAGCTTCCGCGGCACCGACAAGCGTGGCGGCGCCAACGGGGCCCGCATCCGGCTCGCACCGCAGAAGGACTGGGAGGTCAACAACCTTCCCGAGGTGACCGAGACGGTACGCGCCCTCAAGCAGATCCAGCAGGACTTCAACAGCTCACAGACCGGCGGGACCCGGGTCTCCCTCGCCGACCTGATCGTCCTGGGCGGTTGTGCGGCCATCGAGAAGTCCGCGGCCGACGCCGGGCACAAGGTGACCGTCCCCTTCACTCCCGGACGTACGGACGCCACGCAGGAGCAGACCGACGTGGAGTCGTTCGCCGTGCTCGAACCCAAGGCGGACGGGTTCCGCAACTACCTCAAGGCGGGCGAGAAGCTCTCCCCGGAGACTCTCCTGCTCGACCGTGCGAACATGCTGAACCTCACGGCCCCCGAGATGACCGTCCTGATCGGCGGCATGCGAGCCCTCAACACCGGCTACAAGGGCTCCGCACACGGCGCTCTCACCGACCGTCCCGAGGTCCTGACCAACGACTTCTTCGTCAACCTCCTCGACATGAGGACGCAGTGGTCCACGTCGGCCACGGACGAGAACGTCTATGAGGGCCGGGACGGGAACACGGGTGAGGTGAAGTGGACCGCGACCGCCGTCGACCTCGTCTTCGGCTCGCACTCCCAGCTCCGCGCCCTCAGCGAGGTCTACGCCTCCGGTGACGCCGACGCGAAGTTCGTACGGGACTTCGTCGCCGCGTGGGACAAGGTGATGAACCTCGACCGGTACGACGTCCGCCGCTGAGCGCGATGCCCAGCCCACCGGCCAGGAGCCCCCGAGCTCCTGGCCGGTGGGCGTTCCGGGGCACGACGCCAACGGGTCCGCCGACCTTCCCTGGCGACACCGACACCGACACCGACGCCAACGTCATGACAGACGGCTGAAGTTGGCATGGACCAATCCATGATCACGGGCTAGGCTCTGCCCGCACGAGAGCGCTCTCAAGCACGGCTGTTCCACCCCCACCCTGCTGGAACAACGAAGGGTCACTCCCTTGAGACGCACCACACTTCCGCGCACCGCCCTGTCCGCCCTCCTGCTCCTCGGCACCTGGGCGACCGCCAGCACCCTGCCGGCCTCGGCCGCGGACACACCCACCCGCTCACCCCAGGCACCGGCCTCCGCCGACCTGCTGGCCGCGATGCAGCGCGACCTCGGGCTCACCCGGGACGAGGCCGAGACCCGCCTGGCCGCCGAGAAGACCGCCACAGCCGTCGAACCCAAGGCCCGCAGCGCCGCCGGCTCCGCCTACGCCGGCTCCTGGTTCGACGCCGACCGCGGCCGGCTCACCGTCGCCGTCACGAGCCCCGCACGGGCCGACGCCGTACGCGCGGCCGGGGCGAACGTACGCCTCGTACGCCATGACGCGGCACGACTCGACGCCGCGAAGAAGCGCATCGACGCGCTGTCCGCGCCCGCCGGAGTCGGCAGTTGGCACGTGGACGCGAGGACCAACACCGTCGTCGTGAACGTCGTCGCCGCGCACCGGGACGACAACGATGTCCGCTCCTTCCTCACCCGAGCCCGCCAGGCCGGACCCGTCACCGTGCGGGACGTGCCCACGGCGCCACGCACCTTCGCCGCCGGCACCGTGGGCGGCGACCCCTACTACACGGGCAACGTCCGCTGCTCCATTGGCTTCTCCGTGCACGGCGGCTTCGTCACCGCCGGGCACTGCGGTCGGCCGAGCGCCGCCGTGTACGGCTGGGACCGCTCCTACATCGGCAACTTCCAGGGCTCCTCGTTCCCGGGCGACGACTACGCCTGGGTGAACGTCGGCAGCGGCTGGTGGACCGTGCCCGTGGTCCTCGGCTGGGGCACGGTCCCCGACCAACTCGTCCGCGGCTCCGCCGAGGCCCCTGTCGGCGCCTCGATATGCCGCTCGGGCTCCACCACTCACTGGCACTGCGGCACCGTCCTGGCAAAGAACGAGACCGTGAACTACAGCCAGGGCGCCGTCTACCAGATGACCAAGACGAGCGTCTGCGCCGAGCCGGGCGACTCCGGCGGTTCCTTCATCAGCGGCGACCAGGCCCAGGGCGTCACCTCCGGCGGCTGGGGCAACTGCGGCAGCGGTGGCCAGACCTGGCACCAGCCCGTCAACGAGATCCTCAACCGCTACGGGCTGACCCTGCACACCACCTGACCACTCACCGGCATCACCGAGCGGGCTCCGTCGGCGGCCGGCGCCGGAGCCCGCTCGGGCCTCCTCTCCCGCCCGGGCCCGGGCGCCGGTCAGCGGACCACCCGGGTGCGCTAACTTTGCCTCTCCTTGACCGCGATCACTCACGATCCCTCACCTCACGGAGTCGGCAACCTCATGAGCGACATCGTCAACGGCCTCGGACGGGCCACCGCATACGGAGGCCTGGGCCTGGTCCTGCTGGTTCTCGGCATCGTCCTGGTCGACGTACTGACGCCCGGAAAGCTCGGCCGACAGATCTGGGAAGAGCGCAACCGCAACGCCGCCCTGGTGCTCAGCTCCGCACTGCTCGGCATAGGCGGCATCGTGTTCACGTCGATCTGGACGACGTACGAGGACTTCGGCAAGGGGCTGGCCTCGACCGGGACGTTCGGGCTGCTCGGGCTGGTGATGATGGCCGTGGCGTTCTGGATCGTGGACCTGATCACCCCGGGGCGCCTGGGTGCGACCCTGGTCGAGACGGAACCTCACCCCGCGGTCTGGGTGACGGCCTCCTGCAACCTCGCCGTCTCCGCCATCATCTCGGCATCCATCGCCTGAGGCCTGTCCCGGGCTCGCATCCCTTCGGGCCGCGCCGAGGCGGTACTCAGGCGCGGGCGCGGCCCGGAGCCCGGTGGTTCATCCCTACCGCGACATCGCACACCCGCAGCGCACTCAGGTCAGAGCGGTGGCAGGAGATCACTCTCGCTGACGGTGTACGTCAGCGGGGGATAGACGAAGTCCGTCTCCTCGTTCTCACGGCGTCGCAGCCGGTAGAACTCGCGCCTCTGCTCCTCGTCGGCCACCACGAGGCGCGCGCCCTGCGGGAGTTGCACCTGCCCGTCGTCGAAGCGGACCAGGGTTTTCGACGTCCGGAACGTCACGCCCAGCCATTGGTTGTCCGCCGCCCGCGCGGACCCGTCCCATACGATCTTGTGCCTGAACCGCCGGTTGGTATCGAGGGAGAACGCGACAACTGTGTTGTGTGCGAGGGGAATCTCGTACCTTTCGCCGCCGCTCCCCTTCGATTCGATGATCAGTTGCCGCGGCAGACCCGCCTCAGGACGCTCGTAGCAGGAGAAGACGGCGATGAACGAGCCGTCAGCCAGATCGAGAGCCTGGTCCGAATGGCTCCCCATGGTGGTGTAGGCGCTCGTGTAGCACTCGATCAGGGCGTTGTTGAAGGCGACCGGGAGTGCCGCGTGTTCCTGGACCTGCCGTGCCAGCCGTTCGTGCACCGTCCTGAAGCGCTGCGCCGGATTGCGGTATCGAGTGGTGGTGCGCACGAGCGGTACGCCACCCGCCTCGTCCGACTTGGTGAGCACGGCGCCCCGTCGGCCCTTTCCCACGTCCTCCCAACGGACAGAGGCGAACAGCTCGGTGAAGGGATTCTCGACAGCCGGAAACCCGTACGTGAGGATCTCGTCCGGGATCCTAGGCTCGGGGGGCAAGATAGTCTCCCGTGTTCATGCTGAAGACGAATCCGTCGCCGTAGTCGACGAACGACGAGGTCCGGTTCTCCTCCGCGTACAGCCTGCGCAGCTCGTCCATGCCGGCCTGTGTGGGCGGCTCCAGCGGCACCGGGCCTCCCGCCGTTTTGAGGAACGTCTGCCCGTCCTTGTGCACGGCTTCGGTGCGGGAACAGCGCACCACATACCCGAGTCGGGTCGGAAGCGACTCGGCGTCCAGCGCCGAGGGACGGATCTCGTGCGTGTACAGACGGTTGGTGGACAACGGCATGAAGAACACGGAGCCGGGATGGAGCGTCAGGGTGAAATGCGCGGGCAGCGCCTTCCCCTCGCGTTCCTCGGCCCCCTCCTTGAGCCGGAAGTGAAGTCTGGTCAGTCCACTGACCCCCCTCACTCCGTGATCGAAGGCGTCTTCGTCCAGGGGTTCCATCCCGTCGAGCCGATCGTAGAAGGTACAGAAGGCCATGACGCCGTTGACGGGCATGTCCTTGGTCTTGTCGGCGTGGGCCGAGATCTTGGCCTTTGACTGTCTGCGCTCAGCGGTGGCACGGGTGTTGTGGTAGATCTGCGCCAGAACGTGATTCAGCGGCGCATGGTCCCGGAAGACGGCATCAGCCTCGCGGTTCAACTCCTCGACGATGTGCGCGTCGGTCGGACCGAAACCCTCCGTCGGCCCCGAAAGATTCGTGGAGCAGCGGAGCAGACGGAAATGCAGTTCGCCGCCGTCGCGCGTCACGGGCGTCAGGTAGATCCCGCTGCGACGGGCCGTTCCGGGTTTGGTGGACTCGGTCAGGGACTGGAACGCGTGCTCCGCACGGATCCGTCCGAAATAATCGGCCCCCGTGTCGAAGAACCGGCGGTAGTACACGCCCACGCTCTGCACACGGACGGGAACTCGGCCGAGATCGACCACAGTCCAGTCCTGGGCGGCATCCTCGACGTAGCCGTGCGACAGCTGACGTACCACGAACACCCGCGCCGCTTCGCGCAGTTGGACGCCATTGATCCCGGAGATGTCACCACACAGGTAGACGGTCTTCCGCGCAAGGTCGAATGCGGCAGAGGAAAGGTCCTCCGGGGTGATCACGGATCCGAAGAAATCCCGGACCGAGCCATCGTCCCGCAGCGCCGAAGGCGCCACCAGAACGTTGCCCGCGTCCTCGATACGCGCTTCCCTCGGCTCAGTTGTGGACATCAGGCGGTACCCGTCATTCGCAGACCTTGATGGATGGTGCTTTACCCTCGGCACGGCGACGGCCCGCCCCCTTTCGCTCACGTCGCGCAACGCAAGAGAAAGCAGACGGACCGGCTTGATGCTCTCATGGGGCCCTACAGCGGGCAACGGCCTGTGCCGCACGCCGGATGGCCGCACGCCGGATGCGCGACGCTCCGCGGCGAGACCGAGGTGGACGAGACGGCAGGGCCTGGCCAACAGGCTGTGCCGCTGCTTCGGGAGCGAGCGGGGGCACCGCCGGTCGGACCGTGCGGCCCCCGTTGGTGGGCGGCATGCCGAGGCAAGCGCAGGGCAGGAGGTTGTTCGGGTTCGTCCGATGGGGCGAGCCTTTCGACTCCCTACCCCAACAGGAGGTTCCGCGTGAGACTCGACGGCAGACCTGCGCCTTCACCTGTCGATGCGCAGGCAGCGCGCAAGCAACGCCTGCGCCGCCGTCTGGAACGGCTCATCGGCATCGCCGCGACCGAGGGGAACGACCTGGTCCCCCTGCGCAACGGTGACGAGATCTTCCCCGCGATGCTCCAGGCCATCCGCTCGGCCAGGCACACCATCGACATGATGACGTTCGTGTACTGGCGTGGTGACATCGCGCACACCTTCGCCGCCGCGCTGGCCGAACGCGCCGCCGCCGGGGTCCGCGTGCGACTGCTGCTGGACGGCTTCGGCGCCAAGGAGATAGAGCCGGAACTGCTGGACCTCATGAGCGGCGCGGGCGTGAAGGTGGCCTGGTTCCGCAAACCCGTGTGGCTCTCGCCGTTCAAACAGAATCACCGCTGCCACCGCAAGGCCCTCATCGTCGACGAGCACACCGCTTTCACCGGCGGCGTCGGGATCGCCGAGGAGTGGTGCGGCAACGCCCGCAATCCTGCCGAATGGCGGGACACCCACGTCCAGGTACGCGGCCCGGCGGTGGACGGGATCGCGGCCGCGTTCGCGCAGAACTGGGCGGAGTGCCACGACGAACTCTTCGACCACTGCGACCGCTTCACGGAACACGAGCAGGTCGGCTCGTCGGTGGTTCAGGTGGTGCGCGGATCGGCGAGCATCGGCTGGCAGGACATGCAGACCCTCGTCCGGATCATGCTCACCTCCGCGGAAGAGCGCTTCCGGCTCGCCACCGCCTACTTCGCGCCCGACACCTACTTCATCGACCTGCTGTGCCAGACCGCACGTCGCGGCGTGCGGGTCGAGATACTCCTGCCCGGCCCCCATACCGACCAGCGCGCCTGCCAACTCGCCGGCCAGCACCACTACACACGGCTCCTGGAAGCCGGGGTGCACATCCGCCAGTACCAGCCCACGATGATGCACGCCAAGATCATCACGGTGGACTCGGTCGCCTCACTGATCGGATCGACCAACTTCAACCGCCGCTCCATGGAACACGACGAGGAAGTCATGCTCGCCGTCCTGGACGAGACGTTCACCGCCGCGCTCGACCGCGACTACGACGCCGACCTCGAACAGAGCGTGGACATCGACCTTTCCCGCTGGGAACGACGCGCACCGCTGCAACGCGCCAAGGAAGCCGCGGTCACTCCGATCCGCCGCTTCCTGTGAACCGCTCCCCCGCACGCCCAGTGCACGAGGCGAGAGACATCCCTCCGCGTGGGCGCGCGGCTCAGACCCGGACGGAGTGGCGATCCAGGAGGGCACGCAGCCGGTCGACGTCCTCGGCCCCGCTCAACCCGCGCTTGGGCAGGACCTCGAGGCACAGGACGTTGGGATCCCGACTGAGCAGGACGAAGTGGCCCGGCGTCTCCCGGTAGCCCTGGAGGACCGACCACTTCTGGATGAGCGTGCTGTGGTCGTTGCTGGTAGTGAGGCCGGCACCGGACACGGTGGTGCGGTACTCGCCCTGTCCCGCGACGACACGCTGCACCTGGGCGGCCTGCAAGCGCGGATAGCCGACTGTCAACAGGACGACCAGCAGGAACAGGACGGTGGCCACGAAGTCGACACGGCCGCGGCCGATCGTGACCAGCAGCCACTGTCCCACCCACAGGACGAGGAACACGCTCCGCAGCACCAGCCCCCACCGCTTGATCCGCTGCCGGACCCGCAGCGCGACCAACGTGTCGGCCGGCTGAGGCCGGTACACCACCTGCACCGCCGCCTGGTCCTGCGTCTCGGCGATACTTTCCCCGCCGCTGTTGATCATCTCCTGGCCTTCGGCCATGGTCCCTCCCCGTTGAGACAACCCGCGGATCCTATCGGTGACTCACCGGCCCGGACATCACGGAGACGGACACCGAACCCGCGGTTCCGCTACGGCGAGACCAGTTCGCTCGGGCGTTCCCCGTGGTCGCGATCCGCCACGGCCAGCCTGCACTGGCCGTCCTCGCAGGTGCGCTGAAGGCGGTTGCGCGAGATGGTCTGGATCATGCCGATGGTCCAGCACATCGGGCAGCCCCGCAGCGCCAACAGGCCGACCGGCAGGAGCAGCAGACTCACCGGACCGACGGTCGAGAGGAACGCGACCGAGCCGATCAGGCTGCCGAACCCGATCACGCCCCGGAGCAGGTGCCGGGGCAGGGAGGAACTCGCGAAGTCAGGACGGTCGGCTTTGGTTGTCGTCATGCGTATCTCCAGGCTCGGGTTCGGGTGGGACACGGAGGGACTGCTGAACCGCGGCGCGGGCGCGGTGCAGGCGGGACTTCATCGCGGCGGTACTGAGGCCGAGCGCATCGGCGGTCATGCGTCCGCTGTAGCCCTGGATGTCCCGCATGATCAACACGCTGCGCTGCTCTTCCGGGAGAGCGGCGACGGCCGCTGCCACCCTCCCCGCCTCGATGCGTTGCAGAACCACCTCCTCGGCCGAGCGCACGGCGGCATCCGGCAGGGGTGCGTGGACCCGCGTCGTCCGCACCCGTCGCAGGCACTCGTTGCGGACGATGCGGAACATCCACGACGCCAGTGCGCCGGACGCCCGTAGCATCCCGATCTTGCGATAGAGGATGATCAAGGCTTCCTGCGTCGCGTCCTCGGCGTCCTCGGGTGTGGCGCAGAGGGAGCGCGCGAACCGCCGCACGTTCGGGTGCGAACCCGACACCAGCGCGGTGATCGCATCGACGTCGCCGCGCTGGGCGGCGACGATCAGCTGCTCAGCGGGCCAGGACGACTCAGCCACGGGCGTGCTTTCGCTTGCGCATGACGACGTAGCTGCACGTGCAGAGCAGTACGGCTCCGGCGGCGATGGCGACACCTACGAGCATGACAACCTCCTCGTTCCGTCCCGACGTTCGTCGGCACATGTATAGGAGGCACGGGCCCGCCGAAAGGATTCGGCCTGCACCCGGAAAACTTGATCGCGCCGTCCAGCGGGGTCAGGGGATGCGCTGCCACCCGTCTTGTTGCAGCAGGGAGGCCCCGAGGGGTGTCAGGGCGTGGAGCACGGTGTTGGCGTGGCGGTGGCTGGTGATCAGACCCGCGTCGCGCAGGACGGTCGTGTGGTGGCTCGCTGTCGTCGGGGTGACACCGGCGTGCCGGGCCGCCTCGGTGGTGGTGGCGCCGATGGCCGCGGCCCGCAGGATGCCGGTGCGGGTGCTGCCGAGCAGGGCGTGCAGCGGTGCGTGGCCGGCGGCGTGCTGGGGCGCGGGGGGCGGGTGGTGGAGGGGGTAGAGCAGTACGGGAGGCAGGTCGGGGTCGGCCAGCGAGACCGGGGTGTTCCAGCAGAAGTAGGAGGGGATGAGGAGCAGTCCGCGACCACCGAGGTGGATGTCGCCCTCGGTCGGGTATCTGCCGAGTTCCAGGACGGGCGGGCGCCATCGGATGGAGGGCGCCAGGGTGTTGAGGACGCCTTCGATGCCCGTACCGCAGAGCGTGCGGGTCTGCCGGGCGCGCTCGGCGTGCAGACGGCCGTCGAGGCACTCCTCGTACGGGGTGATCACGGCGTGGTGGTAGGCGCGTAACGCGCGCACGAGTTGGTCCCGCATCCCGCCGTCGGTGAGCTTGCGGGTCCAGGCGGGAGCGCCGACGATCTCCCGGAGCTTGGTCACCTCCTGGGCGACCTGTCGTGCCGGCGCGGCCAGGATGGATTCGAGCCCGGCGTCGAGGCCCGCGATGCCGTCGGCCGGGGTGAGGAAGTCGGGGAAGTAGTGCGCCCGCGGGAAGAGGGGCAGCAGGACGGTTCGTACCATGCGGTCCAGGCCGGTTCCGCACAGGACCGAGCGCGCGGTGCGGTACCAGGGCGCGTAGGCCCATCGTCCTTCCTGGGTCTGGAAGCGGTGGAGGCTCGCTGCGATCTCCCACAGCGGGTGCGGTGCGGTGGCGATCCTGAGTCTGGTCAGGTCCTCAGGCGTGAAATGAAAGCGGAGCAACGTGGTCCCCCCTGTGCTCAGATCTCTCATCTGCCATGTGTCAGCAGGGTCGCATGAGCATGACAGCAGAGGTCAGGGCCCGGGAACATGAGTTCGCGCCAACCGGTCCGTGCGCCTCGCGGGGCCACCGCCGGCTCTGGCTTCCATCGAGGAGGAGAAGTGATGGGACGAATTCTCGCGGGCAGACGGCTTTCGAAAGTGGCGGCGACAGGAGTCCTCGCCATCGTGGTCTCGACTCTCGCGGCACCGTCCGCGAACGCACTCGGCAACAACCGGGCGGTGAGCCGCTCCTGCGGGACGAACTACGTCTCCAGCGGGTTCACCGGCAGCTACAACTGGGCCCAGACCCGCAAGCAGAGCGGTGACTGCAGCGGCCGGCTGAGCTCGGCCATCGAGTACGGCACCGGCTGGTGGACGCCCCGCGCCTACGGCACGAGCGAGAACGCCTACACCTCGCACACCTCCACCACCAGGGCCGCCAACGGGCTGCACTGGGGCTGCGACTCGTGCAACGTGACCCGGAGCTAGCAGGTGCGCTTCCGATGCGTCGCCACCGCGCTGCTGACGGCAGTCGCGGTGGCGGCCTGCTCCCCCGGCAGCACCGACAGCGGTACACAAGGGGCGAACGAGGACGTGCCCCTTCCGGGCCAGCGCTGGGCACTACGAGACGGCCGGGTGACGCCGGGCGAGTACCGCACCGCGATCACACGCTTCCTCACCTGCGTCGAGGACAGCGGTTACCGCACCGGAAACCCGGTGCTCAGCCCCATCGACGGACTGAGCCTGCTGTACGACATCACCCCGTCGGGAGAACCGGCGACCTACAACGACCGGGTGCAGCGCTGCAACCTCGGCCATCTGTCGATGATCGAGCCCACGTACGTGGAATCACACCGCAAGGTGATGGACCAGCCGCTGAGACGAGCCGTCGGCGAGTGCCTCGAAGGCCGCGGGGTGAACCTGTCGGGCACCGAGCACAACGCCACGGACTTCGCCGCCACCGCCCGCGACGAGCCGGTCGTCGTGGAGTGTGTGACGCAGACACGGCAGGAGCTCTACCCCGACCTGCCCGACTTCGCCGTCGTACGCATCTGAACCCTGAGGGAACCCGCCCCGCCCGCATCCGGACTCCTGCCGTCCGCTCTGCAACGCAGAGCGGACGGGACCCCGTACGGCCTCCAGGTCAGGCGTGCCGGGAATGGACGGGGCTGTTGGCGACCTCGTCCGGGCAGGAGCGGTGCCCGGCGTCGCCGCCGCGGTCGCGCAGCCAGTCGGCGGTGGCCAGTGCCAACGAGGCGGTCATGCCGACCAGGGCCACGCCGAGGGCGGTGACCAGTGCCGTGCGGTAGTGGTCGGTGCTGCCCAGGACCAGGTAGTAGATGCCGGGCAGGGCCGCCGTACCCACGGCCGCCCCGAGACGCTGGCCTGTCTGCAGGGCGCCGCCCGCCGCCCCCGCCATCCGGACGGGCACGTCTCGCAGGGTCATGGTGATGTTCGGGGAGACGACGAAGCCCCCGCCGATGCCCGCGACGAACAGCGCCGGTGCGGCCGCCCAGGGCGCCGACTCGTCCGCGACGAGCCACAGCAGCAGCGCGGCGCCCCCCATGCCGACGATGACGGCACTCAGCCCGCACACCGTGAGCAGCCGGCCGAAGCGGTCCACGAGCCGGCCCGCCACCACCGCGGCGGCTGCGGAGCCGAGGGCGAACGGGGTGACCGCCAGCCCGGACCGCAACGGGGTGAAGTCGAGCCCCCGCTGGTAGAAGAGCGCGAAGACGAGCCACACCCCGCTGAAGCCGATGAAGTACAGCGTGCCGACTCCCGCGCCGACCGCGTAGCCCCGCACGGTGGTGAACAGGCGCGGATCCAGCAACGGCTGGGCGTCGCGCGCGACCAGGCGGAACTGACGCCGGGTGAAGAGGGCGAGGAGCGCCGCGCCCACGGGGAAGAGCCACCACAGTCGTTCGATGCCGCCGGCCTCCGCCTGTACCAGCGGATACATGACCGCCAGCACGCCCGTCCCCAGCAGCACGATGCCGGGGACGTCCACCGAGCCACGGCCGGAGCGCTCGACGCGTGGCAGCAGGCGCAGACCGAGCAGCACGGCGAGGACACCGATCGGCACGTTGACGAGGAAGATCCAGCGCCAGCCGTCGGAGCCGTCGGCGAGGGCGAGGATGGCGCCGCCGGTGAGGGGTCCGGCGGCGGAGGAGATGCCCACCGTGGCGCCGAAGAAGCCGAAGGCGCGGCCGCGTTCGGCGCCGCGGAACATCTGTTGGATGAGGGCGGAGTTCTGCGGGGCCATGAAGCCGGCGGCCAGCCCCTGGGCGAGCCGGGCCGCCACCAGCAGGCCGATGTTCGGGGCCGCGCCGCACGCGGCGCTGAAGAGGGTGAACCCGCTCAGGGCCATCAGGAAGATGCGGCGCCGGTCGAGGGCGTCCCCGAGCCGCCCGGCGGTGACCAGGGCCAGGGCGAACGTCAGGGCGTACCCGGAGACCACCCACTGCACCTGGGCGGGGGTGGCGCCCAGCTGGCGCTGGACGGTGGGCAGAGCCACCGCCACGATCGTCACGTCGAGCAGGCTCATGAACCCCGCGACGAGGGTGACCCACAGCGCGTGCCACCGGTTGGGATCCGGGACGTACCCGTCCTTGCCACCGCCCGCGCGCGGTCCGTTCGCCGCCGAGTCCGACACCGCCACCGGGTTCCCTTCCGCCGTGCCACGATCAGGTTGCACAGGTTCCCTTTCGGAACCCGGTACACACCCGGCCGCTCTCCGGTGGCGCAGGAGGGTCTGGTGGAGCTGGGGCTGCACCGCGCACCGAAGGCGCGCCTGGTCGGCGGGCTGAGGCGTGGTCGCACAGCCCGCCGGCCGCGGTCAGGAGTGCTTCGGCACACTCGGGACGCCTGCCCTCTCTCAGATCCCGCAGGTGGGCGCGGACCAGTAGGGCGACGGGTCGAACGCCAGATGCGTGTGGTCGTTGTGATCCGGGTAGCCCGGGCCGAGGATCTCCGAGAAGCCGTGCGTCCTGGCCTGCTGGGCGAGCCGGCACAGGCTCAGCGAGCCGGTGAGGTCGGCGGCGTCGCCGTAGAGATGGCGGCTCGTGGACGATCCACCGACCGTGTTGTTGCAGGCGTAGGAACGGAAGCCGCTCGATATCGTGATCGGCACGTCACCCAGTGCGTGGCGCATCGCCTCCAGTTTCCACATGGTCTTCAGGGCGTTGGCCTTCGCCGTGGCCGCGGAGACCGCACCGCCCGACCAGTCGGAGTTGCACTTGTTGAGCTCCGCGTAGCTGAAGTGGACCGGCGTGCAGTCCGCGTCCTGGAGGGAGTAGATCTTGGCGAAGGTCGCAGGTCCCGCCACGCCGTCCGCGGTCAGACCGTACGCCGACTGGAACTTCTTGACCGCTGCCGCGGTACGCGCCCCGTACTGACCGTCGTAGGACAGGCGCTCGCCGGAGGTCACCCACCCGGCGACACGTATTTGCAGCTGGGTCACATCAGCGCCGGACGTCCCCTGGGAGAGGGTGCGTCCCCAGGTGTAGCACTCGTCAGCCGCGGCGGTACCCGCGCTGACGCCCACTCCCACCACCACTCCTGTCGCGACCATGACAAACGAGGCGATCAACCGTGCCACACGTACGAACATTCGGCCTCCCGACCGTACGTTTCGAAGAGCCCCATGAGACGGATCGACTGTCACTGCGTGACCATCCACCGCTCAGGGTGAGGCCGGGTGGCTACGCGCGTCAACCATGCGGTTGCGCTGCCGCAGAAGTCCTCCCCGAGTCGCACGACACCACACGGATCGCGATCACTCAGGCGTCCAGACGTCGGGCCCGCCGCTGCGCCACTCGATCAGCGAGGACCGGACGACGTCCATCTCGTCCCAGTCCTGGAGCCCGGCCTCCTGAACGAATGCGGCGATGTCGAGAACGCCGTAGGCGATGCCGACGAAGTGCCCGTCGATCCGTACGCGTCGGCCACCGTCCGCCGTGGGCGGGTACACGACTACGGGGTGATCGGTGGCCATGCCCCCACCCTGCACGCCGCACGGCTGAGCCGCATGGTGTGCTGCGCCGGCCGTGACCTCGCACCCGCCCCGTACCTGCGTCCGGCCAGCGCGGCCGGGGCGTGCCTTGCCTGACATCTGCTCGCGCTCGTCTGGAGCGAATGCGGCCGGAGGGCGGTGCGGGCAGTGTTGGTTCAGGCGGACGGGGCAGTCGGTGGAACAGAAGAGCACAGGACCTGCCTGCCACCGAATCTTGGAGACAACGATGGTCATCGGCTTTGTCATTGCCGGCTGCGTCGTCCTGGCCGTGCTGGCCTTCCTGCTGCCGCGGCTGTCCCGGCACCCGCAGAACGGTGCCCAGCGCGGCCTGGGAGCCGGATCGCGCGCCGGATCGAAGGCACCGGGCGTCTTCGGCCGACTGCTGAGCAAGCCGTTCAGTTCCAGCTCGCGGGCCATGGGACGCAGTGGTGCGGCCGGTCGGCGGGCCCGCGGGCGTATGCCGTTCTGAGCCTCGGCGCCGAGAAGTGAGGGCGGTGGCCCCCGGAGCGGGACGGTCCGGCGGCAGTCGTCGCCGGGCCCGTAAGGGCAAGCAACGAGCAGTTCGGGAGAGCAGCGGTGTCGGATGACGAGCACATGGCCCTGACCGGCGACGACGCGGAGGACGCGCCCGTGGAGGCGACGCTCCTGGACGGCCTCAGTGTGGACCGGCGCCGACCGGAGCGCCCGGTCCTGCTGGACGCGGACGGCAGCCCGGTGGAGACCTGGCGGGAGAACTATCCCTACGACCGCAAGATAGGCCGTCAGGAGTACGAGCGCACCAAGCGCATCCTCCAGATCGAACTGCTGAAGATGCAGCGCTGGGTGAAGGAGACCGGCCAACGGGTCGTGATCCTCTTCGAGGGGCGCGACGCCGCCGGCAAGGGAGGCACCATCCAGCGCTTCACCGAGCGGCTCAACCCGCGCGGTGCTCGGGTGGTCGCTCTGGAGAAGCCCACCGAACGCGAGGCGGGCCAGTGGTACTTCCAGCGTTACGTCGCCCACCTGCCCGCCCGCGGCGAGATGGTCTTCTTCGACCGCTCCTGGTACAACCGGGCCGGTGTGGAACGGGTCATGGGCTTCTGCACCGACGACGAGCACGAGAGGTTCCTCGAACAGGCCCCGCAGTTCGAGCAGATGCTCACCCGGGACGGCATCCTGTTGGTGAAGTTCTGGTTCTCCGTCAGCCAGGCCGAGCAGCGGACCCGCTTCGCCATCCGCCAGGTCGATCCCGTACGGCGCTGGAAACTCTCCCCCACCGACGTGGCCTCCCTCGATCGTTGGGACGACTACACCGCCGCCAAGGTCGAGATGTTCCGCGCCACCGACACCGAGTTCGCGCCATGGACCGTCGTGAAGAACAACGACAAACGGCGGGGCCGCCTGGAGGCGATGCGCAGTCTGCTCCAGCGCTGCGACTACCCGGACAAGGACCCCGAAGCCGTCGGCAAACCCGACCCCTTGGTCGTAGGCGCGGCCGACACCCTTCTGGAAGCCGGCGAGGAACCCGCCGACCTCTCCCCCACCCCACTGGCCGGCCGAGACCAGGGCCCGGGCATCCATCCCCGGTAACAGGGACGAGTTGACGGCCGCGCACGGTGCTGAGCAGAGCAATGGGCGGCTGCCGGGAGGTGACCTGTCGGCGGGCGCCTGTCTCGCGTGCCGGTGCCCGCCGGCGCCCTGTCAACTCTCGTCCGGGTAGCCCCACTCCAACTCGATCCGGGCGTCCGGCGCCGTGGCGCGGATCGCCTCGGTCGCGTCGGCCTCGAAGCGCTCGGACCACTTGCCGAATCCGCTGATGATGATCGGTCCGTGCTCGCTGCTCGCCAGAACCTTCGGCGGTTGGTGGTAAACACCCACCTGCATCCACGATTCGATTCCGTGGTCCTTGAGGACTTCTTCCACCGACACCGCTACCGCGTCGGCTTCCTCGGCGGAGGCGAGGTTGAGAATGTCCAGGTAGAGATGGATGTTCACAGACATGGGCTCCACCCTAGCCCGGAACGCGAGCGGCGCAGGTTGCGTGTGCCTCTGGCTCGTTGAGGTGAAGTCCCACGCCAGTAACCGTCCTTGACGGCCTCGGCAAAGGTGTCCGATTATCACCGCTCCGCCGTAAATGCATGGACTGAGAACCTTGTTCGACGGGACACTGCCCGCTTCCTCACCTCCGGGAGTGTGATGGGCACCTCTGAGACCTACGGTTCCGCTCCGGGCAGGAGTGCGGTCCTCCTGGCGCTGCGCCACTACAACCTCGAACTCCTGCGGCTCCGGTGGCTGACGCTGCCGGCGCTGCTGCTTCCGGCCCTCGGCAACATCGGCATCCGTTACGTCGCCCCCCTGCTGATCGCCAAGCTCGCGGGGCAGGCCGCCACCGGCGACGGCCTCACCCTCGGCTCCGCGTCGCCCTACCTGCTCGGCTTCGGGGTGACCCTGCTGCTCTCCGAGGCCGTGTGGCGGGTCGGGCAACACTGTCTGAACCGGGTGGCCGCGCTCGGCATGGAGCACCTCTACGTCGACGGCATGGACGAACTGCTGGCGAAGGACGCGGCGTTCTTCCACGACAACTTCGCGGGCTCCCTCACCAAGCGGGTACTGAGTTACGGCAAGCGTTTCGAGGACTACATCGACACGATGACGTACCGGATCGTGGGCAGTCTGGTGCCGTTGCTCTTCGGTGCCGCGGTGCTGTGGACCTACTCGCCGATGCTGGTCGCCGGTCTGCTGGTGATGATGGCGCTGACCCTGGTGGCCGCGACCCCGCTGATCCGGCGTCGGCAACGGCTGGTCAACGAGCGGGAGGCGGCGATCGCCCGCGTCTCCGGCCATGTCGCCGACAGCCTCATGAACATGGAGACCATCCGGGCGTTCGCGGCCGAGGAGCGCGAAGGAGCCGAGCACCGCAGCCGTGTGGCGGAGTCCCGGCGGCTGACGCTTCGGTCGTGGGACTACGGCAACCTGCGCGTCGACACCGTGATCGCGCCGATGTCCGTCGCCACCAACGTGCTGGGGCTGATCGTGGCGATCGCCTTCGGCGGACCGGGGCTGGGGGTGGAGGGGGTGGTCGTCGCCTTCACCTACTACTCCCAGGCCACCGAGATCATGTTCGAGTTCAATCAGATCTACCGGCGCCTCGAGAGTTCGATGACCGAGGCAGCGCAGTTCACGGAGTTGCTCCTTGACCCGCCCACCGTGGTCGACCCGCCGAAGCCGGAGCCGCTCGCGCCCCGTGACTCCAGTGTCCGCTTCGAGAAGGTCACGTTCGCCCACGCGGGCGCGGCGCCGATCTTCGAGGGACTCGACCTGGACGTGCCGGCGGGTGCGCGGATCGGGCTGGTCGGCCGGTCCGGCGGCGGCAAGACCACCCTCACCCGCCTGCTGCTGCGGATGGCGGACATCGACGGTGGACGCATCCTCATCGGCGGCCAGGACATCAGCCGGCTGCGGCAGAGCGACCTGCGGTCACTGATCGCCTACGTCCCTCAGGAACCCGCCATGTTCCACCGGCCGCTGCGGGACAACATCGCCTTCGCCCGGCCCGGCGCGACGGACGCGGAGATCCTCGCGGCGGCCGAGGCCGCCCATGTCACGGAGTTCGCCGAGCAACTCCCCGACGGTTTCGGCACGCTGGTGGGCGAGCGAGGGGTGAAGCTCTCGGGCGGCCAGCGTCAGCGCGTCGCCCTGGCCCGGGCCATCCTGCGGGACGCGCCGGTGCTGCTGCTCGACGAAGCGACCAGCGCGCTGGACTCCGAGAGCGAGATCCTCATCCAGGACGCGTTGTGGCGGCTGATGAAGGGGCGCACAGCCCTTGTGGTCGCGCACCGGCTGAGCACGGTCGCGGGCATGGACCGTCTCGTCGTGCTGGACCGTGGGAGCGTCGTCGAACAGGGAACCCACGAGGAGTTGCTCGCGGGGCAGGGCATGTACGCCAGGTTGTGGAGGCACCAGTCGGGTGGCTTCCTCGGCGACAGCGCCCGGCAGGACTCCGGCCATCAGGACCCGGCGGCCGGCCCGGCGCCGACAGGCGACCACACGCTGCCGTCGCCTGCCGGGACCGGCTCCGTCTGACCGGGAGGGTGCCTCAGGAAGTCACGAGGCCTTCAGGAAGTCCCGAGGGCTCCGGAAAGGGCCGCGATCACCTCACCGGCCGCAGGTGCGCTCCGGTGACGATTCCGGGACGGTGGCCGGAGAGCCGTGCCTGGTGCCGTGGGGCCGCAGGTCCGGCCCACGGCACCAGGCACGGCGGTCTCTCCCTCAGCCGCGGGTGTAGGTGAGGAAGGCTGCCCCGCTCTCCAGGACGGTGTGGCCCGTCAGATTCCAGGTCTGCGGGTCGAACGCGCCCCGGCGCCCGAAGAGGGGGATGCCGGTACCGATGGTCAACGGGCCGAGTTTGAGGATCAGTTGGTCGATCTCGGCATACAGGGCGCCCGCGAGTTCGCCGCCGCCGATCAGCCAGAGGTCCTTGCCGCTCTCCTGCTTCAACTCCCGCACCTTCGCCACCGGGTCGCTCGCGACCAGTTCCACGGCCGGGTCGGGGCTCTCGGTCATCGTGGTGGAGAACACGAGGTGCCGCAGGTGCGGGTAGGCGTTGGTCAAACCGGCGTCGAGGCCGATCTCGTACGTCTTGCGTCCCTCGATGACCGTGTCGAAGTGGGTGCCCTCCGCGGTGATGGACAACGCCTGCCTGGCCGGGGCGGGCAGCGTCTCGGGGTACTGCGAGGCCAGGTACTGCACATAGTCCATGGGCACCGGCCAGAAACCGTCAGGACCGGTGGGGTCGGCGCCGTCGGGCCCGGCGATGAAGCCGTCGAGGGTGGTGGCGATGTAGTAGACGAGCTTGCGCAAGGGGGCTCCTGGTGGATCGGCTGGCGGGTGGCAGGTGGCGATCGGTGCGGACCGGGCGACAGGCCCGAGGCCCGTTGGGGCGGGCGGGGTCAGCCGTGCTCGGGAGCAGCCCACTCGACGAACTGGACGATCACGCCGTTGGGATCGGTGACCTGGAACAGGCGCTCGCCCCACGGCTCCTGGCGCAACGGCATGGTGATGCGGACTCCGGCCGCACGCAGGCGCTCTTCGTGCTCTTGCAGGCCGGAGGCGACGGTGAAGGCCAGGATCAGCCCGCTGACCCGCTGCTCACGCTGCTCGGGCGGCAGCACCTCGATACCGCGGGCGAGCAGGACGACGTCGACCGCGTCGTCGTGGGCCATGGCCACGAACCCGTCGGCCGACTGCCGGACGACGTAGCCCAGATGGGTGGTGAAGAACTCCTGCGAACGGATGACGTCGTCGACGGTCAGCGAGACGGTGGAGGCGGTGAACTGCACAAGGCTCCCTGGATGCGGTGGACGGGCTCAGCGATTACGGCGACACTCGGGCGGCGCCCTGCCACCGTCTGATCGACGTAAATTTACGACGGACGTAAACTTAGCCATGCCCATCCATAGTGTCAACATAAAAATGCTACGGGGGTAAGATTGCGTCATGGCTACTCAGACGCCGCCCCCGAAGGCCGGACTTCGCGAGACGAAGAAGCAGGAGACCCGGCAGCTCATCTCCGACCACGCGACACGGCTGTTCATCGAGCAGGGCTTCGAGCAGACGACCATCGCCGAGATCGCCACCGCAGCCCGCGTCGCCAAGAAGACGGTCACCAACTACTTCCCCCGCAAGGAAGACCTGGCGCTGGACCACCAGGAGCAGTTCACCGCCTCGCTGGCACGCACCGTGGACGGGCGACACCCGGGAGAATCAGCCCTGGCCGCGCTGCGCCGCGCCTTCGCCGACTCCGTGGCGTCCCAGGACCCGGTCGCCGGCTTCTCCGGCCAGGAGTTCGCCCGCATGATTGCTGACAGCCCCACCTTGAGCAACTGCGTACGCGGCCTCCACGACCGACGCGCCCAGCACCTCGCTCACGCGCTCGCCGGGGCCACCGGTGCCCGTCCAGACGACATCACCGTCCGGACCGTCGCCGAACTGCTGGGCTCCGTTCACCGCATGCTGTTCCACCGCATCCAGGAACTCACTCTCGCCGGACATCCCAACGACCGGATCGCGGAAACCATCACCGCCGAAGCCGCTCAGGCCTTCGATCTCCTGGAACCGGCCCTGTCCGACTACGCCAACGCCTAAGTGTGCGAGGTGAGCGAGCAGACCGACATGGTCGCAGCCCCGCACGACCGGCTGCAGGACGGCAGGGAATGAACGTCCCGCTTGATTGTTGAAAGCGGTATGAAAAAGATCGGGTTCCTGTCCTTCGGTCACTGGACACCGTCACCGCACTCCCGGACGCGCTCCGCGGCGGACGCCCTGCTCCAGGGGATCGACCTCGCGGTCGCCGCGGAGGAGCTGGGCGCCGACGGCGCGTACTTCCGGGTCCATCACTTCGCGCGACAGTACGCCTCACCGTTCCCGCTGCTCGCGGCCATCGGCGCGCGAACCAGCCGGATCGAGATCGGCACCGGTGTGATCGACATGCGCTACGAGAACCCGCTGTACATGGCCGAGGACGCGGGCGCCGCGGACCTGATCTCCGGCGGTCGGCTGCAACTCGGCCTCAGCCGGGGATCCCCGGAGCAGGTCATCGACGGCTGGCGCCACTTCGGGCATCTGCCCGCCGAGGGCACCACCGACAGCGACATGGCCCGCGCCCGCACCGAGCGGCTCCTGGAGGTACTGAAGGGTGAGGGATTCGCGCAGCCCCACCCCAATCCCATGTTCTCCAACCCACCCGGGCTCCTGCGCGTCGAGCCGCACTCGGAGGGTTTGAGGGACCGAATCTGGTGGGGGTCCGGTTCGAACGCCACCGCGGCGTGGGCGGCCACGCTCGGGATGAACCTGCAGAGTTCGACCCTCAAGGACGACGAGAGCGGCGAACCGCTGCACGTCCAGCAGCGCAAGCAGATCGAGGCCTACCGCGAGGCCTGGCGGGAGGCGGGACACACCCGCGAGCCGCGCGTCTCGGTCAGCCGCAGCATCTTCGCGCTGGTCGACGACCGGGACCGCGCCTACTTCGGCCGGGAGGGCAACTCCCAGGATCAGATCGGCTATATCGACGCCGACACCCGGGCCATCTTCGGCCGGTCCTACGCTGCCGAACCCGACGTCCTGGTCAAGCAACTCGCCGAGGACGAAGCGGTCGCCGCCGCCGACACACTGCTCCTCACCGTGCCGAACCAGCTCGGCGTCGCCTACAACGCCCACGTGATCGAGAGCATCCTGACCCACGTCGCTCCGGCACTGGGCTGGCGCTGAGCACCGAGACAGAGGGCCGCCTGGTGGACGGGCGCACTTCTACGACGTGAACGGCGCCTGGATGCACGGCCCGCTGTACACATGACTGACAAGAAGCTGTCACACGCGGACCGGAATGCGCGTTCGGCCGGCGCTCGTTCTGAACTGACATGACTGTCGGAGTAGCACTCAACGCGTCCGAGGCATCGAACCAGGTCGACGCGACCGTTCAACTCGCGGCGGAAGCCGCCGAGTTCGGTGTCACGTCGGCATGGTTCGGGCAGACCTTCGGCGCGGACTCGCCTCAGCTCGCCGCGATCGTCGGACGCGAGGTGCCCGGACTACAGGTCGGCACCTCCGCGATCCCCGTCTTCGGCCGGCACCCCCTGCTCGTCTCCAGCCAGGCCCAGACCGCCCAGGCGGCGACCAACGGCCGCTACCACCTCGGTCTGGCCCTGGGCACCAGACTCCTCACGGAGACCGGCTTCGGCCTGCCCTTCGAACGCCCCATCGCCCGGCTGCGTGAATTCCTCACCGCGCTGCGGCAGTTGACGGAGTCCGGCACGGCCGACTTCCACGGCGAGCTGCTCACCGCCACCACACCGATCCCCGCCCGGGTGCCGGGCGCGGAGGACGGTGTCCCCCTGCTGGTCGCCGCGATGGGACCACAGGCACTGCGAGTCAGCGGCGAGTTGGCGGACGGCATCCTCCCTTACCTGGCGGGCCCACGCGCCCTGGCCGACCACATCGTGCCCGCCGTGACCGCCGCGGCCGAGGCCGCCGGCCGCCCGGCGCCCAGGATCGTGGCCCTGGTGCCCGGCGTGGTCACGGACGACGTCGACGCGGTACGGGCCAAGGCCACCGAGAACCTGGCGTTCTACGAGCAGATCCCGTCCTACGCGCGGGTCATCGAACTCTCCGGCGGCCGACGTGCCGCCGACCTCGCCGTGATCGGCGACGAGAAGACCGTCGAGGCCGAGATCCGGCGCTACCGCGACGCCGGCGCCACCGAGGTCGTGTTCTCGGGCACCGAGATCGCGGGAGAGAGGGACCGCCGGCGCACCTGGCGGCTCCTGGGCGAACTGGCCCGCTGAGCACACCGTCGAGCCCGGCTGCCCGACCGCCGCGCTCCCCCGACCCCCGTGACGAAGGAGATCACATGACCGCCGAGACCATCACCGACCTCGCCGCCTTCACCGAGACCTGGCAGGAGTGGCACCGCGCCCAGGAGGCACGCCTCGCCGCCCCGCACGGCTTCCTGGCCATCACCGGACTGCACTGGCTCGACGACCGGCCCCAGCGCTTCCCGGACGCGCCCGGTGCGTGGCACACCGGCCCGGAGGGGGTCGTCGTAACCCTCGACGAGGGCGAGGAACTGGTCGTCGACGGAACGACCGTGACCGGTGAGCACCGTTTCGGCGTGCTTCCCGAACGCGGCGGCGTCGAGGCCGTCTGGAGGGACGCCGTCATCGAGGTCGCCAAGCGCGGCGGGCACGACATCGTGCGCCCCCGGCACCCGGACGCACCGCTGCGCACCTCCTTCAAGGGAACACCCGCCTACGCCCCCGACCCGCGCTGGGCCGTGACGGGCCGCTACGTCCCCTTCGACACACCGCGGCCGACCACTGTGGGCGCCGCCGTCGAGGGCCTGGAACATGTCTACGAGGCTCCCGGCAGGGTCGAGTTCGAGCTCGACGGACGTCCGCTGTCGCTGACCGCGTTCCCCGGCTCCGGTGCGGGCCGGCTCATGGTGCTGTTCACCGACGCGACCTCCGGGGTCACCACCTACGCCGCCAACCGGTCCCTGGCCCTGGATCCGCCCGCCGCCGACGGCACGATCGTCCTGGACTTCAACCGGGCCACGAACCTGCCGTGCGCCTACACGGACCTGGCGACCTGCCCGCTGCCCCCGGCCGAGAACCGGCTGCCGGTCGCGATCGAGGCGGGTCAGAAGATCCCCCGCGAGCGCGGCGGCTCGTGAGCCGGGCTTGGGCGAGTAAGGGTTCCGGCGCGCGTCCCGCGCCGCGGACCACGCTGCCGCGCCCGCCGCTGAGTGCGGCGGGCACGGGGTTCTCGCTGTGGTGTGAGGCGTGTCGGGGCCTCAGCAGGGGTTGATGGTCAGTTTGAAGTTGGTCGTGTTGCGGATGTCCTGGGCGTTGTTGCTCGTACGCAGGCAGTTGACGGTGGCCTCGCCCACGGCGGGGCCCTGGCCGGGCTCGGGCATCTCGTTGACCCAGATGCCGAAGCCGGACTTGGCGTCCCAGGCGTCGCCGCTCTTGCGGGCGCCGGTGATGGAGATGTCGTTGAAGACGGTGTCCTTCACCGGGTTCTCGGGCTGGCTGCCGTTGTACTTGGTCTGGAACATGATGCCGCTGTAGGTGGGGTCGACGATGTCCACGTGGTTGACGCGGATGCCCTGGAAGACCTTGGAGGCGGAGAAGAGCCAGATGCCGGGGAAGGTCTGGTCGCCCCAGAAGTGGCCGCCGGCGCGGACGATCGAGATGTTCTCGAAGGTCGTCGGATCGGTGCCGAAGCCGTTCATGGGGTAGCCGAAGTCGAGCGAGGAGATGGTGATGCCGGAGTAGACGAGCGTGTCCGCGATGTGGATGTTGCGGAAGGTGTTGTGGTAGCCGCCGTACACGGCGACACCCGCCGCTCGCCAGGTCAGGGTGGTGGTGAGGTTCTCGTACAGGTTGTTCTTCATGTCGGCGCCGCCGGCGTCGATGGCGGAGAACAGCGCGAAGCTGTCATCACCGGTGGCGCGGGCGTCGTTGTTGGTGACGAGGTTGTCGGTGGATCCGTTGGTCATGTTGACGCCGTCGGCGAACATGTTGCGGATCCGGGAGTTCTTGATGGTGATGCGGTCGGTGTTGGCGCCCCAGTAGAGGCACACCATGTGCTCGTTCCAGATGTCGTCGATGGTGATGTCGGAGACGTTGGCGAAGTCGAAGACCTTGCCGGGGCCGTCGATGCGCGAGGTGTAGTTGCCGAAGTAGGCGAAGCCCTTGAAGAGCGAGCCCTTGGCGGTGGCGTCGGCACGGAAACCGATGTCGGTGTTGTCCTGGGTGGTGGGGGCCTGGAACCGGGTGTACCAGGGGCCGGCGCCGACGACCTTGACGGCCTTGCCGTAGACCTGGAACTTGCTCGCGGTCTGGTAGTCGCCCGGCGGCAGGTAGACGCCGACGAGGGTGTTGGTGGTGTCCATGCGGACCTTGTCGAGGGCGTTCTGGACGTCCTGGTGCGTGAACCCGGCGGGTACGGCGTACGTCGCGGGGTCGGGGTTGGCGACCGGGGCGACCTGCTCCAGGTTCACGAAGTCGACCGTGTAGGTGGAGGTGTTGGCGGTGTCCTTCTGCAGGCGGATCTTGCTGCCGGCCGGCACGGTCTCACCGAGCAGGACGTGCGCCTCGTCGTAGATGTGCCGCGGGGCGCCGGAGCCCGGCGAGTTGCCCGGCGAGGCTTCGGCGCCGTACAGCCAGGCGTACTTGGACGTGAGCGGGACGGCCTTCTTGAAGGTGCCGTCGACGTAGAGGTTGAGGGTGCTGTCGATGCCGCCGCCGCCTGCCGCGTCGGGGATGGAGAAGCGGGTCACCAGGGTGTTGGTGGCGGCGCGGGTGGTGAACTCGACGTACTCGCCGGTGGCGTCGAGGCGGACGGCCTTGCGCCCGGAGGCCTCGCCGGCGGGGTCACCGACGGTGCGGTTGGGTCCGAGGACGCTGGCACCGCCGCCGGTGGTGCCGTCCTCCGCCTCGTACATGTCGTAGGGCATGTTGGCGCCGCGGCCGACGAACAGGGACTGGGTGGCGGTGTTGTTGTCCCGCTTGACCGGCAGTTCGTTGGTGTCGGCGGCGAGGACGGTCCTGACGGTGTAGGTGCCGTTGGCCGCGGTCCAGGGGCCGAGCGTCACGACGGCGGAGTCGCCGGGGGCGAGGGTGCCGGTGTGGGCGCCGGTCAGGGTCTTGACCGTGGCGCCCTGCTTGTCGAGGAGGGTGAGGGTGACGCCGTGGCTGCCCGCGGCGGTGGGTTCGGTGCCCTGGTTCTTGACGGTCGCCTTGAAGGAGACCGTGTCGCCCGCCGAGGGGCTGGACGGGGTGGTGGTCACCGAGGCGGTGACCAGGTCGGAGCTGGCGACGGGCTTGACCACGAGGGCGGTGGGCCGGGTGTAGGTGTTGTTGGTCTCGTTCTGTTCGATCACCGTGTCGGTGTCGTCGGCGACGGCGCTGAGTTCGTAGGAGCCGGCCTCCCGCTGGCCGAGGGAGGCGTTGACGGTTGTCTGCGCGCCGGCCGCGAGGGCGCCGACGTCGGCGGTGGCGACCTTGGTGCCGCCCAGGCGCACCGCGAGCTTGCTGGCGGGCGCGGCGGCGGGACCGTCGTTGCGGACGGTGGCGGCGACGGTGAGGGAGTCCGACTCGACGGGCGCGGCCGGTGTGGTGGTCAGGTTCGTCACCAGCAGGTCTGGGTTGGGGGCGGGGACGCCGATGACCTGGAACTCGGCGAGTTGGCCGGCCGGGGCGCCGGAGTTGGCGGTGAACCTCAGTCTGACATCGGCGGTGCGGGCGGTGACGGGGATCGTGACCGTGTTGGCGTTCGCCGGGTCGAAGGCGTAACTCTTGGCGGCGACAAGGCTGGTGAAGGTCGAGGCGTTCTGCTCCCGGCCGAGGACCTCGATGGTCTGGGTGCGGGCGGACCAGGCGCTGTCGGGGTTCAGCTTGAGGGCGAGGCGTTCGAGGTCGGCGTTGGCGCCGAGCTTGACGGTGAGGGTGTTGGGGTAACTGCCGCCCGCGCCTTCCCAGTAGGTGGCGGTGTTGTTGTCGTTGGCGTTCGCGGCGACATAGGTGTGGACGGTGGAGGAGGCGTCGATCGGCTTGCCGACGGCGAGGTTGGAGCCGTTGCCGCCGCTGCCGTTGCGGGTGACGGTGTTGCTGTTGCCGGACTGGTTGCCGGCGGCGTCCTTGGCGCGGACGTAGTAGGTGACGGTGCTGGTCACGGGCTGGGTGTCGGTGAAGGTGGTGACGTTGCCCGCGACGCTGTCCCTGAGGACGTTGTTGGCGTAGACGTCGTAGCCGCTGACACCGGTGTTGTCGGTGGAGGCCGTCCAGGCGAGCTTGATCTGGCCGCTGCCCGGTTCGGTGTACGTCAGGTTCGCGGGGGCGGTGGGCGCCTGGGTGTCGCCGGCGTCGCCGATGCGGGTGACGGTGTTGCTGTCGGCGGACTGGTTGCCGGCGGCGTCGCGGGCCCGGACGCGGTAGGAGACGGTCTGGTTGGCCGGGCGGGTGTCGGTGAAGGTGGTGACGTTGCCCGCGACGGAGGTGAGGAGGGAGCCGTTGGCGTAGATGTCGTAGCCGGTGACGCCGGTGTTGTCGGTCGCCGCGCTCCAGGTGAGCTTGATCTGGCCGCCGGCGGGTTCGGTGTAGGCCAGGTTGGCCGGGGCGCTGGGGGCCTGGGTGTCGCCGCCGCTGGGGCCGTAGACCTCCAGCTCGGATATCTGGGCGGCGGGCTGCACGGAGTTGGCGGTCACCAGGACGCGGACGAACCGGGTGGTGGCGGAATCGAACGTGAGGGTCGCCGTGTTGTCGTTCGCCGCGTCGAAGGTGTAGGCCCGGGAGGCCGAGAGGTCGGTGTAGGTGCTGCCGTTGGTGCTGCCCTGGATCTTCAGGGTCTGGCTGCGCGTCTCCCAGTTCGCGGGGAGTTTGAGGACGACGCGGTTGACGGCGAGGGAGGCGCCGAGGTCGGCCTCCAGCCATTGCGGGAGTGCGTTGTTGGTGCTCTCCCAGTAGCTGGCGCGGTTGCCGTCGTTGGCGTTCGGGGCGGCGTAGACCTCGGTGTGGCTGCTGGCCTTGAGGGTCTTGCCGGAGGCGAGGTTGGTGGAGGACTCACCCGCGGCGTGGACCTCGAGTTCGGAGAGCTGGGCGGCCTGCCAGCCGGTGTTGGCGCTGATGGCGATGCGGACGTAACGGGCCTGTGCGGCGGGGAAGCCGATGGTGACGGTGTTGGCGGCGGCGGGGCTGAAGGTGTGGGCGGCGGAGCTCTTGAGGGTGGCGAAGCTGGTGCCGTCGGCGCTGCCCTGGACGGAGAGGGTCTGGGTGCGGCTCTCCCAGCCGGAGGGCAGCTTCAGGACGACCTCGTCGATGCGCTGGCTGCTGCCGAGGTCGGCCTGGACCCACTGGGGCAGGCTGCTGCCCGCGCTCTCCCAGTACGTGCCCTGGTTGCCGTCGGTGATGTTCGAAGCGGCGTAGCCGTTGTTGGTGTTGCTGGCCGATGCGGTGTCGCCGAGCGCGATGTTGGGTCCGCCGGCGGCTTGGGCGGTCATCAGGGGGCCGCCGAGGGCCAGCAGGCTCGTCACGATCGCGGCGCTGAGCCACCGTGATCTCCAGGTGGGGGTTCTCATCGTTCCTCGCATTTCGGGATCGCACGTCGGGGCGGGGGGTCGGGGGTGTGGCTCGGGGTTCTGGAGGGGCGTCCACGCAGGACGCCGTTCCGGTTCGGCGACCCGCCTGGAGCGGGCCGCCGAACCGGTCACCTCGGTCGGTCAGTTGCGGCTGATCACGAACTGGGAGCCCGGCTCGACACAGACGTCGCCCTCCGCCGAACCCGTGATGGTCACGCCGGTCAGGGTCGCGCTGCCGCGGGCCCCGCCCATGGCCAGGACGCCGCAGCCGTTGAGTGACCTGTCGATGCGGACGTTGCTCACCTTCACGCCCGGCATCGCGCCGCCGCCGGTCTTGAACTGGATGCCGTCGTAGGTCGAATCGTGGATGTCGGTGTCGCGGATCGTCACGCCGGGGATGTCCGGACCCTGCGCGAACAGCGTGATCGCGCCGAACTCCTGGTCCTCGTTCCAGAACGCCCCGCCGGTGCGGTGCAGCGCGTTGTTGGCGATGAGGGTCTGTCCGGAGAACGGGATCGGGTCGTGGTCGGTGGCCAGCATGATGCCGGGGTAGTTCATCGTGTCGGCCACGACGTTGTTCTCGATCGTGTTGCCGTGACCGCCGTACACGGCGATGCCGTTGGCGCGCCAGGGCAGTTGGACGGTGTTGTTGCGGAAGTGGTTGTCGTGCCCGACGTCGACCGAGGTGTCCTTGACGTACTTGCTGGCCCAGACGGCGAGCGCGTCGTCCCCGGTGTTGCGGAAGGAGGAGTTGTAGACGGTCGAGTTGCGGGTGCCGTTGGCGAAGTTGATGCCGTCGGCGTAGGTGTCGCGTACGCGCATGCCGGTGAACTCCAGCCCGTCGCCGGGGTTCCACAGCTCGGGGATGTTGGAGTAGTCGCGGCCGACCCAGACGCCGACGTTGGCGTGCTCGATCCACACGTTGCTGATCTTCGTGTTCTTCCCGAAGCGGCCGTTGAGGCCGACGCCGCCCTCGGCGTTGCCGTCGCCGCCCCGGATGGTGCCGGAGCCGAAGATCGCGAGGTCGGAGATCTTGGTGTTGTCGTCGATGTCGAAGCCGAAGTTGCCCTCGTGCGGGTGGTTGATGCCGCCGGCGTCCTGCGGCGCGGTCAGTGTGTACAGCTGCGAGTGCCACATGCCGGCGCCGCGGATGGTCACGTCACGGATGCCGACCTGGTTGTACTGCCCGCGGTTGAGGGGGTCGTCGGTGAGGATCTTCTGCTCCTGGCGCCACTGCCCGGCGGGTATCCACACGCAGGCGATGTCTCCCTTCTGGTCGGCGGTGACGGCCCGCTGGAGGGCGTCGGTGTCGTCGATGCCGTCGTTGGGCACGGCGCCGTAGGCGGTGATGGAGGTGCACTCGGCCGGCTTGGACGCGGGCGGCGCCACCTGTTCCAGGTCGATCAGGTCCAGGACGTAGTAGGCGGCGCTGTCCCCCGCGTCGCGCTGGAGACGGAAGGTGGTGCCGGCGGGGTAGCTCGTGGTCAGCAGCGCCTGCGCCTCGTCGAACAGTCGGCGGGCGTCGCCACCGGGACGGTTCGTCAGCCCTTCGGGTTCGTCCGTGCTGCCGTAGAGCCAGCTGTGCTTGGAGGACAGTGTCAGCTTGCGGACGAACGTCCCGTCGGCGTAGAGGCTGATGGTCGCCTCCCGGCCGCCGCCGCCCGCCGCGTCGGGGATGGAGTTGCGCACGACGAGGGAGTTGGCGGCGTTGGTGGAGGTGAACTCGACGTAGTCGCCGGTGGTGTCGAGGCGTACGGACTCGCGGCCCGAGGACTCGGTGGCGAAGTTGGTGTGGCCGAAGGTCCGCTTGCTGTCGGCGGTCAGCAGGGTGCCCCGGTACCGGCCGGACTCCGCCTCGTACTCGGTGTACGGCACGGCGGCTCCGCGCCCGACCACGATGGAGCGGGCGAAGACGTTGTTGTTCTCGTTGGTCTCCGTGACCGTGCCGGTGGCGTCCGCGGTGGCCGTGAGGGTCGCGCCGCCGCTGGTGGCCTTCCAGGTACCGCTGATCGCCACGTCGGCCGTGGCGCCGGCGGCGATCGCGCCGGCCGTGCCCTTGAGGGTCTGGCCGCCGACGGTCAGCTGGGTGACGCTGCCCGCCGGAACGCCGCTGGTGCCGCGGTTCCGGACCGCGACGGTGAAGGAGACGTCGGCGCCGACCGCGGGCGAGGACGGATTGGTGGTGATACCGGTGACGTACAGGTCCGGGCCCGGCGCCTGGGAGACGGTCAACTTGGTCGCCGCGGTACGGCTGTTGTTGCCGTTGTCGAACTCGGTGACGGTGTCACTCGGGTCGACGACCGCGGAGACGGTGTAGGAACCGGTCGGACGCTTCCCCACGGGCACGTCGACCGTGGCGGACTGCCCCGCGGCGAGGGACCCGACGGAAGCCGAACCGGCGACGGTGCCCTCGACGCTGACGTCGAGCGCGCTCGCGGGCGCGGTGGCGGTGCCGGCGTTGCGGACGGTGGCCTTGACCGTCACCGCGTCCGTCTCGGACGGCGCGGCCGGGGACCAGGTCAGGTCGGTGACGACGAGGTCGGGCTGCGGGGTGGCGGTGCCGAGCACCTCGATCTCGGCGATCTGGGCGCCGGGCGCGCCGGTGTTGGAGGAGAAGGCGAGGCGTACGTCGGCCACCCGGCCGCTGACCGGGACGAGGACGCTGTTGCCGCCCGAAGAGGGGCTGAAGGAGTAGTCGCCGCGGGCTTTGAGGGTGGTGAAGGCGGACACGCCTGTGGCGCGGCCGAGGACTTCGATGGACTGGGTCCGCGGTCCCCAGGCCGCTTCGGGATTGAGCTTGACGCGCACGGCCTGGACGTCCGCGTCGGAGCCGAGCTTCACCGTGAGGTTCGCCGGGAAGCCCGCCGACTCCCAGTAGGTGCCGAGGTTGCCGTCGTTGGCGTTGGCGGCGACGTAGTTCTGGGTCGTCGAGGAGGCCTCGACGGGCTTGCCCCGGGCGAGGTCGCCCGCCTCGACCGGCGGCTCCTCGGGTTCCTGGCCGCCCTCGCCGAAGACTTCCAGTTCCGACAACTGGGCTGCGTTCCAGCCGGTGTTGGAGGCGACCTGCACCCGTACGTAGCGGGCTGTCGCTGCCGGCAGGTCGATGTTCACGGTGTTCGCCGCGGACGGGTTGAAGGCGCGGCCCTGCCCGGCGGCGAGGGTGCTGAAGGAGCCGCCGTCGGTGCTGCCGAGGACGGACAGCGACTGGGTGCGCGCCTCCCAGCCGGTGGGCAGCTTCAACGCGACGCGGTCCAGGGGGACTTGCGCGCCGAGGTCGACCTGTACCCACTGGGGGAAGGAGCCGGTGGGCCCTTCCCAGTACGTCTGCTGGCTTCCGTCGGTGACGTGGGCGGCCGGGTAGCCGCCGAGGGCTCCGCCGGCGGTGGCCGTTCTGCCCAGGGCGAGGTTGGGCTGGGCCGCGGCGTGTGCCGGGGCGGGGAGCAGCCCGGTGGCTGTCAGACCCGCGAGCAGCAGGCCGACCCCCAGCCGTCTGCTCAGGTTGATGCGTCTCATGGTGGCCTCTCCGCGATCCGGGCAGGGTGCGGGAACCCCGGCGCCGCCTCTCGGATCGGGCCTGCGGGCGCGGGACGCACGCCGGGGCCGGAGTGGGGGTGCCGAGGTCGCGCGCCTGGAGCCCAGCAGGACTTCAATGAGGGATGGCGCCGTTGAGTCGATTTATTGAGTAGTTATGTGACTCACTTGCAACGCTGAGGTGACAGGTTTCTCCAGTGTGACGACTTTGTCAACGCTTCCGTCAGGTTCACGACAGTCGAATGCCGTGGAAACGACAACGGCACCGGTGTCAGGACCGCCGGAAAGGCGGTGACACCGGTGCCGTGAGGCGGCGCGGGATCAGTCGGTCACTCGACGGGCGGCGGCGCGGTGGAGCCGCGCACCACCAGCTCGGGCTCGAAGAGAAGCTCGCCCGGGTGCGCGGTGCTCCCCTGGATCTGCGAGCACAGCAGGTCCACCGCCGCGCGTCCCATCGCCTCGATGGGCTGGCGCACCGTGGTCAGCGGCGGTTCCGTGCACGTCATGAACGCCGAGTCGTCGAAGCCCACGACCGACACCTGCGAAGGCACGGTCAGTCCTCGCCGACGCGCTGCCCGGATGGCGCCCAGGGCGAGCGGGTCGCTGGCGCAGACGATGCCGGTGACCCCCGCCTCGAGCAGCCGGGTGGTGGCCGCCTGCCCGCCCTCCAGGGAGAAGATCGACCGCTGGACCAGGGCGTCGTCCCAGACCGTGCCCGCCGCGTCGGCGGCCAGCCGGGCGGCCGCCAGCTTGCGGCGCGACGGCATGTGGTCCTCCGGGCCGAGGACCAGGCCGATCCTCTCGTGCCCCAGGGAGGCCAGATGCCGCCAGGCCTGTTCCACCGCGACGGCGTCGTCGCACGCGACGCACGGGAAGTCCAGTCCGTCGATGGAGGCGTTGACCAGCACCACCGGGATCTTCCGCTCCGCGAGCTGGTGGTAGTGCTCGTGCGGGGCGTCGGCCTGCGCGAACAGACCGCCGGCGAAGATGACGCCGGAGACCTGCTGCTGCAGCAGAAGCTCCACGTAGTCCGCCTCGGACACGCCGCCCCGGGTCTGGGTGCACAGCACCGGGGTCAGTCCCTGCTGGGCCAGCGCCCCGCCGATGACCTCGGCGAACGCGGGGAAGATCGGGTTCTGCAGCTCGGGCAGGACCAGGCCGACGAGCCGGGCCCGCTCACCGCGCAGCTGGGTAGGCCGCTCGTACCCGAGCACGTCCAGGGCGGTCAGGACCGACTGCCGGGTCCCCTCGGACACCCCGGGCTTTCCGTTGAGGACACGACTGACCGTCGCCTCGCTGACCCCAACCTTCTTCGCCACCTGAGCAAGTCGTCGCGTCATGAACGCAAGCCTAGCGCAAGATACGCAAGCCAGTTGCGGAAAATTCCGGTTTCTCGCCGTCTCCGAGACGCGCCGCTTGCACCGCCCCGAGCTCGCTTCGGGACCGCGCTTGCACACCGGAACCCACCGGCTGGGCACCCCCTCCCCCGGCGACCGCCCGGGCCACCGGGAAGGGAGCACACCGGTCTGCGGGATGCACGTAACCGCGTCACCAGGGTGAGGGTGTCGGGGGCTCCACCACCGGCGGGCGGTCGTCACAGGTGATCGTGTTCGGCAGCAGCCAGTCCGCGAGCCAGCCTCCGTCGTTGCCCCCGAGGTCGGTCAGCGAGAACTCCGATCCGGACGCCGGGAAGTTGAAGGAACCGCAGTTGTTCACCCCGACCGCGCCGACGTTGCGGGCGTCCACGTTCTCGAAGGTGGCGGCCCCCTTCGTGCGGGCGCTGAGCACCGAGTTGCCGGTGCCGTCGACACGGATGTCCTTGAAGTGGACCGACGGGATGTCGTAGAGGTCCTTCACCCCGTACTCGCTGACCAGCATGATCGCGTTGTGGGTGCTGTCGAGGTAGTGGTCGCCCGTGACCCTGATGTCGGCGTCGATGGACCGGTCGAGGGCGTAGAACCACAGGGCGCCCAGCCCTATCCGCCAGTTGAGGTCGAGGGTGCCGGCGCGGACCGTGGTGTTGTCGGTGAAGTGCAGGAACCCGCCGAACGGTGTGGCCCCGAAGCGCGCGCCCGCGTGCAGCGCGCTGCCTTCGCGCACCGGGTCCACGACCAGGTTGCCGCTGACGGTGTTGTCGCGTCCGCCGTAGATCGCGATGCCGTTGGCGAGGGTCGGGGACTGCACCGTGTTGCGGGAGAAGGTGTTGCCGGAGTCGGCCGTCGTCTGCGACCACATCGCCAGGCCGTCGTCGCCAGTGTTGCGGATGAAGTTGCCGTGCACGAGCGAACGGGTCACGCCGGTGTGGAAGTTGAGGGCGTCGGCGATCTGGTCGGCGATGACGTTGTCGCGCACACGCAGGTTCTCCATGGGCCCGTCGAACCACAACCCGACCTTGGTGTGGTGCAGATACAGGCCGCTGACGGTGGAGTCGCTCATGGCGCCGCCGATCGCGTTGACCTGGTCGGTGTCGACGCGCTCACGGACGTCACCCTCGACGGCGAAGCCGGACAGGTGCACGTCGTGGCTGCCGCCGTCCGCGGCGCTCTTGCCGTACAGGCCCACGCCGGTGTGCCGGGACCCGTCGGGCGCGGGGGTGTCGAGGGTGACCTGGCGCCCCTTCAGGATCGTGTGCCAGCTGCCCGCACCGATGAGGGTGACGTCGTCGACCTCGATGTGCCGGTTGACCTGGAAGGTGCCCGGCGGCAGATGGACGGGCTGGTGCGCGCGGCGGGCGAAGGCGATGGCCCGCTCGATGGCGGGCGCGGCGTCCCTCCGGCCGGTGGGGTCCGCGCCGAAGGCCCGCACGTCGACTCCCCCGCGTACGGCTTTCGGCGGGGCGACGAGCTGGGAGTCGAGCAGGTCCACCACGGTCCAGGCCGCGCGGCTGCCCGCGGGCACCGTCAGGCGCACCCGGTCGCCCGCGCGGTAGGTGCGGTCAAGGAGCAGGCGCTGCTCGTCGTAGAAGTGGGTGGGGCGGAACGGCTTGTCGATCCGCGGGGCGGGTGTGGTGGCCGAGGGCACGCAGGAGCACTCGGTGATCCACCAGTCGGGGTGCAGCAGGTCGGCGCGGGGGTCGTTGGTGAACGGGTACTGGTTGTAGAGCCAGGAGTACTGGGACGTGAGGGTCATCGTGGCGCGGTGCCGACCCGCGACGCTCACGTCGAGAGGCGCGGTGATCCCGCCGCCTTCGGGGGCGTCGGGGATGCTGTAACGCACGGTGAGGGCGTTGGCGGCACGCGGCAGGACGAACTCGACGTACTGACCGTGCGTGAGCCGGACCGCCTTCCGTCCGGACGCCTCCGAGGCCAGGGTGTACGGCGTGCGGTCGGGCCCTATGACGGTTCCGTCGGTGGTGACGTTCTCGGCCTCCTGCTCGTCGAAGTCCACGTCCGCGCCGCGCCCGGCGACCAGTGCGGGATCCAATGCGGCCCGGGTGACGACCGGACGGACACCGGCGGTGTCGGAGGTGCGGCCCGGTGCCGCGGCGGCGATGCCGTCGGCCGCCAGTCCGAGAGCGAGGAGCACGCAGAACAAGGAGGTGGCTCTGGCGCCGGTGTGTGCGCGGACGCGTCTGGGAGACATCGGGGCTCGCTTCTGTCGGAGGGAAAGGCGAGGGACGTCGTACGGGGGTTGTGGGTGGGGTCGGGTGGCGGGGGCAGGGACGTACGCGCGGGGGCGCGCCTGGCGGTAGCCGGCGGATGGAACGTGCTGGCACGGGGCTCGGGGGGCGCCGCGATGCCCCCCGCGGTAGCCGCCGGATGGAACCTGCGCGCCCGGCCGACCTGCTGCGGACGGCGGGGCGCGCAGGGAACGCGGGTCAGGCGCCGTCGGCGGCCCGCAGCCACACCGCCGTGTCCGAGGGCAGCGTCCCGTCGGCCCGGAGCGGCCCGCTGGCCAACAGGACCTCGCGGTGCGGGGGAAGGCCGGCGGGCGTGGCCGAGAGATTGACGACGCAGACCACTTCCCCGGGGCGGGCGAAGGCCAGCACGCCCTCCTCGGCGGGCAGCCACCGCATGGGCCCGTCGCCGAGACCCGGCTCGGCACGGCGGATGCGCAGCGCCTGCCGGTAGAGCGAGAGCATCGAGTCGGCGTCGACGCTCTGGTGGTCCACGGCGTAGTGCGCCCAGTTCTCGGGCTGCGGCAGCCAGGGGGCCTCCCCCGCGCCGAACCCGTACGCCGGGGCCGCCCCCTCCCAGGGCAGGGGCACTCGGCAGCCGTCGCGGCCTGGGTCGACACCGCCGGAGCGGAAGTGCATCGGGTCCTGGATCCGGTCGAGGGGGATGGCCGCCTCGGGCAGGCCCAGTTCCTCGCCCTGGTAGAGGTAGACCGAGCCGGGCAGCGCGAGGGTCAGCAGGGCGGCGGCCCGGGCGCGGCGGGTCCCGAGAGCGAGGTCGGTGGGCGTGCCGAAACGCTTGGTGGCGAAGTCGAAGCCGGTGTCCTCGCGGCCGTAACGGGTGACGGTGCGGGTGACGTCGTGGTTGCACAGCACCCATGTGGCGGGTGCGCCGACCGGGGCGTGCTCGGCGAGGGTGTCGTCGATCGTGCGGCGCAGCCGGCCGGGTTCCCAGGGGCAGGAAAGGAAGTTGAAGTTGAAGGCGGTGTGCAGTTCGTCGGGGCGCAGGTAGCGCGCGAAGCGTTCGGCGTCGGGCAGCCACACCTCGCCGACGAAGACCCCGCCGTACTCGTCTGCCACGGCGCGCCAGGACCGGTAGACATCGTGGAGTTCGTCCTGGTCGATGTACGGGTGGGGGTCGACGCCCTCCTCGAAGTCGGCGAGCGCGGGGTCCTTGGCGAGGAGCGCGGCGGAGTCGATCCGCACGCCGGCGACACCGCGCTCGAACCAGAAGCGCAGGACGTCCTCGTGCTCCTGGCGGACCTCGGGATGGGCCCAGTTGAGGTCGGGCTGTTCGGGGGTGAACAGATGCAGGTACCACTCGCCGTCCGGGACGCGCGTCCAGGTGGGTCCGGAGAACTGGGAGGGCCAGTTGTTCGGGGGCAGTTCACCGTGCTCACCGCGTCCGGGCCGGAAGTGGAACCGCTCCCGCTCGGCGCTGCCGGGCCCTGCTGCCAACGCTGCCTGGAACCAGGGGTGTTGGTCGGAGACGTGGTTGGGGACGATGTCGACGATGACGCGGATACCGAGGGCCGCGGCCTCGGCGATCAGCTTCTCGGCTTCGGCGAGGGTGCCGAAGGCGGGGTCGATGGTGCGGTAGTCGGCGACGTCGTAGCCGCCGTCGACCAGCGGCGAGGCGTACCACGGGGTGAACCAGACGGCGTCGACGCCCAGTTCGGCGAGGTAGGGCAGTCTCGCCCGGACGCCCGCGAGGTCACCGGTGCCGTCGCCGTCGCCGTCGGCGAAACTGCGTGGGTACACCTGGTAGATGACGGCGTCGCGCCACCAGTCGTCGGTGCGGGGCGCATGAGGGGCTGCCACAGAGGTTCCTTTCGGGCAGGAAGGTTCCTCGCCGCCGCCCCGGTTGCTGCGGGGCGGATGGACAGGGCGGCGGCGAAGTTCATCGGGGGGTGTTCCGTGCGGTGGGCGTCAGCCTTTGAGGCCGCCGGCGGTCAGGCCGCTCATGATGTTGCGCTGGAAGACCAGGAAGATGAGCAGCGTCGGTATCGAGGCGATGGTCAGCGCCGCGATCAGCACGTTGACGGGGACGCCGTTGGACAGCGAGTAGATGCCGACGTTGAGGGTCTGCTTGGCGGGGTCGGGCAGCGTGAGCATCGGCCACAGGAAGTCCTTCCAGACTCCGACGACCGCGAAGATCGACACCACGCCGAGGATGGGCCGCGAGATCGGCAGCACGATGGAGCGCAGCGTCCGCATCGGGCCGGCCCCGTCCATGGAGGCGGCGTCCAGGAGTTCCTGCGGAACGGAGTCGAAGAAGCGCTTCAGCAGGAAGATGTTGAACGCGTTGGTGACGGACGGCAGCCAGATCACCCAGGGCGAGTTGAGCAGGTTGCGCTCCACGATCGGCACGTCGAGCACGGTCAGGTACTGCGGTACGACGAGCACGGTCGCCGGGATCATCAGCGTGGCCAGCATCATGCCCAGGATCGCCTTGCCCAGGACGGGACGCAGCTTGGACAGCGAGTAGGCGGCCGCCACGTCGAGGACGAGCTGGAAGGCGAGGGCGCCGAACGCGTAGTACAGCGTGTTGAACAGAAGGGAGGACAGATCCATGACGTCCCAGGCCCTGCTGTAGTTCTCCGGCGTGAAGCTGCCGGGCACCAGGCTGGGCGGGGTCCGGACCACCTCCTGGGTGTCCTTGAAGCCGCTGGAGACCAGCCAGTAGAGCGGCCCGAGGAACACCAGGCTGAACCCGCCGACGACCACGGCGAAGACGGTCCAGTACAACGCCTTGCCCTTGCGTTTGGCGAGGACGGCCGGCGCGATGAGTGTGCGTGTGGACATGGTGGACTCCCCTGGCCTACTTGTCCTCGGCGCGGCTGAGCTTGACGTACAGCACCGAGAATCCGGCGAGCAGTACGAGAAGCAGCAGGCCGAGCGCCGCCGCGGCACCGTAGTTGTTGAAGTTGAAGGCGTACTGGTAGATGAGGTAGACGACGGTGGTCGTGGAGCCTTCGGGGCCGGCGCCGCCGGTCAGGAGGAAGGGTTCGACGAAGACCTGCATCGTCGCGATGATCTGCATCAGCAGCATCAGGGACAGGATGAGACGGGTCTGCGGGATCGTGACGTGCCAGATCTTGCGCAGCAGACCGGCGCCGTCGAGCTCCGCCGCCTCGTACAGCTCGCCGGGCACGCCCTGGAGCGCGGCGAGGTAGATCAGGGTGGCGCCGCCCATGTTCATCCAGGTGGACGCGATGACGACGGACAGCATGGACAGTTCGGGGTCCTGGAGCCACTGCTGCTCGGGCAGGTGCAGGATCGCGAACAGCTCGTTGAGGAGCCCGTACCCGGGGTCGTACAGGTACTTGAAGAGCAGGACCGAGGCGACGGGCGGCAGCATGACGGGCAGATAGACGAGCAGCCGCAGATAACCCTGGCCGTGCCGGAACTCGTTGATGACCACCGCGACGACGAACGGCACGGCGAAGCCGAAGACCAGCGCGAGCACGGTGAACAGCAGTGTGTTGCGCCAGGCCTGCCAGAAGGCCGGGTCGTTGAAGACGGTGACGAGGTTGTCGAAGCCGACCCAGGTCGTCTTCCCGCTCTCGGTCTTCTGGAAGGCGAGGAAGAACTCCCGGATCATCGGATACCAGGAGAACACCAGGAAGCAGAGGACGGCTCCGATGAGGAAGCCGTGGGCCGTCAGGTTTCGCCTGAGGCTTCTGGCGAAGGAGCCGCCGGGGGCCGACGGGCCCGCGGTGCGCGGCTCGGGAGGGCGGGGAGGTCCCGCCTTGCTCGGGGTCAGGCTCGGGGCCGACATCGTCGCTCCTCGGTACTGGGCTGCCGTACGTCCTGTCGTACGTCCTGTCGTACGTGCTGCCGTTGCTGCTGCCGGGCGGGGCCACCACGGAAGGGTCGCCCCGCCCCGGGCGGTCACTGGTTGGCGAGGACCTGGTTGACCTGCGACTCGGCGGTGGACAGGAGCTTGTCGATGTCGGCGTTCTTGTTGGTGAGGATGCCGGACATGACGTTGTCGAGGACCTTGTAGACCTCCTGGGCCTTCGGCGGCTCGGCCTTGCCCGGGACCGGGTTGTCCATGAACGCCTTGAAGTTGGCGACCGGCATGGTCGCGTTGGCCTGGCGGGCCGCGTCGTCCTTGGTCTTGGACTCGTTCAGCCAGAAGTTGGGCTGCGGGACACCGACGGGGAGCTTGTCGGCCTTGGCCCGCTCCCAGTCGAACTGGCCCTTGCCGACGGTGAGGTTCTTGAAGTTCAGCCAGGCGACCGCGGCCTTGATCTTGTCGCCGGAGATGCCCTTCTTGATCATGTAGTTGTTGCCGCCGGCGAGCGTGCTCTGCTCTCCGGGGATCGGGCCCATGCCGAAGTTCTCGTACTGGGCGCCCAGTTGCTGGACCATGTACGCGATGTCGTCGGGCGCGGCGAGGAACATGCCGAGCTTGTCGGTGGCGATCTGCTTCTGCAGGTCTCCCCACTTCAGCAGCTGGGTCTTGCCCGTGCTGTCGTCCTCCCAGCGCATGGCGTGGAGGTTCTCGGCCACCTGCTTGCCGATGTCGTCGTTGAAGGCGGCCTTCTTGCCACTGGCGTCGACGATCTCGCCACCACGGCTGTACATCTGCGCGGTGAAGTGCCAGCCGCCGGTGTTGCCGGCGCTGTACTCGCCGAAGCCCGCGACACCGTCGCCGAGACCGGCGATCTTCTTGGCCGCCGCACGGACCTCGTCCCAGGTGCGCGGGGGGTTGTCGGGGTCGAGCCCGGCCTGCTTGAACAGCTTGCGGTTGATGAGCAGGCCCATCGTGTAGTTGCTGGTGGGCAGGCCGTAGAGCTTGCCGTCCTTCTTGAGCTGGCCGAGGACGTTGGGGTCGATGTCCTTGAGCAGCGGCACCGTCTTGTCGTTGACATACGCGCTGATGTCGGCGGCGCCGTCCTCGGAGAGGACCTGGCCGAGGTCGGTGAAGTAGGTGTAGAAGACGTCCGGTTGCGACTTGGCCTTGAGCATGGCCGTGAACCGTGCGGGCTCCAGGCACTGACCGGGCGTGGAGCGTCCCTCGATGGTGACGTTCGGGTACGTCTTGTTGAACTCGGCGACGTCCTCCTTCCACTCCTTGAGCTCGGCCGCCTTCGCCGTCGGGGGCATGCAGTCGATGGTGAGGGTCACCTTCGTCTTGGGGTCCAGCGGGGCGGACGGGTCGCTCGATCCGCTCCCCTCGGAGTCGTCCCCGTTGTCACTGCTGCTGGTACCGCAGGCGGCCAGCGCGGTCAGCGTCAGAGCGGAGACGAGGGCGACCGCGCTGGCGCGGCGCGTACGACGGAACCGGGCAACTCTCATGGGTGGGTCCCCTTCGGGCATGACGTGGAGGAGGCCCCACCGTCGGTACGGGTGCGTTGTGGGGCGGGCCACACTCAACCACCGTCGACAACCGCACGCAAGATTGCGCGCCAAATTCGTAATTGCTCGACAATGTGGTGTCGCTTGGTCGTCAACGATGCAAGGGAGACTTGCCGCCCTCCCCTACCGAGTCCGCCGGGAGGGCCCCTACGACGCCTCGCGTCCGCTCGCACCGAGGGCCCGCAGCGGGGTGCCTTTCGATAACTGCGGCAAACCGGAAGGGGGCCGTCGGGCAGGGCGCGGCGACGGAAGGAGCAGCACAGACAGCTGCGGGTCCAGGGGATTTGGATACGGAGCGGCCAGCGAGTGTGGGGCGCCTGGGGGCCCGCGCCGATGGGGCGCCTCGAACGCGAGGAGACGCCGCTTCACGACTTCCGGGCAGCGCGGGCCGGGCAGGCCCGCGCCCCGCCGCCGTACACCGCGGACTTGCCGCGAGGGCGATCAGCCGACCGGTCTACGACCGCAAACTCCGGTGTTCTGAGCGCAAGGGGTTGACAGGACCGGTGATCGTGATCGTGGCGGGCTCGCCCAGATGCCCGCGGGTGTCTCACGCTCGGCGGTCGGGGACCGTCGGGTCAGGCGCTGTCTCCCTGCGAGAACCGCAGGGAGAGGGACCGCAGGACGTCGGTCGTCGACGTCTCGGGGTGTCCCTCGTCGTGCACCTCGCCCAGGTGGACGAAGGCGTAGGAGAAGCATGTGGAGAGCGCCACGATGGCAGGCCCCAGGGCCCTCACGATGATGTCCGCGGCCTCTTGCGGGGTCGCGTCCGCCGGGAGGCTGATCTCCGGGAGGGTCTCGGCGAGGAGACTGGAGATGGCGCCGGTGAGTGCGACGTCGACGTCCGGGTTCTCGGTTGCCTGTCGCCTTATCTCCATGGCCTCGGTCAGGATCCCGATGACGCGTCGCATGATTTCGGATTGCTGCATGCGGGGAGCCTAGGTGCCCGTGGCCGACACCTGGCAATGACGCTCCCAAGACTGCCCGGTTGGGCGTCGAGCACCGCTGGCGGGGCCGTTCCGGCGTGCAGGACGGCCTCCCGGCCGAGGACACCGGCACCGGACAACGCCCCCCCCCCGCCCCGCGCCGGGGCCTGGAGGAGTGCCCCTCCTGGAGCACTCCTCCGCTATCCCCTCGAGTTGTCGCGCCTTCCCGGCTCAACTCCCCGACCTCGTCCACGGTTTGCAGTCGGACGTCTTGAAGAACTCGCCTTCGGAGACCGTGACGGTCGCCCGCCCGGTGGTGAGGTCGTTGGCGATGATGGATTCCGTCTTGCCGGACGCGTCTCGCATGCGTGCCCAGTAACAGCTCGGCCCCCGGTCAGCCAGTCCCTTGGTGGTGTAGGTGCCTGGTGCGATGTACTCGTCGTCGAGCGCCTTCGACGGGTCGTCGTACTCCGGCGCCGATTTCGTGACTTCATAGGTCCCGTCCTGGACCCCGATCGTCTCGCCGAGCGCCTTCTCCACGTCGTCCACGCTCTTCTCGAACTCCTCTTCCGCGTCCTTCGCCGCGTCTTCGGGGGAGGCGGTGGAGGTGCTGGGAGCCCCGGCGGTAGGGGTGTTGGTCGCGTCCGGAGAGGCTTTGGTCCTGGTGGCCTCGTCGCTGTCACTGCTGGTGCACGCGGTGAGCAACAGGCCTGCGGTGAGTACGGCGGCTGCAATGGCGCGAGTGCGCATGGTCCCCCCCAGGGTCGTGCGTGATGAGGGGGGCATCATGCGCAGCGTGACGTCACGGTGTGGGCGTGTGGCTCTGTAGTGGCCCCGAACGAGTGAAGCGCCTTGCAGCGGCGGGAGCTTGAGTCGTGCGAACCAGCGGCGCCGGCCGCCGACTTGGGCCTCGCGGACTCCGAGCGGGCCGGTAAGTCCGTCACCGGGTTGACGCGGCACACAGGCGCCCGAGTTCCCCAGCTCACTGCCCGACCGCGACCGTGGTGCCGAAACCGTCGTTGATCCAGAATGATTCGATGGTCACCCTTGAGACTCCCCGGCTGATCCTGCGTCGCTGGCGCGAGGAAGACATCGTGCCGATGGCTGCCGTCAACGCCGATCCCGAGGTCATGCGCTGGATTCGGGACGGCAGCGTGCGGGACGAGCAGGAGACCCGGGAGGGGATCCAGGCGTGGGAGCGCGAGTGGGAGGCGGAGGGCTTCGGGCTGTTCGCCGTGGAGATCCGGGCCACCGGTGAACTGGCCGGGTTCACCGGGCTCGCGGTGCCCCACTTCCTTCCTGAGGTGCTGCCGGCGGTCGAGGTGGGCTGGCGGCTGGGGCGTTCCCACTGGGGGCAGGGACTGGCCACCGAAGCCGCTGCGGCCGCCGTGCGGTTCGGGTTCGAGGAGCGGGGTCTTGAGCGGATCGTGAGCATCGTGCAGGTGGGCAACGGCGCCTCCGAACGGGTCGTCACCAAACTGGGGATGCAGCCGGTCCGTGAGTTCGTCGGCCGCGGCCACGGTCGACGCACTCGGGTCTTCGAGTTGTCGTCGAACCAGTACGTGGCGACCACTCATGCCGCATGATGCCCCTCGACATCACTGCCCCGGGGGGATCATGAAGGCCCGCACCACCGCCCGCGCCGCTCACCCCGCCCTCCTCGTTCTCACTGTCGTGCTGACCGCCGCGCTCTCCGCGTGCGCCGGTGATGGACAGAGCGAGACCCACGCCGATCCGGGCGCCTGCAAGATCGCCATGCGCGAGCAACTCCGGGACGCCATCGCGGCAGGTGCGACGGCCACCCCCACCGCCCCGCCCTCGCAGTGCGACGGTGTCGACGCCGGAACGCTCCAGAAGTACTCGGGTGAACTCATGGCCGACCAGGTCAGCGATGCCCTCGACGGCCCCCTGCCGCAAGCCACCGCCACCACGGGCGTCACATCCGAATGCCGGGCCTGGCTCACGGCCGAACTGCGCAGAACCGGGGGCGGCGTCGACTTCACCGAGGGCCGCAAGATCTGCGGCGACCTGCCCGAGGACGAACTGAGCCAAGCCCTTCAGGACGTCGCCAACAGCCTGCTGACCGCCGCACCGACGCGCACTCCGTGACCGACGGCAACAGGACCGCCCGTGCCCCGTTCAAACTCGAGCCGCGTGCTTCGGTCCGCCCGGCAGACCGAGGGCGCGGTCAGGTCAGTCGAAGCCGTGTACGTCCAGAGCCAGACCGCTCCAACGGCGCTCAGTCGGCCGCGTCTTGCCGGGACGGAAGGCGTGCCGCGACTCACTATGATCTTGGTCATGACAGTGCAGAACCCCGAGAAGGCCCCTTCCCGCAAGCAGAGGCTTCAGGAGAAGCAGCGCCGCCAGTTGCTGGCGGTCGACCTGGTGGACAAGGCCGAGGTCAAGGTCCGCAAGGCCGAGTCCGAACTGGCCGTGGCCGTGACCGAGGCGGTCCGCGTCTTCGGTGACGAGCAGTCCGCGTCCGAGGGGCTGGACATGGCGGTGGAGGTGGTCCGGCGTTTCCTCGCCATGGCGCGGGACGCAGGCGTCGAACCGGTCGACGGCACGGACGACACCCCCACGGCCTGAACCACCGGCCCCCGAACGCACGGCTGTTGAGTTCGCCGGGCCGCACGCGCCTCGGTCAGGTGGACTGGCCCAGTCGCAGTTCGGCCCGGACGGTCGCCGCCTCGTGGCTGAGTGGTCCGCTGCGGGCCAGCAGGCGGCCGGCCTGTTCGACGATGAGCACGCCGAGTTCGCGGGTGTCCAGGGCGACCGTGGTCAGCGCGGGCTCCACCAGCGTGCCGAGTTGGAGGCCGTCGAAGCCGATCACGGCCAGGTCCTGCGGGACCCTGCGACCGAGCTGCCGCGCGGCGCGCAGCGCGCCGATGGCGATGACGTCGTTGAACGTGAACACGGCCGTGACGTCGGGGTGGGCGGCGAGCAGCTCGCGCAGTGCGTTCTGTCCGCCCTCGATGGTCTGCTCGGCGTGGCTGACCGCGGTGGGGGCGAGGCCACAGGCGGTCATGGCGTCGGCGAACCAGCGGTGTCGGATGCTCGGCTCGGAGGGGGCCCCGTGGTCGAGCATGCCGACGCGCCGGTGTCCCTTGCCGGCCAGATGCCGGATCGCGGCGTGGACGCCCGCCTCGCCGTCGATCCTGATCGCGTTGAACCGCTCGCCGCGGTGTTCACGGTCGATGAGGACGACGGGGAGCCCGCGGGTCAGCTGGTCGATCTCGTCCTCGGGCAGGGTCAGGTAGCCCACGACGGCGTCGACCTGCGCGGCCATGGCTTCGAGGGTGCCGCGCTCCTCGTCCGCGTTGTCGCCGGTGTCGTAGATGACCACGTGCCAGCCGCGCTTGCGTGCGGCTTCCAGCGCGGAGGCGGCGACCTCGGTGAAGAAGGGGTTGAGCAGGTCGGGGATCACCAGGCCGACGCTGGTGGAGTCCTGCCGTACGAGGCCTCGGGCGAAGCGGCTCGGCCGGTAGCCCAGCTCCCGGGCGAGGTCGAGGACGCGCTGCTTGGTGGTGGCGTCGATCTCGCCCTTGTCGTTCAGCGCCCGTGACACGGTCTGCCGCGACACTCCGGCGGCCCGGGCCACGTCGTCGATGGTCACTCTGCGTGGACCGTGCGCCGACGACGTCATGTCCCACCTCTGTCCCTCACTGCGACTCCGGCGCCTTGACACTTGTCCGGACATGGGCGCAGACTCCACATCGGCCAGCTCCCGTGAGCGCTCACGTTACCGCTCACGGACCCCGCTTCCAACCGCCCCGCCAGCCGCCGCCGTAGTTCTCGAAGGATCCGGACCGACCCGCCTCAGACGACCGCCTGACCGGCCGCTTCCCCCGCGCAGAACACCGTGACCAGCAGAAAGATGTGACTGTTGCCTTCCCAGCTCTCCGCTCACGTTTCTGACATCACCCCGGCGCGTGGCGCGCTCCGCCCGGCACGCTCCTGGCTGCACTCCGACGCCCCCTCCCTGTCGCTGAACGGTTCCTGGCGGTTCCGCCTCTCCCCCACGGCGGCCGTCGCGGAGGACTTCGCCGCCTCGGACTTCGACGATCGCGGGTGGGACGACATGCCCGTCCCCTCGCACTGGGTGCTCCAGGGCGACGGTGCCTACGGACGGCCGATCTACACCAACGTCCAGTTCCCGTTCCCGATCGACCCGCCCCACGTCCCGGACGAGAACCCCACCGGCGACTACCGCCGCTCTTTCGAGCTGCCCGCCGACTGGTCCGGCGCCGGACGGGTCGTGCTGCGCTTCGACGGGGTCGAGTCGCTGTTCCGGGTGTGGGTGAACGGGATCGAGATCGGCAGCGCCAGCGGCAGCCGGCTCGCCCACGAGTTCGACGTGACCTCCGCGGTGCGTCCGGGCGGCAACGTCGTCGCCGTACGAGTGCACCAGTGGTCGGCGGCCAGCTACGTCGAGGACCAGGACCAGTGGTGGTTGCCGGGCATCTTCCGGGACGTCACCCTCCTGGCCCGCCCGGCCGCGGGCATCGAGGACGTGTGGCTGCGGACCGGCTACGACACCGGCCGTGGGCACATCGACCCCGAGATCGTCGCCGACCCCGCGGCGTTCCCCGTGACGCTGCGCATCCCCGAACTCGGCGTCGAGCGGGTGTGGGCGACGCCCGCCGACGTCACCGGCTTCGACGTCGCCGAGGTCGAACCCTGGTCGGCGGAGCTTCCCCGCCTGTACGAGGCGACGGTGTCCAACGCGGCGGAGAGCATCGCCCTGCGCGTGGGCTTCCGTACGGTCGAGATCCGGGGCGATCAGTTCCTGGTCAACGGCCGCCGCGTGGTCTTCCACGGGGTGAACCGCCACGAGACGCATCCCGAGCGCGGCCGTGTCTTCGACGAGGAGCACGCGCGCGCGGATCTCGCCCTGATGAAGCGGTTCAACGTCAACGCCATCCGCACCAGCCACTACCCGCCGCACCCGCGGCTCCTCGACCTCGCCGACGAGCTCGGCTTCTGGGTCATCCTCGAATGCGACCTGGAGACGCACGGCTTCGAGAAGGTCGACTGGGCGGGCAACCCCAGCGACGACCCCGCGTGGCGAGAGGCGTACCTGGACCGCATCCGCCGCACGGTGGAGCGGGACAAGAACCATCCCAGCATCGTCATCTGGTCGCTCGGCAACGAGGCGGGCACCGGCAGCAACCTCGCCGCCATGTCCTCCTGGGTCCACGCCCGCGACGCCGGACGCCCCGTGCACTACGAGGGCGACCACACCGGCGAGTACACCGACGTCTACTCCCGCATGTACTCCTCCGTGCCGGAGACCAAGGAGATCGGCACCGACGGTTCCCGCGCGCCACTGTTCAACTGCACGCCCGCGCAGGGCACACGGCAGCGCACCAAGCCGTTCCTGCTGTGCGAGTACGCCCACGCGATGGGCAACGGCCCGGGCGGGTTCGACCAGTACGAGGCGCTGGTCCGCGAACACCCCCGCCTGCACGGCGGTTTCGTGTGGGAGTGGCGCGACCACGGCATCCTGGCCGAGGCGGCGGACGGCACGCCGTACTACGCCTACGGAGGCGACTTCGGGGAGGTCGTGCACGACGGCAACTTCGTGATGGACGGCATGGTGCTCAGCGACGACGTCCCGACGCCGAGTCTGTACGAGTTCAAGGCGGTCGTGCAGCCCCTCGCCTTCTCCTTCGACGGTCACAAGGTCGCCGTCACGAACCTGCGGCACTCGGCGGACACCTCGGATCTGCGGTTCCGCTGGCGCGTCGAGCACGACGGAATCCTCGTGGAGGAGGGCGAGTTGGACGCCCCTGTGGTCGCCGCGGGCGCCTCGGGGTGGGTGCCGTTGCCGCCGGTCGCCGTCGCCCCGGACGCCGAGACGTGGCTCACCATCGACGCGGTGCTGGCCACGGGGACCGCCTGGGCGTCGGAGGGTCACGTCGTCGCGACCGCGCAGCTGGACCGCTCGGTCCACCGTCCCGTTCCCGCCGTACGCCCAGAGCCGGACTGGCGGCCTTGCACCGGGACCCTCGACCTGGGGATCGCCGAGTTCGCCGACGGTTCCCTGGTCCGGCTCGCCGACCGGGCCGTGTCGGGCCCCCGGCTGGAGCTGTTCCGTGCGCCGACCGACAACGACGAGGCCGCCTCCGACGAGGTCGACCACACCGACGCGGCCGTCCCGGGCATCTCCAACGCCGAACTGTGGCGGCGGGACGGCCTGCACCGGCTGACCACACGCCGCGTCAGCACCGAACGTGCCGAGGACGCCCTGCGCACCGTCGACAAGGTGTCCGCGGCGAACTCCGCCCTGTTCGTGACGGTGGAGTCGACCTGGACACTCGACGCGGGTGAACTGGAGCTGCGCGTGGAGATCCAGCCCTCCCGCGGCTGGCGGACCGTGTGGCCGCGGGTCGGCATCCGTCTCGACCTGCCCGACGGCACCGCGCCCGTCGACGGCGCCGAGTGGTTCGGCCTCGGCCCGCTGGAGTCCTACCCCGACAGTCTCCACGCGGCGCTGACGGGCCGCTTCTCCTCCTCCGTGCGCGGTCTCTCGGTCGACTACGCGCGCCCCCAGGAGACGGGACACCGCTCCCGACTGCGCGAGTTGTCCCTGACCAGCGGCGGCACCGAGGTGCTGCGTGTCGTGGCCCTCCCCGACACCCGCGGTCGCCGTCCCGGGTTCGTCCTCAGCCGCCACACCCCGCAGCAGATAGCCGCGGCCGACCACCCCTTCGAACTCCCCGACTCCACCACCACCCACCTGCACATCGACGCCGCCCAGCACGGCCTGGGCTCGCGTGCCTGCGGCCCGGACGTCTGGCCGGACTTCGCCCTGCGCCCCGAGGCCCACACGCTCAGGCTCCGCATCAGCGCGACCAGGTGAGCGCCGGGGGGTGAAGGGCGGGCGGGTGAAGGGCGGGCCCCGACCGCGTCGCCCCCGGGACCGCGTCGGCGGACGGTTCGAAGATGCCGACGGTCGCGGAGGACGGCGCCAGTCGGGGCCCGCCGCCCAGGAATGCCGGGGGGGCCGGTCCGAGGGCGACCGGATACAGTGCGCGGGACGGTAGACCGGTCAGAGAGGGCAAGCGTGACCGACACCAGCGACACCCGACCCGCCGACAACGAGGCGCGCGCCCCGCGGCAGCAGAGCCGACTGCTCCGCCTGATGCGCTACCTCCCTCTGGTCGCCCCCGTACTGCTCTGGACGGTGCCCTGCTGGGTGCTGCTGTACACCGGCCAGCACTGGCCCCTGCCCGTCACGCTGATCGGCACCGCCCTGTTCGTCCTCGGACTCGTCGGCATGCCGGTCGCGATGATGCGCGGCCACGGTCGGCGGCAGCAGGACCGGGCAGCGATCGTCGGCGACACCCTGCTGGGTTCGAGCTGGATCCTGTTCACCTGGTCCGTCCTGCTCGGCGTGTTCCTGCGGCTCGCCCTGACCGTGGCCGACGTCGGCGAGGGTCAGGGCCGGGCCCGCGTCGTCGCCTGGGCCGTCCTCGGCGTCGCCGCGGTGCTGCTCGTCTGGGGGTACGCGGAGGCCCGCCGGGTGCCGCGCGTGCGTCGACTCGATGTGCAACTCCCCCGGCTGGGCGCCGGGTTGGACGGTCTTCGCGTCGCCCTCATCACCGACACCCACTACGGCCCGCTCGATCGCGCCCGCTGGTCCGTGCGGGTGTGCGAAACAGTGAACGCCCTGGAGGCCGACCTGGTCTGCCACACCGGCGACATCGCGGACGGTACGGCCGAACGCCGCCGCGCCCAGGCCGCCCCGCTGAGAACCGTACGAGCCACCCGGGCCCGGGTGTACGTCACCGGCAACCACGAGTACTACAGCGAGGCCCAGGGCTGGGTCGACCTGATGAACGAGCTGGGCTGGGAGCCGCTGCGCAACCGCCATCTGCTGCTCGAACGCGGAGGTGACACCCTCGTCGTCGCCGGCGTGGACGACGTCACCGCCGAGTCCTCCGGACTGCCGGGCCACCGCGCCCACCTCACCGGAGCCCTGGACGGCGCCGATCCCGACCTGCCCGTGCTGCTCCTGGCGCACCAGCCCAAGTTCATCGACCGGGCAGCGGCCGCCGGTGTCGACCTCCAGCTCTCCGGCCACACCCACGGCGGCCAGATCTGGCCCTTCCATCACCTCGTACGCCTCGACCAGCCCGCCCTCGCCGGCCTCACCCGGCACGGCTCCCGCACCCTGCTCTACACGAGCCGAGGCACGGGCTTCTGGGGCCCGCCGTTCCGCGTGTTCGCCCCCAGCGAGATCACTCTGCTCGTGCTCCGCTCCCCGCACGCGCCCACGTCGAGCTAGCACCCGGCACTTCCGCGGGAAGCGCGTCCGTCGGCCGAGGGGCGCGCCACCGACTGATGATCCCGTCGGTGGACTCGCGCGCGTGTCACCACGAAACGCGCGCCGGGCATCCTCCTCGCGGAGACGGGCAGGCTTGGGATCCGCCTGTCGCGCCGGCCCAACCGCCACCCGCGGGCGGCCGTTCCGCGAAGCAGCAAACACCGGAGCGGCCCCGCCTGGTGGCGGGGCCGCTCCGGTGACCTCTGACCTCAGATCCGTCCGCCGGTCAGACGCGTGATCGGACCGTACGTACGGCGACCCGCGCGGCGCCCCGCCAGGTACGACGTGGCACCCAGCACCGACAGGCCCGCACCCACACCGGCGGCCACGGCCTTTCGGTTCGCGATCACCGTCCAGGTCGTCTTGGCGAAGGCCGCGGCCTGCCCCGAGGCGTCGATGACGGCCTGGCGGCCGGCTTGGACGCGCTCGGCCGTGCTGTTCACGATGGCCGTGCCCGTTCCGGCCGTACGCTCGGCCGTGTCCACGGCCGCCGAGGCCGCGTCACCGGACTTGGCGGCTGCCTTGTCTGCCGCCTGCGACGCCGGGGCAGTTGCCTTCGCCGTGGCCTGACGGGCCTTGGCAGAAGCACTCTGCTTGGCGTTGGAATTCTGACTCGTGCCGCTGTTCGATTGACTCATGTACTCCGCGTTGCCGCTAGCGCCGAAGGCAAACACCCGGCGTCCGGGCAATGAACGCCGATACGCATCGACCTTCCTCCGCCGACGAGCATCGGCGGCGTCCCGCAACCCCGCGATCCCTTCTCCCGGTTGCTGACGAGACGGCGGCCGTGCGCCTCAACCCGCCTTCTCCGGTGCGTGATCGGCCCACCGAGTGTCGAGCGCTTCCGCTCATCGGGCACCGGCGGAGAGGAACGGGCTTCGCGCCGACACAGTGGGGATTCTTCCGATCGTGCGATTCGCCCCGGCTTCAAGCGGGTTCGGTGGCGTAGCGGTTCATCGCCGCTGACCGACATGGCGCCGAGTCGAGTGGTAGCGGTGTGGAACACGGGCGACACCCACCCATTGATCTGATCCTTCACCGAGGCCGCGACAGCCGCCTATCGCTGTTGAGCACGGCTGGAGAGGCCAGGCCATGTGAGGCGGTCACAAACCCTTTGAGGACGTTCGTGATCTCTCCTAGGTTGGCCCGCGTGACGATCGAGGTGCCCTACCAGTCGCTGCCGATCCAGCAGTCGGACGTGCGCTACGCCCATGGCCCCGACTCCGCCGCTCAGCCGGGCGTACCGGCCGGTGAGACGATCGAGTTCGACTGGAACGACAGCGCGGTCTATCCGGCGACCTCACGGAAGTTCTGGGTGCATGTGCCCGCGCGGTACGACCCCTCGGAGCCGGCGTCGCTGATGGTGTTCCAGGACGGTTGGTGGTACCTCGACCCCGAAGGGGAGGTGCGCGGCGCCATCGTTCTCGACAACCTCGTCCACCGCGGCGACATCCCGGTCACCATCGGAGTCTTCGTCGACCCTGGCGTCTTTCCGGGCGCCGAGAATCCGAAGAACCGAAACACCGAGTACGACGCCTACGACGACCGGTACGTCACTTTTCTCCTTACGGAGATCATTCCTGAGGTCACGAGGCGTTACTCGATCACCGAGGAACCCGATCGATGGGGCCTGTGTGGTGGCAGCAGCGGCGGTAATTGTTCCTTTACCGCGGCCTGGCTGCGCCCGGACAAATTCCGGCGAGTCATCGGATACTTGCCCAGCTTCACGCAGATGCCCGGCGGCAACCCCTACCCCGAAGACATCCCCCGGGTCCCGCGCGAGCCGCTGCGCGTCTTCCTGCAAGCGGGCCATCGCGACCTGCGGTGGAACCAGCCCGAGGGGAACTGGCTCGCCGCCAACCTCCGCGTCGCGGCCGCGCTCGCGGAAGCCGGATACGACTTCCGCCTCGTCCTGGGCGACGGCGGCCACAGCCCCAACCACGGCGGTGTCCTGCTTCCCGACGCTCTCCGCTGGCTATGGCGGTCGGACGGACCGGGCAGCTCCGTCCCCGGCCGCGTCGCACGGGGCCACGTGACCGAGTACGACGCGGTCGCCGCGTCGGGGGAACAGGCGGGACCTGCCCCCGTACCGCCCGATGCCCCCAGCACCGAAGGTTTTCGGTGCGGGGGCAACTGTCGGCGTTCTTGAAGGTCTACGGTCACCAATAGTGGCGTCGGCCGGCGACCGCGTGGCCCATGGATCCCATGATCCAGAAGGCGACTCCGACCACGGCCAGAATGATGCCGAGGGTCCACAAGATGGATATGCCGGTGAGGAAACCGACGATGAGCAGAATGATGCCGAGCGCGATCATGACCTACCTCCTGGGTGACCCGATCTTTCATCTCCCGAATGCCCCGAAGCAGCGCTGTCACCCACGCAATCAGGAAACTGTTGCCGATTAAATTCCACAGAGATCGACTTCGCCCTGCCACAGGAACCGGGGCTACCGACGGTGACAGTGTCCTCACAGTTCGGCGTGGACAGGCAACGGCGTGAGCGCGGAGCTGCCGGTGCAGCGCCCACCCGCGCCGCACAGGTCGGCGCCCAGCAGCTCGCTCGCGAGGATCATGACCTTCGGCCGGACGTCTCACCCCACGATGTCGGCGGTGGCATCGGGGCCCCACCCGAGGGCCTGGTCCGCGGCGACGGCGTCTGTGGAGGACAGGTCGGGCTCCAGCGGGCCGAGGACGTAGTCGAAGGCACCTCGCAACCGGTCACGGCGAGCCCGCCGAACATTCTCGGGCGGTGCGCGGCATCCGGAGAGGGGCAGCAGGGAAAGGCGGGGGCCCGGTGTACTCCCCGGGTGGTTCCCCCTGGCCCCTTCTCAGTTGAGGCCGAGCAAGGCGAGGATGAGTTGGACGAGTACGTTCGACACGACGCCTGGAACGACCTTCGCGGCCAAGCGACGAACGCGGGGCCACAGGGTGTGCTTGTTTTCCAAGAGAGTTCCCCTCTCAGTTTCTCGGTCCGTGGCCCAAGGGCCCGGACCGGAAGCTTGAGAAGAGGCCTGGCGGAACAATAGCGCGTCAGGCAGGGCGGTTTGGCCCGGATCACGCAACGCGGCGGGACTGTCCCGCCGGGGAAGGCACCGGGCAGGGGCGGGCCGGCGGAAGCAGCGCCGGCCCGCCTGGGTCGGCGTATCAGCAGTAGAGGTTGCCGCCGGGGCTCACGCCGAGGATCTGGGTGAAGCGCTGGTAGGCGTCCACGCGGCTTTGGACCTGGGCCGGGTTGCGGCCGTCGCATTCCAGGGAGCCGTTGATGGAGCGGATGGTCTGGCCGAAGCCGGCGCTGTTCACCATGGCGTTGTGCGGGGTCATGGTGCCGGGACCGGACTGGGTGTTCCAGTACCACAGCCCGGTCTTCCAGGCCACGGACGCGTCGTTCTGCACCAGCCAGGGGTTGTTGAGCAGGTCGATGCCCAACGCGTCACCCGCCGCCTTGTAGTTGAAGTTCCACGACAGCTGGATCGGACCGCGTCCGTAGTAGGCGGCCTGGCCCGCCGGACAGCCGTAGGGCTGGCCCCAGTCGCAGTAGTGCGGGTAGTTGGCGGTGTTCTGCTCGACGATGTGCACCAGGCCGCCGGTCTCGTGGTTGACGTTGGCCAGGAACGCCGCCGCCTCCTGCTTCCTGACGGTGTCGGAGCCGGTGTTGGCGAAGCCGGGGTAGGCGGACAGGGCCGCGGTCAGACCGCTGTAGGTGTAGAACGAGTTCCGGTTCGGGAACATCTGGTTGAACTGGGTCTCGCTCACCACGAACCCTGATGGGTTGCCGGTGCCGCCGCCCGCAGCGGGCGCGTTCCACTTCTGGTTGGCAGCGCCGGTGCAGGTCCAGATCTGCAGCCGCGTGCCGTTGGCGCTGTTGTTGTCGCGTACGTCGAGGCACTTGTTCGCGGCGGGGTTGACGATGTCGCGGGCGCCGCTGACCACCCACTGCTGGTTGGCGCTGCCGGAGCAGTCCCAGAGCTGTACGGCGGCACCGTCGGCGGTGGAGCGGTCGACGATGTCCAGGCACTTGCCCAGCGCCCGCAGCGTGCCGTCACCGGGGTTGGACCACGCCTGGGCGCCGGTGCCGTTGCAGTCGTACAGCTGCACGGCCGTTCCGTTGGCGCTGTTCGCGCCTGCCACGTCGACGCACTTGCCGGCCAGGCCCGTGATGGTGCCGGTGGCGGCCTGCGCGGGTGTCGCGGTGAGCAGCGCGGACAGTACGGCCGTGATCAGACCGCCGAGGGCGAGGCGGAAGGCGTACCTCGATCTGTGTGTGGCGTGTGCGGTGACGTGGGGGGTCATCGTGTTCGTGGTCTCCTCGTGAGGTGGCGAACGGCCGGTCGACCGAGCCGCCTGACCGGCTGCCTCTGCGGCTCGGAATGGGGGCCGTTTCCGTACCCGGTAGTGGAGTTTGCGCCGCCGAGATCGCGAAGTGGGCGCACAGGTACGGAATGTGACCCTCCGAAGCTAAAGGTCTAGGCCAAAGCCGTCAAGGCGTGCTCATGACACCCGGAGTGCGTCACCCGGTCATCGGTCGACCGGCACGGCGGCTCAGGGAGGCGCCCCAACGGCCCCTGCCCTCAGCTCGATTCACGCACCACGAGTTCGTTCGGCATGATCACCGGATCCGTCGGTCCGCCCTCTATGAGGCCGAGGAGGAGGTCGACGGCGGCGGTCGCCTGGTCTGCCATGGGGCTGCGTACCGAGGTGAGCGCGGGGGTGGTGTAGGCCGCTGCTTCGATGTCGTCGAAGCCGACGACGGCCACGTCCTCGGGGACGCGTCGCCCTGCCTGATGGAGGGTGCGCAGGGCTCCGATCGCCATCAGGTCGTTGGCCGCGAACACCGCGTCGAGCTCGGGGTCGTCCGCCAGGAGCTCACGCATGGCTTCGGCGCCGGAGGCCCTGGTGAAGTCGCCCAGCGCCACGATCGAGCGGCGTCCGGTGTCGCGCAGCGTCCGGCGGTAGCCCTCGAGGCGTTCGCGCGCCTCGTAGAGCTCAAGTGGCCCGGTGATGGTGGCGATCCGGCGCCGCCCGCGCTCCAGGAGGTGCCGTACCGCCAGTGTGGCGCCGCCGGCGTTGTCGAGGGCCACGTACGGCACCCCCTGTGCGGACGTGCGGTTGAAGGAGACGACCGGCAGGCCCTGCCTGGCCAGTGCGGCCGGCAGCGGGTCCGTGCCGTGCAGCGCGACGAGCAGCACGCCGTCCACGTGCCCGCCGGCGATGTACTGCTCCACTCTGGTCCGGCTCTGGTCCGATTCGGCGAGCATGAGCACAAGGCGTTTGCCCGCGGCCTCGAGCTGCCTGCTGACGGCGCGGACCACGGCGGAGAAGAGCGGGTCGTCGGAAACGACACCCTGAGGCGGGTCGGAGACGACCACGGCGAGGGTGTCCGTACGGCCGTTGACGAGGTTGCGCGCCGCCCCGTTGGGCACGTAACCCAGCTCCTGCACAGCGCGCATGACGACGTCCCGGATCTGCGGGGCGACCGTCGTCTCGCCGTTGATGACGCGCGAGACGCTCGACTTCGACACCCCCGCACGGGCGGCGACCACTTCGAGAGTGGGGCGTTTCATCGCTGTCCCTCCCCTGCGCTGTCGCCCAGATCCCTGTACGGGGAGGGTTTTCTCATCGAGGCGACCTCCGGCTCTGCGTCGTCATGCGGCTCTGCGTCGTCGTGCAGCGCTGCGCCTACTGCGCTGCGTCATCGCGCGGCGCTGCGTCTACTGCCCTGCGTCGGCGTGCAGTTCCACGTCGGCGTGCAGTTCCGCGTCGGCGTTGCGATGCCAGCAGCGTATCCGCAGGCGGGGGCGCAACTCACTTGCCCAGGGCTCCGATTCCCCTATGCGACAACTTGCGGCCGTATGGCTGCCACCGGGTCGTGAGAAACCGCTCCCTGAATGTGCCATGCATGTTTCACCCCCGTTTTTCAAGGTGAACAGGAGCCTTGACAGTCTCCACCGGCACCACCATTCTCCCCTCAGGGAGCGCTCCCTCACCTCCACCCCCGTCTGAGGAGTCGCCCGTGCACACGATGTTGCGTCGCTTCGGCTTATTCCTGGCCGTCGCCGCCTCCCTGCTCGCTTTCGTCGCTCTGCCCACTCCTTCCGCCCAGGCGGCTGAAGTCCTGCTCTCCCAGGGGAAGTCCGCCACCGCATCGAGCACCGAGGCCGTCTTCAGCGCTCGGGGTGCCGTCGATGGCGATCCCGGGACGCGATGGTCCAGCTCGTTCGCCGATCCGCAGTGGATCCAGATCGACCTCGGCGCGAGCTCCCAGATCACCCGGGTCGCCCTCAACTGGGAAGCCGCGTACGCCAAGGCGTTCCGGATCGAGGTCTCCACCGACGCCCAGAGGTGGACCACCGTCCACGAGACCACCACCGGCACAGGAGGCACCCAGAGCCTCGCAGTGGCCGGCACCGGCCGCTATGTACGCATGTACGGCACCCAGCGAGCCACCGCGTACGGCTACTCCCTGTGGGAGTTCCAGGTCTACGGCACGGCCGGCACCGGTGACACCAGCAGACTTCTCTCCTACGGCAGGCCGGGCGCGGCCTCTTCCTCCCAGAGCGACCAGAACTGCTGGGAGTGCACACCGGCCAGGGCCTTCGACCGCGATCCGGCCTCCCGCTGGGCCACGAGCTCCACCACGGGGTGGACCGATCCGGGCTGGATCTCCGTCGACCTCGGGGCGACGGCACAGATCGACAAGGTCGTTTTGCAATGGGATCCCGCCTACGCCAAGTCCTTCCAGATCCAGGTCTCGTCCAACGGATCCGACTGGACGCCCATCTACTCGACGACGTCCGGCACGGGCTTCAAGCAGAGCCTGGCCGTCTCCGGGACCGGCCGTCATGTGCGTATGTACGGCACCGAGCGTGGCACCCCTTACGGCTACTCGCTGTGGGAGTTCCAGGTGTACGGCACCGGCGGCGCCCCGATACCCGCTCCTCCCCTGCCGAGCGATCCCGCGGACCCGCCCCGGCTGGTGTGGAGCGACGAGTTCGACGGCACGGCGGGCACCAGGCCCGACGCCTCCAAGTGGAGGGCCGATCCCGGCACCGGGCCGAACAACGAACTGGAGTACTACACCGACCACCGCAACGCCGCACTGGACGGAGCCGGTCACCTGGTGATGGAGGCGCGCAAGGAAGCCACCGCCGGGACATCCTGCCCGCGCGACCCGTTGAGCGGCAGCACCACCTGTCAGTACACCTCGGCGCGGATGAACACCGGCGCGACGTTCCAGTTCACCTACGGGCGCGTCGAAGCCCGCATCAAGGTGCCCGAGGGCAACGGACTGTGGCCCGCGTTCTGGATGATGGGCGCCGACTTCCTGACCGGCCGGCCGTGGCCGTACAACGGCGAGGTCGACATCATGGAGGTCCTGGGCAAGGACGTGAAGACCGCGTACTCGACCGTCCACGCTCCTGCGTACAACGGCGGAGGCGGCATCGGGGCCCCGTACCGGCTGCCCGGTGACGCCGACTTCTCCGACGACTTCCACACCTGGACCGCCGACTGGAACAGCCGGGGCATCACCTACCGCCTGGACGGCCGGACCGTGTTCACCCTGGACAAGGAGCAGGTCGAGCAGACCCGCGGGCCGTGGATCTTCGACCACCCGCACTACATGATCCTCAACCTGGCGGTCGGAGGGGACTGGCCGGGCCCGACCGACGCGAGCACACCCTTCCCCGCCAAGATGCTCGTCGACTACGTGCGGGTCTACCAGTAGTCGCCGAGTCCTCCGCGAGACTCCCGGGCCGCTCCGCCCGCCCCCCGAAGCGGCCCGGGACACCCGCAACCGTTCGTCCGCCGGATCTTCGCCCCTCCCCCGCGCGTGAGATCCCGATGGCTCGTCCCCGCACCCCCGATCCTCCTGAGGAGTGAGATGCGCAGACATCCCGTCCATCTGTACACGCTGCTGGCAGGCGCCCTGGTGGTCGTCCTGGCCGCCGCTCTGGGCCTGACCGTCTCGGCCCCACAGGCGCGAGCCGCCGCCGTCACCGTCCAGGCCGAGTCCTACGCCGCCCAGTCAGGCGTCGTGTTGGAGGCGACCGCGGACTCCGGCGGCGGTCAGAACGCCGCGTTCCTCGCGGACGGCGACTGGATGCGCTTCGACAACGTCGACCTCGGTCCGGCCGGCCGGCTCACCGTCTCCGCGCGGATCGCGTCCGCCGTGGGTTCGGGCACGGTGGAGCTGCGCACCACCAGCCTGAACGGACCACTGCTCGCCGTCATCCAGACCTCCCCGACCGGCGGTTGGCAGAACTGGGTCACGCGGACCACCGACGTCACCACCCACCCCACGGGTGCGCAGACGGTGTTCGCGGTGTTGCGCGGCGCGGCACCGGGTGACTTCGTCAACATCAACTGGTTCTCCTTCGTGGGCGCGGGAGACGGCACGGCGCCCGGTTGGGTCCCCGTCGACCAAGCCAAGTGGGACGCGCAGCTGGCGCAGTTCCGAGCGATGACGCCGGCCCCCGTGCCCGCGGGCGTGGTCCGGGTCCCGGAGTTCAACGCCACCTGCTCCTACAGCCACTCGAAGCCGGACGACCCCATCGTCCTGCCGGGCCTTCCCGGCGGGTCCCACATGCACAGCTTCTTCGGCAACAAGAGCACCGACGCCTTCTCCACGACCCAGTCGCTGCTCGCCAACACGCCGACCAGCTGCACCCCCGCCAAGGACCTCTCGGCGTACTGGATCCCCACCCTGTACGAGGGTGACAGGGCGGTCGAGGCGGAGGGCATGATCGTCTACTACGGTTCCCGGCTCCCCGACCCCTCGGTGACCGTGCCCTTCCCGCAGGGGTTCCGCATGATCGCCGGCGACGCCAAGGCGCAGGCGCCCACCCCGGCCGGGTCGCCCGGTCAGTACTGGTGCGCCGGCGAAGGCGGTGAGATCGGACGCAGCGCCGACGGCAACTGGCCCGTCTGCGCGCCCAAGGCCCATCTCACCCACCAACTCGTCTTCCCCGACTGCTGGGACGGCAAGAACCTCGACAGCCCGGACCACAAGTCGCACGTTGCCTACACCTACGACGGAAAGTGCAGCGGCGCCTATCCCGTGGCCATACCCAACCTCTCCTTCGTGGTCAGCTATCCGACCAGCGGCAGCACCGCAGGCTTCCGGCTGGCGTCCGGCATGGCGTCGTCCATCCACGGTGACTTCTTCAACGCGTGGGACAACGCCGCTCAAGGACAGCGTGTGAAGGACTGCATCACCCAGAAGGCCAAGTGCAACTCCGCCGGCACCTTCTGACGCTGCGTCTGGCGTGCGCCACGGCGATGATGCTGCTGGTTGCCGGCTGCGGTACCCAGCCGGCAACCAGCACGTCACCGACGCCCGGCGCATCGCCGACCGCGTCCTTCAACGACACCGACATCGCATGGATCCAGTTGATGATTCCCATGGACGAGCGTGCGCTGCTTCTGACCGACCTGGCTCCCTCGCGCGCCGCGGACACAGCGGTGACGGCACTGGCGGCCGGCACCGGATCGCGACTGCGCGCAGAGCTACGAGACCTGCGCGAACTGCTGAAGCTCTCGGGCGCTCCCGACACCCGCCCTCACGAGGGGCACACCATGCCCGGCATGGTCCCTCTCGACACGATCGAGCGGGCCCGGGACATGACCGGCGCGGGGTTCGAGCAGATCCTCACCGAGGCGCTGCGTGCCCACCTCACCCAGTCCCGGACCCTCTGCACCGGCGAGCGGGCCCAGGGCCGGGCGGGCAAGGCGAAGGAACTCGCCGCGGACATCGCCGATGCCGCGGCTGACCAGCTAACTCGGCTGGACGACCTGCGCCCGGCGCGGACCGCGCCGCCGAAACGGTGACAGGGAGGCGGCGGCATGGGGTCTTCGGGCGCCACCCGTGATGGGGGCGCGTCGAAGGGACCATGGAAACGGGTACTGGCGGCTCCCACAGTTCGGGCGGGGCACCGGTCCGGGACGGCTCACCAGGGCATGTCACCGTGACGGTCGCGGAAGGCTCCGGTCGGGCCGTCCGGCCCGATGGTGGCCAGCGCGACGATCGCGTCGGTCCCCTCGGTCACCGTCTGCGGGCCGCTGTGCCCGTTGAAGTCGGTCGCGGTGTAGCCCGGGTCGGCCGCGTTCACCTTCACGTCCGGCCACGCCTTCGCGTACTGCGTGGTCAGCATGGTCACGGCTGCCTTCGACGCAGTGTAGAGCGGCGCCAGCACCCGCCCTTCGACGCGCCCGGCGTCATGGGTGGCTGCGAAGGACCCCAAGCCGCTGGACACGTTGACGATCACCGGGTTCGCGGACGTGCGCAGCAACGGCAAGAACGCGTGGGTCACCCGCACGATCCCCACGACGTTGACGTCGAACACCTCGACGGCGTCAGTGGCCGTGATCTGGTCGGCGGGATGGTGTGGCCCGGGCACTCCGGCGTTGTTGATCAGGACGTCGATGCCGCCCTCTCGTGCCCGTACATCGGCGGCGGCCGCGGCCACGGACGCGTCGTCCGTCACGTCGATCTGCACGAAACGGGCACCGAGTGCGTCGGCGGCCGCCCTGCCTCGCTCCGGATCACGAGCACCGACGAGGACGGTGTGCCCGGCCTCGATCAGGCGACGGGCGGTCTCATACCCGAGGGACTTGTTGGCTCCTGTGATGAATGTCGTCGTCATGCGTCTCACTCTCGGCCCCCGGCCGGACGGCAACCAGTGCCCCCTGCGACGGTAGGACCGCCAGTACCAGGCACAGCGGCTGCCCGGCGGACACAATGGGCGGGTGGACGAAACCCTTGGCACGGCGCTGCGCCGCTGGCGTGACCGGCTCTCACCCCTCGACGTCGGACGGACCGCGGGGCCCGGACGGCGTGCGGTGGGATTGCGGCGCGAGGAACTGGCCGAGCTGGCGGGACTGTCCGTCGACTACGTGGTGCGACTGGAGCAGGGGCGCGCCACGAGCCCTTCGGCACAGGTCGTCGCGAGCCTGGCCAGGGCGCTTCAGCTGCAGCCCCTCGAACGCGATTACGCCTACCGCCTGGCCGGTCTCCTGCCTCCGCAGGAGGGGACGATCTCCACACATGTTCCGGCGGGGGTCCAACGGATGCTCGCTCGTCTCGGCGAATACCCCGTGGGTGTGTTCAGTGCCGACTGGACACTGCTCTCCTGGACTCCCGCATGGGCGGCACTGCTGGGCGACCCCAGCGGGCGGACGCACCTGGAGCGCAACCTCGTGCGAGCGGTCTTCACCACGGGACCCTCGGGGCTCGCGGCCTGGCCGGTGCTTCAGGAGGGCTACGCCCTGAATTCCGCCCTCGTCGCCGATCTGCGCACGGCCCTGCTCACCTATCCCCACGACCGCGCACTGAACGACCTCGTCGAGGAACTGCGGGCCACGAGCGAGGAGTTCGCGCGGCTGTGGGAGGAGGGCGCGGTCGGCCCGCACGTCTCGTCCCGCAAGACCATCCAGCATCCGCAGGTCGGTGAGGTCATCTGCGACTGCGACGTCCTCACCGTCCCGGGCAGTGACATCCGGCTCGTCGTCTATACGGTGGCCGCCGGTACGGCCGATGCCGAGAAGCTGGAGTTCCTACGGGTCACTCACGGCGTCCGCGCCGACGGGCCCGCACCCTCGGGGCCCGGCCTGTTCTCGACGCCGTAGGCCTCGGGACGGCCGCACCCCGTCCCAGGTCAGGCCTCGGTCCTGCCCGTACCCTGGCGCTCTCGCCGGTCAGCGGTCGTCGCGGCCCGAGTCCGCGTAGCGGGCGACGATCGCGGCGGCGCGGTCGCGCAGGGCGGCGCGCAGCGACGGCGGGGTGAGGGCTTCGGCGTCCGTACCGAGTTGCCACAGGGCCCATTCGGCGTGTCGCGCGTCCTGGAAACTCAGCTCAAGACGCAACCGGCCGTCGGCGTCGGGCTCTTCGGCTCGGACGGCGAGCGCGGTGTCCAGGAGGTCCTCCCGTCGGGCCGGATCGACCCGTACCTGCACGGTGATGTGATCGCCGCCGAGGAACTGCGCGGAGCGTTCCCGCCAGATCCGGTCCAGGTCGACCCGGCTCGGCCGCTGCGCCGGCTCGGGGAGTTCCTCCGCGGCCAGCATCCGCGACAGCCGGTAGGTGCGGTCCGCGCCGGATCTCGTGGCCAGCAGATAGCTCCGGCCGCGGACGGTGACCAGACCGATCGGCTCCACCGTGCGCCACTGCGGTGCCTGGTCCGTGGCCGCGTAGTGGATGCGCAGTCTGTGTCCGGCGAGCACCGCGCGCCGGACCTCCACCATGGTGCTGTCGGGTACCTCCTTGGTGACCAGCCGGCGGGAGAGCAGGTCGGTGTCCGGGTCGACGAGGAATCGCTGGGCCGCGTCGCTCGCGGTGGCCCGGTGGGGCTCGGGCAGCGCGTCGACCACCTTCCGCATGGCCGAGGCGAGCGCCGAGCCGAGGCCGAACACCTGCTGGCCACGCCCCGTTCCGGCGGTCAACAGGGCAAGGGCCTCGTCGTGGTTGAGCCCGGTGAGCTCGGTGCGGAAACCGGGCGACAACACGAACCCGCCGTGTCGACCGCGTTCGGCGTAGACCGGGACCCCGGCCGCGGACAGCGCCTCGATGTCGCGCAGCACGGTGCGTGTGGACACCTCCAGCTCCCGGGCGAGCGTGTCCGCGGTCAGCCGGCCGCGCTGACGCAGCAGCAACACCAAAGAAACCAGCCGGTCGGCGCGCATGCGAAAAACACTAACGGAATACGTGACCAAGGGTGTCGTCATTTGTTGGCAGGCTCGTCAGCGCGACGTCGAGGCGGGCGCCCAGCGTGAGCCCAAGGACGTACGTACTCCCGATGAATCGAATGGAGCTGATGCGGTGATGGAGCGAACGGCCGTCAACCCGGTGCGGTGGTCGGTGGAGTTGGGCTTCAACCAGGGTGAGGTCGTCTCCGGGCACACACGAACCCTGTACGTCTCGGGCCAGACCGCGATGAGCGAGGACGGCAAGCCACAGCACGAGGAAGACATGGCGGCGCAGTTGAGGCTGAGCGTCGACAACCTGGAGGCCGTGCTCGCCGAGGCGGGGATGACGCTCGCCCACCTGGTGCGGCTGAACGTCTACACGACCGACGTCGATCTGCTCTTCCAGCACTACGGCGAGCTGGCGGCTCGGTTGGGCGCTGCCGCGGTGGCCCCGACCATGACGATGCTCGGGGTGGTACGGCTGGCGGTCCCTGGTCAGATGGTCGAGTTGGAGGGGACCGCGGTGGCGTGATCAGGCGCCGTCGCACGGATGCGTGAGCGGCCCCGCCGGTGGGGGTGCCACCGGCGGGGCCGCTCATGACGGGCGTTGGCACGTCGGGGTGACGGAGGAGACACGTACCGGCGACGCCGCCGGAGTGGGTCAGTACGTCAGGCTCAGCAGTTCGCCGTTCGTGCCACGGGCGTTGTTGACGATGAAGATCTTCCCGTCCCGGTTGACGTCGAGACCCGTGCCCATGATGAGCCGGTCGCCGGTCGGTATCTCGGTGACCGCCTTGGTGGCGGGGTTGATCTTGAGGACCTTGCTCGGCTGCGGCGGGTCCTCGAGGTAGCCCGGGGTGTACGTCAGAGCGATCAGATCACCGTTCGGGGCGACCGCGAGGTCCACCACGTTGGTCAGACCGTCGACCCACAGCTCAAGGCCGTTGGGGCCGACCTTGTAGATCCGCGACTGGCCCTCGTAGACGCCCAGGCCCGCGACGTAGGTCGTGCCGTCGATGCCGCGCGCGATGCCGGTGGGCACGCCGTCGCGGTCGTTCTCGTTCGTCGGCATCACGAACTCGGTGGTCGTGGTGCCGCCCGTGGTGCGCAGCACGGTGTTGGCGCCCGCGTCGGTGGTCAGGTAGCTGCCGCCGCTGCGCAGCACCTTCCACGGGTTGGCGTACGGCTCGCGGCCATCGGGGTTCAGCCGCGTCTCGTGGTCGACGTAGTCCGCGACGATGGAACCGTCACGGGTGCGCATCAGCGTGCCCAGCGTCTTGGCCTCCGGCCCCAGCGCGGCGCGGCCGTTGCTGTCGAAGCCGCCGGAGTTCAGCACGAGGTACCCGCCGTACGGGTCGGGCAGGACGCTCGCCGGACCCAGGGCCTGTACCGCGGCCCCCGGCGCGGCACCCGGGCCGAAGGACGTCAGGCCCGTCACGACACGGCCCTGCCACGACCCCTTGACCTTGTAGATCGCACCCGTCTTGCCCACGCACACCTGGCCCACGGGGCAGCCCGGCAGTCCCTCACCGGACTCCGCCACGAGCAGGCTGCCGTCGCTCAGCGCGGTGACGTCCCGGGGGTTCTTCAACCCCGACGCCACCACCTTGACCGTCACCTGCGAGACGTCATCGGTCCCGGCCGTCGCGGCACCGGCAGGCCCGGCGGTCGCCAGGGGCGCGGCAACGACGCCCGCCGACAGTGCGAGCGCCCATCTCGTACGGCCCTTACGTGAATTCGACATTCCCCATCGCTCCCTTTTCCGTCGCGCGCTCCGCAGCATTCAGGAAAGCGGATCAGTAAACGCGGGAGTCACACTAAGCGAGATCACAACGCATGTCCCTGCCTGTCGAATTCGGCTGGGCTCCATATCTAGCAGCCCTCCAGAAAGCCTCAACACCTTTATCCGGGGCGGAAAAACGCCCGCCCAGGCAAGGGACAGCGGCACCGCTCGTTGCCGCGGGAAAAGCGCCGGTCAGGCGATCGAACCGCGGCATTGCCGTTCAGTCGGTTCGCCGACAGGGGCGGCTGTCCCGCGGGTTCGGGGCGACAGCACGCGCCGCCGCCTACCGACCGTCGACCCGGCCCCGCGCCCCCTGACATCTGTCAGGACCGTCGCGGCCCGCGTTCCCCTAGCCTCTCGATCTCGAAAGCCCTCTGCCGTCCCAGCCGCAAGGAACTCCATGCATCTACGCACCCGAACGGCGGCCACGCTCACGCTGGCCGCCTCGCTGATGGGTCTCGTCGGACTCGCCTCGCCGGTGTCGGCCTCGGCCGAGGCCTCGGACACGGCGCAGGGCAGGTACTGCACGGTGGTGGTGGAACGGGTGAAGCCCGGCGAAAAGGCCTCCCGTGTGAAGAGCCGCACCTGTTCCGACGACAGGACGGCGGCGACTCGGAGCAGCGCCGGGACGCTGCTCATGAGCTGGTACCAGCACGCCGGGTTCGGCGGCGACGTGACCCACGTCTACGGGGACTACGGCCCCTGTGACAGCGACGGTTACCTGCTGGACACCGGGCTTTCGCGCTACATGATCTCGTCGTTCCGGACCTACAACAACTGCGACGGGCAGCAGGCCGTCCTCAACGACGGCCGGACCACCTTCTATTACTACGGTTACGCCACGTCGTACGTGGGCGACCGGGCGAACGACGACATCGCCTACTTCAAGGTCTTCGACGCGTAAGGCTGACAACTCCCGGAGGACGCGTGAGTACGCGCCTCGCCGGGACGATCCATCATGAAGGAGCGCGCGATGCGCGTAAGAGGAACTCTCACCGCCCTGCTGCTGGCCGCCGTCACCACCGGCACGGGCCTGGCGGGCGCGGGAACCGCCGCGGCGGCCAGCGCCTGCACCGGTCCCGACGGCAACGGCTACTACTGGTGCTACAACGTCGGCGGCGCACCGGTCTACGACGCACGGGAGATCGACGGCTACCCCATCCCGGACCGGATCGTCGGCCCGATGTACAGCACCCACAGCTGGTTCGTCTGCCGTCGCGACAACGGACCGTACGTGGGCGGCCCGCACCCGAACCGCTGGCTGTTCACCAAGGCGGACAACGGCGCGTACGGGTGGATGAAGGACACGGACATCTACAGCGAGACCGACTCGGTACGTCCGTGCTGACCACCATCACCACCAATTCCAGGGGGAACGCAGTGAAATCGTCCACGCGCAAGCTCTCGGCCCTCGTCGCCGGGATGTCGCTCGCCGCTCTGGGCACCGTCTTCACCGGGACCGCCGAGGCGGCCAACCCGTGCTGGTGGGGCGACGGCGGTATGCGCATGTACTGCAACAACGTCTCGGGCGCCACGGTCTACGCCACCCCCGACACCAGCACTCCGGTCGGCGTCATGTACTCCAACCCGAGCTGGTTCGAGTGCCGTAGGGACACCGGCGCCTATGTAGGCGGCCCGCACCCGTACCGCTGGCTGTTCACCATGGCGGACAACGGCAAGTGGGGCTGGATGAGGGACACGGACATCTACAGCGAGACCGACCCGGTCCCCACCCGCATCGGCAACGGCATCCCTCAGCCCTGCTGACGGCGGCGCCCGAACGCCGCCGGCCGCCTTACGGGAGTCCCAGCGACACCCGAAGGCGGCCGAGGCATGTTCCGGGGGCTCGCGCCCTCGTGCCGGAGGCCGGCCGGATGTGGGGTCCGCTCGGGCCAGAGCGGGCGGCTTTGCACCACCTCAGCCGACGGCTCCGGTTTCCGCGGGTGGCACGTCGGCGGCCAGGATCGGTAGTCCCTGCTCCTGCGGCCATCCCGGGCGCCAGCGGCTGAGGTAGTCGGCGAAGTCCTCCCTCAGGAACCGCGGATCCACCGGCTTCAACCGGACCTGGGGCCGCTCATCGGCCCACCAGACCTCGAACTCGGACACAGTGCCCACGGTCGGCCACGACTCGCCGTGTTCAGGGAGCAGGATCACGTCGACGAAGCCGCTGACGGCGAGTCCGATGTCGACGAAGACCCCGATGTTGCCCGGTCTGGGCACCAGGACCACCGTGCCGGTGAAGCGCTGCCCGAAGCGCAGGCGACGGCGCGTCTCCTCCCATTGCCGTGCGAGCTCACGGTCGCTGGTCACCGGACCCGCCCGACGCCGCCGAACTCATGTCTTCCGGGCTCCACCGTCTCCCCCACTGCTCCCGCGACGCGTCACATCGGCACGCCGGGCACGTCATCCTAGAGCCACCTAACCTGGGCCCGGGCCGTTCTTCCGGCCACGCTGCCCGGTCCAGCAGCGGGCGGTGAGATGCCCGGACGTGCATCTCACCGCCCGCGGGCGCCCTGCCGACTCCGGGGCCGTTGGTTCAGGCCGGCCCCGGCAGCCGGTTCGGCGGTTCAGGCGCCGTCTTTCCCGGGGATCACGGGAACGAGGTCACCTTCGACGGCACGGTGTCCGTCCCCGAGGTCGGGGCGCCGGTGTCGTTGATGACATGGGCGTACTGACCCTTGCCTCCCAGGGAGATGACCTGGAGGTTGTGCATCTTGACGCCCGCCTTCACCGGGACCTGGAAACCGTGGTGCTGCACGATCGAGGGGTCGGAGGTGTAGTTGCAGTAGCTGCCGAGTCCCCACGCCTCGTGGACGGCGACGGTGTCGGCGACCTTGTAGGCAGCCCAGCCGACGATGCCGTCGTGGGTGATGGCGGCGGCGTTCGGGGCGTCGTAGGCCTTCTCGTTCTGGAAGAAGATCGTGCGCCCGCGCTCACCGTTCCAGACGACGTCGTACTTGTTGAAGTGCTCCACGAACAGTCCGGTGGCCAGGACGTCGTCGCCGTTGACGCGCAGCCCGTAGTCGGCCCGGTTGGTCTCCCAGCCGACACCTTCGCCGTGGTCGGCGCGCCAGATCCAGGTGTGGTCGATGACGACGTCGTCGCTGTTGACCACGACGGAGTCCGTCGCCAGGCCGGGTCCGGCGCCGCCGATGCGGATGAACACGTCCTGCATCGTGGTGGGGTTGGCGGAGTGGTCCGCGGACGCCCCGGCGGGGCCGATCTGGAGCAGGGTGTCGGAGCGGGCGGCACCGGCGTCGATGAGGAAGCCGGCGAGCTTGACGCCGTCGACGTCCGCCACGTGCAGGGCGTCGATCCCCCCGTCGGGCACGATGGTCGCGAGGCCGAGACCGAGCACCACGGTGTCGGCGCGGGTGACGTTGATCGTCTGGTTCAGGTGGTACACGCCGGGTGTGAACAGCAGGTTCAGGCCCTGGGCCAGTGCCGCGTTGATGGTGGCGGCCGTCGCGCCGGGCTTGACGACGTAGAACTGGCTGAGCGGGAGCGAGGTTCCGGCGTTGGCCGGCCACGACACCCCGCGGGCGTTGGTGCGCTTGGCGGGGACGAACACCTTGTAGTCGTTGCCGTCGAGGTAGAGGAACGGCTTCTCGCGGGAGACGGGGGTGGTGTCCAGCGTGGTGTACGGCCCGGTGTCGAAGTTGGTCGCCGGGGCGCCCTGCACTCCGGTGAACGTCATGTTCCACACACCGTTGGTCCACCCGCCCACGGAGCTGTCGCGGGTGTACCACTGCTGCTGCGAGTACGGACCGACCGTGCCGTCGATCTTGGAGTCGGCGATGTACCCGCCGGAGGCCCATCCGTAGCCGTTGGGGGCGAGGTTGAGGCCGCCCTTGACGTGGATGCGGCGGAACGGCGCGGCCTGCGCGACGGCCCAGCGGTCGGTGCCGCTGGACGGCGTGATGGCCAGGTTCTCCGCCGAGCGCCAGAAGTTCTGCGTGGCGTTGCCGTTGAACCAGCCCGCGTCGACGGTGATGTCACCGTTGATCTGGGTGTCGTCTGGGTTCAGGCCGAGCCCGGAGATCGAGGTGTAGAAGCCGAGTTGGGCGTTGATCCCGTTGTAGGTGCCCGGCTTGAGCAGGAACTGGTAGCGCCCGGAGCCGAACTGCGCGGACTCCTGCTGGGCGAAGACCTGGTCGAACTTCTGCTGGAGGTTGGGCGTGGAGGGGTCGACGACGATCACGTTGGGGCCGAGGTCACCGCCACCCTGGATCGGGCCGCTGGTGTCACCGGAGGTGGTGTGGACGGCGAACTCCCAGAGCGAGTAGCCGTACACGGTGCCGCGAGCCGTCCCGAGGACGCGGACATAGCGGCCCGTGCCGTTGACGTCGTAGGAGGCACGGCCACCGGTGGCGCCGGTGACGGTCTTGAGGGTGTTCCAGCTCTGGCCGTCGGCGGAGGCCTGGATCTGGAAGTCCTTGCCGTAGGCGGCCTCCCAGTTCAGGTCGACCTTGCAGATGTCCTGGGACGAGCCGAGGTCGACGCGCAGCCACTGCGGGTCGGAGGCCTGGCTGGACCAGCGGGTGGAGTCGTTTCCGTCGACGGCGGCGGAGGCCGGGGTGCCGGCGTTCTCCGTCGAGGACGCCGTAGCCGTCTTGCCGCGGGCCGAGTTGGCGGTCGAGCAGGTGCCGGGCTGTGAGGTGCCGGTGCTGCCGAAGACCTGGAACTCCCAGACGGAGTAACCCCATTGGGTCGCCCGGTGCAGGCCCTGCAGTCGTACGTACCGCCCCTGGCCGGAGACGGTCAGCGTGTCGGTGCCGCCGTCTCCCCCGGTGACCGTGCGCAGGTCGGTCCAGGTGCCGGCGTCGGCCGAGGTCTGGATCTTGTAGTCCTTGCCGTAGGCCGTCTCCCAGTTGATGACGACCTGGCTGAGGGTGGCGTTGGTTCCGAGGTCGACCTGGAGCCACTGGTCGTCGGTGGCCGCCGAGGACCAGCGGGTGCCGGTGTCGCCGTCCACGGCGTAGGCCGCGGCCGTGCCCGCGTTCTCGTTCGAGGACGCCGTCACCGTTCTGCCCTGGGACAGGTTGGCGTCGGCGGCCGCGGCCACCGTTGGTGGGATCATGGGCAGGGTGATCAGCGCCGCCGTGGAGGCGAGCGCGACACCCAGGGCTCTGAGTCTCATGGAGGTCCCTGCGGGTGCGTCGGGAAAGGGCACGAACGCGTCGACAACGGACACGGCTGTACGCCAAGGTCACTGTTGCGACGCTTAGTTCACGTCTTGATTTAACTGATGAGTTCCAAGTCTCGGCAAGCCTTCGGAAGTTGAAATCTTTCCGGACCCGCTTCTGTCGTATCCCTTGACAGGTTGACGACATGGCCTGACCGGGCCGCGCCCGTCAACGGGGGTGGTCCTCGATCAGCCCCGACTGCGCATACCCGCGGCCCTGTTGACCGCGCCCGGCAGAACGGGCGTCGCAGCCCGACTCATGGACGGCCCGGACGAGACCGTCCGCCCCGTGGTGGCCTCGCCTGCGCGCTCTCGCCGCGGGGGTATGGCGGCGTGGACGGTTGGCGGGAGCGGTATCCGCCACCCGGGTCGGCGCCAGGACGTGAGAGGCCCGGTCAGAGCATGCTGAGCGCCCGCATCGCGTCCCGTTCGATGCGCGCGAGTTCCTGGAGCATGTCTCCGGCCCGCGTGAGGTCCTGGGGATCCCCGGACTCCCCTGCCGCCGTGAGGAGTGCGGCCACCTGTGTCCACAGGGCGGCGGCCTCGTCGTACAGCGTGTGACCGGTGCGCAGGTTGCTGCTGTCGATCAGTTGGACGCACTCCGCGAGGAAGTCCCGGTAGAGATTGCGGAACAGGGCGCCGCCGGTACCGGCCCTCTCCATGAGCAGGGCCACCCTGGGCAGGTCCTCCCTCGGACTGCCGCTCCGCCGCAGCCACTTCGGCACCTGCCCGGCGGCTTTCTCGATGCCTCGATGGCCCAGGTTCGCGATGGGCGGGTTCAGGAAGGCGTGCGCGCAGGCCTTGATCGCGGGGATGATCCGCTCCTGCGGCTCCGGCCGGCCGCGGGGTGCCGTGACGGTGAAGGAGCGGTGCCTGGCGGTCATGGGGCCGCGTTCGGCCCTGGCGCGGGCCAGGGACTCCAGGCTGGTCGAGACGGCGCCGCCCTGCGCCTCGGTGTCCACCAGGTAGGCGTCGTGCTCGTCATAGCCGTACATGGCCACGACGTGCCCGCCGAAGTGCGCCTTGGTGCTGAAGTAGCCCAGGTGGAAGCTGTCGAGTTGCAGACCGACGGGCCGACCGGTGTCGAGGGGTGCCGCCACGTTCCGCCATGCCTTGCGCGCGGAGGTGGTCTCCTCGACCAGGAGATCCAGCCCGAGACAGGCGGCCAGGTTCCTGGTGAGCTCGAACGGTTTGACCCTGCCGCCGAGGAACGGGAAGTCCATGGCCTTGCTGTCCCAGTAGACGAAGGACAGCCCGGAGCCGAGCCCGAACAGCATGGGTTCGGAGAGGTCGAGCCCCTCGTGACGCAGGAGCACGCCCAGCGCGGTTGTCTCGCAGTGCTGTCCACCGCGGGTATCGACGTCCTTCACCAAGACCATGACGCTGATTCTCCCCCTCGACCACCCTGACGCGGCCGTCTGGCGCGGCTCGACCAGCTTCCTTAGGCTGAAGTACCCGCGACGAGCCGTCAGTTGTCGATCCATGCCACCGGACGAACGCCAGAGCTTCGCACCTCGCACCTCGCACAGGATCAACTCGTCGGCGGGTCAAGAGCCGTTCGACGCAGTCGTTCCCGAGGCGTACAAGCTCGATCTCGACAGGGAGACAGATGGTCTACGCGGAACCCATGGCGCGAGCCGTGGTGGAACCGGCCGTACGAGAGCTGATGCAGCAGGCCTCCGACGGCGGGAAACCGTCCACGACGGTCGAGTTGGGCGGAGACGGGTTCACCATGTGCGCCCATGTCCGCGTACAGCTGACGGCACCTGGGCAGGCCGAGGTCGCGCTGGCATGCTGGGTCGTCAACATGGACACGGCTCGCTTCTTCGGCAGCACCCCGCCGACGGAGGACGAGAAGCGCCTTTCCCCCGAGGGCGTGGCCAGCTGGGACGAAGCATTGACCAGACGAGTCATCGGCCACCTGGCCGCCCGCATGAAGGCTCTGGACGCGCCCCAGGAGGCCCAGGACGACCACCTCACCCTCACCGTCCCCCTCGTGCCCGGGTGACAACGCCAACTCGTCGGCGGCGTCTGATGGTGAGCGCCTTCGCCGGAGCGGTGTCAACCCGCTCGTCGTCAGCCCCTCCAGATCGGGGAGCCCGCAGTCAGAACCAGTGCAGGCAGTGCGGGGACCGGTCGGTGCGGAAGAGGGTGTCGGCGAGGGTGGCCGCGTCCAGGTGGTGGGCGCGGACATGTCCGGCGCGTACGAGTGTGCTCGGGGCCGTGCCGCCGAGATAGACAGAGCCCAGGTCGCACACGTCGAGAGACAGGTCCGGCTCCCGGTCCGTCGCAACGCACTGTGCCTTGCCGTCCCGGACTGTCAGCAGGTAGCGGCCGTGCTCGCCTAGGAAGGGGTCCTCGACGTCGAGGACGATCTCCCCGTCCGCGAACCAGCCGCGCGCGGTCAGCGCGCGGGGGACGTCCAGCAGTCGCACCCAGAGCCAGTCCATGTCATCGCTCACCTCACCGGCGCGGAAGTCCGCCAGCTGCCAGCGCAGCGGGTGCTGGGGCGGGACGTGCCGGAACGCGACCTTGTCGACCAGGTCGTGGCCGAGCACGAATCGGGCCAGGGCCGTGAAGACACCGTCGTCGCTGGTGATGATCTCGTCGACCGTCAGCGTGCCGGACTCGAGCGAGTAGCTGGCATAGCCGTCCGGGGCGCCGTCGGCATCACGGTGGACGGCGATGTAACGCGGTGCCGGTGAGATCGGCGGCTGCCCCGCGCGCAGGGCCCACCAGCGGTGCGGCCGCGACAGTGCGCCGGGCTGGGCGCGGCGATACCGGTCGTAGACCTCTTCCAGGATCTCGCCGCACTCGGCTCGGCGCAGTACCTCGACCGAGCCGCTGTCCGGGCCTGCCGCTCTGCGCGCCCGGGGGACGGCGAGCGCGCCCCGGTGGCGCTGCACCGTGAGCCGCTGCGTGTAGGTCGCCGGTCCGTAGCCGAACCGGCCGTAGATCGAGGCCTCGGAGGCCAGCAGCACGGAGAGGAACTCCCCCTCAGCCCGCAGTTCGGCGAGCTGATGCCGCATCATCGCGCTCAGCACGCCCTGGCGCCGATGCGAGGGCAGGACTCCGACGGCGGTCACACCGGGGGCCGGGACGAGGATCTCACCGGGCAACGTCAGCTCGAAGGAGTGCGTGGCTGCAGTGCCCACGGGCCGCCCGTCCGACATCAGGGCGAGCAGGCAGCGGTCCGTCTCGAGTGCCGACCACCACAACCCGCCGCCGTCGACCGGGGTTTCCGGGAAGTGCCCGAAGGCGGCGTAAAGCGTGTCGACGAAGACGTCGAGATCCTTGTCGGTCGTGGAACGGATCTCCATCGCTGGCGCTGCCTCCTTGGGCTACCGGCACCACGACCCGTGGTGTCTGGCCACAGTGCAGCCTGGCCACGCGGCCCGGTCAAACGAATTTCGGCCGAGCGTGCGGCAGTTCGCCGGCCGGACCGGCCCCACCCTCATCAGGTGTCAACTGCGCCCGCCAGTCGCAAAGTTGTTCGACTTGATCCGCATGGACTCCCCGAGGAGGGGCAGGCGTCGCACGTGCCCCACTCCTGCCCACCTGCCTCTGCAGGCACCCGATCGACGAGGAACGACGACCTGATGAGAAGACCCGGCCTGCGTGCCGCCGTCGGTGTACTGGTCCTGCTCTTGCTGCCGCTGTTCGGCACGAGCGCCCCTGCCGCGGCCAAGCCACTGACCAGCCCGACGTCCACCGCGCTTCCGATCTCGTACCACGCCGACATGGCCGTGGACGCCGTGCATCGCAGGCTGTACATCGCCGACATCGTCACGAGTTCCATACTGGTGACGGACTTCGACGGCACACTCGTCAAGACCCTCAAGAACAAGCCGGGCGCGGCGGATCTCGTGCTGTCGCCCGACTCACGCACCCTGTACGTGGCGCTCCGCGGCGGTGACGCGATCGCCGCGATCGACACCGGCACCTACCGGGAGAAGGCCCGCTACGCCACCGGAGCCGGGAGCGCCCCGATGCGCCTGGCCCTCTCGGGCGACACCCTGTGGTTCAGCTACGGAGCCGACTGGGACAGCAACATCGGCTCCCTCCGCCTGAGCGGTACGCGTCCGACCGTCCGGCTCGGTCTGGTGCCCTCGGGCACCTGGGCGGGCCCACCCATGTTGCTGTCCTCACCGTCCGCGCCCGGAGTGGTGATCGCCGGCGAGCAGTACGTGACATCGTCGACCGTGACGGTCTACGACGTCAGCACGGGCAAGCCCGTCGTCCGCACTACCCAGGACAACCCCGGCGGGATCGGCACCATCAACGACCTCGCCTTCTCCCCCGACGCCGCCACTCTCTTCATCGTCGGGGGCTATCCGTACACACACCTGGCGTTCCGGCCGAGCGACCTCACCGTGACGCACACGTATCCCACGACCTTCTATCCGAACGCGGCCGCCGTGTCCGTCACGGGTGAGATCGCCGCGGGTATCGACAACTCCTACGGCCAGGACATCTACCTCTTCCAGCCCGGTGCCGACACACCGTCCCGGGTCATCGACCTGGAGCCCGGCACCGGCCGGGGCCTGCGTCCGCACGGCCTGATCTGGTCCCCGGACGGCACCCGGCTGTTCGCCCTGACCGGCGAGTCCGGCGCGAACCTGGCCCTGCACGTGATCCCCGCGTAGCGGCTCGCACCTGCTCGGATTCAGCCCTGGCAGATCGACGGGGCACGACGTGACCGGCGCTGCCCACGCAGCGGCGGTCACGTCAGCACGAGCCGCCGGGGACTGCCACCCGGCGGCCGTGGGAAATCACATGTCGGTGGCGTCCACGACCGTGCCGAGGTCGACGAACTTGAAGCCGGTCGCCGTGCGCGTGCCGCCCTCACCGTCGGGCACCTCGGGTGTGTCCCGGCCGTCCTGGACCACGAGCAGGCCGCGCGGATAGCGGTCGCCCAGAGGGGCGTTGAGGACGGCCGCTCCGTCGCACTCCTCCACGCTGTCGAGGGTCGACGAGGCCGCGCCGATCCGGAAGCCGCCCTCGTACTCGTTGTCCTCGCTCACCTCGCGGTCGTACAGGGCGAAGGTGTTGTCGCCCTGACTGGAGGCAAGCAAGTAGCCGTCTCCGTCGCGCTCCTGATAGAGCGTCAGTCCCTCGACGTCGGCCGAGAGATGGCTGCCGCCGTAGCCGGGGTCCGCGCCCGGCGAGCACTCCTCGCTCTCCTCGTCGTAGGTCCCCGGAACGCCGTACTCCTTGACCTTGTCCACCAGGACCGGCTTTCCGGTGAGGTCGGCGCGCAGCCGCCAGATGCCCACGTCCTCCTGACCGGCGTAGAGCGTGCCGGTGGCCGGGTCGACGACCATGCCCTCGACCTGCGGAAGTTCGCCGGGCTCCAGGCAGGGGGTCCAGGAGGTGCCGTTCGGCAGGCGGAAGGAGGACGGCAGGTCGAGGGTGCGCACCGGGCGGTAGCCGATGGTCCCGCCGGTGGCGGGGACGAGTTCGAGCAGGGCGAGCCGGGTGCGTTCGCGGCGGCTGACCAGGGCGTACGAGCGTCCCGTGGTCGCGTCCTTCCAGGTGGTCAGGCCGTATGCGGTGCGCTGGTCGTTGATCTCGGCCTGGTCGGCGGAGAAGACGGGCGCGGCGGCCGGGTCGGTGACGTCGGTGAGCGGGCCGCCGGGGCGGGTGGGGTCGATGCGGTAGATCCGCAGACGGTCGTTGCCCCGGTCACTCACCACGGCGATGTCGGCGCGTCCGGTCGAGGTGCGCAGTCCGGAGACGACGTCGACGTTGTTGAAGCGGCCCGGGGCGTCGTCCTCGGCGGGCGGCTTCGGGGCGGGCAGCGACTGCACGAGGCGGGCGTCCAAGTCGTAGACGCGCAGCCCGCCTTCCTTCGCCGTGGCCACGACGAGGCTGCGTCCGGGGTGTGCGGCATCGCGCCAGATCGCCGGGTCGTCGGCGTCGGAGTTTCCGCCGGCCTCGTCGTCGTGGAGCGGGGCGGTCTCGCTTCGCGCGGTCACCGTGGGCAGGTCCGCCGCCGAGACCGGGGACACGGCGAGCAGGGTGGCCAGCGCGGCGAGGGCCGCCGCTCTTCGTGCGCTGCGATACGTCGTTGTCACAGGGCGCTTCCTTACCGTCGAGGGTGCGAAGGACATGCAGATCCTGCGGGCGGAAGTTTGCGCACAGAAGGCCGTCAACTGTCCATCAGCCACGGGGAGTACGGCAGTACGTCAGCGGAAGTTGGCCGGAAGGCCACCCGCCCCAACCCGGTGGAGCGGCAGGGGCGCGGCGGGGATGGATCTTCAGGGGTGCCGTACGTCCTCCACCGTCTGCTCCTCCTGCACGGACACCGCGCCGATCGCCGACGCGCCCGCACCGGCCAGGACCGCGACGGCCGCCGCCGCTGTGACCAGGGCGAGCCGCAGAGGCGATCGGCGTACCGGGACGGTCGGTTGAGGGGCCGGTGCGGGTACGGGCCCCATCACGAGTTCCCGGCGGACGGCCACCCATGGCCGGACGGCCTCGGCGCCGAGGCCGCACGCGACGACGAAGGCGACGAGAACGGTTTCGCGGGGCAGGCGATCGCGCCGCAGCATCGTCGCAGCGGTCGAGTACGGCAGCACCTCCCCCGCCGCGGCCGCCGCGCGCTCCAACTCCCGGTAACTGAGGCCCGACCAGGCCTTGAGGCGGCGCAACTCGGCCATGAACGCGGCCTCCCCGGCGGTGGGGTTCGGCTCGGGCGGTGGCGTCACAGGGGCGTCCCTCCGGTTCGGTGTGCGTCGCTGACCTGCGTGTTCAAGAACTCGCACAACCTCGCACAGCTCCCGTGTTGAAGGGGCTCGCACGGGGCGGTCAGCCTCGGCCTCACATCTGTCGTCGTTGTGTGGGAGGCCTACGTGGCGCGCCTCGGTTCCCTCGTGCTGTTGCTCGTGCTCGTCCTCGTCGGGTGCTCGGACGTCCCTCCCGTGACCGGAGGTGAGAAGGAGCCGGTGGTCTCGGCGCGGCCGGACCCGGTCGACCCGGCCGTCGACCGCTACCTCGACGAGGCACTTCCCAAGGGGCCTGGCATCACCGTCGTCACGGCCCGAGGGGGCGAGCTCACGCACTGCGCGGGACGCGGACTGTCCGACCAGGCGGCGAGGACGCCCGCGGCCTGCGACACGGTGTACGACGTCATGTCGATCACGAAGCAGTTCACGGCCGCGGCGATCCTGAAGCTGGAGATGGACGGCCGGCTCCGGGTCGGCGACCCGATCGGCAGGTACCTCGGGCGCGTCCCCGAGGACAAGAGGTCCCTCACCCTGCATCAGCTCCTCACCCACACCTCCGGCCTGCCCCAGTCGCTCGGCGACGACTACGAGCCGCTGTCCCGCGCGGAGTTGCTGGCCCAGGCGATGAGGGTCCCGCTACGGCCGGGCGCCGGCAAGGAGTTCCACTACTCCAACCTCGGCTACAGCCTGCTCGCCGTGATCGTCGAGAAGGTCTCCGGGCAGAGCTACGAGCGCTTTCTCGCCCAGCACCTGTTCCGGCCCGCCGGGATGACCCGTACCGGCTATGTGCTGCCCGACTGGAAGCGGGCGCAGGTCGCCGTCGAGTACGACGAGGACGGGCGCGCACAGGGGCGGCCGATGGACCACCCGTGGGCTCCCGACGGACCGTACTGGAATCTGCGCGGCAACGGCGGGATGCTCTCCACCGCCCGCGACATGTTCCACTGGCACCGCGCCCTCACCGGCGGGACCGTCCTGTCCGACGCCGCGCAGCGCAAGTTGTTCGCGCCGCATGTGCGGATACCCGAACTGGACGGTGCCTACGGCTACGGCTGGGTCGTCGTGGGCGCAGGGGACGACCGGTTCGTCTGGCACGACGGCGGCAACGACTGGTCGCTGGCGACGCTCGCGCGGTTCCGCCGCGACGCGACCCTGGTGTTCTGGGCGAGCAATCACGCCTCCCGGAAAGGGAAGTGGAACCTCGAGGACGATCATGTGGAGCTGACCCGGCGCATCGCGGAACGCGTGCGGCGTACCCCCGCCTGACGCGGCCGGCTCGGTGGCCGGCAGGTCAGGCCTCCTCGACGGTCGCGGTGACCGGTGTGCCGATCTCGACGGTGCGGCTGACCGTGCAGAGCCGGTCGTGGGAGGTCTTGACCGCCCTGGGGAGGATGGCTCGCGCGCGCTCCGCGCCCTCGCCGTCCGGGAAGGTGACGGAGAAGACGAGCGCGAGGTCGGTCAGCCGGTTGCCGAGGTCGTCCTCGATTTTGTGGCCGGTCACCGCGATGGAGAAGGTCGAGGGCTCCGCGTGTCGGCTCGTCGCGATGTCGACGTCGACCGCGGTGCAGCCGCCGAGTGCGGCGAGCAGCAGTTCCACGGGGGTGAAGGCGGTGTCCCCGCCGGTGCCGAAGCTGATCGTGCCGCCGCGCGCGTTCGTCGCGGTGAAGTGGCCGGTGGCGGTTCGCTCGACGGTGACGGAGCGCAGGGACTCATCTGTCATGGCGCAGACACTAACGCCGCACCACCCGCGCCGCACGGCCGAAACGGCCCTTGAGTCTGTCCTGATGTGATACCTAGAGCTAGAATGCATCGCAGTTCTAGGTATAGGGGCGATAGATGAAGGTCACCAAAGACCTCGTCGCCGCGTCGGCGACACCGATGGTGCTGGGCATCCTGGCCGAGGGCGAGAGCTACGGCTACGCCATCCTCAGGCGGATCAACCAACTGTCCGGCGGTGAGCTGGACTGGACCGAGGGCCTGCTCTACCCGCTGCTGCACCGGCTGGAGCGGCTCGGGCACGTGGAGTCGAGCTGGCAGTCGGTGACCGGCGAGCGCCGGCGCAAGTACTACCGCGTCACCGACAGCGGTCTGGCCGAGCTCGCCGAGCAGCGCCGCCAGTGGGACACCGTCGTGGACGCACTCAGAAAGGTCTGGCTCGGTCCGGGCGATCTGCGGACGTGGGCGGCGAATCCGCTGGAGGGCCCGGCATGAGCCCCACGGACGAACAGCAGGGTCTGGAGACGCAGTTCGCGCAGTGGCGTTCCTATGTGCGGCACCGCCCGGAGCTACGGCAGTCCGACGCCGAGGAGTTGGAGGACCATCTGCGGGACTCGGTCGACGAGCTCCTCGGGGTCGGTCTGCGCGCCGACGAGGCCTTCCTGGTCGCCGTCAAACGCATGGGCGGACTGGACGAGCTGTCCCGGGAGTTCGCCCGCGAGCACTCCGAACGGCTGTGGAAGCAACTGGTGCTCAGCGCCGACACCGACGGCCCGGAGACGGGCACCGCCCGCGGACGGCGGCACGACCTCCTCCCCGTCGCCCTCTGCGCGGCGGGCGCCGCCGTGTCGATCAAGGTGCCCGCGCTGTTCGGCCTCGACCTCGAGCACGACGCCGCGTTCTACGCACGCAACCTCGCCCTGTTCGCCCTGCCCTGGCTGGCCGCCCTCCTGGCCTGGCGTCGACGCGCCGCACCGCCGGTCGTCGGCGCGCTGGTGGCCCTGTTCGCGCTCGGTGCCGTGGCGGCCAACGTGTACCCCCTCGCCGAGGATTCCCAGTCGATCGTCCTGACCGGCATCCATCTGCCCATCGCCCTGTGGTTCGTGGTCGGCCTCGCCTATGTGGCCGACGAGGTGCGCGCCGCCCGACGGCGTATGGACTTCGTCCGCTTCACCGGTGAGTGGGTCGTCTACATGGCGCTCATCGGCATCGGCGGCGGCCTCCTGATCCCGTTCGTGTTCGGGATCTTCAAGGCCATCGGGATCGTGCCGGAGGCCTTCGTCGTGCACTGGCTGCTGCCCTGCGGCGGGGTGGCCGCGGTCGTGGTGGCAGGCTGGCTCGTGGAGGCCAAGCAGAGCGTCGTCGAGAACATGGCGCCGGTACTGGCACGGCTGTTCACGCCCCTCATCGCCGCGGTACTGCTGGCCTTCCTCGTCACCGTCGGCTGGACCAGCGCCGGCATCGACCTGGAACGCGAGGCGCTGATCCTCTTCGACGTCCTCCTGGCCGTGGTCCTGGGACTGCTGCTCTACTCGATCTCCGCCCGCGATCCGCTCGCGCCGCCGAGCGTCTTCGACAAGCTGCAACTCGTCCTGGTCGTATGCGCCCTGGCCATCGACGTCCTGGTGCTGGTGGAGATCACCGGGCGCATCAGCGAGTACGGCACCACGCCCAACAAGGCGGCGGCACTGGGCGAGAACGTCATCCTGCTGGCCAACCTCGCCTGGTCCGCACGGCTGTTGCTGGACTTCGTCCGCCGACGCACGCCGTTCGCGCGGCTCGAACAGTGGCAGACCGGCTATCTGCCGGTGTACGCCGCCTGGGCCTGGATCGTGGCCCTGGTCTTTCCCCCGCTGTTCGACTACCTCTGAGCCCGCCCTCCGGAGAGTCGTGAGGCACCGAGGTGCCGCGGGTGTCCGCGCGTTCGACCAACGGTGGTCGTCGGTCGAACGCGCGGACGCCCGTATCGCGACCCGCTCAGCGGTGTCAGTGGGCGGGTCGGCCGAACCAGCGGGCGAGGTGGTCGTTCAGGTCCCGCTGGTCCTCGCCGACCCAGGCGACATGCCCGTCGGGCCGGAGCAGGACGCACGGCGCGTCGAGTGCTGCCGTGGGATCCGCGAGGTGATCGACGCGGTCCGCCCAGCCGCCGACGCTCAGGCGTTCGGTGCGGTCCAGCAGCAGGCCGCGCCCGCCGTGCAGCAGATCGTAGAGGCGGCCCTGTTTCACCTCGAGGTCGGGCAGGCGGCGGCCGAGCAGGTCGGGGCCCTCACCGAGGTCGTAGCGGATGGCGGTCGCGGTGATCTTCTCGGTGAGACGGCGGTTCACCTCGTCGAGGTCCATCAGCTCGCTGAGCAGCCGGCGCACGGCCTGCGGGCCCGGTTCCGGGGACAGCAGTGCCATCTGGGCGCGGGTGTTGTCCAGTACGTCCGCGGCGACGGGCCGGCGTTCGCCCTGGTAGGTGTCCAGAAGGGCTTCCGGAGCCCAGCCACGGACCTGCGCGGCCAGCTTCCAGCCGAGGTTGAACGCGTCCTGGACGCCCAGGTTCAGGCCCTGGCCGCCGATGGGCGGGTGGATGTGCGCCGCGTCGCCCGCCAGCAGCACCCTCCCGACCCGGTAGTGCTCGGCCAGCCGGGTGGCGTCCCCGAAACGGGACAGCCAGCGCGGGGAGTGGACCCCGAAATCGGTTCCGGCGACGGCGTACAACTGCTGCTTGAACTCCTCGATCGTGGGCGGCTCCTTGCGATCGCTGACCCCCGCCGTCGGGACCACGACGCTGTAGACCCCTTCGCCGAAGGGCCTCAGCCAGAAGCGCTTGTGGGTCTCCTGGATCTCGGCCACCTTGGCGGCGATCTCCTGCTGCGGCACGCCCACTTCCATCTCGCCCATCAGCGTCTCGGTCTGCGAGGGCACGCCGGGGAAGGCGACGCCGAGCGCCTTGCGGACCGTGCTGCGCGCGCCGTCGCAGCCGACGAGATAGCGCGCACGCAGCCGTTGTCCGTCGGCCAGCCCGACGGTCACCCCCTCGTCGTCCTGCTCGACCTCGGTCACCGCGCAGCCTCGCCGCACCTGGGCGCCGAGGTGGACCGCGTGCTCTTCGAGCAGGCGCACGACGACCGGCTGCGGGATGCCCAGCAGATAGGCATGGGCGGAATCCAGGCCCGGGGGCACGGGCTTGGTGATGGCGGCGAAGAATCCGGCGGCCGGACGCTGCCGTGCGTGGGCGCGGATTCGGTCCAGCAGCCCGCGCATCGCCATCAACTCGATGCTGCGGATGTGCAGAGCGACGATCCGGACGAAGGAGGCGGGTTCGGTCTCCTTCTCCACCACGAGTACCCGCACGCCGTGCAGCCGTAGTTCGGCGGCCAGCACCGCGCCGGTCGGCCCGCAGCCGGCGATGATCACGTCGAACACCGCGGTGTCGTCCGACAGCGGCTCGGTGGTGAACTGCGAAGAGTCCATGAGGTGTTGCCTTTCGGGAGTGCCTTGTGGGTGAGGCGCTCCCGGCGACACCTACGTCAGTCGCCCGACCGCGACGGAAAGGGGGAGCACCCACATCGATACAGCGTTCATGGGTCTCACCTCCTCGGGCGGTGTCTCGGTCCCGTGCAAGCTACAAGCCCGAGCCGCACCCCGTCCATCCGTTTTCCCCGAACCCAAGGGTGCACGTCGGGGCGTGCGCTGTGAGCGCACGCCCCTTGAATGTCCCGAGCGCTCGTAGGCGAGTCGGCAACTTCGCTGTTGTCGCTGTGCAGGGTCCCTACTGTTGTGGCAGCCGTGAGGGGGAAGAACAGGCGTCGCTCCCAGACGACCTGGCGTGGCATCGGCACGGCATCGCCCATCAGTCATCTCATCGCTCATCAGCCATCTCTTCAGTCATCAGTCATCTCATCGCTCGAGTGCCGGCACGGCCGCTCGGCCGTGCGTCGGCGGCCGACGGCGGACGACCGGTCCCCGGCCCGGAGAGCACGGACATTCGGGGGGCCGACATGGATCTCACCAAGAAGACGGACAACGACAAGGGAGAACGGCGTCGTCGGCTCCGCTGGGGTGTCATCCCCCGCTGGGTGGAGGTCCTGGCGGTCTGCCTGGCCACCGTCGCGGCCGGGTTCTTCGGCGGCAGGGTCACGGTGGTGCAGTCCGACGCCCCCACGCCGAGCGCCACCGTCACGGCGACGATCACCGCGACACCCGAAACCGTCGTGGACCCCAAGAACGAGAAGGACGAGACGGAGCCGCCGAGCGACGATCCGACGACGCCCGACCCGAGCTCACCCGAGAACGCCTCCAAGGTCTACCTGGCGGACCTCGAACCCGTGGAGGGGGACCGGAGCGTCCAGCCCATCACCGTCCACGGGGAGCACTACGCCAAGAGCATCACGCTCACCTGCAGCAGCAGCGGCACCAGCGTCGTCTACAGCACCAGCGGATACACCCGACTCCAGGCGCACGCCGCCATCGTGGCCGACTCTCCCAACGCGATCGGCTCGGTGGGGACGATCAAGGTCACCGACGCGGCCGGAAGCCAGATCGGCGAGGACGCCACCATCAAGTCCAGCAAGGTCACCGAGCTATCGGTCGACGTCACCGACCAGGACCAGGTCGAGATCGCCTGCGTGATGACGAAGTCGGGCGACGAGGACGGCTGGTACTTCTACGGCGGTCTGGGTGATGCCACGCTGTCCTGAACAGCCGAAGGAGGCAGATCCCATGAGGCCCAAGACGCCCGGAGCGGACGTCGTGATCTTCACCGCCCTCGGCAAGGAGTCGGCCGCGGTGCTGGACCACCTCGAAGGACCGCTCACCGAACACGAGGTCCGCGGCGCCCTGTTCGAACTCGGCACGTTCACCGGCGACCACGCCACGTGGCGGGTGGCCTGCCATGAAACGGGAGAGGGAAGCGCCGCCGCGGCAGCCCTGGTCGAACGGGCCGTGGCGGAGTTCGAGCCCCACCACATCTTCTTCGTGGGCATCGCCGGAGGCCTCAAGGACGTGAAGCTGTGCGACGTCGTCGCGGCCCGGCACATCTACGACTACGAACGGGGCAAGGACGAGGAGGAGGGTTTCCAGGCCCGTTTCACCACCCACCTGTCGACCTTCGCCCTCGTCCAGCGCGCCCAGTCGGTCGCCCGCGCGGAGACCTGGCGCGACCGCATCAGGGCCCCCCTGCCCGACCGCACCCCGCGGGCCTACGTCAAACCCCTCGCCGCCGGTTCGAAGGTGGTCGCCAGTGAGCGCTCCGCGACCGCCCGGCTGCTCGCCCGCCACTGCGGGGACGCGCTCGCGGTGGAGATGGAGGGACACGGCTTCCTTCAGGCCGCGTACGTCAACGCGGGCGTCGGTGCGCTGGTCGTCCGCGGGATCTCCGACCTGCTGTCCGACAAGGGCGAGGACAACGACGACGTCTGGCAGCCCGCCGCCTCCCGGTGCGCCGCGGCCTTCACCTTCGAGGTGCTGTCCAAGCTGTCCGCTCCCCCGGGCCGCCGGCAGGGACTGGGCGGCTCGGTGGGCGAGTTACGTCGGACGCGGCACACCGGCGGTCAGGCGACCATCGGTTTCGGGCCGGAGCACACGGCGGTCGTCATCGGCGGGGACGGCTCGATCGAGCGGTGGGATCTGAAGTCGGGCGAGGCGGTGCCCGGCGCCCCGGGCGGAGCCGAGCTGCGCCTGGGCCACCAGGCCATCGCCTCCCCGTCCCGCCACAGCGTCGCCATCGCCCGCCCGTCGAGCCTGGAACTCGTCCACTTCGAGGGCATGACCGGGGAACACCGACGGCGTTCCGTACCCCTGGGCCGCGACGAGTTCCTGGTCACCAGCGGCGGCACCGTTCTGGCGACCCATGACGGCCACCGCCTGGCCGTACGGGACTTCGGCGACGGCCGGGTCCTGCGCGAAGTGCCCTGTGCCCGGGGCCTCGCGGCATCCGCGATGAGCGCCGACGGCGGTGTCGTCGCCCTGGCCACCTCGAACAAGGTCCACGTCCACCGGCTCGGCGCCGATCCCGTCCCCCTCGACATCCGCAACCGGCTGGAGATCCTCAAACCGGGCTGTGCGCTGAGCGTCGCACCGTCCGGGAAGTACGTCGCGTGCGCCACCTTCCGTGAACTGCGGGTCTGGCGGACGGCCGATCGTTCCATCGTCCTGCACCGGCAGTTCAGCAGAAGCGAGAGCGTCGACGCCCTGGGGGCTCAGGGCATGCGCCTGATCTGCACCGACGAGGGGAAGGTGCTGTGGCTTCGGCGGGGCCTGCTGTCCGAGGTGACCCACCGTCCCGAGATCCGCCATCTCGAACAGGCAGGCCGCTACCAGGACTTCGCCCTTCATCCCGACGGCAACCTGCTGGCGGCCGTCAGCGGCACCGGCCTCGTACGGACCTGGGAGTGGAACGGCTGAACGCGATCAGGGATCAGAGGTCAGACGTCAGAGGTCATCAGAGGTCCGACGTCAAGGGGAAGCCTCTTCCCCAATTTCCGGGTGGGCAAAACCCGGAACGGGCGGGTGCTAAACGGGTGTTCGGACGTAAGTTGTGCCATGGATGATCCACACTTCGGCTGAGAGACTGACGCGACCCATGACTGACCCTGTGACGACGCCCGAACCAGCGGAGCACCAGAAGATCGACACGTCGGTGCCGCACTCCGCCCGCATCTGGAACTACTGGCTCGGCGGCAAGGACAACTACCCCGTCGACGAGGGGGCCGGTGACGCGTACACCGCCGTCTTCCCCGGCATCGTCACCATCGCCCGCAGCAGCCGCGCCTTCCTGCGCCGCAACATCACGTATCTGGTGTCCGAGGCGGGGATCCGGCAGTTCCTCGACGTCGGAACCGGTCTTCCGACGGCCCAGAACACCCATGAGGTCGCCCAGCAGATCGCCCCCGAGGCCCGGATCGTCTACGTCGACAACGACCCCATGGTCCTGGCCCACGCCCGCGCCCTGCTCTACTCCACCCGCGAGGGCGCGACCGCCTACATCGACGCCGATGTCACGGACCCGGACCGCATCCTCGCCGCCGCCGCGAAGACGCTGGACTTCCAGAAGCCCACCGCGCTCATCCTCAGCAACATCCTCGGGCATGTCGCCGACCACGAGCAGGCCCGCTCCATCGTCACCCGGCTCATGGCGGCGCTCCCGTCGGGGAGTTACCTCTCCGTCAACGACGGCTCCCGCGGCATCGACCCGGTCTTCGAGGAGGCGCAAGACGCCTACAACAACAGCGGCGCGGTGCCGTACAACCTGCGTACCGTCGACGAGATCACCGCGTACTTCGACGGTCTGGAGCTGGTCGAGCCGGGCGTGGTCCCGGTGACCCAGTGGCGTCCGGAGCCCGGTTCGGAGGCTCCGAAGGTCATCGCCGAGCACGGCGGTCTGGCCCGCAAGCCGTAGGCGGCGGCCGACTCGTCCCAGCAGGACGCATCCGAGCGGGCCCCGATCGGTTCCGGGGGCCCGCTCGGCGCCTATCGCTGCCCCGGGTTCACGCCCGGCGCAGCGCAGCTCGGCCCGCGAAGCGCGCCGCGTCGCCCAACTCCTCCTCGATGCGGATCAGTTGGTTGTACTTCGCCGTGCGGTCGGAGCGGGAGAGCGAACCGGTCTTGATCTGACCGCAGCCGGTGGCCACCGCCAAGTCCGCGATGGTGGTGTCCTCCGTCTCGCCCGAGCGGTGTGACATGACGGCGGTCCAGCCCGCCTGGTGGGCCGTGGCCACCGCCGCCAGCGCCTCGGTCAGGGTCCCGATCTGGTTGACCTTGACCAGCACGGAGTTGCCGACGCCGGTGCGGATGCCCTCCCGCAGCAGCGTCTCGTTGGTGCAGAAGACGTCGTCGCCGGTGAGCTGGCAACGGTCGCCGACGCGGGCGGTCAGCTCGCGCCAGCCTTCCAGGTCGTTCTCCGCCATCGGGTCCTCGATCGAGACGACGGGGTACGCGTCGATGAGCTTGACCAGGTGGTCGGCGTGCTCGGAGGGCGTACGGCGCACTCCCTCGCCCGTGTAGTCGTACACCCCGTCGCGGAAGAACTCCGACGACGCCGGGTCCATGACGAGGCCGATGTCGGTGCCGGGGCGGTAGCCGGTGCGCTCGATGGCACGCATGACGAAGTCGAGCGCCTCCTCGGCGGTGCGCAGCGCGGGTGCGAAGCCGCCCTCGTCCCCGACGCCCGTGGAGTGCCCGGCGGCCAGCAGGTCGCGGCGCAGGGTGTGGAAGACCTCGCTGCCCATACGAACGGCTTCGGCGAAGGTGTCCGCACCCACGGGCGCGATCATGAACTCCTGGAAGTCCAGCGGATTGTCGGCGTGGGCGCCGCCGTTGACGATGTTCATCATCGGCAGCGGCAGGAGGTGGGCGTCGGCGCCGCCGAGGTAGCGGTAGAGGGGCTGGCGGTGGGCGGCCGCGGTGGCCTTGGCCGCGGCGAGGGAGACGCCGAGGATCGCGTTGGCGCCGAGCCGGGACTTCGTGGCGGTGCCGTCCAGGGCGACCAGCGCCGCGTCGAGTCCCGCCTGGTCCGCTGCGTCCCGGCCGCGCACGGACACCGCGATCTCTCCGTTGACGTGGGCGACCGCGCGGTCGACGCCCTTGCCGTGCCAGCGCGCCGCGTCTCCGTCGCGCAGTTCCACGGCCTCCCGGGCGCCGGTGGAGGCGCCCGAGGGGACGGCGGCGCGCCCCAGGGATCCGTCCGCGAGGACGACGTCGACCTCGACCGTGGGGTTGCCCCGGCTGTCGATGATCCGGCGGGCGGTGACGGTCTCGATGGCGGTGTCGACGGTCCTGGCTGCCGGTGCGGACATGGGAGGTCCTTCCCGTTGTCGTGTGCCGTGGCCCCGGCTGCGACAACGCTGGCGCTGGGCCCGACGAACCCAAACCCTACAGCAATGCTGAACAGTTCTGCTGCTCAGTTGTGCTGTACAGTCTTGCTGCGCAGGTCAGCTGCTCAGCCGTGCTGACCAGCGGGGTAAAGTGCCGTATGCCCATCCCGGAAGCCGCCGCCATCGCCGCCGAACTGCGTACGGCGATGGGCAAGCTCACCCGACGCGTCAAGCACGAGGACCGCATCCCGCTGGGCCAGGTCGCCGTGCTAGGCGCGCTCGACCGCAACGGCGCCATGACCACCAGCGACCTCGCCGCCGATCAGCGCGTACGCCCCCAGTCGATGGCGCGGGCGGTGGGACTGCTGATGGAACAGGACCTGATCACGCGCCGGGCGCACCCCACCGACGGCCGCAAGTCACTGATCGAGCTGACGGACGCGGGCCGCGCCGCGCTCGACGCGGAACGCGGCCGCAGGGCCGGTTGGCTCGCCCAGGCCATCGAGGCCGAACTGACCGACGAGGAACGGGCGTTGCTGGCCCGTAGCGTCGCCCTCCTGGACCGGCTCGCCACCCGCCGGCCGTCGGCGTAGGGCCGTCGGACATGGCCTCGAAATCGCTCTCCGTCACGCACCGGTGAAAGCGCCCCGCCGGCCGGGGCGTCCTCATCCAGCCGGAGGACAGCCGGTTGCGGTGGAGCGGTCCGGGAGGTAGCGGGACCGTTGCGCGGGCGTGAGCGGGGTGTCGACGGCCTGGCAGATCGTGCGGAGGGCACGCGTAGGGTCGGGCAGCTCGAAGTGGCGTTCCTCGTCGGCTTGTTGCCTCTGTGCGTGCTGACCTACCGGTGGGTCGAGGTGCCGAGCCAGGCCTGGGGCCGCGCTGTGATCCGCCGCGTTCGGTCGTCGTGAGGCTCCGCCCGCCGGGCGCCGCCGACCCGGACTCGTGCGCAGGGGACGGAACTTGACTCAATGGGTCGACGCGGGTGACAGGAAGTCCGTGAGTGCGCGGGTCAGTTCCTCGGGCGCCTGCTCGGCGACATGGTGCCCGGAGTCGATGCCGTGGCCGCGGACGTCGGTGGCCCAGTCGCGCCAGATCGCGAGCGGATCGCCGTAGAGGTCCTCCAAGTCGTCCTTGAGCGACCAGAGGATCAGCGCCGGGCAGGTGACGCGCCTGCCGGCGGCCCGGTCGGCCTCCTCGTGCCTGCGGTCGACGGTGAGGCCGGCCCGGTAGTCCTCCAGCATGGCCCGCACCACGTCGGGATTCCGGGTGGCCCGGCGCCACTCGTCGTAGTTCTCGCGCCCCATGACCTCCGGGTCGCCGCGGTACCAGCTGTCGGGATCGGCGGTGATGACCCGTTCGGGAATGTCCGGCTGCGCGAAGAAGAACCAGTGCCACCACTGCGTGGCGAACTCGGCCGTGATCCGGGACAGATGCTCCGTCAGGGGCACACAGTCCAGAAGGGCCACCCGGGAGACGGCCTCGGGGTGGTCCAGCGCCAGGCGCAGTGCCACATAGCCCCCGCGGTCGTGCCCGACGAGCGCGAACCGGGGGTGTCCCAGGTGCCGCATGACGGCCACCACGTCCGCGGCGACGGCACGCTTGGCATAGCCCTCGTGATCCGCCGTGAACTCCGGGCCTCGGGAGCGCCCGTACCCGCGCAGGTCCGGGCAGACCACCGTGTGCCCGGCCGCCACCAGCCGCGGAGCGACCCGGTGCCAGGTGGCGGACGTGCGGGGATGACCGTGCAGCAGTACCACCGGCGGGCCCTCACCACCGTGGCGCACGAACACGGACGCCTCCCCGACGTCGACCTGCGCCTCCTCGAACCCCTCGAACACGTCAGCCTCCTTCGGCCCCGGTCGGCACACCGGGTCTTGTCGTCGACATGCTGCGACTACGGTCAGGCGGCACGGCTACACCTGCCGTTACGCGCGCCCGGCCCCCCCTGCCGTCACACACGCACGGCTGCAACTGCCGTGCGTAGCAGGCGCCTTGCGGCTCACCGCCGGCACCCGTGAGCGGCTCTGTCCGGCTGGCGCGCAGGGCGCCGGTGGCGGGATGACGATGGCGGCGCTCAACCCCCTTGGAAGCCGTCGGCCCGGACGTGCGGCATGACCCTGCTCGTCACGCGGTAACGCTGGTTGGGGAGGTCACAGGACTTGGCGACGTGCACCACCAACGGCCCCGCCCACTCGTAGCCGTTCTTCTCGCCGTGCCGCGCCAGCCTGTCGGTCAGGACCTGCCCCACCCCGGCCCCGTTCCGGCTCAGCTCGTCGTGGACGTGTTCGGCGAGTTCCACGTCGTAGGCGTTCGGCACCACGACCCGGCTGCGACTGCACACCACGGCCTGGCTGTCGCACTCGCGCCGCAGCGCGTCGACCAGTTCGACCGGTTCCTTCGGAAAGATCTGCGCCAACAGCGCCTCTTCGACCCGCTCCAGAGTCCGTTCCCATGCCGTCAACGTGCCCATCAGTCTCGACTTCCCTTTCCTCGTCAGGGTGAGCGGCGCGACCCGCGCCCGACCGGCTTGCCACACCCGGCCGTGGTTCGGCGCCCCCCATGCGGGTGTCCGCGACGCGGCACCTGACTCCTCCTTCACCCGATGGCCGCAGCGGCCACGAGGAATCCACCCTTGCGGCCCTGCGTGGTTCACGGCATCCGGCGCCGCCCCGGCCCCGCGCCAACCCGTCCCCCGACTTCGGCTGAAGCGTTCGATCCGGTCCATGAGAGCCTGGGCCCTGAACATGATCGACGCGGAGCCCGGAGGCAGGGCATGACCATCAACCGGCCGGGGCTGCCCGGCGACTTGCCGTCGGCGCGGGTGCTGTGGGCGCGATGGGCGCTCATCGCCGTGCTGGAGGCCACCACGGCGGGCGAGCAGGCAGGCCGTCACCGCACGGGGACCTGGGTGGACGACCACGGGCTCCACCTGGACGACTCCGGCTGCACGTGGTGGGGCTTCGAGCGCCGGGGCGAAGGACGCTGGGTGCTCTACGGCGAGGACGAGTCGAGCGGCGTGAAGTGGCACCAGCCCCCGGTCGACATGCTCGCCGGCGCCCCCGACTGGCTGCCCCGCGAACGGCTGGAGGACCTGCTCAGCGGCGCCGAACTGGGCTGCGTCTACTGGTACGAGAACGGTTCCTGGGCACGCGCCCCCTACCCGGCGACCCTTCACGACGACGGGCTCGACTGCGGTATGAGCCGTTTCGTCGACACCGCGGACGTCCTCAGAACGATCGCCGACGAGGACCACGGGACCATGCCCGCCCATGACGCCGAGACACTGCTGAACCACGCCGAGACCTACCAGCTGACGCCCGACCTCCTGCTGTCCCTGGTCAAGGATCCCGACTGGCGGGTCCTGGACCGGCCCGCCATGACCAGAGCACTGGAACTGGCGGCGCTCGACGAAGGGAACTGAGCTGCGCGGCCCTGGGCAGGCGCCCGTTGGACGCCGTGGGAGGGGCACCGGCGGGCGCCGTCCATGTGCAGGGGCGGGTCGGCTTCCTCGGTGAGCGCCCTCAGGACTGTGGACGGCGTCGCTCTCGGTGGCCTGGGTGACGCTCACCACGGCGGGCACGCTGTGCACGCCCCAGGCGTTGTGGCGCAGTCCGGCCGGTGCCGTGATCCGCGGCAACCCGCACCCTCCTGGCGGTCGGCCACCGCCGTCGCTCCGCGCCCCCTCAGACCCGCGGCCGGGCCGCCGGGCCGGGCCGGACGGTCACATCCCGGGGCGTCAGGGCCACGCCCTCGCGCTCGCACGCGACGACGGCGCGGACCGGTGATCCGCACTCGGCGTGGCGGAGGTCCAGGACCGAGCCGTCGGGGTCGGGGTCGTGCGTCTCGCCCCACTGGCGCAGTGCGACGAGCACCGGCCACAGGTCCCACCCCTTGCGGGTCAGCCGGTACTCCTTGCGGGACCGACTGCCGGGCTCCTGGTACGGCACGGTCCGCAGGATGCCCGCATCGGTCAGCTTGCGGAGCCGGTCGCTCAGGACCGCCTCCGACAGGCCGATGTGGCGGCGGAACTCGTCGAACCGGCGGACGCCGTTGGCCGCGTCCCGCACGATCAGCAGGCTCCACTTCTCCCCCACCACGTCGAGCGTGCGCTGGACGGGGCAGTTGTCGGTGCTGAGCTCGACCCACTCCATCCGGTCATGGTAGCGACCTGGCTTCGTCATTGACAGTCAGCTGCACGCCGGGCTAGCTTCGGTCGACGAAGTCAGCAGGGAGGACGCGGGGACATGGGACGCACACGGACGTACACCTGGGACGACCCCGCGGTCACGGCCGCCGCGGTGGGCCGCTCCTCCGGCCTGGACTTCCTGCGCGATGTCCAAGGAGCCCGGCTCCCGGCCCCGCCCATCGGCGCCACCCTCGACTTCACGCTCGACGAGGTCGAGGAGGGCCGTGCCGTCTTCTCCCTCGTCCCGGGCGAGGAGCACTACAACCCGATCGGCAGCGTCCACGGCGGCGTCTACGCCACCCTCCTGGACTCGGCGGCCGGATGCGCCGTGCAGTCCACGCTCCCGGCCGGGATGGGCTACACCTCGCTCGACCTGAACGTGAAGTTCCTCAAGCGCGTCACGGTGGACACCGGCCCCGTCCGCGCCATCGGCACCGTAGTCCACCGCGGCCGCACCACAGCCCTCGCCGAGGCCACCCTGGTCGATGCCGAGGACCGGCTGCTGGCCCACGCGACCAGCTCGTGCCTGCTCTTCCCGCTGCCGCCCGGGGCCGCCTGAGGTCCCGACCACCCCCGCACGCACACGCCCCCTCCCCCGCGATCCCGCGCCGGGATCAAGGTCGAGCGGGCAGGGCCGCATTGATTGCGGCAGGTGTGGCACTTGACCTGGCATGCAAGGGATACGAGGCGCGGTCCAGTACGTCCGGCGACAGGTCGGGGCGGCCCGGACGGCCGTCCGTCGGGCGTGGACCGAGCCGGGTCGCGAACGGGATCTGGTGGTGCAGGCGCTCAAGGCGGCCCTGGCCGCGTGGGTGGCATGGCTGGTGGCGGGCTGGTGGTTGCAGGCCCCCATGGCGTTCGTCGCGCCCTGGGTGGCGATCCTGCTGGTGGAGTCGACCGTGTACCGGTCCATCGCACACGGCCTCCAGCAGCTCGCGGCCATCGCCACCGGCACGGTGGTGGCCACCTGCGTCGCGCTGCTGCTCAACTCCTCGATCACGGCCATGGCACTGGTACTGCCGACCGTGGTGCTGCTGGGCAACTGGCGCCGTCTGGGCAGCCAGGGGATCTACGCGGCCACGGGCGCCCTGTTCGTCCTCACCGGCGGACCCGTCACGATCGCCTCGTCGACGGCGCGCGTCGCGGAGGCCGTCTTCGGCGCGCTCGTGGGCATCGCGGTCAACGCGCTGATCCGGCCCCCGGTGTATCTGCGCAGCACCCGCGCCGCACTGGAGGACGCGGCCGAGGAGGCACGCGAGATCCTCGACCGCACGGCCGACCGGCTGACCTCCGACGACTGGGACCCCCACGGGGCGGACGAGCTGCACGAACAGGCACTACGGCTGTACCGGCTGGTCCACCAGGCCCGGGCCGCCGTCGACTGGGGCCGGGAGAGCCTGCGCGCCAACCCCCGGCGCCGCAGCCGCATGGTGTCCCCGCCCGGCCAGGACTACGACGACGCCGTCACCGTCCTGGACTACGTGGCCGTGCACATCACCGGCGTCACCCGCCTGATGCTCGAAGCCTGTCACGACGACCGCAAGAAACCCCGCCCGGGCCCCCGACTCACCAAGCCCTACGCGGAGTTCCTGCACACCACCGCCCGCGCCATCTGCCTCTACACCCGGACCCGGTTCGCCCCGGACGGACACGACGAGCGCGCGGAGCACGAGCTGCGCGAGACCGTCGAGGACCTGCTCGGCACGCTGGAGGACCTGCGGCAGCGGCTGCCCGGGGCGGTCCCCGCCGATCCCGAGGCGCTGGAGACGTACGGCACCCTGCTCACCCAGGCACGCCGCCTGGCCGACCAACTGGTCAGCCGGGACAGCTGACCAGGGCGGCTTCCCCAGACGGAGGGCCCGGAGTGAGAGGAGGCGGCCGGGGGTACTCGGACGCCGGACGAAGAGGTGACGTACGGGCAGGGCACGCACGCCGGGCACCGGCAGCGCGCCGCTTGTGACAGCGCACGGTCCTGCCCCGATGACCGTGGAACCGGTCGGCATGACGATCGTCAACACCTGACCACACACCAGTGAGGCCGACCATGAGCGAGCAGGGGCGGGACCCGCGCGACGGCCAGTCGCGGCAACGGAAACTCGGCATCTATCTCAACGATCACCTGGCCGGTGCGACGGCCGGAGCCGCGCTCGCCGAGCGCATGGCCCAGGAGCACCGGTCGTCGGCGTACCGCGCCGACCTGGAGAACCTGGCGGCGGAGATCGCCCGGGACCGTCGCGCCCTGTTGCGTCTCCTGGCGGACCTGGACGTGCCCGCCAGGCGGTACAAGCAGTACGGCGCGTGGCTGGTCGAGAAGGTGGGCCGACTGAAGCCCAACGGGCGGCTGCTGCGCCGTTCCGGCCTCTCCCTGCTGCTCGAGGTCGAGACCCTGCGGCTGGGGGTGCAGGCCAAGGCCTCGCTGTGGCACACCCTGCTCTCCGCGTCCGCCCAGGACTCACGTCTGGACGCCGACCGGCTCGAACAGCTGCTGGCGAGGGCCGAGCAGCAGATCAAGACCCTGGACGCCCTGCACGCGAGGGCCCTCTCCCCGCTGCTCTCCGCGGCCCGCTGAGCCACCTCAGTCGCTCGGGTGCGGTGCCCTCGTCGGTGGGTTCATGGCCCAGCGGATGGTCCGCGTCAGCACCTGGCCGGTGGGGCGTACGGCGACGCTCTCCACCAGGGGCAGTCGGGGCAGCCAGAGCATGCCGCGCGCCCAAGGCGGCAGCAGCGCGACGGCGTTGGCGGCCAGGCCGCCGTAGAAGGGGCGTACCGCGAGCGGGATGGGGGGCCGTAGGAGGAGGTACCGGGCCGTGGAGCGGGCCTCCGGGGTGGCGCGCAGTTCGGGGCGGTAGGCGGCCAGCCGCTCGGACAGTTCACGGCGGTCGCGTGGCGGGTCGGTGACGCCCAGGGCCTCGGCGACGCGCGCGGTGTCGGCCACATAGGCGTCGTAGGCGGCCGGCTCCAGCCGGTGGGCCCCGTAGCGTTCGTGGGCGCGCAGGAAGCTGTCCGTCTCGGCGATGTGCACCCAGGTCAGCAGGTGCGGGTCGGCCGCGTGGTACGGCACGCCCTCGGCGGTCGTCCCGCGGATGTGGTCGTGGATGTCGCGGACATGGTCCACGGCGCGCTGGGCGTCGGCGGCGGGGCCGTACGTCGTCACGGCCAGGAAGGTGCTGGTGCGCTGGAGGCGGCCCCAGGGGTCGCCGCGGAACCCGGAGTGTCCGGCCACCGCCGCCATGGCGAGCGGATGCAGGGACTGCAGGAGCAGTGCGCTGAGGCCGCCGATGAACATCGAGGCGTCGCCGTGGACCGTGCGGATGGGGCGGTCCTGCGCGAACCAGCGGGGCCCGGGGGTGCCGTGGATGCGCGCGCGGTTCGCCGGTCCGTCGGGTCCCGCGACCCGCCGGAACAGGGCCTGGCCCAGCTGTTCGCGCACCGTCGTCAGCACGGCAGCCCCTCCCTGTCGGACGCGGGCCACACGTAAGGCAGGTCGTCGGGTACACCGGGGAACAGCTCGGCGTACACCTCGGGGGCCTTGCGGACCAGCGCCGAGCGGTGGCTTTCGTGGAAGGCGTCGTCGCCGTGCCAGGGCGGCAGTTCGCCGGCGGCGGTCAGTTCCGCCTGGTCGCGGATGTGGGCGCCGGGCCGCGACTCGGCCCACCCGGCGACCAGCGAGGCCGCGCAGCTGTCCTGGTGCCCCTGTTCGCGCCAGACCCGGCAGATCTCCAGGCCGTACCGGACGAGTGCCTCCTCGTACCCCGCCCACATCCGTACCGCCGGATGCCGACGCCAGCCGTAGCCGGGCACCGTCAGGCCGCGCAGGACCTGGAGTGCCTCGACCCGCTGCTTGCCGAGCCGTCGCCGGTCCAGCAGCAGGGCCGTCTGCCGGAAGTCGGGGTGGGGCAGGAAGGTCTGCATGGGTGGCCGGCTCACTTCCCGCGCGGCGCGGACGGTCTGTGGACGGCCGTGCCGCCGGACCGCGCGCCGCGCACCTCGTGCTGCCGATCACCGGGCAGGGCGTCGACGGTCGTGTTCCTCGCCTTGTTCGTCATCGCGGTACCTGTGTCCTTCTCGTGTGGGGCGTCAGGCGTACGGCTCGCCCACCGCGCGGTCGGCCAGGCCACCCGCGCCCAGCGGTCCGGTGTGCTCGAGGGACTGCTCGGCCTCCATGCGGGGCAGTGCCCGACGCGCCACCCGCAGCACGACGGGCGGCAGGGCCGCGCGCACCGGCTGGGTCAGCCGCAGCCAACCCGGCGCGTACACGGTCGTGCGGCGCCGCTCCATGCCGTCGACCAGGCGGGCGGCGACCGTGTGCACCGGGTACACCGTGCGGGCCGGGGCGGGCATGTGGGTGCGTAGTTCGCGCAGGACGGCGTACCGGTCGGCGTCGCGGATCATGTCGGTGTCGGTCCAGTTGAGATAGGCGATGCCCACGGCGACGCCCCGGTGTGCCACCTCCGCCCGCAGGGAGTGCGCGAAGGCCTCCGCTCCGGCTTTGGAGGCGCAGTAGGCGCTCATCAAGGGGGCTGCTCCGATGGACGCCAGGGAGGCGACCTGGAGGAAGTAGCCCGCCGTGTCGATGAGGTCGGGCAGGAAGGCGCGGGCCGTCTGGGCGCTGCCGGTGAGGTTGACGTCGATGACGCGGCGCCAGGTGGCCGGATCCGAGTCGAGGAACGGGCCGCCCTCCGCGATGCCCGCGTTGGCCACCACCGCCGAGGGCCGGCCGAGACCGGTCCGTACCGTGCGGGCGGCCGCCGCGAGCGCGGCGGGATCCGTGACGTCGACCTCGATGGCCAGGGCCGGTGACGGCAGGCCGGCGGCCAGTTCCTCCAGGGCGGTCTTCTCGTGGCCGAGCAACGCGACCCGGGCGCCGCGACGGGCGAGGTCCCGGGCCATCGCCGCCCCGAGACCGCGAGCGGCCCCGGTGACGGCGACCGTGCGGCCGGCGAGCGGGCTGCTGTGCACGGGATGACCTCCCTTCCGTGGGCTGCGCGTCCTGACCACCACTTCGGCGCGGAAGTGGCGCTCGGATGCGTCTTACGTCCCGCGGGACGGCGGGCGCGCGGAGTGGTCGGGGTGGCCGCGGGTGCGGCGCGCCTCCTTCATCTCCGCCTCGTACAGGTGGTCGCGGCCCTGGGCGAGCTCCCGCACCGCGCTGGCCTCCAGGTGGTGGAAGGGTTCGTAGTAGGTGGCGTTGTAGGCCTCGATGATCTGGAACGTCCAGTGGCCGGGGATGACGTTGCGCCCGAGGATCTCCGAGCGGACCTTCTCGGCCCACTCGGGGTGGCCGGCGTCGTGCAGCAGCCGGACAGCGCGGTCCAGCTCCAGGTCCGCGGTCCCGGTCAGCTGATGGAAGTCGTACAACCGGCCTCTGGCACGTTCGGTCGTCTCCAGCGCCTTGGACAGTGCGCCGAGGGCTTCCACCAGCCTGCCGTCGACGTCGGCCGGGCGCTGGTGGCGCGGGTCGGGTCCGTCGGGGGTCTCCTGGTGGTCATCCATGTCTCCTCCTTCGCGGGGACGCCCGCCCGGGCCTCGTCGCGGTGGTGCCGTTCAACGTCGGGTGCCCGTGCGGTCGCGGCGGGTCAGCGCGCGCTGGGCGCGGGCCAGACCGGGTGGCCGATGGCGGTGCAGGGCGGCCCGTGCGGCGTTGGCCCCGGGCGCGCCGTGCACGCCGCCACCGGGGTGAGCGCCGGACGAGGCCAGGAAGAGCCCGGGGACGGGCGTCTCCGGGCGTCCGGTGCCCGGCAGGGGACGGAAGACGAGCTGCTGGTGCAGGGCGGTCGTACCGCCGTTGATCGCGCCTCCGTGCAGGTTGGCGTCGAGGGACTGCAAGGTCGGGGGTGCCAGGACGCGCCGCGCCCGGATCAGGGAGCGGAACCCGGGCGCGAAACGTTCCACCTGCTGTTCCACCCGGTCGGCCATGCGTTCCTGGTCCTTGGTGTCCCAGCTCCCGGTGATGCCCTCGTCCCCCGCGTCGGCGACGACCTCATGGGGGACGTGGGTGTAGGCCCAGGCGGATTCGGTGCCGTCCGGGGAGCGCGTGGCGTCGGCGGTGGTCATCTGGCCGAACAGCAGGAAGGGCCGGTCCGGGATCTGCCGCATGGAGATCTGCGCCGCGAACCGAGTGAGTTCGTCGATCCCGTCGGCGAGGTGCACGGTACCGGCGCGGGACGCTTGTTCCGCCTGCCAGGGCACCGGCCCGTCGAGGGCCCAGTCGACCTTGACGGTGGCGAAGTCCCACTGGAACCTGCGCAGGTCGTCCTGGAGCTGGGCGGGCAGATGCTCGGGGTCGACGAGGCCGCCGTACAGGGCGGGTACCGACACGTCGGCCAGCACCGCGCGGCGCGCCCGCACCGCGTCGCCGCCTGCCGTGCGCACCCCGACGGCACGCCCGCCCCGGACGACGACCTCCGTGACGCGCTGCCCGCAGCGCACTCGCCCGCCGTGGGCCTCCAGGCGGCGGGTCAGAGCCTCGGTCAGGGCGCCGGAGCCACCGACGGGGACGGGAAAGCCGTACGTCTGTCCCAGCATGGACATCAGCCAGCCGAAGCCGCCGCTGCCCGCCGCCTCGGGGGCGAGGTCGGCGTGCAGGGCGTTTCCGGCCAGCAGCAGCCCGCCGCCCTGGCCGCGGAACTCCTCCTGCCCCAGCCGGCGTACCGGCAGCACCAGGGTGCGGGCGGTGCGCAGCCCGCCCGCCGCCCGCAGCCGCAAGGCCATCCGGGCCGCCGCTCTGACGGGCGGGAAGGGGGTGAACAGCGCGTCCAGCAGATCCGGCCGCAGGTGCTCCCACATGTCGTGCAGCCGTCGCCAGGCGTCCCCGTCCCCCGGCGCGAAGGCGTCCAGGGAGGCGGCGGTGGTGTCGATGTCGCGGTCGAGGACGGCGCAGCTGCCGTCGCTGAGGGGGTGGGCGAGCACGCTGGGGGCGTGGGTCCACCGCAGCCCGTACGCGTCGAGGCCGAGTGCGGTCAGGGCCGGGGAGGCCGCGGCGAGCGGGTAGAAGGCGCTGAAGAGGTCGCTGACGAAGGCGGGATCGACGCCGCGGTCGTGGCGCACCGCGCCGCCCGGCTCCGGCTGTTCCTCCAGCACCTCCACGCTCCAGCCGGCGTCGGCGAGCATGTTGGCGGCCACCAGGCCGTTGGGGCCCGCTCCGATGACCACGGCGTCAGGCATGGCCGGGCGCCTCCGCACCGGTCGCCACCCCGGTGGGGCGCGGCTTCTGGTCGGTGACCCCCGCCTCGGTCTCGCACAGCCGGGCCAGCCTGGCGAGCATGGTGCGGTGCCGCAGCTGGATCAGTGCCTCGAAGCCGACGTTGTGCAGGCGTCCGCCCGCGCCCTGGAGCGGGTGCTCGTCCACGATCACCAGGCACTGCTCGCCCCAGGGGCGCAGTTCGATCGCGATGCGTGCCGTGCCCAGGGCGCCGGCATGGGCCTCCAGCTCCAGGGCGGCGCCCTCCTCGCAGCGACGCACGACCGTCTCGTTGACTAGCCGGGCCGGGCCCAGGCGGACCTCGAAGCGGATCGCCGCGTCCGTCTGCGGCCACTTCCCGCGGACCGGCTCGGATCGCGCGGTCCCGACCACCCATTCGGCGTAGCGGTGGCCGTCGGCGAGGACATCCCAGACGGCGCTCGGGGCGACTCGGATCAGACGATGACGTACGGCCACGATGCCTCCAAGGAGTGGTCCGGCCCGGGCGGCCCGTCGACCGCGCCCCGAGTGCCCGCACGGGACGGGTCCAACCGGCACCGCTGACGATGAGCCGTCCACCGGGTGACTCGAAGCGCGCGATCGGGGGAACCGGGAAGGAAGCCCTGACGGACGTGGGCAGCCCGGCCCCCGAAGCCCGGGCCGCCCGGTTCCCCCACCGGAGGAGAGGCCACCATGGCGCGCGAAGACGACTTGCGGCAGGCCGCCCCCGACGCACCGGGGACGCGTCCCGGCAGCGGCGGCGTCACGCGCCGGCGGCCCCTGCGCGAGCAGCACGTCGAGGAGACCGTCGAGATCGCGGTGCCGGTCCGTACGGCGTACAACCAGTGGACGCAGTTCCAGAGCTTTCCCCGGTTCATGAGCGCGGTGCGCCGCGTCGAACAGGTCAGGCCCACCGTGGTCGCCTGGACCCTCGGCTACGGGCCGCTGCGGCACCGCTTCGAGATGGAGATCGTGGAGCAGGACCCCGACGCCTACCTGGCCTGGCGCGCCCTGGAACGGCACCCCTCCCACCAGGGCGAGGTGGAGTTCCGGCCGACCGGGACGGGTGGCACCGCCCTCACGGTCCGGATGCTGCTCGAACCGCACGGTGCGGCGAAGGCACTCGCCCGCTCCTCCAAGGTCACCCGCGTGACCGCGCGGCTGGTGCACCGGGAGCTGACGAACTTCAAGATCTTCATCGAGGGACTGGGGCGGGAGAGCGGGGCCTGGCGCGGCACCATCCGCAACGGGCGAGTGCAGCACGACCATCCGGAACCGCCCCGGAGCCGCGTGGCCCAGTGGCCCGTCGGCTGACCCGCGTACCGGCACGGCGAGAGAAAGGCGAAGCGATGCAGAACCCGCCCGGCGAGGAGCCGGAGACGGCCCTCTCCGTGACACCGCCGAAGAAGTGGGCAGCGGGACTCCCCGCGGTCGCGCACGCCCTGGAGTACTCCCTCCAGCAGACCTCGCCGCGCAGGGCCGGGGTGGACCTGCTGACCATGAACCAGGTGGGCGGGATCGACTGCCCCGGCTGCGCCTGGGCGGACCCGGCCCCCGGGCAGCGCCATCGCAACGAGTACTGCGAGAACGGCGCCAAGCACATCAACGACGAGGCCACGACCCGCCGGATCACCGCCGACTTCTTCCGCGAGCACAGCGTCTCGGACCTGGCCGGGCGCTCCGACATGTGGCTCAACCAGCAGGGCCGGCTCACCGAACCGATGATCAAGCGGCCGGGCTCCGACCACTACGAACCCATCGGCTGGAACGACGCCCTGGGCGTGCTCGCCGACGAGCTCACCACGCTCGCCTCCCCCGACGAGGCCGTCTTCTACACCTCGGGCCGGGCCGGCAACGAGGCCGCGTTCGTCCTCCAGCTCTTCGCCCGCGCCTTCGGCACCAACAACCTGCCCGACTGCAGCAACATGTGCCACGAGTCGAGCGGATTCGCGCTGAGCGAGACGCTCGGCACCGGCAAGGGCACCGTCAGCCTCGACGACCTCCACCACGCCGACCTGATCTTCCTTGTCGGGCAGAACCCCGGGTCGAACCACCCGCGCCAGCTCTCCGCGCTGGAGGAGGCCAAGCGCAACGGCGCCCGGATCGTCGCGGTCAACCCGCTGCCGGAGGCCGGGCTGCGGCGGTTCAAGAACCCGCAGAAGCCGCAAGGTGTCCTCGGACGCGGCACCCAGATCGCCGACCGCTTCCTGCACATCAAGCCCGGCGGCGACCTCGCCCTGTTCCAGGCCCTCAACCTCCTGCTGCTGGAGGCCGAGGACGCCCGCCCCGGCACCGTCCTGGACCACGACTTCATCGACGCCCACACGGCCGGCTTCGAGGAGTTCGCCCAGCACGCCCGCACGGTCGACTGGGACGACGTGCGCGCGGCGACCGGCCTGACCCGCGAGGAGATCGAGAAGGTCCACGAGGACGTCCTGGCCAGTCAACGGGTCATCGTCTGCTGGGCGATGGGCATCACCCAGCACAAGCACGGCGTGCCCACCGTCCGCGAGATCGTCAACTTCCTGCTGCTGCGCGGCAACCTCGGGCGGGCCGGCGCAGGCGCCTGCCCCGTGCGCGGGCACAGCAACGTCCAGGGCGACCGCACCATGGGCATCTGGGAGCAGATGCCGGACGCGTTCCTGGACGCGCTCCAGAAGGAGTTCGGCTTCGACCCGCCGCGCCCGCACGGACTCGACTCGGTGAACTCGATCAAGGCGATGCGCGAAGGGCGCGTCAAAGTGTTCCTCGCCCTGGCCGGCAACTTCGTACGGGCCGCTCCCGACAGCGCGGTCACCGAGGAGGCCATGCGCTCGTGCCGGCTGACCGCCCACATCTCCACCAAGCTCAACCGCTCGCACACCGTGTGCGGTGACACGGCACTGATCCTGCCGACCCTCGGCCGCACCGAACGGGACGTGCAGTCCTCGGGCGAGCAGTTCGTCACGGTGGAGAACTCCATGAGCGAGGTCCACACCTCCCAAGGGCGCCTGGAACCCGCCTCCCCGCTGCTGCTCAGCGAGGTCGCCATCCTGTGCCGGCTCGCGCGCCGCACCCTAGACGGCCGCGCGGACATCCCCTGGGCCGACTTCGAGGGCGACTACGACACCATTCGCGAGCGCATCTCCCGTATCGTGCCGGGCTTCCACGACTTCACCGCGCGGGTGTCACGTCCCGGCGGCTTCCAGCTGCCGAACCCCGTCAACGAGGGCGTGTTCCGCACCGCGGTCGGCAGGGCGCGGTTCACCTGCAACGAGCCGGTGGTGCCCACGGCACCCGAAGGCCATCTGTTGTTGCAGACGCTGCGCTCGCACGACCAGTGGAACACCGTCCCCTACACCCTCGACGACCGCTATCGCGGCATCCACGGCAGCCGCCACGTAGTCCTCGCCAACCCCGCCGATCTCCCGGGCCTCGGCCTCGCCGAGGGCGACCGTGTCGACCTCGTGAGCGTCTGGGCGGACGGCACCGAACGCCGGGCCGAGGGCTTCACGGTCGTCCCCTACCCGACCGCCCGGGGCTCCGCCGCCGCCTACTACCCGGAGACCAACGTCCTGGTGCCCCTGCACAGCGTCGCCGACATCAGCAACCAGCCCACGTCGAAGGGGATCGTGGTCCGGCTCGAACCCGTCGGCGACGGGACGACTCCCCCAGGGCCCGGGCCTCAGGTGTAGGCGTCCTCGACGGCGACCTGCCGCACGGTGCGCAGTGTCGACCGGAGAGTGGTCAGATCGGTCGAGCCCAGGGCCAGGCGCAGCGCCTGAGGGGTGTGAGGGGTCGTGGTGAACGGCTCGGCCGTGCTCACCGAGATGTGGCGGCGCGCGAGGGTGGCGGTCAGACGGTCGGCGCGGGCGTCCTCGGGCAGCGTCAGCCAGGTGAAGTACGAGGAGGGGTGACCGACCAGGGGCAGCCCCGCCAGCTCCTGCCTGGCCACCGCCTGGCGGGCCCGGGCGTCCTGCCGTTTCCGCGCTTCCAGTTGGTCCACCGTGCCGTCGTCCAGCCAGCGGCAGGCGATCGCGGTGGTGAGCGCGGGGGTGTTCCAGGTGGTCGCCCTGATCGCGCGTTCCAGCGCGGGCACGAGGGACGGCGGGGCGACGACGAAACCCACCCGCAGGCCGGTGGCGACGCTCTTGGACAGCCCCGAGACATGGACGGTGACGTCCGGCGCGCTCGCGGCCAGTGGGGCGGGCGGGTCCTCGACCAGGTAGGCGTAGGCGCCGTCCTCGATGACGAGCGGGCCGTGCCGTCGGGCGATCTCGATCAGACGCGCGCGGTGGGATGACGGCATGACCCATCCCAGCGGGTTGTGCAAGGTCGGCATGACGTAGATCGCGCGCACCGGGCGGGTCGCGCACAGCCGCTCCAAGGCGTCGAGATCCGGTCCGTCGGCGGTGCTGGGCAAGGGCTGTAGGTCGAGGTGGAACGCCTGCGCGAGCACCTTGAAACCCGGATAGGTGAGCGCGTCGACCGCGACGACGTCGCCGGCGTCGAGCGCCGCCATGACGGTGACGGCCAGGCCGTGTTGCGCGCCGTTGACGATGAGGACCTGGTCCGGGTCAGCGGTGATCCCCCGGCGCCTCAGGTGGCGTGCGGCGGTGGCTCTGTCCTGGGCCCGCCCGCGATGCGGCTGGTAGCGCAGCAGTGTCTCCAGCTCACCGGAGGTGGCCACCTCACGCAGCGCCTGGCGCAGCAGGTCGGCCTGGCCGGGCAGCGACGGGTAGTTGAAGTTGAGGTCGACCGCGTCCGTGGCCACGACCTGGAGATCGATGCCGTGGCCGGCGGGCACCGCGAGGTCACGCACGAACGTGCCGCGGCCCTGCTCCCGGCTCACCAGGCCCATCGCCGCCAGCTCGGCGTACACCCGGGTCGCGGTCACCACGGCGATGCCCTCACGGGCCGCGAGGCCGCGGTGGGTCGGCAGTCGCTCGCCCGCGGCCAGGCGGCCGGTCCGGATGTCGGAGGCGAGCGCGTCGACCAGGGCTTTGTACCGTGGGGCAGCCATGCGCGGATTGTATCCATGACAATTCTTTGACTGTCCTGTTCTCGGGTCCCTAGCGTCACCCTCCACCGACCCGGAAGGACAGCCGCCATGCACATCGCGATCCTCACCTTCGAGGGCTACAACGAGCTCGACTCCCTGATCGCGCTCGGCGTGCTCAACCGCGTCAGGTCCGACGACTGGCGCGTCACCATCGCCACCCCCACCCCCAGGGTGACCTCGATGAACGGGGTGGTCATCGAACAGATGTCGACGCTGGAGGAGGCGTGCGCCGCCGACGCGGTCGTCGTCGGCAGCGGCATCGCCACACGCGAGGTCGTCGAGGACGCGGCGATCATGAATGTGCTGCGCGGTCTGGACCCCTCGCGCCAGCTCATCGCCGCGCAGTGCTCCGGCGCGCTCGTACTGGCGCGGCTCGGCCTGCTCGACGGCATCCCCGCCTGCACCGACCTGACCACCAAGCCCTGGGTCGTCGCCGCCGGCGTCGAGGTGCTCAACCAGCCCTTCCACGCCAAGGGCACCATCGCCACCGCCGGCGGCTGCCTGGCCTCGCACTACCTCGCCGCCTGGATCATCGCCCGCCTCAAGGACCACGACGCCGCCGAGGACGCCCTGCACTATGTCGCGCCGGTCGGCGAGAAGGAGGAGTACGTCGAGCGGGCGTGGCGCAACATCTCCCCGTACCTGCCCGCCGCGACTCCGGCGCTCGTCTGAGGCGACCCCGGGGGCGGCCGACCGGTGTACCGGCGGCGCCGTCGGCCCGTGCGAGGGGAGCGCGCCCGGCAACGGGTGCGCCCGGCTGCGGGTGCGCCCGGCAACGGGTGCGCCCGGCTGCGGGTGCGCATGGCAGCGGGCGCGTCCGGCAACGGGTGCGCCCGGCAGCGGAGTTCAGGCCGGGCGGACCGCGCCCTTGATGGCCGCCTGCCCGGCGAAGAACACCGACTCCTCGCGGATCTGTGCTCCCGGGCCGGGGGCGTGGATCATCATGCCGTTCCCGGCCCAGATGCCCACATGGTCGAGATCGTCGTGGAAGAAGACCAGGTCACCTATCTGGACGTCGGCGAGGGCGACCGGCATCCCGCATTCCGCCTGGGCCTGGACGGTTCGCGGGAGGGTGACCCCGGCGGTCCTCCACGCGGCCTGGGCGAGACCGGGGGCGTCGTAAGAACCCGGTCCGACCGCTCCCTTCACACACGGTCGGCCGATCTGGTCCCGGGCGAAGGCGATCACCCGCTCGGCCTTGGTGCTGCGACCGGCGTCCGTCGCTGCCCCGCCCGCGACGAACGAGGCGGGCATCGGGACGACGCCGAGGGACTCCGCCCCCGCGACCGGTGCCGCCGGAGCGGCAGCCCATGTCGACGCGGCGGGAGCGAAGGCCGTCGCGACGGCCGGTTCAGGGAGGGCCGGCGGGGCGGTGAAGGCGGGGGCCGGAGCGGTGAACGCCGGGGCCGTGGGGACGAATTCGGTGAACTCGGGGGTGGTGCCGGAGGGAGCCGGATTAGTGAACGCCGGGGCCGCCGGGACGAATTCGGTGAACTCGGGGGTGATGCCGGAGGGGGCGGGAATCGCGGGCAGGCCGGCTCCGTACGTCGTCGTGGCCGCATCCGAGGGCAGGCCGGCGGCGTGGGGAGGCATCGGCTCCGCCCACTGGCCGGCGGCGTACGCGGCCGGCGGGCTCATCACCCTCCCCACGCCGTACGTCGCCGCTCCGTCCGCGGCGATCCCGGGCTCGTAGCCGCCGGTCCGCGGTGTCACGGCCGACGGCTCGGACGGCGCCTGAGTCGCGGCGGTCTCGGGTCGCTCCCACGGGGCCGGGTTCTCTGCGATGACCGGCAGTTCGCCGGTACGCCACATGTTCTGGTCGACCACCGGCAGTTCACCGGTACGCCGCACACTCTCGTCGACGACTGGCAGTTCACCGGTACGCCACGCACCCTCACCGACAACCGGCTGCTCACCAGTGCGCCAAGCACCCTCGTCCAGCCCGGCGTCGGGTGCCGCGAGCGGCGAATCAGGTCCGGTGGCCTGCTGCGGCAGGGTCCCGGTGGCCGACTCCGGGACAGGCCAGCTGGTCAGCTCAGGCGCAGATGCGGTGGGTACCGCGGGAGTTGACGCGCCGGTGTCCCATGCTGCCGGAGCCGACGCCGACGTGGACGCTTCGAGGGCAAGGGCCTGCCCGGGGCGCTCCTCAACGCGTGCGGGACGGACCTCGGCCCGCGCGGGGCGCGCCAACTGCGGCGCACGGGACGGCATCCGCCCGGACGGCTGAGGCACCGCCACGGTCGGGCCCAGCTTGGCGCGGGCCATGTCGAACCAGCGCCGGGTCAGGGCCGAGAGCTCGGAGTCGGCCACACTCTGGGCCCGGACATCGCCGGAGGTGCCCCGCCGGCGGGGGATGGAGGCCGCGCGGGTCGCGTTGAAGGTTCCCGTGTCGCTCTCGGCCCGGTCGTAGAGGCTGTTGATCCGCCGGAGGACCTCTTCACGGCTAGGCGCCTCGCCCTCACGTGTCGGCGCGGCATCCGCGGACTGCGAGAGCAGGGGTTCCGGCGACATGGAACAGACTCCTTCCGTACGAAAGCGCACGAGACAACCTGTTGATCGGAGGAAGTCGTGCAGGTGACAGTCAACTTAGCCAACTTGTGTGCCTTCCGTGAAGATTGAAGGGTCATATGCCCGATACGCTTCTGTGACCTTCGTCCCTTCCCCCAGGGACTCGACGGCCCGCTGAGTGTCCGGTCGGCGATCTTCCGTACCTCCGCCTGCAACGTCGTACAAGGAGGTACGTCATGACCGTCCAGCGCACGCCGTCCACCGAGCTGCGTCTGACCGCCGCCGTCTACGCGGACGTCCTGGCCCGGGATCCGGCGCAGTCCGAGTTCCATCAGGCGGCGCGTGAGGTCCTGGAGTCCCTCGAACCCGTGCTCACTCGGCGCCCGGAGTACCTGCGCCACCGGGTCCTTGAGCGACTGTGCGAGCCGGAGCGGCAGCTGCTCTTCCGCGTGCCGTGGGTGGACGACGCCGGGCACGTGCAGGTCAACCGGGGCTTCCGGGTGGAGTTCAACTCCGCGCTCGGACCGTACAAGGGCGGTCTGCGCTTCCACCCGTCGGTGAACCTGGGCATCGTGAAGTTCCTCGGCTTCGAGCAGATCTTCAAGAACGCGCTCACCGGACTGGGCCTCGGCGGCGGCAAGGGCGGCGCCGACTTCGACCCCAAGGGCCGCTCCGACGGCGAGATCATGCGGTTCTGCCAGTCGTTCATGACCGAACTCCACCGCCACCTCGGCGAACACACCGACGTCCCGGCCGGTGACATCGGCGTGGGCACCCGGGAGATCGGCTATCTGTTCGGCCAGTACAAGCGCATCACCAACCGCTACGAGTCCGGCGTCCTCACCGGCAAGGGCCTGAACTGGGGCGGCTCCCACGTCCGCACCGAGGCCACCGGGTACGGCACGGTGTACTTCGTCGCCGAGATGCTCGCCGCGCGTGGCCAGGACCTGGAGGGCAGGCGGGTCGTCGTCTCCGGCTCCGGCAACGTGGCCGTTCACGCCGCCCGGAAGGCGCGGGAACTCGGCGCGACGGTCGTCGCGATGTCCGACTCCGACGGCTACGTGGTCGACACGGCCGGCATCGACGTCGAACTGGTCAGGGAGATCAAGGGAGTTCGCCGGGCCCGGATCAAGGAGTACGCCCGGACCGTGACCCGGGCCCGGTATGTCGAGGGCGGGTCCGTCTGGGACGTTCCGTGCTCGGTCGCGCTGCCGTGCGCCACGCAGAACGAGCTCGACGAGAACGCGGCACGCACCCTGGTGGCGGGCGGCGTCGTCGCGGTCGCCGAGGGAGCCAACATGCCCACCACGCCGCAGGCCGTACGGCTGTTACAGGAGGCCGGGGTCGCGTTCGGCCCGGGCAAGGCGGTCAACGCGGGCGGTGTGGCCACCTCGGCACTGGAGATGCGGCAGAACGCCACCCGCGACGCGTGGACCTTCGAGGACACCGACCGGCGGCTCGCGGCCATCATGGCCGACATCCACACCACGTGCCGCGAGACCGCGGAGACCTACGGGGTGCCGGGCAACTACGTCGTCGGCGCGAACATCGCCGGATTCGTCAAGGTGGCCGACACCACGCTCGACCTCGGCGTGGTCTGACACCTCCCCGCCCCCGTAACGTCCCGGGGTCCCTTCCCGGCCCCGATGCGGCAGTGTCGCTCCGGAACACCGTCGACAAGGAGGGCGAGGGCCCGTGAGGTTGTGGCTTGGCGGAAGACCGGGCTGGATGGCAGTGCTGGCGGCGCTGCTGATGACGGCGGGACTGTGCGTGAGCGCGTCGGCCGCGTCGGCGGCGCCCGCGGCACGGCCGGACTTCAGACTGCCGTTCGCGTGCGGACAGACCTGGCAGTTGCAGACGTATCTGGGCCACGCGCCCGACGACAAGAAGCTCGACATGTACCGGGTCGGGGGCACCACCCTCGGTTCGACGGTCGTCGCCTCCGCCGCCGGCACGGTCACCGAGCGCTTCGCGCCTGGCGGTGTCGAGATCAACCACGGCAACGGCTGGTTCACCGTGTATCTGCACATGGAGGGCATCGACGTCCAGCTCGGGCAGCGCGTCGCCGCCGGTGACCGGCTCGGGCGGCTCGGCCTGGTCGGCACGGACTCGGCCCATCTGCACTACGAGCAGCTCTACGACACCAACGGCGACAACGACGGCGAGACGGACGAGATGGTCCACCCCGTCATCCAGGGGACCGAGTACCGGCTGAGCCCCAACGGCCCCTTCCCCCAGGTCACCAGCACCAACGCCTGCGGGAGCGGTGAGCCGGAGCGGTTCTGGGTGGACACCTTCGCCGACGCCACCGGCTATCCCGACGTGGACTGCGTGGGCGACACCACCCCGCGGTGCGCACCCCAGGGCACGCTGCTCAAGGGCACCAACTACGTCCTGTGCAAGAAGAAGGGCTCCACGGTGGGCAACAGCACCTCGCACAACCACTGGTGGCTGCTGACCGACCTCGATGTGGTGGCACCGGGCGGCAAGGCCCGGGCCTGGGTCTCCGCCTACTACCTGGAGAGGTGGGGCAACGACGAGGCCAGGGACAACGACGGCCGGGACATCCGCCTCTGCTGATCCGGCCGGAGGATCAACTCCCGGCCGGATCAGGGGAGTTCATCCGCACTCGGGCACCGTGGGACGGTCCTTGGTGCGGATGACCGGAAGCCACGCGGTGGGCTGCGTGGCACCGTCCGGCAGGCGGACCCGGTACCACTCGCCGGACCGGGTCCCCACCTCGTCGGTGACCGGGACCCCCTGGCGCAGTCGGCACTCCACGGGGAGCACGTCTCCGTGCCACACGCGGGTGGGTACCACGTTGCCGATGGTGTACGGCTCGAGCGGATCGACGGCCAGACCCAGACTGCACATGGGGTCGCGTGCGGCCGTCCGGTCGCGGCAGAATTTCTCCACGTTGAACACCGTGACGTGCGCGGCGGCCGGGGTGGGGTCGGGGAGCTTCTCCGAGTGTGCCGTGGTGCCGCCGACCGCGCCGTCCACCTCCTCGTCCGACCCGACGTAGGACCACAGGGCGGCTGCCGTGCCCACGGTCGCGGCGGCCGCCGCCACGAGCCCCAGGCGCCGCAGGGAGCGCCGGACGCCCGAGGTCGCGCTCGCGCCGCCACCGGCTTGGGCAGCCGCCCGCATGCGGGTCAGCAGGCTGTCGGCGGTGTGCGCGACGCGCAGGTCGTGGGTGGGCGCCAGGCAGTCGCCGACCAGGTCGCGCCATGACGCCGGTACGGAGACATGCAGGCGCAGCGGTGCCCGTCCGGCGGCGTACTCCTGCGCCGCCGCGCCCCGTCCCCCGGCCGTGCCCCCCGGAAAGGGCGAGGCGCCGCCGGTGAACACCTGGTGGATCATGATGCCCAGGGCCCAGATGTCACCGCTCGGGCGGGCCTGGACGCCTCGCTCGCCGAGCGGGGCCTTCCAGCGTTCGGGCGGCAGGTAGTCCGGGGTGCCCAGGGGCGGGATCCACGCGTGCGTACCGCGCGCGTCGTCCAGTTGCCCGGACAGGCCGAAGTCCGACAGACGGACCGAACCGTCCGCCATCAGCAGGACGTTGTCGGGCTTGAGGTCGCCGTGCACCCACCCCTCGCTGTGCAGATGCGCCAGCCCCTCGCAGATCTCCGTCAGAATCCGCTCCCCCGTAGCCGTCGGCACCTCTCCTTCCTCCTCCAGGAGTTGCCGCAGGTTGCGCTCGGCGCGCTCCATCACGAGCACCACGGCACCGTCGAGTTCGGGGTGGTCCGCGTCCTCCAGCACGACGGAGTCGATCAGCCGGATCAGCCGGGGATGGCTGGTCCGACGCCCGAACTCGCGCTCTCGTCGGGCGCTGTCCACCAGCCCCCGGGCCTGCCAGGGCGAAAGGCCCGCCGTGGGCAGGAACTTCAGCGCGACGGCGGTGTCGGCGTCCGCCTCGCGCATGCTCCGGCCCGCGTAGACCCAACCCCAGCCGCCGTCCGCGATGGGCTCGACGACCTCCCAGTCACCGACCCGGTACCCGCGCGGGATCCGCTCCCCCGCCCCGCTCATCGGCACACCACCCCTGTCCGTACCCCGCCGGGCCCGGCCGCCGGGCGCGCCGGCAGGTACCGCAGATGCCCCTCGCCGACCAGACCGAAGCGCAGCGCGACGGCGACGAGCGCCTCCCGCTTGCCGTTGCGGCGGCCGCCCCGGACGGCCTCGCCCGCGGCGGCAGGCGCCTGGATGCGGAGTTTCTCCTCGGCGAGGTAGTCGATCTGGGCGCTCACCGCACGCGTCGTCAGCTGCGCGCACTGCGGGTGCGCGCGGAGCCGTTCGACGATCTCGGGCGTGGTCGGCACCGCGAGCGCCGACTCGTCGCGCAGCCGGGGCTCGCACAGGGCGACCAGCACGAGGAAGTACGTGGCGGTCTCGTCCAGCGAGTAGGCGGTCAGGGTCCGCGTGCCCCGCCGGCCCTCGTCCGCGCCCTCCGGATCGAGGTAGACGTGGTCGGGGGCGAAGACCTGGAAACTCACCCCGGAACCCCGTGTGGGCAGCACGACCCGCGCGAACTCGAACGGGATGGGCACCCCGACCCGGCGGGGCGGCACCCTCAGGTACTCCCCGGCGCCCTCCGGGTTCTCCACCAGATAGCTCTGCGTGGAGCTGAAGTTGCTGAGCAGCCAGTGGTCGCCGCTCACCCGGATCTCCCCGGCCAGCCGGGACACCGCCGGGTCGGTCAGCCGCAGTTCCACGGGCACCGTGTCGGAGCCCCGGCCGAAGCGGGCCGCCTCACCCGCGCCCAGCCGTACCGTCGTTGCCGGTTCCTGCGGCAGATGGATCAGTACGCCGCTCATCGTCCCCCCGTCCTGGCCAGTTCCTTGCCGTCGGCGTCGTACACGCGAAAGACGCAGTCGCCGAGCGGGTTCTCGTCGGTGTCGTCGGGCCGTGGTGCGCCGACGGCGTGGGTGCTCACGTAGGTGGGCCGGCCGGCCAGCCGCACGATGGGCAGATCGGTGGTGCGGTCGTGCTCCGTCTTGGTGATCCGGGCGGCGGGCGTCCGGCCGGTGTACGCGAGGACGTACACCACCCCCCGCGGGCGGCGGTGCGCGTGGAAGGTCATCGGTGCGGCGGCCGACTGCTCGACGTCCAACTCCCGTTCACAGGTGGGCTTCTGTTCGTCCGGGTTCGCGTCGCAGTACGCGCGCTCCTCCAGCGTGTACCAGACGCCCAGTCCCGCCTCGACTCGCTCCCCGGGGCGCACGACGCGTACCGGTGAGCGGCCGTGAGCGGACTCGGGGGAGGCGGATGTCGGCGGCTGGGTACCGGTGTGCGAGTGGTCCGGTCCTGATGGCAGGACCAGTCTTCCGGTCAGCGGGGCCAGCAGGGCGACGGCCAGGGTGCCGGTCAGCAGTCTGCGGCGCCGCTTGACGAGCGTGGCGCGGCGCCTGATCCGGTCACGCGGGAACACCGTGGGGGCGCAGTCCCGTGCGGCCTCCTCCAGCACCAGCCAGAGTTCGGGGGGTGGCTGCTGCGGCGCTGCCTCGGTCCTCATGAGCGGCACGTCTCCCCCGTGTTCGTACGCCGTCGTGGCGGCACGGGTGGACCGTGCGGTGCGGTCTCGGCGTCGTCCCCCTTCCGGCCGGCGCCCGGTTCTCCTGCCGGGTGCCCTGCCGCGTCTCTTCGTGCGGCGACGGACAGCGGGCCGGTCATCACACACACCCCGGATCACCCCGTTTCCTTTCCCTGCGTGCGCTGGTCGTGGCGCACATGAGTTCCTGTCAGTAACACCACGCGCACCCGGCCCGGGTTGCACGGGCCGGGTGACGGGGTGCGACCACCTCGACACGGCGAACTCCCGGGTGGCGTACGCCACCCGGGAGCAAGGGGCCGGACCAGGACCGCCTCAGACGGCAGCCCGTCGCGGGACCGTACGGGAGCCGGCGTCCTGGGTCGTCCGCCACAGCGCGCCGGACAGCCACAGCAGGACGACGCCGACCACGAGGTGCAGGGCGCTGGTGAACACGGAGTCCGCGAGGCCGGTCAGGAACGCGAACAGGGGCAGGACGACGGCGTACCCCCACGACGGCACCCTCGGGAACACCCGTGCGCGGATCATCGCCGTCCCGAACAGGGCGCATCCCACGGCGAAGACGGCCGCGGAGCCGAGGAGCACGGGCACGGTGGGGCCGGTCAGGGTCTCCTCGACGACCTTGTCGTCGAAGTGGAACAGCACGAGGTTCGCGGCGTAGGCGGCGCCGCCGAACAGGCCGAGGCCGATCAGGTTGACGGTGCGCGCGATCTCGCCGAAGCGGCCGCCGACCGGCCCTTGGCGCCGGTGCAGTCCGGTCAGGAGCGGCACGGCGAAGGCGGGCGCGAGGGCGAAGGCGACGCTGGTCGCGGAGGTCTCGCCGGTGAACGTCTCCACCAGCGCGGGCAGCGCGATCAGCAGGCCGGACAGGATCCCGCACAGGGCGTCGAGGCGGAACGCCGACGAGGCGACGGGTGAGGACATGAGGACACTCCGGTTGCTCGGACGGTGGGTCAGGGCCGTCACCGTAGGAGGCCGTCGCCCGGCGGGGGCAGGTGCGCAACGGGGAGATCGCGGGCCACAGGTCACCGTCGTCGTTGCGGCGGACGGCCGTTCGGCATGTGCCGTTCGGCCGGAGTCGGGCGCCGGCGTCCCCGCGGACGCGGTGTTCGGCCTAGCCTGACGGCAGTGGGCGAGGGGGGTGTGCATGACGAGCCATGTGCCGGTGCGATGGGTGCCGTCGCTGTTGTACGGGGCGGTGCTGCTCGGCGGTGTGTACTACGCGGCGGTCGTTCCGGACGGCCGTCCCGGACCGGCGTTCTGGCGTACGGCCGGATTCGTCGCCGCGATCGGGGCGCTGTTCGCCCTGGAGGCCGGTGTCCTTCGCCGTGCCGCGGCGCGGGTGCCGATCCTGCTGGCGCGCTGCGCGCTGATCGGCGTGGTGGTGCTCCTCGACGCCTCGGGCCTTGCGCCCGTACTGCTGGTGCTGGTGCCGTTCACCGCCTACTTCGCCTTCGGCCGCACGCCGGCTCTCGTGCTGGGCGCGCTCTGTCTGGTCGGGCCGCTCATGGCGTACGTGCTGACGGATCCGGGCTGGTACCGCGATCCCGAGCACGTCTCCGATCTGCTGATGCTCTGCGTCGGCCTGGTGCTGGCGCTGTCCATGGCCGCCGTGGCCCTCGGCGAACAGCACGCCCGGCTCGCCCTGGAGGGGCAGGCGGCCCAGGTCGCGGAGCTGTCCGCCGCCACCGAACGCAACCGGCTGGCCCGGGACATCCATGACAGCCTCGGGCACCATCTCACGGCGATGTCCGTGCAGTTGGAGATGGCCTCGGACTTCCGCGCGCGGGACCCGGAGGCCGCCCAGCGGGCACTGGAGGAGGCGCGGCGGTCGGTCAGGCTCGCGCTGGGCGACGTACGGCAGTCGGTTCGTGCGCTGCGGACCCCGCCACCGCTGCCCGCCCTCGCGGCGGCGCTCGCCGACCTCGCGCACGGCGGTGAGGCGCCGCCGCGGGTGACGGTGGAGGTCAGCGGTGACGAGGACGGCTACGGCACGCCTGAGCTGACCGCCCTGTACCGGGCCGCGCAGGAGGGCGTGACCAACGCGCGCCGGCATGCCGAGGCCACTCGGGTGTCGGTGACGCTCCGTCTGGCCGGGGACGCCGCGCGGCTCGTGGTCAGCGACGACGGCCGGGGCTTCACACCTGTCGAGGCCACCGGCGGGGTCGGGCTGCTCGGGATGAGGGAGCGGGTGCACCTCGTGGCGGGCAGCGTCGCCATCGACAGTGATCCCGGCGGTGGGACCCGGCTGACGGTGACCGTTCCGCGCGGGAAGGCCCGGGAGGCCTGACATGGACGACCCGCAGCCCAGGACGGCCGTACGCGTGCTCGTGGTGGACGACCAGACGCTCATCCGGGACGGCATCGCCTCGCTGCTGTCCATCCGGCCGGGTCTCACGGTCGTCGGCACCGCCGTGGACGGGCGGGACGCCGTGGCGAAGACCCTGGAACTGGGCCCGGACGTGGTCCTCATGGACGTCCGCATGCCGCGGATGGACGGCGTCGAGGCGGTGGCGGTCCTGCGCAGCCGGGCCCCGCGGTGCAGGGTGGTGATGTTGACGACGTTCGACGACGAGGAGTACGTGGTGCAGGCGCTGCGGGCCGGCGCCCACGGCTATCTCCTCAAGGACCTGCCGGCCGAGGAACTCGCCCACGCGGTCCGCCTCGCCCACGCGGGCGTCACCCAGCTCGACTCGTCCGTCGCCCGTCACCTCACCGCCGCCCTGCCCTCCCCCACCGCACCCGCAGCCCCGGCCGTCCCGCTGAGCCCCCGCGAGACGGACATCCTGCGACTCGTCGCCCAGGGCCACACCAACCGGGAGATCGCCAGCCGCCTCTACCTCAGCGAAGGCACCGTCAAGAACCACATCTCCCGCATCCTGACCCGCCTCGCCCTGCGCGACCGCACCCAGGCGGCTCTGCGCGCGCGGGACCTCGGTCTGCTGTGAGGGCCCGGGCAGTCGGGTTGGTGGGTCTGCGGGGGCGTCACTGTCCCTGATCGCCTCGGCCGGCATGCGGGCGACGGACCGGGTGCCGACGTCGGACGGACCGGGAGCCCCTTCGCCTGCGGGATGGCGGCTCGCGCTCGGCCTTGGGGTTCCGTCACGCCGCCGGGCTCAGGCGGGTGACCCCGAGGAGCGAGACGTCAGCGCAGGCGGCCGATCCCGAGGAGCGAAGCGTCAGCGCATGCCTGCCGCGTCCAGCAGGGTGGTCACCGTGGGTGCGACGAGACCCGTCAGCTTGTCCGCCCCGATGCCCGCGCGGGCGCTGGCACCGTCGAAGACCAGGCTGAGCTGTCGGGCCAGCAGATCAGCGTCGCTCGCCCCGCCCCGCTCGGCCTCGGCACGGAAGAAGGCGGTCAGGTTCTCCTTCACCGCGTGGGCGACCCGGCTCGCGGGGTGGTTCTGGTCCTTGAGCTCGATCTGCGCCGCCAGGAAGGGGCAGCCGTAGAACTCGGGGGCGCCCGACTGCGTCTCCACCTCCCGAAAGACATGGAGGATCCGCTCCCGGGGTGAACGATCGTCGTCCGCCGTGGGCAGGAGCGCCGCCACATAGGCGGACGTGCGCCGCTCCAGGCTCGCCGCGAGCAGTGCGTCCTTGCTCTCGAACAGCTGGTACATGGAGCGCTTCGACACTCCCGCCGCCTTGCACAGCGCCTCGACGCCGATGCCGACGCCGTCCCGATAGGTGAGCGTCGCCGCCGCCTCCAGCAGCCGGTCCCTGGGGCTTTGCTTCACTTCGGTGGTCATACCGCGAGGTTAACCCATGGCGAGGCAAGGTGAAACCGATCGGTTTCCGGATGGTTTGCGTGCGGACGCCCGCCCTCACCTCGGCTGGACCGACACCGCCGTCTTCTCGGGCGCCGCCTCGGCGGGGACGCGGTGCAGGCCCTTGCGGTCGTACCACCCGAGGACGCCGAAGCCGAACAGGACGGCTGCGGCGAGGCCGGCGGCCATCATGAGCCACGCGCGGGTCAGACCCGCGTCGCCCTGGGCGTCGTAGTAGAGGATCGAGCGCACGCCACCGGTGATCTGCCGCAGTGGCTCGAACTCCGCGAGGAAGCGGTAGAAGCCGGGCAGCGCCTCGAGGGGAGTGGTGGCCCCGGACGTCGGCACCGCCATCCCGATGAAGACCAGCGTGACCACCAGCATGCCGGGGGTGCCGAAGACCGCGAGGAGGGTCAGGGCGCCGATCCCGCTGACCGCGATGGCGCACACCGAGAACAGCCACAGCAGCGGCAGGTGGGAGGCGTCCATGCCCATGACGCCGACCGCGCCGACCATGACCAGAGTGCCCATCAGCAGGGACAGGGCGGTCATGAGGGTGGCGCTGATGGCGAGGGTCTGCACCCGGGTGGCCCGGATCAGGGGGCGGTGCAGGCGCACCGGGCCCATGTCGTTGTGGGTGTAGCCGAGGGCGTGGTCCACCTGGCCGCTGATGACGTTGGCGGAGAGCATGCCGCACACCACCAGGGCGAGGGCGTAGTAGAACGCCGTCAGGCCCAGGCCACTGTGCGAGCCCAGCGGGTGCCCGTCCTCGACCCGGACGGCGGCCGGGTCGGCGAGCAGGACGCGTGCCGCGGCGGGCAGCGTCTGCCGCTGGGCGCCGGTCCGCGCGGTCAGTTCCCTGCCCACCTGCGCCGAGGCGTTCTCGGCCGCCTGGGTGGTCGCCGCCCGGGCCAGGCTGGAGCCCACGCTGCCGGCGGACTGGTTGGTCAGCACCGTCAGTGTCGGGCGGGTCGGGGTCCCGGTGGTCGTGGTGCTCGTCAGCGCGGTGACGGACGAGGTGAAGTGGGCGGGGACGACGAGCGCGCCGTACAGCTTGCCCTCGCCGAGTTCCTCCTTCATCTCCTTCTCACCCATCACCCTCCAGTCGATCTTGTCCCCGCTCGCGGTGGACCTCTCGATCGATTCGGTGATGCGCGTCCCCAGGTTGACCTGCCCCGCGCCTTCGTCCGCATTGACCAGCCCGACGGGCAGCTTGGTCATGTGATCGACGGGGTCGATGTTGGCGCCGACATAGAAGACGGCGAACAGCAGCGCCAGCACGCCCGTGATGACGCCATTAACGATCCACAGGGGCTTGGCGCGCAGGACGCGGGAAGGGTGACTGCCACTCATGACGTACGTTTCTCTCGCTCGGTGGACGCGGAACGCCTCGCCGGGGGCTGCCAGCCGCCGGAGACTTCCTTGACGGGCTTGTGGGGGAATCGGCGCCGGGCGTACTCCTGCGCGGCGGAACCCGGCATCACGTACAGGGTTTCCTTCTTGTCCTGGAGCGGGCGCAGCACGGTGTCCATGAACGACTTGCGGTCGTCCAGGTACGGACCCAAAACGTCCTCGCCGGCGGGACAGACGGCGACGCAGTAGCCGGACTTGTAGCCGGGGGGCGAGCTGAGGCTCTGCCACATGGAGGCGCTCTCGGAGTCGGTGACCCGCGAGCGGTAGTCGGCGGCGTCCTCGCTGTCGGCCACGGTCTGCGCCCAGTCGGTGAACCCGCTCATGAACTCGCGGTAGTTGTGCGTGGTGCAGGCCAGCGCGTCGAAGGCGCCGTCCTTGGCGATCGCGCCGACCGGGCAGGCCGCGACGCACAACTTGCAGTCGATGCAGGGGTTGTAGTCGAGCGCTTGCCCGTACTCGCTCACCTCCGCGTCCACCAGGACGGTGACCAGCAGGACGAAGCTGCCGAACTTCGGGTGGATGACGTTGCGGTGCAGGCCCATCACGCCGAGCCCGGCGGCCACGGCGACCGTCTTGTGCGCCACCACCCAGATCCGTTCACTGGGGAAGCGGTCCATCTCCTGGGGGAAGCCCACGGACGGATTGAGCGCGCGGTGACCGGCGTCCTGGAGCGCCTGGGTGACGGTGCGGGCGGCGTGGTTGGCCTGTTCGTCGGTCTGGTGGAACTCCTGGTTGGCCACGCTGCGAGCCGGGGAGCGGCAGTTGTCGCGGTTCATCCGCACCGCCATCGCGATGAGGCTGCGGGTGCCGGGCAGCGCCGACTGCGCGTGCTCGCGCTCGCCGGCCAGGTCGGGGTGGTCCAGGCTGACCGCCGCGGCGTCGTCGGCGCCGGCCGCCAGGCACAGTTCGCGCAGCCAGCCGGCGTCGATCACCGCCGGCGGGCGTACCGCGTCTCCGGCTCCGCGCCGGGCGAGGACGGCCTGGACCGACGGATGGGCGGCCAGTTTCGCCGGCAGTCTGGGACCGGGCAGGCGCCCCTCGGCGTCGTGCGCGACAGTCATCGTGCTCCTAGAGACTCGGGTGCGGACGTCCGCCCGCACAGCGACGGGACGTGCCGCCTGCGCGGCGACGAGACGCGCCCGCCCGCACGGCCGGAAACCGATCAGTTTCACCACCGTAAACTGATCGGTTTTCCCATGCAAGCCCGAGCCACGGGGCGGCGTCGGCGGCCCCCAGGAGGTCAGGGGCACCCCAAGGGGCCGGGGGGCTCCAGCAGCGACTCCCCTCCGCCCCGCCGACCCACCTTGCGCACGGAAACCGATCGGTTTACTGTGTTGGACACCGATCGGTTTCCCATCTCTCGTGGAGGCAGTCATGACCGCTCTGAAGAACGCCAACGTCTTCGTCACCGGCGGCAGCCGTGGCATCGGCAAGGCGCTGGTGGAGGAGCTGTACGCCCGCGGCGCCGCCAAGGTCTACGCCACGGCCCGCGACCCGCGCACCGTGACGCACCCCGACGCGGTCCCGGTGGCGCTGGAGGTCACCGACCCGGCCGCCGTGGCGGCGGCCGCCGCACAGGCGCAGGACGTCACCGTGCTGATCAACAACGCCGGTGCCTCGGTCGGCGCCTCCTACCTCGACTCCCCCGTCGACGACGTGCGCAGGGAGTTCGAGACCAACTTCTACGGCCCGCTGCTGCTCACCCGCGCCTTCGTACCGATCATCGAACGCAACGGCGGCGGCCACATCCTCAACGTGCACTCCGTGCTCTCCTGGCTGGCCCTCGGCGGCTCCTACAGCGCCTCCAAGGCCGCCCTGTGGTCGCAGACCAACTCCCTGCGCCTGGAGCTGAAGCCGCGCGGCATCTCCGTCACCGGACTGCACGTCGGATACGTCGACACCGACCTGGCGGCGGGCGTCGAGGCACCCAAGTCCAGCCCCCGTGACGTCGCCGCCCTCGCCCTCGACGGCGTCGAGAGCGGTGCCTACGAGGTGCTCGCCGACGACATCTCACGCCAGGTCAAGGCGGGCCTCGCCGGCGACCTCGCCGGGCTGTACGAGCAGTTGGCCAAGTAGGACTGCGGCGACAGAACAGGAAGACGGCGAGATGCCCAGCCACGAGACACGTCCCACGATGCACATCCCGGGGACCACCACCCACACCCTCGCCCCGCGCACCGGACGTGACAGCCGCGAGGGAACACTGCGCTACCTCAGGGCGGGCACCGGCGCCCCGCTGGTCCTGCTGCACACCGTGCGCACCCAGGCCGAGCACTTCCGCCTCCTCATCCCCCTGATCGCCGAGCGGTACACGGTGTACGCCCTCGACCTGCCGGGGATGGGCTATTCCGAGATCGTCCCCGGGGCGTCCTACGACGAGCCGGCGATGCGCGCGGGCGTCGAGCGGCTGTTCACCGAACTCGACCTGCACGACGTGACGTTGGTCGGGGAGTCCATGGGCGCGGTGCTCGCCCTGACCGCCGCGGCCGACCTGCCGGAGCGCGTCCGGCGCGTCGTCGCGGTGAACACCTACGACTTCCGCGGCGGCATCGCCCGCTCCAGCCTCCTCGCCCGTGTGGTGGTCAGCGGTGTTCTCGCGCCCGGGGTGGGCCCGGTGATCGCCGGCGTGGAGCCCAAGCCGGCCCTCCGCAGGATCCTTCAGGGCGGGCTGGTCGACAAGACCGCGCTGCACGAGGACTACGTGGACGAGCTCCTCCAGGTGGGCGGCCGTCCCGGGTACCCGACCGTGGCCCGGGGCGTCTACCAGAACCTGCCCAGCCTCATCGCGGCCCGCTCCCGCTACCCCGAGGTCAAGGCCCCCGTCCACCTCGTCTACGGCGAGAAGGACTGGTCCCGCCCCTCGGACCGGGAGGCCAACAGGCACCTGCTGCCCACCGCCGAGTTCACGCAGGTACCGAAGGCCGGCCACTTCATCGCCCTGGAACGGCCCGACCTGCTGGCGGATCTGTTGAACACGGTGGCCTGACCACTGCGGGCCGCAGCAGCGACCGCCGGCGCCGAAGAGACCCGACGGGGACGGCACCCAGCGCGAGGGTGCCGTCCGCCGCCGTGTGTGTTGTCCGTGGGCCCCGGCGTACCCGTCCGACGCGCGGGCCCGCGCGAGGGCGCCGCAGTCCCTCGGGAAGGGGGTGCCGCTGGCAGATCTCCCCCTCACCCCGGCAAAACGCCAGGTCAAGCCCGCATCCGCCGGTGCGTCAGGTGGCGCAACACTCCAGCAACACCACTATCCCTACCGGATAAGTATGGTTCGGGCCATGCCATCCACCGACCGCATCCGGGACCACGCCGGCCAGGGCGCGCCCACCGTCGCCGCCCAGCGCACGCGGCGCCGGCTGCGCGCGGACCAGGCACGCCAGCTGGCCGACCTCCTGCGCCACCAGATCCTCACCGGAGGCTTCCCCGCCGGTACCCTGCCGCACGAGTCGACCCTGGCCACCGACTACCGGGCCTCCCGCAACACCGTCCGCCAAGCCCTCGACCTGCTGCGCGCCGAGGGCCTGGTGGAGCGCCTCCCCGGCGTCGGCACGGTGGTCGTCGCCCAGAAGTACCCGCACGGGCTCGATCGCCTGATGGGCCTCGCGGAGACCCTGCGCGAGCACGGCCAGGTCACCAACGAGGTCCGCACCATGGGCCCCGCGCCCGCACCCGCCCCGGTGGCCGAGCGCCTGCGCGTCCCACCCGGCGCCGACGTCCTCTACATCGAACGCCTGCGCCGCCTCAACGGCCTCCCGCTCTCGCTCGACCTCACCTACATCCCGCTCGACATCGGCACCGCCCTGCTCGGCGCCGATCTGGAGAACACCGACGTCTTCCGCCTCCTGGAGTCCCTCACCGGCCGGCGACTCGGCCACGCCGAGATCACCCTGGAGGCGGTGAACGCCGACGCCCACTCCGCGACCGTCCTGGAGGCGCCACGCGGCGCGGCCGTCCTGATGCTGGAGCGGCTCACCCACCTCGCCGACGGACGCCCGGTCGACCTGGAGTTCATCCGCTTCCGCGGCGACCGCATCACGATGAGCGGTCTGCTGCACCGCGCCCTGTAGACACCACCCGTTCCCCTCAGCACGACCTTCCCGGAGACAGCCATGCCCTTGGTGCCCCAGCGTGCCGACGTGCCCGTGACCATCGACGAGTCGAAGTGCATCGACGGATGCACGCTCTGCGTGGACATGTGCCCGCTGGACTCCCTCGCCATCGACGAGACCAACGGCAAGGCGTACATGCACGTCGACGAGTGCTGGTACTGCGGCCCGTGCGCGGCCCGCTGTCCCACCGGAGCCGTCACGGTCAACATGCCCTATCTGCTCCGCTGAGAGGCCCCAACCGCCATGAGACGCACCGCAGTCGCACTCACCGCACCCGTCCTGCTGCTCCCGCTGTCCGCCTGCGGGGGCAGCGCCGAGGCGGGCAGCGGCTCCACGGTCACGGTCACCGTCGGATACCAGTCCAAGACCATCAACACGGTCACGGCCGGCACCCTCCTGCGCTCCCTCGGCTCCTTCGAGAAACAGCTCAACGCCCTCGATGACGGCAAGACGTACAAGGTCGACTGGCAGGACTACGCGACCGGCGCCCCCATCACCGCACAGATGACCGCCGGGAAGATCGACATCGGTTCGATGGGTGACTTCCCGCTCCTCATCAACGCGGCCCGCGGCAGGCAGCTGGGCAAGCCCACCCACCTGGTCTCGGTCACCGGCTACAACCTCAAGGGCGGCCTGAACACCGTCGTCGTCCCGCCGACGTCGAAGCTCGAGTCGCTGAAGGACCTCAAGGGCAAGAAGGTCTCCACCAGCGTCGGTTCCGCCGCCGACGGCACCCTCGTACGAGCCCTACAGCGCGCCGGCATCGACCCCAACCGGGGCATCGAGAAGCTCAACCAGCAGCCCGCGGTGGGCGCCTCGGCCCTCACGGCGGGCAGCGCCGACGCCCTGTCCCAGTTCGTGGCCTGGCCGGGCCTGCTCGCCTACCAGGGCAAGGCCAAGGCGCTGTACGACGGCGCCCAGCTGAACCTGCCCACCTTCCACGGCGTCACCGCCCGCGAGGACTTCGCCGAGGAACGCCCCGCCGTGCTGGAGGCCTTCCTGAAGGCCCAGGCAGAGGCGACCGACTACCTCACCGCCCATCCCGTGGCGGCCGCCGAGAAGGTCGCCAAGGCCACCGGCCTGCCCGCCGAGGTCGTCTACCTCTACAACGGCGCCCACGGCATCTCCACCTTCGACCCGGCCGTCAAACCGCAGCTCGTCGCCGCGCTCGAACAGGACGTGTCGGTACTGAAGGCGGCCAAGCTGACCGGCGACATCGACGTGGACGCCTTCGTCGACGACCAGTACGTCAAGAAGGCCCTCGGCGCCGACTACGCCGAGCGGCTCGCCGCCGCCCCGCCCGCCGCCGCGAGCGAGGTCTGGCCCAAGGGCGCGACGAGGACGCGGAGTTTCCCCTCCCCCGCCCGGCTCCTCGCCTACGTCGCCGAGCACAAGGACACCCTCCGCGCCGCGTACGTCCCCGACGCCACCACCGGCACCCTCTGGTTCGCCGACAAGGCCGTCTGGGTGGCGGACGGCGAACAGCTGCTGCCCTTCGTCGCCCCGGAGACCGCCCGCGCCTACGTCAGCGCGCACAACGGCGCCCAGGTGATCACGTACGCGGAGGCCCTGGGACGGGCCTCGTGAGCCGCTATCCCCGGCGGACCGGCCGGCTCGCGCTGCGGGCCGGCTCGCTCGCCGCCGCACTCGGGCTGTGGCAGCTGCTGACCACCTGCGACGTGAACGTCTGGCTGCGCTTCGGGCAGTTCCCGACGGTCACCGACGTCGCCCGGACCTTCGCCGACCGGCTCGCCGGGCCCGACTACTGGACCGACCTCACCGACAGCCTCACCCGGATCGTCACCGGATTCCTGCTCGCCGCCGTCCTGGGCTTGGCCACCGGCGTGCTCGTGGCACGCTCGCGGCTCGCCGAGGACCTGCTCGGACCGGTCCTGGAGGTCGTACGGCCCATCCCGGCCATCGCCATGGTGCCCGTCGCGATCCTGCTGTTCCCCTCCAACGAACAGGGCATCGTCTTCATCACCTTCACCGCCGCGTTCTTCCCGGTACTGGTCTCCACCCGGCACGCGGTGCGCGCGCTGACCCCGGTGTGGGAGGAGGCGGTGCGCACCATGGGCGGCGGAGGGTGGCGGGTGCTCGGCTCGGTCGTCCTGCCGGGCGCGCTGCCCGGCATCTTCGGCGGCCTGTCGGTCGGCATCGGCGTGTCGTGGATCTGTGTGATCTCCGCCGAGATGATCTCCGGCCAGTACGGCGTCGGCTACCGCACCTGGCAGGACTACACGATCGTCAACTATCCGGGCGTGTTCGTCGGCATGGTCACCATCGGCCTGCTCGGCTGGCTGACGTCCACCGCGGTGGAGCTGGTCGGCCGCCGCCTGACCCGCTGGCTGCCGCGCACGTCGTACGCCGCGGACGCCCGGCCCCGCCCCGCCCGGACCCGGGTGGCGCCGTCCACCGTCCCGCCCGCCAAGGCCGAGGAGGCACGCGATGAGCACCTCGTCTGAGACCAGGCCGACCACGGCGAGGACCGCGCCGGTGTCCCCGCGCGGCACCCGCCTCACCTTCCGCGGGGCCACGCTCGGCCGGCCGGACGCCCCGGCCGTGACCGACGTGGACCTCGATGTCGCCGCCGGCGAGATCCTCACCGTCGTCGGTCCCTCCGGCTGCGGCAAGTCCACCGTGCTGCGCACCTTCGCGGGACTGCTGCCCCCGCTGGACGGGACGGTGGAGCAGGACGGCCGGCCGGTGACCGGCCCCGGCGCGGACCGCGCGCTGGTCTTCCAGGAGGACGCCCTGCTGCCCTGGCGCACCCTGCGGGCCAACGTGGAGCTGCCCCTCGCCATCCAGCGACTGCCCCGCGCGCGACGCAGGGAGCAGGCCGACGCCTGGCTGGAGCGGGTCGGACTCGCCGACCGGGCACGGCAGTTGCCCCACCGGGTCTCCGGCGGGCAGCGCCAGCGCGCCCAGCTCGCCCGCGCCCTCGCCGGCCGGCCCCGCGCGGTCCTGATGGACGAACCCTTCGGCGCGCTCGACGCGCAGACCCGCGCCGGGATGCAGGACCTTCTGGTGGAGGTGTTGCACGGCACGGGCGCGACCGTCGTCTTCGTCACCCACGACGTCGACGAGGCCCTGTTCCTCGGCGACCGCGTGGCCCTCCTCGGCTCCGGCCGGCTGATCGCCGTACGCGACGTGCCGCGCCCGCGGGAGCGCACGGCGCGCGACGACCCGGCCCGCGTGGCCCTGCGGCGCGACATCCTCACCTCGCTCGGTACCTGAAAGGCCCCCTGTGACCAGCCCCGTGAACACCCCCCTGGAGATCCCCGCCCTCACCGACGCCGAGGAACTGACCTGCGACGTCCTCGTCGTCGGCGGCGGCACCGCGGGCACCATGGCGGCGCTGACCGCCGCCGAGCACGGCGCGCGGGTGCTGCTGCTGGAGAAGGCCCACGTCCGCCACTCCGGCGCGCTCGCCATGGGCATGGACGGCGTCAACAACGCCGTCATCCCGGGCCGCGCCGAACCCGACGACTACGTCGCGGAGATCACCCGCGCCAACGACGGCATCGTCGACCAGTCCACCGTCCGCCAGACCGCCACCCGCGGCTTCGCCATGGTGCAGCGCCTGGAGTCGTACGGCGTGAAGTTCGAGAAGGACGAGCACGGCGAGTACGCGGTCCGCCAGGTCCACCGCTCCGGCTCCTATGTGCTGCCGATGCCGGAGGGCAAGGACGTCAAGAAGGTCCTGTACCGGCAGTTGCGGCGCCGCGAGATGCGCGAGCTGATCCGGATCGAGAACCGGGTGATGCCGGTACGGGTGCTCACCGCCGAGGGCCGGGCCGTGGGGGCGGTCGGCTTCAACACCCGCACGGGCGGCTTCGTCACGGTCCGCGCGGGCGCGGTGATCCTCGCGACCGGCGCCTGCGGCCGCCTGGGCCTGCCCGCCTCCGGCTATCTGTACGGCACGTACGAGAACCCGACCAACGCCGGTGACGGCTATGCGATGGCGTACCACGCGGGCGCCGAGCTCACCGGCATCGAGTGCTTCCAGATCAACCCCCTGATCAAGGACTACAACGGCCCGGCGTGCGCGTACGTCGCCAACCCCTTCGGCGGCTACCAGGTCAACCGGCACGGCGAACGCTTCGTCGACTCCGACTACTGGTCGGGCCAGATGATGGCCGAGTTCGCCGAGGAGGTGGCCGGAGACCGCGGACCGGTCTACCTGAAACTGAGCCACCTTCCCGAGGAGTCGATCTCGGCGCTGGAGTCGATCCTGCACTCCACCGAGCGCCCGACGCGCGGCACCTTCCACGCCGGCCGCGGTCACGACTACCGCACCCACGACGTCGAGATGCACATTTCCGAGATCGGCCTGTGCGGCGGCCACTCGGCCTCCGGCGTCCGCGTCGACGACCACGCCCGCACGACCGTCCCGCGGTTGTACGCCGCCGGGGACCTGGCCTGCGTCCCCCACAACTACATGATCGGCGCCTTCGTCTTCGGCGACCTCGCGGGCGCCGACGCCGCCCAGCACCGGCCCTACGAGGGCGAGTTGCCCCCGGACCAGCTCCAGGAGGCGCACGAGCTGATCTACCGCCCGCTGCGCAACCCCGACGGGCCGCCCCAGCCCCAGGTCGAGTACAAGCTGCGGCGATTCGTGAACGACTACGTGGCCCCGCCCAAGTCCGGGGCCCGCCTCTCGCTGGCGCTGGACGCCTTCGAGCGGATGCGCGCCGACGTCGCCGCGATGGGTGCCCGCACCCCGCACGAGCTGATGCGCTGCGCCGAGGTGACCTTCATCCGGGACTGCGCGGAGATGGCCGCGCGGTCCTCGCTGGCCCGCACGGAGTCGCGTTGGGGTCTCTACCACGACCGCATCGACCATCCGCAGCGCGACGACGCCTCCTGGTTCCACCACCTCGATCTGCGCAAGTCCCCTGCGGGCGCGATGGAGTTCACGGCCCGTCCCGTGAGCCCCTATCTGGTTCCGGTCGAGGGTTTCACCCCGGTCGGGGGCCCCTCCAGGCACCTCGGCGAGGTCCACGCGGAGCAGGTCGCGACGGCGGGCGCCCGGGACGTGGCGCCGGTGGCGTGGGGGCAGGAGTCCGCCGCCACCGGCGCTGCCGCACGCGCCGGTGAGGAGGCCGAGGCCGAGACGCCGGCCACCCCGCGCCTGCTCGCCCTGCTCTCCCTCACCGAGGAGACACCCGAACTGTCCGCCCTCACCCCCTACTTGGCCGACCCCGAGCCCGCAGTGCGCCGTACGGCCGTGACGGTCCTGACGGAGACCGTCCCCGCGGGCACCGGACCGGCGCTGGCCGCGGCGCTGGCCGACTCCGACGCCGGGGTGCGGGCCGCCGCGGCCGCCTCGCTGCGGGAGCTGGTCGAGACGCTGCCTCCCGAGCCGGCCCTGCGCGACGGCCTCGCCACGGCCCTGTCCCAGTCCGACCCGGTGGTCCGAGCGGCCGCCCTGGACGTCCTGCGCGCTCTGCGGCTGGGTGACGAGGGGCTGTTCGCGGCGGCGCTGTCGGACGCGGACATCACCGTCCGCATCGCGGCCGTACGTGCCCTGGTCTCGGTCGAGGCCGTCGGGGAGGTGGCCCGCGCGGCGACCGTCGATCCCTCCCGCGAGGTGCGCGTCACCATCGCCAAGGCCCTGGCCACCGCGGGCCCCGAGGCGAGCGGGACCCTCGCGCACCTCGTGAACGACCCCGACGCCCTGGTCCGCGGAGCCGCCTACGAGGCGCTCGGCACGACGGGCTGCCCGCCCGCCCTGGCCGCCCACGCGGAAGCGGCCCTCGCCGACCCCGCCTGGCAGGTGCGCGCCGGCGCCGCCACCGCACTGTCCGCCGGCGACCCCGAGCGCACCGTCCCGGCCCTCGCCAAGGCCCTCGCCGATCCCAACGCCGACGTCCGCAAGGCAGTTGTGCGCGCCCTGACCCGCCACCGGGCCACCGCCGACGCCCGAGCGGCCCTGTCCACCGCGACCACGGACTCGGACGCGGACGTCAGGGCCTACGCGGCACGGGCGCTGTGACCGGCACCGTCACCCTCTGAGGTCCGGCGAGGCCCGACGAGGTCCTACGTCCGCTCCGCGACATGGCACAGCAACAGGCACACGTCGTCGTCGCGTTCGGAGTCGCTCAGCATGGGGACCAGGACCCGGTCCGCGGAGCTGTCCAGGTCCTGCTCCAGGTCCGCCGGCCCGAAGGACTGGAGTGCGGCCGCAAGGCGCGCGATGCCCGGGTCTATGCCCTGGGCACGGCGTTCGACCAGGCCGTCCGTGTAGAGGGCCAGCGTCGAACCCGGCGGCAGCGGCTCGACGTGGTCCTCGATCTCCTGGCTCAGCGGGATGCCGAGCATGGCGCCGGGTTTGGCGTCCAGGGTGTGCACCTGGCCGTCGGGGGTGCGCAGCAGGGGCGGCGGGTGACCGGCCGCCGCCCAGGTGAGGGTGGGCCGGTCGGGGTGGAAGCGGGCGACGACGGCGGTGGCGTACAGGTCCGGCTGGAGGTGGTGCAGGAACTCGTGCAGCCGGGTCAGCAGGGTGCCGGGACTGCTGCCGTCCACGGCGTACGCGCGCAGTGCGGTGCGCAGTTGGCTCATCATGACGGCGGCGCGCAGCCCGTGTCCGGTGACGTCGCCCATGACGACGACCAGGGAGCCGTCGGGCTGGCGGAACGCGTCGTACCAGTCACCGCCGATGTTCAGCCCGTGGGTGGCCGGCAGATAGCGGGCGGCCAGCCGCAGCGCCGGTGTCCTGGGCAGGTCGGTGAGCAGGGCCCGTTGCAGGGTCTCGGCGATGTCGCGATTGCGCTCGAAGCGCCGGGCGTTGTCGATCGCGATGCTGGCGCGCCGGGCGAACTCGATGATCATGACCGCGTCGTCGGGGTCCCAGTGGTCGCCGGGCGGCACCAGGGTCAGCACGCCCAGGGGTGCCCGGCGGGTGGGCAACGGGACGCACAGCAGGGGGCGTTCGGGGTCCAGGGCCGAGGCCGGCTGGTCGTCGACGCCGGGCAGTCCGCCGGGCTTGAGGGCGGCGTACTGCGGCCGTCCGGTGCGGGCCGCGGTGACCGCGGCGGCGGGGTGGGAGGCCGGCGGGCGCCGGTCGTCGTCGCCGTCGAAGAGCCACACGTCGACACTGCGGGCGTACTCCGGTACGAGCAGTTCCGAGAGCCGGCGGACGACCTCGTCGTGGTTCAGGGAGGCGGTCAGGGCCGCGCTCGCGTCGGCCAGGAAGGTCAGGCGCCGGCGGGCGCTCTCGGCCTCCTGGCGGGCCCGGTGTTCGGCGGCGAACGCCTCCCGCTGGGCCTGTCCGGCGGCGTCCAGTTCCGCGTGGAGGGCCAGCACACCCTGGTTGGTCTGATGGAGCTCCTCCCGGTGGAACGCCACCAACTGCTCCTGCTCGGCGAGCCGTTCCAGCAGCAGGGCGGCGTCCTCGTCGGCGTCGAGCAGGGACTGAGCGAGGGTCTCCGGGGCCCCGGTCACCGGCCCGTCGTCCGCCAGCGGTGTTCCGGCGCAGGTCAGGGTGGTGTGCCACGGGGCGTGTGCGGCGGGGTCCGTCGAGGTGAGCGTGACGTGCAGGTGCGCCTGCGGGGACGCGTCGGTGACGTCCAGGGTGAGCAGCCAGGATCCGCCCTTGGCCAGGCACTGCCGCAGCTGTGTGCTGAGCGTGGCGGTCAGGCGGGTGCGTTCCAGGGGCGTCAGACCGTACGCCGAGGCCAGCCGGGCGGTGTCGATACGGGCCAGGGTGGCGTCGGTGACGCTGTCGATCTCCCAGGTGCGTTTCAACGGCCCTCCCCAGGTGCCGGGTTGAGGACCGCCACGGTGGTGTCGTCCCGGGCCGGCCGGGCCGCGCTGCCGCTGTCGCGGAGGGTGACGGCGGCCAGCACCGCGGGGTCGGCCGCCAGCAGGTCCGGCGCGGCCGGCGGTCTGCCGCGGCCCGGCAGGCCGTCGCTGTGCAGCAGCAGTACGCGGTCGGCGCCCCACCGTCTGACGTCCTCGCGCAGGGTTCGCGGGCGGTGCACGCCGACGATGCCGGGGCGCGAGAGCAGACAGCGCCAGGCGTCGCCCTCCCACAGCCAGGCACTCGCGTTGCCGAGACCGGCGAACCGCAGTGTCCCGGCGGCGGAGTCGACCTGGGCCACGGCCACGGCGGCGCCCCGGGTGCCGCGCAGGCCGGCGTCGAGACGGCTCAGCAGGTCCGCCGGGGAGAGGTGGGCGGAGTCGCGGACCACCTGCGCCGCTGCCGTCGAGGCGTGAGACGCCTGGGTTCCGTGGCCGAGGCCGTCGGCGAGCATCAGGGTCACGCGGTCGCCGTGCCGGGCGTGCACCCAGGCGTCCCCGGAGTGTTCGGCGCCGCCGAACGGGAGGTTGACGCCGCCCGCCCGTACGCCGCACGCGTCGGGTGCGGTCTTCCATCCGGCGGGGCCGACGCGCGCCACGGCCACGGTGCCCCGGCCCGGCGCGCTGTGCACCGCGAAACCGTCGGCGACGCGTCGGCAGGTACCCAGGCCCGCGCCCAGGGTGCGGGCCGTGGTGAAGCCGTCGTGCAGTGCGGCGGTGACATCGGGGATGCCGGGGCCGTGGTCGATCGCCGCGATCTGGACGAGCTGTGCCGGGGCGTCGGCGTCCACCGGTTCCGGCTCGGGCACCACGTCGATCAGCAGGCGGCCGCCGCGGGCGTGCTTGACCAGGTTCGTCGCCAGTTCCGTCGTCACCAGGGCGGCTGCCGCGGTGCGTGCCTCGTCGAGGCCGGCGAGGGTCGCGGCGTGCTCCGCGGCCACCCGGGCGTCGCGCACCCGGGTGGTGTCCTGGACCGGTACGTCCCACACGCGCGGCATCAGGACCCTCCGTAGGGTCGGGGCGGCTGCGGCGAGGCCCAGCAGACCACGGTGACGGTCGTGCCCTCTCCGGGGGTGCTGTCGACCGTGAACTCGTGCACCAGGCGCCGCGCGCCGCCGAGCCCCATGCCCAGCCCGCCGCCCGAGGTGTAGCCGTCCGTGAGCGCCCGCTCCAGGTCGGGGATGCCAGGTCCCTCGTCGGAGAAGACCAGCCGCAGGCCGCGCGCCGGTCCTTGGACCACCTCGGACGACTCCATCCGGCCGCCCCCACCGTGCACCAGGGTGTTTCGGGCGAGTTCGCTGGCCGCGGTGACCAGCTTGGTCTGCGCCACCAGACCGAAGCCCAGCAGTCCGGCGGCTTGCCGCACATGCTGGCGCACCCATGCGAGATCCAGGTCGGAGCGGATCTGCAGGGTCGCCTCGACGGCCGTGGAGGAGGGCATCAAGCGTGCTCCCGCGGCGTTCGACCGTGGCCGGCCGCAGGGGTGCTGCGCGACAGCAGCTCCAGGGCGGCCTCGGTGTTCAGGGCGGTACGCAGTCCTGGCAGCGTCAGACCCAGTTCGACCAGGGTGATCGCCACGGCCGGACGCATCCCCGCCACGACGGTGCTCGCCGCCAGCAGCGAGGCGTTCGCCGCGATCTCGGCGAGCACACGGCCGAGGAAGGAGTCGACGATCTCGACGCCCGAGATGTCGATCACGACCCCGGTGACCCTGCTGTCCGCGATCGTGGTGGCGATGTCATGCAGGAGCTGCTGCGCCATGCTGTCGTGCAGCTCGCCCTGGAGGGTGACCAGCAGCACGTCGCCCAGCCGCAGCACCGGGACGTGGGCTGCGAGGCCGTGGTGGATGCCGTCGGTCATCGTGCCCCCGTGATTCCGGACTTCGGCGCGAGGATCCCGACACCCAGCTCCTGGAGCGCGAAGGCCAGCGCGTCCTCCAGGCCGGCGCGGGTGATCACGGTGCCGAGGTCCAGTCCGAGGTGGACGATCGTCTGGGCGATCGCCGGACGGATGCCCGACACGACGCACTCCGCGCCCATCAGGCGGGCCGCCGCCACGGTCTTCATCAGGTGCTGGGCCACGAGCGAGTCCACCGTCGGGACGCCGGTGATGTCGAGGATGGCGAAGCGGGCGTGCTGGTCGACGATGGCGTTCAGCAGCGTCTCCATGACGACCTGGCTGCGCGCGCTGTCGAGCGTTCCGATCAGGGGTACGGCGACGACGCCTTCCCACAGTTTGATCACGGGGGTGGCCACCTCGAGCAGCTGGAGCTGCTGGCGCTCGATCAGCGCCTGCCCCTCGGACAGCGCCGTGTCCAGAACGACCAGCCGCAGGGTCCCCATCAGCACGGTGAAGGCGGTGGCGCACTCCCGCACCTGCTCCGCCGACGTCTCCTGGAACTCCTCGACGAGCTGCTCGGCGACGGGCGGGCGCAGCGCCTCCACCTCGGCGGACACCTGCGCCATGGTGACCCCGGCGCGGGACCGCGCGGCGGCCATCCGGGCCAACTGCTCGCGTACGACCGCGAATCCCTCGGCGTCGGTGTCGTGCACCCGGTCCGAGTCGGCCACCCGCGCCAGTGCCTCGACGACGGTGCGGGCCGCCTCCACGGCCTCGTCCCGCGAGAGGGTGAACACACTGCGGAACAGAGGCTCGTCGGCCCAGCGCTGTGCGATCTGTACCCGGTGGCGGTGCAGGAACTCCCCTACCTGCCGAGCCGGTGATCCTTGCTGTATTGCCGCTTGCTGTTCCGGCACCTGTTCATCTCCTCTTCGGGGTCGTGCGCGTCGCGTGGAGCCCGGTGACTGCGGTGCGGCCGGTCCGGGAGCGGTCGCCGTTCCGGTCCGCCGCAAACGCTTGCGGGCCGTTGCCGATCGACCACTGTAACCAGCCCGGCCCATTACCCGGGTCCGGGGGTTCGGGCCGGTCGCCCTACGTCGCCGCCCCCTGTCCGAACCAGTCCAGACAGACCACCAACGCGTCGTCGTCGGGCTCCGGGCTGCCACGATGACCGCTCAGTTCCCGGAGCACCGCGGCCGGCACATCGGCGGCCGGCACATCGGCGGCCGGCACCAGCCGTGTGGCCGTGATCGCCCGCGCCAGAGCGCGCTCCCCGTACGCCTCGCCGCCCGGCCCGGCGACCGCGTGGACCCCGTCGCTGACGAACAGCAGCCGGTCGCCGGGCTCCAGCAAGAACTCCTGCGCCACGTAGTCCGTCTCCTCGAACATGCCGAGCGGGAGCTGGGCCTCTGGCACGATCGGTGTGACATTGCCCTCCCGCAGCCGCAGGATCCGCGGCGAGCCCGCCTCGACCACCTGCACGCGCCCGGTGGACAGTTCGAGGTCCACCAGCAGCACCGACAGGTACCTCTCGCCCCGGTAGTGGCCGTAGACCGCCTGTTCGGCGAGAGCGGCCTGGTCGGCGATGGACAGCCCGGCCCGGCGCGCGTTGCGCAGGGCGTTGACACCCAGACTGGTCAGCAGGGACGCCTCGATGCCGTCACCCATGCCGTCGGTGACGTACAGCAGCAGCCGGTCGGCGGACGTCGACCAGTCGAAGTTGTCCCCGAAGACCGCGTACGCGGGCTCCAGTTGGGCACCCAGGGCGAACTCGGGTCCCGCACAGGAGCGGCCGGGAAGCAGCTGCCACTGCATCTCCGCGGCCAGCGTGAGCCGGTCCTCACGCCGCGCCGTGTGGTAGCGGTCGGTGGCGTGTTCGGCCACCACCACCTCGTGGCCCAGCACCTGGGCCACCGCGGCGAGTTCGGCCAGATCGTCGTCGGGCCGCGCGCCGGGCGGCAGCGTGACGGACAGCACGCCCAGCCGGTCACCGCGCGCGGTGACCGGCAGATGCACCCGTACCCGGCCGCCGTCCTCCGTCACGAACGGCTGCTGCGCCCCGAAGGCGCGTCCCGCGGCGCTGCCGTGCACGGGCAGGCCCTCGGGGGACTCCTCCGGAGCGCCCACGGGCCGCAGGACACTCAGCCCGTAGTCGACGAGGAGGAGCTCCACGCTCTCTGCTCCGTACCGGCCGCCCAGCACCTCACGGGCGGTCTCCGGAAGCTGGTAGGAGGCCGCGGAGCGCAGGGCGCGCTCGGCGGCCGCGAGTCTGTTCACGTTGTCGGTCATGCCACTTCCGTGCGAGGGGGTGCCGCCGCCGCGGCGCTGTCTCGGCGATCGTCCCCGTCCGTTCGAGCTGCCCGGTCGCGGGCGACGCGCGCGCAGGCAGGCTGACAGCGCCGGTGAAGCCTGAGAGGGTGTCGGGGTGACGATCTCGGACCCGCGCCCGCAGCCCCAGGAGGTCGCGCGCGTGACCTCCCGGGCCGCCGAGCTGCTCGAGGTGCTCTGGGGACGGGCCTCGACGGCGCCGGTCTCGGCCCCGCAGCTGCGTGTGCTGTTCGTCCTGGAGCACAACGAGGGCATCAACCTGCGCACGCTCGCGGACGCGCTGGGGTCCACGCCTCCGTCGACGAGCCGGTTGTGCGACCGGCTCCAGGCGGTGGGGTTCGTGGAGCGCAGGGACGCCACCGCGAACCGGCGGGAGCTGGAGCTGTACCTGAGCCGGCGCGGACGGGCCTTCCTGACCGATCTGCGCGCCCGCCGGGAGAGCGCCTTGCAGTCCGTGCTGGAGGACATGCCCGCGGGGCGGCGGTCGGCGCTGCTGAGGGGCTTGGAGGCCTTCTGCGTCGCCGCGGCCGCGCAGATCCAAGAGGGCGGCGAGACGGCGGCCCGTACCGCCTGACGAGGCTGCATCACCACCCCCTCCCCCGTACTCGAGCCACTCTGTTGGGTCCGCCTCATAGTTGTCAAAGGGCAACTGTTGTCAGGCTTGCAGCTGATCGACGAGGGCGAGCGCCTGCTCGGTGCTCTCGGACACCGGGACCGTGATGCTCACACCGGTGAGATCGAGAATCCGCCGCACGGCCGGCGTGGGCGAGATGATGTGCACGCTGCCGCCCGGGCCGCGGGTCTCCTGGTAGAGGCGGAGAATGATGTTCATGCCGGACGAGTCCATGAACGGGACGTCCGAGAGATCGAGCAGGAAGTGCCGTCGGCCGTGATGCAACTGGTTGGCCAGGTGGTGCTGGAAATCGGTCGCGGTGTCGACGTCCAAATAGCCCTGCACCGTGATCAGGGCCACATCCTCGCGGGGCAGTGTGACCTCCACGGACAAGGGGTTCTGGGCAATGGACACGTGTACCTCCAACAACAGCGCGTAATACGGCCAGGGCGCGATGGCCTCTCGCCCGCGGTGGGCACCGCGGATGCGCGAATACCCCCGAACGGGCAGGTCATGCACCGGCTCTCACCGGGCAGTTCGACGTGCGGCGCGGTCCGTGGCACGGTGGAGGAAGCCCTGCGGCCGTTCCTCGGCCTTCAACCCCCAGGAAGGGGGCACGAAACGATGGGCACTCTCATCTCCCTCAGCCCCGGCGGTCAGGCCGCCAAGCTGACCGTGGACCGCGACATCGACGACCGTGTACGGCCCGCCATCGAGAGCGCGGCGACCCGACTGCCGTCGTCCGTGCGCCGCGTCACCCTCGACCTCGCCCGTGTCGGCTTCGTGGACTCGGCACTGCTCCATCTCGTTCTCACGATCGACCAGGCCCTCACCCCCCGAGGGGGGCTGCTGCGGATCGTCGGCCTTCATCCCCAGCCGCGCCGCCTGCTCAGCCTCGCCGCCGAACTGAGCCCCCACGACCGGTGGGACCGGTATCTCAGCTCCCCTGGACCCAGCTGACCGGACGGACCCTTTCCGGTTCTCGGTGGAAAGTCGTACCGAATGTGCGAGGGCGAGCAGGGTATCTGCTGGTATGAGCACCCGACGCAGGCGACCTGGGAGGTCAAACCTCCGCTGCCCTGCCCGTCGGCCGCCCGGCGAGCGGCAGGCCCTCGTCGACGACGGGGTCGTACGACGTCGTTCCACAGAGCACCGAAAGGCTGTTTGCAGTGACACTTGTCGCGAGGTCCTTCGTCCTCGATGTCCCATCGACCAGGGAGGCGCCCTGGGCTGTGACGGACCGATGAGCCCGTCGGAGCACCAGGCCACGCGCGACGGTCGTGTGAGCGACGGCACGCCGGTCACCCCCACGGTGACGACCGCGGCCGAGGCACGCGACCACGCCCGCGCGGTCGTGCGGCAGCAGTGGGACTCCACATCGCGTACGGCACGCGAGGAGGACGTCATCGACCTGCTTCTCGTCGTCTCCGAACTCGTCACCAACGCCATCCGGCACGGCGACGGACTGGCCGGGTTCGAGATCACCGTCACCGACGACGGCGTACGCCTCGCCGTCCACGACCGCAGCGACACCATTCCCGACGCCGCCTACGGTTCCGGCGCCCTGCCCGCGCGCATTGGCGCGGCACACGGCTACGGCTGGCCGCTCGTCCACCGGCTGACCCGCGAGGTCGCCGTCGAGCCGCGCCCCGAGGGCGGCAAGACGATCAGCGCGCTGGTACCGCTGCGCGCCCGATAGCGCGCCCCTACCACGGAAGAAACACGTGCACGTCCTTGCCGTCGTCCGTCATGACGACGCTGACCTGGGTGCACAGCGTCTCGACCAGGTACCAGCCGACCCCGCCGCCCCCGTCGCGCTGGAACGGGCGCGGGGCCGGGGGTGTGCTGCTCGTGTCATGGACGACGACGTGCACGCCGTCGAAGGTCCGGCGCAGCCGGAGCCCGAAGGGGCCCGGCGCGTACTGCACCGCGTTCGCGGTCAGTTCCGTGACCACCAGCAGGATGTCGTCCCAGTGCTCGGGCGCGGACGGCGGCGTCACCCGCGTGAGGTCCTCCAGGAACCGCTCCGCGTCGAGCCGTGCGTCCGTCACGTCGTGCAGTTCACCCGCATAACGTGCGGCCCGCTCCGGAACACTCCCGGACAGCTCACTTGCGTGCTGACCGTGTTCGGCTGCCATCTCACCTTCCCCGCTCGGAGCCACGACGTCCGTCGGCCGGCTCAGTTTTCCCTGCGGTTTCCTGAATTCCCAGGGAAACGAGGTCTACGCGCCTTTCGGACGACCAGCGCGACGGCGCCGGCCCCGACGAGGGGGCCGAACAGGTGTCTAGGTCACCCGGATCCCCACGACACACGTGTCGTCGTCGGTGTCCGACCTGCTGTGGGTGAGCAGCCGGTCCAGCTGCTGGTCCAGGGTGGGCTGCTGGGTGCGCGCGGTGGTCAGCAGATGGCCGAGGGACTCCTCCACGGAACGGTCACGCCGTTCGATCAGGCCGTCCGTGAACATCAGCAGCGTGTCGTCGACCGCCAGCTGCATCTCGTGTTCCTCGTACGTCGTCTCCGGAACGGCGCCGAGCAGCAGCCCCGTCATCAGCGGGAGCGGCGCGGCCTCGCTGCCGCGCACCAGGACCGGCGGCAGGTGGCCCGCCCTGGCCCAGCGCAGGCTGCGGCGCTCGGGGTCGTACAGGCCGCACACCGCCGTGGCGGTGATGGAGCCCGTCAGGTGGTGGGCCACCATGTTCAGCCAGGACAGCAGCTGACCGGGCCCCGCGCCGGTGACCGCGAGTCCGCGCAACGCGTTGCGCAGGACGACCATGCTGGTGGCGGCCTCGATGCCGTGGCCGGCGACGTCGCCGACGCACAGCAGGATCTTCCCGGAGGGCAGTACGACGGCGTCGTACCAGTCGCCGCCGACCAGCTGCTCCGTCTCGGCAGGCCGGTAACGCACCGCGACGCGCAGTCCGGGCACCTCCAGCGGTGCCTGCGCCGGCGGCATGATCGCGTGCTGGAGCTGGAGCGTCAGACGGTGGCGCTCGCTGGCCTGCTGTTCGGTGTGGGCGAGCTGGTCGCGGGTGGCGGCGAGCGCCACCTCGGTCCAGTGGTGTGCGGAGATGTCCTGGTAGGCGCCCCGTACGACGTTCAGCCGGCCGTCGGAGTCCAGGACCGGTTCGGCGGCCACCCGTAGGTGCCGGGTCACCCCGTCGGGGCGTTGCAGCCTGAAGGCGGTGGACGCCGGCCGGTGATGGTGCAGCAGGGTGCGCAGGAAGCGGCCGATGGCCACCGCGTCGTCCGGGTGGGCGTGCGCGGACAGGTCCTCCAGTGGCACCGGGCCGACCGTGGTGGGCTGGCCGTAGAGGTGGTAGAGCTGGCCGTTCCAGGTGATCTCACCGGTCAGCAGGTTCTCCTCGAAACCGCCGACGCGGCCCAGGCGCTGGGCGTGCTGGAGCAGGTTCGCCAGCCGTGCCGTCTCGTCCTCTATGCGCCAGATGAGCAGGACGCTTCCGCCGTGCCGGCTGATGCTGACGTCGGCGACCGCGGCCAGGGGCACGTCGTCCACCAGCGCGGTGAGCCGCATGCGTTGGGCCCGGAAGGGCTCTCCGGTGGCGTGCACGCGTTCGATCTGTTCGAACAGCCCGCTCTCGCCGGCGGCCAGCGGATACGCCTCCAGCAGCAGGGCCCCGCTGACGACCCCCCGGGGCCGGCCCGCGGGGTCCAGGAAGCGGGCGTTGACGTGGTGGATGCGGAAGTCGACGAGCTCCCCTCCGGTGTCCACGTGCGGGACGAGCACCAGGGCGGGGTCGTGCAGGCCGTCGGCCAGGTCCATCAGCTCGACGGCGTCGGGCAGGCCGCGGGGACCGGGGATCTCGTCGGCGTACCGCAGGCCGCTCGTCTCCAGGGTGTGCGCGCACAGCTCCGCCAGCGCCTCGACCTGGCGGACGATCTGCGGGGGCTGGGGCTCCAGCGGGGTCGGCCAGACGATCTCCAGGACGCCATGGAGACGGCCCGCGGTGCCGGCCGGCACCGCGACCCGGCCCCCGTCGGGATGCAGATGCTGTCCGATGGTGGGCAGACCGGTGCTGGACAGGCGGTCGATCCACTGCCCCGTCCGCTCGGTCAGACCACGGCGGGCCACGGTCGCCACGCCCGGCGGCACGTGCCGCCAGCGTCCTGCCTCGGCGGGAGAGAATCCGGCACTGCCCGCGAGAGTGAGCGAGCCGTCGGCGCCCAGCGACCAGATGGCCACGGCCACCGCGCCCAGCGGCGTCAGCGCGTGCGCGAGCAGGGACTCGGCGACGGTCTGCGCGTCCTGGGCGGCCAGTGCGGCACTCTCCGCGGAACGCAGTCCCACCGCGGGCCGGCTCTGACCCGGCGCGGAAGAGGGGGCGCCCTCGCCCGTCGTGGCGGCGAAGAAGGCCGCCGTCACCTCGGAGAGCCGGTCGCGCGAGGCCTGGTTGATCACCTCCACGGCGAACTCGAGCGGGGTCACGCCCGCCTGTTCGGTCAGTTCGGCCAGCTGCCGCGCGGCCTGCGCAGGCCCGCACCTGAGCCGCTCGACGAGGATGCCCTTGGCCAGTTCGATCAGGGCGCGCCCGTCCGCCTCGGCCTGGGCCGCGCGTACCTCGTTGCGCAGCCGCTCCACGGTCGCCGCGAGCCGGCCGACGGGAGAGATCTCCTCGTCCGCGTCCCGGCCGTCGGCCCCGGCCGCCGTCACGTCCGTGCGACGGGCCGCGGGCAGGGTCGCCGGCGCCTGCCCGAGGGCCGGGTCGATGCCGGTCGCCGGGGCGTCGTCGGACTGCTCACCTGCGCCGGCCGGGTCGGGCGGCTGCTGTAGTCGGCTCACGATAGAAGTGTTCCTCGTTTCGAGCGTCCGGGGACGGCGCGGGGTCGGCGAGCGGGCGACGCGGCATGAGCTGGTGTCATGCCGGCAGCCAGTGCCGGACCCGGCCGATGAGGTCGTTGGCGTCGACGGGCTTGGTGACGTAGTCGTTCGCGCCCGAGGCGAGGCTCTTCTCCTGGTCGCCCGGCATCGCCTTCGCGGTGACGGCGATGATGGGCAGGTTGGCGTACTGGGGCATCTGGCGGATCTCCGCGGTGGCGGCGTAGCCGTCCAGCTCGGGCATCATCACATCCATCAGCACCAGCGAGATCTCCGGGTGGGCGAGCAGCATCTCGATGCCCTTGCGGCCGTTGTCGGCGTGCAGGACCTGGAAGCCGTGCAGCTCCAGCACCCCGCTCAGCGCGAAGAGGTTGCGCGCGTCGTCGTCGACCACGAGAACGGTACGGCCCAGGAAGGAGTCGTCCATCACCGGCTGGACCGGCTGCTGGGGCTGCTCGTCCCCGTGCACGAGGGTGAACACGTCGCCCGGCTCCTCGGCGGACAGGTGGAGGGTGATGTGTTCGCGCAGCTCGTCCAGGCTGGCCAGGAACTCAAGCGGACGACCGCCCGCGCGGGAGCGCAGCATCTCCTCCTTCGCCACGTCCAGCCGGTGGCTGGTGTGGACGAGGACGGGCACGCTCGCCAGCGCCGAGTCGCCCTGCATGGCCTCCAGCAGCCGCACGCCCTCGTCGTCGGGCATGCCCAGCTCCAGCACGACGCAGTGGCAGGGTTCGGCGGCCAGGGCGCCGGCGGCCTCCTGGGCGCCGACGGCCGTGATGATGTCGATCTTCCCGCGCGGGTCGTCCGGGTCCGGAACGAGGTCTCCGACAGCGCGCTCGGCGACCAGGGTGAGCAGACCGCGCAACCGCTCCTCGACCACCAGCAGCCGCCGCCTGCGCCGCTGGGGCTGAGCGGGGGCAGCGGGCAGCTCGTCGTCGGTGTCCCCCTCGCCGGACTGCTCCAGCGACGGGACGCCGCTGACCACGTCCTCGAAGTCGGCGCGGGCGACGGGCAGATAGAGCGTGAAGGTGCTGCCCTGACCCGGCGTGCTGTCCACGGTGACCGCTCCGCCGAGCAGATGGGCGATCTCCCTGGTGATCGACAGCCCCAGCCCGGTGCCGCCGTACTTGCGGCTGGTGGTGCCGTCGGCCTGCTGGAACGCGCCGAAGATCGTCTCCAGCTGCTGCTGCGGAATGCCGATGCCGGTGTCCTTCACCCGGAACGCCACGACCGGACCACCACGGTGGACACCCGGGGGCACCTCCTGGTCCGTGGCGGGCTCGATCCGCAGTTCCACACTGCCGTGTTCGGTGAACTTCACCGCGTTCGACAGCAGGTTGCGCAGGATCTGCCGCAGCCGGGAGTCGTCGGTGAGCAGGTCGGCGGGGGTGCCCGGGGCGGTGGCCACCGCGAAGTCCAGGCTCTTCTGCGTCGTCATCGGCCGGAACGTCGCCTCGACGTACTCCAGCAGCTGGCGCAGCGGGACGCGCTCGGGGGCGACGTCCATCTTGCCCGCCTCGACCTTCGACAGGTCGAGGATGTCGTTGATCAGCTGAAGCAGGTCCGAACCGGCCGAGTGGATGATGCCCGCGTACTCGACCTGCTTCTGGGTGAGGTTGCGCGAGGGGTTCTGGGCGAGCAACTGGGCCAGGATCAGCAGGCTGTTGAGCGGGGTGCGCAGCTCGTGGCTCATGTTCGCCAGGAACTCCGACTTGTACTTGGACGCCAGCGCCAGCTCCTGCGCGCGGGTCTCCAGCTCCTGCCGCGCCTGCTCGATCTCGAGGTTCTTGGCCTCGATGTCGCGGTTCTGCGAGGCCAGCAGGGAGGCCTTCTCCTCCAGTTCGGCGTTGGACCGCTGGAGTTCGTCCTGCTGGACCTGCAACTCCTCGGAGCGGGCCTGGAGTTCGGCGGTCAGCCGCTGGGACTCGTCGAGGAGCTCGTCGGTGCGGGCGTTGGCCACGATGGTGTTGAGGTTGACGCCGATGGTCGGCATCAGCTGGGTCAGGAAGTCCTGGTGGATCTGGGTGAAGCGGGTGACGGAGCCCAGCTCGATCACGCCGAGCACCTGGTCCTCCACCACGATCGGCAACACCACCAGGGCGGTGGGGACCGCGTGTCCCAGGCCCGAGGAGATGGTGACGTAGCCGGGCGGCAGCTCCTCCACGGTGATGGCACGGTGGTTGCGGGCGGCCTGCCCGACCAGCGAGCGTCCCACGGGGATGCGGGACGGACGCTCTGCGTCGTCCGGATAGCCGTACGAGCCCACCAGCCGCAGCTCGTGACCGCGCTCGGTGTCCTCCGCCAGGTAGAAGGCGCCGTACTGGGCGGTGACGAGCGGCGCGAGCTCGTCCATGATCAGCTCGGCGACGACGGGCAGGTCACGGTGGCCCTGCATCAGGCTGGAGATCCGGGCGAGGTTGGTCTTGAGCCAGTCCTGTTCCTGGTTGGCCCGGGTGGTCTCGCGCAGGGACTCCACCATGGAGTTGATGTTGTCCTTGAGGTCGGCGACCTCGCCCGAGGCCTCCACGGTGATGGAGCGGGTGAGATCGCCCTCGGCGACGGCGCTGGTGACCTCGGCGATGGCGCGCACCTGCCGGGTGAGGTTCCCGGCGAGTTCGTTCACGTTCTCCGTCAGCCGCTTCCAGGTGCCTTCGACACCCTCGACCTCGGCCTGGCCGCCCAGCCGGCCCTCGCTGCCCACCTCGCGGGCCACACGGGTGACCTCGGCGGCGAACGACGACAGCTGGTCGACCATCGTGTTGATGGTGGTCTTCAGCTCCAGGATCTCGCCCCGGGCGTCGACGTCGATCTTCTTCGACAGGTCGCCGTTGGCCACGGCGGTCGTCACCAGGGCGATGTTGCGGACCTGCCCGGTGAGGTTGTTCGCCATCGAGTTGACGTTGTCCGTCAGGTCCTTCCAGGTGCCCGCGACGTTCGGCACCTGCGCCTGCCCGCCGAGGCGGCCCTCGGTGCCGACCTCGCGGGCCACGCGGGTGACCTCGTTGGCGAACGCGGACAGCGTGTCGACCATCGTGTTGATGACGTCCGCCAGGGCGGCGACCTCGCCCTTGGCCTCGACGGTGATCTTCTGCGAGAGGTCGCCGCGGGCCACCGCGGTGGCCACCTGGGCGATCGAACGGACCTGGCCGGTCAGGTTCGACGCCATCACGTTGACGTTGTCGGTCAGATCCTTCCAGGTCCCCGACACGCCCCGGACGATCGCCTGTCCGCCGAGGTTGCCCTCGGTGCCGACCTCTCGGGCGACGCGGGTGACCTCGTCGGCGAAGGCGGAGAGCTGGTCGACCATCGTGTTGATGGTGTTCTTGAGCTCCAGGATCTCGCCGCGGGCGTCGACGGTGATCTTCTGCGAGAGGTCGCCCTGCGCCACCGCCGTGGCCACCTGGGCGATGTTGCGGACCTGGGCGGTGAGGTTGCCACCCATGAAGTTCACGGAGTCCGTGAGGTCGCGCCAGGTGCCCTTGACGCCCTTGACGTCGGCCTGGCCGCCCAGTCTGCCCTCGGTGCCGACTTCTCGGGCGACGCGGGTCACTTCGTCGGCGAAGGCGGAGAGCTGGTCGACCATCGTGTTGATGGTGTTCTTGAGCTCCAGGATCTCGCCGCGGGCGTCGACGGTGATCTTCTGCGAGAGGTCGCCCTGCGCCACCGCCGTCGTCACCTGGGCGATGTTGCGGACCTGGGACGTGAGGTTTCCGGCCATGAAGTTGACCGAATCGGTGAGGTCGCGCCAGACCCCGCCGACACCGGGCACCTGCGCCTGTCCGCCGAGCCGTCCCTCGCTGCCCACCTCACGGGCCACCCGGGTGACCTCGTCGGCGAAGGCGGAGAGCTGGTCGACCATCGTGTTGACGGTCTCCTTCAGCTGGAGGATCTCCCCGCGCGCGGGCACGTCGATCTTCTGGGACAGGTCGCCCTTGGCCACCGCGGTCGCCACCTGGGCGATGTCACGGACCTGGGTGGTCAGGTTGCCGGCCATCGCGTTGACCGAGTCGGTCAGGTCCGCCCAGGTGCCGGAGACGCCGGGCACCTCCGCCTGGCCGCCCAGCGTGCCCTCGGTGCCGACCTCGCGGGCCACCCGGGTGACCTCTGACGTGAACACCGACAGCTGGTCCACCATGCCGTTGAAGACCGTGGCGATGTCACCGAGCAGCCCTTCGCCGTCGGACGGCAGCCGGGTGCCGAAGTCGCCGTCCCGGACGGCGGTCAGGCCCGCCAGCAGTTGCCGCAGCTCCTGCTCGCCCGGGGCCGATTCGACGGCCTCGATCGTCTTGCCGGTCATGCGCACCCTCGTTCCGCTCCCCAGGAGTCCTCACGGCGAGGACTCGGAACCGCGCCGGGCCGCGAACGGCCCCGCCCACCGCTCACGTTTCCGCTGTTCACGGATTCCCACGATGAGAAAATTCGGTGAAGGCTAACGCAGTTGTCGTGTGACAACCAAAGCCTGGTCCGAGCGACGAAGCCGCTCGAAATCAGCGGACCGGAAGACGCATGAAGGTGCCTTTCCGGGGAACCCGACCAAGTTTACGTCCGCTCACGGCCGAGGGCTGTCACGACTGGAGAGCCTCCTTCACGGTGGGATAACAGGTGACGATGGCGTCCAGCCCGACGAGCTGCAAGGTGCGCCGTACGGCACCGCCCACCCCCGCCAGCCTCAGCCAGCCGTCCGCGGCCTGCGTCGCCCGATAGGTGGCGATCAAGGCGTTGACCCCGCTGGAGTCCATGAAGGTCACCTGACTCAGATCCACGACGACCCGCCGGCCCGCGGCACCGTCCACCGGGGGCACGGCCCGGGTGAGGGCGTCGGCGCTGTCGTAGTCCACCTCGCCGTGCAGGCTGAGGACGGTGACGCCGTCGATGTCGGCCCGGTCCACGGTCAGCCGGCCGTGCCCCGCTGCTTGCTGGTTGTCTGCCACTCGTATCCTCTGCGCACTCGATCGGGCTGGACGACGTCTGAGGCATCGTTGCCCCGGGACCACGGCCACGATGCGTACAGGTGACTCATGCACGGATTCGAGGCGCAGGAGTAGCAAAGGATTTGCGGGGTATGCGCGCGCTCATGAACGGGGTACTGCAGATCGTCGGCAGGGGACCTGTCCCGCGCGAGGAGTGTTCCCTGATGCCCGATGACGCATCTGCCGAGGTGATCGTCGCTCTCGACGGCGCCGTCGGCTGTATTGCCAACGCCAGGGCCACGGCGTCGGACTTCCTGGCACGGGTCCAGGCCGAGCACGGGCTGCCCGTGTCGGCGCGGACCATGGATCTGACGCAGCTGGTGGTCAGCGAACTGGTCACCAACGCGCTCAAATACGCGCCCGGGCCGGCACTGCTGGAACTGCGCGTCATCGGCGACGCGGTGGAGATCAGCGTGTGGGACACCGATCCCACCCTCCCGATGGCCCAGGCCGCCGACGCCGGGCGCGTGGGCCAGCACGGCCTGGAGATCGTGATGGCCGTCGTCGAGGGGTTCGCGGCCCATCGGGAACCGGTCGGCAAGCGGGTCACCGCCCGGCTGCCCCTGTTCGACCCGGCGGAGCTCGGCCGCGACGGCTGAATGCCGCTCACCGGCGGGAGGCCACCGGGTCGCGTCACCGGTAGGAGGCCACCACTCGTCGACCCAGGACGCTGTCCGGCCGTCCTTGTCGTGGTACGCCTTCGATCTGCGAGCTGGTGGACGAGGACGGTCTCGTCGTCCACCCAGGGTCCCTGTTCCAGCCACATGAGGACACCACGATCGATCCATGCGGTCATGCCGGGCACCCTGGACACCCTCCGACACCGAGGCGGGACCGTACGGCCGTCGGCCCCGCCCCCGGTTCACGGCTCCGTGCCCTCGCTCACGGCAGGAGCTCGACGTACCCGTCCGTTCCGTGCACCCGGATGCGCTGTCCGTCCCGGATCAGGCGGGTGGCGTCATGGACGCCGACGACGGCCGGCAAGCCGTACTCACGGGCGATCACCGCACCATGGGTCATCTGGCCGCCGACCTCCGTGACCAGGCCCGCGATGCCGACGAACAGCGGGGACCAACTGGGGTCGGTGAACGGCGTGACGAGGATGTCACCCGCTTCGAGATCGGCGTCCGCCATGTCGATGACGACGCGGGCCCTTCCCTCCACGGTCCCGGTGGAGACCGGCACCCCGACCAGAGCGCCGGGCGGCGCGTCCTCGCGCCGGTACGCCCCGGTGAGGGCCTCACCGTCGGAGGTGAGCACCCGGGGCGGGGTGAGCCCCTGGAACGTGCGGAACTCCTCCTTGCGCCGCTCGACGAGTTCCCGGTCCGCGCGGCGGGTGCGCACGACCTCGTGCAGTTCCTGGAACGTGAGGAAGAAGACATCCTCCTTCTCGGCGAGCACACCGGCCCGCACCAGCCGCTCGGCCTCCCCCATCAGAGCCCGCTTGTAGACGAAATAGCGGCTGATGATCCCGTACTTCGGATACTCCCGGTATCCGATGAAGGTCCTGACCCGGTCGATCATCCGCTTGGTCTCGTCGGCTTTGGCGTCCCCGTCCGGCAGGGCCCGCAGGCGGGACAGCACCTCGGCCTCCTTCTCCTGCGCCCGCTGCCGGCCCTGCTCGAAGCGCCGCCCGGCCGCGCCCGGCTCGAAGCTCCTGACGTGGTCAAGGATCACGGGCACGAGCGTGCTGGGGCGTTCACTCCACCGCGGCCTGGTGATGTCGATCTCACCGACGCACCGCATGCCGTACCGGTCGAGGTAGCCCTGGATGGCGTCGCGCACCGCGATGCCGCCCTCGACCTTCGCCAGCTCGTCCAGGAAGTCGTCGTCCTGGACGCCGCGCAGGAACGCCACCACCTCCGGGTGCGGGCGGACCACGTCCGCGACGTCGAGCAGCGCCAGTCCCATCTCCGAGGTGATGTTGCCGGGCGCGGACAGGGTGAGCGTGTCAGCGGCGTTCTTCTCGCCCAGCCACTCCTCCAGGTGGTCGTTGAGCCACCACGTGGCCTCCATCCCCGCCATGATCGCCTGCATGCTCAGCGGATCGGAGAGGACCCGCTTGTGCTCGGCGAAGGCCTCCAGCAGGAAGTCGAACAGCTCCGGCCCGGTCTTCGCCGAGATGTCGTGCTCCAGGGCGGCGACAGAGGCCCGGCTTCGTTCGATCAGCTCGGTCACGATCGCCGGGTCGGTGGGGATCGGGGCGGGCGGGCCGCCGGCCGGCGGGCGGACGGGCGGCGCGTCCGGGAGCGAGGGGACGAAGTCGTCGCGGTCGAGGACGGTTTCCAGCGCGTCCCTGACCAGCGGTTCGCCCCGGCCGATCAGGTCCAGAAGGCCGGCGCGGGCCGTGGGCGAGGCCAGGCGCCCGGCGACGTCGACGAACAGTCTCCCGCCGGCGGCGTGCATCGGGGTCATGGCCGTCAGCTGCCACATGGACAGCCCCAGCGGCTTCATGGGGTCGGTCATCATCTGCTGATGTCCCACGGAGACGTAGACGCGGTTGTCCTGGTCGCCGCTGTCCGGAACGGGGAACAGCGTGGTGATCGGCCGGCTCTGCACGATCTGGAAGTCGTCGTCGGCCAGGCACCACTCGATGTCCTGCGGGCGACCGAAGTGCGCCTCGATCCGTCGCCCGAGGTCCACGAGCCGCACGACCTGTGCATCCGTCAGCGCGGGTTGCTCCTGCCGCGGAACGTCGATCGTGACTTCTTCGGTGCCACCGGCCGCGAGGGGCCGCACGGCACGCTGCTTGGCGGCGATCGTCTTCTCGACGACCTGACCGTCACGCACCTTGTAGACGTCCGGGTTCACCAGACCGGAGACCAGCGCCTCGCCGAGCCCGAACCCGGCGTCCACGGTGGCGACCTTCCGGTGGCCCGTGACCGGGTCGGCCGTGAACAGGATGCCGGACGCCTGGGGGAAGACCATCCGCTGGACGACCACGGCCATCTGGACCGTACGGTCGTCGATGCCGTTGCGCCGGCGGTAGGTGACGGCCCGCTCGGTGAACAGCGAGGCCCAGCAGCGGCTCACGTGCCGCAGGACCGCCTCCGCCCCGACGACGTTCAGGTAGGTGTCCTGCTGCCCGGCGAACGAGGCCGTCGGCAGGTCCTCGGCCGTCGCGCTGGAGCGGACGGCGTAGGCGGCGTGCGCGCCGTACGGGGCGAGCGCGCGGGTGATCTCCTCCGCGAGGTCGGCGGGGACGGCGATCCCCTCGACGGCCCGGCGGACATCCGCGCTGAGGCTGCGGATCGCCTCCCGGTCCTCCGGGTCCAGACGGGACAACTCCGCGAGCCGTTCGTCGATGGACGGCGCCTGCGCCATGACCCGCCGGAAGGCGTCCGTCGTCACGCAGATACCCGACGGCACCCGGACGCCCTCGATCCGCGAAAGCCCGCCCAGGTGCGCGCCCTTGCCGCCGACGAGCGCGACCTGCGACTCGTCCACGTCCTGAAGATCCAACACGTACTGCTCCACCACTGCGCTACCTCCGAGGCAACCGCGCTCTGTCGCACGACACCGGTCGATCGAATCACCGGCACCCTGAACTCCGTCGAACCTCTGCCGGGCATGTCGTCGTCCGCGGCCCCTCGCCGCATGGCCACCCGGCAGCTCAAGTCACGCCGCGTTCTCGCAGGTTGCGGCGTCGGCCCATGAGTCTGCGCCCTGACCGGGGCCTTGTGGCAAGCCCCCCTGTGCGCTATAACTTGAGAGAGGCAAGGAGAGATCTCTCCTTGCCTTTGCTGTTTGTACGGCCGCGGCGACCGCCACCGACGATCGCCGGCGGCGCGAGGTCCGACGCGACGTTCGACGGCGTTGCCGACGAGTGGCCGGCGCTCGGGCTCTTCCGTGAGGAGGATCTGCGCGCCCCGGTCAGTGTGCTGTCCGCCGGGCAGCAACGGCAGTTGCAGATCGGGCAGTTGATGACCGGGCCCGCGCTTCCCCGGGGAGCGGCTGGAGCCGTGCGGGCCCCGACAGCCCGCCACCGGCCGCTCCCCCGGGTCGCCGATCACTCGGCCGGGATCGCCTCCGTCTGGATCGCCTCCGTCGGCGGCAGGGTGCGGGTCAGGGCGAGTTCCCTGAACCACAGGGCGCTGTCCTTCGGCGTGCGGCGCTGGGTCTCGTAGTCGACGTGGACGATGCCGAAGCGCTTGGAGTAGCCGTAGCCCCATTCGAAGTTGTCCATCAGGGACCACACGAAGTAGCCGCGCAGATCGACACCGGCGGACAGGGCGCGATGGGCGGCGGTGAGGTGGCGGTGGAGGTAGTCCACGCGCTCGGGGTCGTGGACGGTGGGAGTGCCGTCGGGGCCGGTGGTGAGGTGGTCCTCGAAGGCGGCACCGTTCTCGGTGATGACCAGGGGCTGGTCCGGGAAGCGGGCGTGCAGGTCGAGGAGGAGCTCCTCCAGGCCGTCGGGGTCGATGTTCCAACCCATGGCGGTGTGCGGGCCGTCCTGCGGGAGGAACTCGACCTGGGGTGAGCCGGGCCAGGCGGAGCCGCCCATGTCCTTGTGGCCGTCGTTGGTGTGCCGCGGGCCCTTGCCGTCCCACAGGCGGACGGCGGTGGTGGCGTAGTAGTTGACGCCGAGCAGGTCCAGCGGCTGGTGGATGTCGGCGAGGTCGCCGTCCCGGACGAACGCCCAGTCGGTGACGGACGCCGTGTCGCTGAGCAGGTCCTTCGGGTAGTGGCCGCGCAACAGGGGTTCGGTGAAGGAGCGGTTGGCCAGCGCGTCGATGCGGCGTACGGCTTCGGCGGCGCCGTCGCCCTGTCCCCTCAGGACGTGGAAGTTGAGGGTGACGGAGTACTGGGGGGAGTTGGTGGCGACCGCCCTGAGCTGCTGGACGGCCAGCCCGTGGGCGAGGTTGAGGTGGTGGGCCGCAGTGAGCGCCGCGGCGCCGTCGGTGCGGCCGGGGGCGTGGGCACCGGAGCCGTAGCCGAGGTAGGCGGAGCACCACGGTTCGTTCAGCGTGGTCCAGATCGCGACGCGGTCACCGAGGGCCTCGCCGACGATGCGGGCGTAGTCGGCGAAGGCGAGAGCGGTGGCACGGTTGGTCCAGCCGCCCTCGTCCTCGAGCGCCTGGGGCAGGTCCCAGTGGTAGAGGGTGGCGACGGGGGTGATGCCCCGCTCCAGCAGCCCGTCGACCAACCGGCTGTAGAAGTCCAGGCCCTTGGGGTTGGCCGGGCCGCGGCCGGTGGGCTGGATGCGCGGCCAGGACAGGGAGAAGCGGTAGGCCCGCAGGCCGAGGGAGGCCATGAGGTCGAGGTCGTCCCCCAGGCGGTGGTAGTGGTCGGCGGCCACGTCACCGGTGTCGCCGTTCCAGGTTTTGCCGGGGGTGTGGGAGAAGGTGTCCCAGATGGAGGGACCGCGCCCGTCCTCGGTGGCGGCGCCTTCGATCTGGTAGGCGGCCGTCGCGGACCCGAGGAGGAAGTCGGCGGGGAACGACGGTCGGGCGTGGGTGTTTCCAGAGGTCGGCATGAACAGTGATGTTAACGTTAACACGCCCTGATGGCTTGCCCCGTGCCCAACTTTCGTCCCCACCTCGGCCCCGCGCTCCGACTCCGAGGCCACCCCGGCCCCGTCTCGTGCTCCGCCTTTGCCGCCGACTCGACCCTCCTGCCCCACCCCGCTGTCACCTTGCCTCCACCCCGCCCCCCTGCCCAGGAGTGCGCCCCGTGCCGACCTTCAGCAACCCCGTCCTCCCCGGACACCACCCCGATCCGTCGGTCTGCCGGGTCGGGGAGGACTACTACCTGGTCACCTCGTCGTTCGCGTACTTCCCCGGCCTGCCGGTCTTCCACAGCCGGGATCTGGTGACCTGGACGCCGCTGGGTCACGTGGTGGACCGCCCCTCCCAGGTGTCGCTGACCGGGCTGGACGTCTCGGACGGGCTGTGGGCCGCCACCGTCCGCCACCACGAGGGCACTTTCTACGTGGTCGTGACCCTGGCCAGGGGTCGCCAGGGCGGCGTCACATGCCTCTACACCGCCGAGGACCCCGCCGGCCCCTGGTCGGACCCGGTCCGGCTGGACGCCGAGGGCATCGACCCGTCCCTGTTCTTCGACGACGACGGCCGCTGCTGGTTCACCGCCTGCCGCGACGCGGCCGAGCCGCGTGTGACGGGCCCCGGCGAACTGTGGATGCGCGAACTCGACGTCCGCAGAAAGGTGTTGACCGGTCCCACGCACATCCTGTGGCACGGCGCGATGCGCGGCGCCTGGGTGGAGGCGCCGCACGTGTACAAGCGGGACGGGGTGTACCACCTGCTCGCCGCGGAGGGGGGCACCGAACACCATCACGCCGTGACCGCCGCCCGTGCCGACACCGTCACCGGCCCGTACGCCACCGACCCCAGGAGCCCCCTGCTCACCCACCGCCATCGCGGGGCGGCGGAACCGATCCACAACGTCGGTCATGTCGACCTCGTCGACACGCCCGCCGGTGAGACCTGGGCCGTCGCCCTGGGCACACGACCGGTCGACGGCACCCACACCCTGGGGCGCGAGACGTTCCTGGTCCCCGTCGAATGGACGGCGCGAGGGCCGGTCTTCGCGCCGGACACCGGACGGGTCCAGCTCATAGAACGGGTACCGGCGGGAACCACGGGGCAGGGCCGGCGCCAGGGCGGCACCGTCCGGGACGACTTCACCGCCCCCGGGCTCGGCCCGGAGTGGGCCGGACTGCGCGGACCGGTCGACGATCTCGTCGCGCCCCACCCCGGCACAGGCGGCCTGACCATCCGCCTGTCCCCCGAGCCCCTCACCTCCACCGGCACCCCCGCTTTCATCGCCCGCCGCCAGCAGCATCTGCGCATGCGCGCGAGCACCCGCCTCGGCCTCAGCGCCACCGCGCCGAGCCAGGAGGCGGGACTCGCCGTCTTCCAGAACCACCACCAGCACGCCACCGTGGCCCTCACCGTCGACACCGACGGCGCCCCGCAGGTCGTCCTCACGGTCCGGGAGGCGGGCGTCGCCTCCCGGCTCGCGGCGGTACCCGTCACGGACACCGAGGTGGTCCTCGCGGTGGACAGCGACGACTCCGCCTACACCTTCCTCGTCCACGACAACGCCGCCTGGACGACCCTGGGCAGCGTCGAACGCCCCTTCTTCAGCACCGAGCGCGCCGGTGGGTTCGTGGGCGTCCACCTCGGCCTGTACGGCATCGGCGACACCGGTGAGGCACACGTCAGGTGGTTCGAGTACAGCCCGGCTCAGCCGTAGCCGGTCCGCCGATCCTCAGCGGGCCGTACGGGGAGCCGCGGTACTGCGCCGTACGACGAGCTGCGGGGTGAGCTTCTCCCGGGCTGCCCGCTCCCCGCCCAGCCTCCGCACCAGCAGCTCGATGGCGCTGCTGCCGAGGTGGTCGAAGTCCTGGCGGACCGTGGTCAGGGCGGGGACGAGGTATCCGGCGCCCTTCATGTCGTCGAAGCCGACGAGGGACACGTCCTCGGGCACCCTCACACCCTGTTCCGCGAACGCCGCCAGCACGCCCATGGCCATCTGGTCGTTGCCCGCGAAGACGGCGGTCGGCAGCGCGGACCGGTCCGCACACAGCGCGTGCGCCAGCCGGAACCCGCTCTCCGCACTGAAGTCCCCTTCGAGCATGGCGCCTTCGCCTCCCCCGGCCGCCAGCTCGCCGCGCCAGCCCGTGACCCGGGCGCGCGCGTCGAAGGTGCGCAGGGCGCCGGTGAGATGGGCGATGTGCCGGTGCCCGAGGTCGAGCAGATGTCGTACGGCGAGCCGGGCGCCGAGTTCCTGGTCGACCTCGACGCAGCTCAGGTCGAGGTTGGGTACGCCGCCCGACATCACCACGGCCACCGGCACGTCCAGGACGAGGCTGGTCAGCGCCTCGACGGCGGCCGGCCGGTCGGCGACGACCGCGATGGCCTCCACCGACTGGTCGGTGAGCCGCTGCACCGTCTCCACCAGGTCACCGGTGCCGCTCTCGCCCTGCCGGCTCGCCAGGCTCACCCAGTACCCGGCCCGCTTGGCGGCCGCCTCCACGCCACTGAGGATGCGGGGCAGCTCGAACAGCTCCGCCCCGGTGATCACCACACCGATCGTCGAGGAACGGCGGCTCTTGAGGGCCCTGGCCACGCTGTTGCGGCGGTAGCCCAGCTTCTGGATCGCTGCCTCGACACGGGCCCGGGTCTCCGGCCGTACCGACGGATGGCCGTTGACGACCCGCGAGACGGTGATGTGCGAGACGCCGGCCTCCCGTGCCACGTCCATCATTCCTGGTGGCCGGTTCATGTCCCTCGTCCTCTGCCCTCGCCGCCGGCGCGCGGCCCTGCGCTCACCGCCGATACTGTCACGCGCCCCGGTGAGCGTCGCGCACGTCCCGCCGGTGGCGGAAGGTCATGCGCTTCCGGCTCGGGTAGCCTTCCGCGCACGACGACGTGACGCTCGGCACTCCCCGATTCCCCGGGCCGGGCATGCGCGATCATGACCCGTATGGAGCCCCGTTTCCTCGGTATCGCCGATCTGGTCGACGTCCCGCCCGTGGCGGTCGTGGTCGACGTCATGCGCGCTTTCACCGTGGCCGCCTGGGCCTTCGGCCAGGGGGCGGAGAAGATCGTGCTCGCCGGGGCCTTGGAGGAGGCGCTGGCACTCAAGGCGCGCCACCCGGACTGGGTGACCCTCAAGGACGGTCCGCCCACGCCCGGTTTCGACACGGTCAACTCACCTGGTCTGCTGCGGTCCATGGACCTCGCGGGACGGACCGTGGTGCAGAAGACCACAGCCGGCACGGTCGGCGCCCTCGCCGTCAGGGAGGCGCCCCTGGTGCTCTGCGCCAGTTTCGCGGTGGCCGGGGCCACGGCACGGGTCCTGCGGGCGCACGGGGGCGAGAACGTCACCTTCGTCGTCACCGGCGAGGACGGACAGGCCGACGAAGACCTGGCGTGCGCCCAGTACATCGCCCGGCGCGCCACCGAACCGCGCACGGACGCCACCGAGTTCCCCCGCCGTGCCACCGAACCGCGTACAGACGCCGCCGAGTTCCGCCGCCGCGCCACCGAACCCGGCACGGACGCCACCCAGTTCCTCCGCCGCGCCGCCGCCTCACGCGCCGCCGTCGAACTGTCGACGGGGGTACGCGAAGGGGTCCACCCCGACGACGTCGCGCTCTGTCTCGAACTGGACCGCTTCCCCTTCGCCATGGTGGCGACCCCGGAAGGCCCGCTGATGGTCCTCCGCCCACACACCCCGCCCGCGCCGACCGGCGGCGACCCGAGCTGACCACCGGCCCGGTGTTCTCAGGGAGCCACTCACTTCTCGTACGCCTGCTTCCAGCGCGCCCGATGACGGGTGTCGCCCTGCCCTCGGCCGTTGACCGCGAGCAGGGACAGCAGGCCGGCTCCGTTGTTCCACAGGCCGAGGAAGTCCCGGTGCACGGCGAGGATGTCGTGTTGCAGCGCGAACCGCTCGGAGGGGCGGCTGAACCGCGTGGTGGTCACGAACACGGCGACGTCCGCGCCGAAGTGCACCCGTGCCCCCAGCAGATCACGCAGTTCCCGGCTCGCGATCACGCTGGTCGGCGCGTACCGCTTGCACTGGATCACCACGCTGCGGCCGTCCGGGAGGCGACCGACGACGTCGGCCCCGTTGTCATGGGCGCCACCCACCCGCCGGACGTCGGTGAGTCCGTCCCGTCTGCACAGGTCCGCCACCAGCTCCTCGAACTCGGTGCCGGTCATCGCGTCCACCTCCGCGAGCGTGCGACGGCCGGCCTTGACCGCCTCCTCCTGCCGCCACAGCCGGTCCCGCCCCCGTACGAGCCGGTCCGTGCGCCACCACCACCAGCCCACCGCCCCCACGCCGCCGAGCACCACGGCCCCTATGACGTACGGCCACACCCGCGACCAGAAGACCACCAGCAGGAGCAGCAGCACACCGCCGCCCGTCGCTCCCGACCTCAGCCGCGCCGCCCGCCGTCTGCGGGCAGCCGCGCCCCGTCCACGCCCCGTCACGTCGAAGCCCTCCCCCACAGGTCCGTGTACCGCAGTGTGAACCGCCCGAGAGGGGGCGAAAAGGGGCGTGAGTCGGCCATGGCCGGATCAGCGGGCCGATGGCCGTGAGGCTCGGGCATGGGCAGGTCAGCGCCCGACCAGCGCGCACAAGGACGTTGTCGCCGGTCCTTCCCCCGCCGGCCCACCCCGGCACGTTGACAGGTGCCTGTCGACATGCTGTGATCAGGCGCTGCTCAGCCGGACCCCGTGCCCCGTCGCATACCGCTGGGCACCGGACCGGCCGCCACGAGACCCAGGGCGGCGCCCCTGAGAACAGAGCGAGGATCCATGCCGCAGCGCGCCGCGACCATCGTCGGCGGCGGCATCGGCGGACTCGCGGCGGCCATCGCCCTGCACCGCCGGGGCTGGCGCGTCGAGGTGCTGGAACGGGCCGGGGAGTTCACCGAGATCGGCGCCGGCATCTCCCTGTGGCCGAACGCGCTCCACGCGCTGGAGGCGCTCGGCCTGGCCGACGCCGTACGGGCGCTCGGCGCCGTGGAGGCCACCGGAGGTGTACGCGACGGCCGGGGCCGGTGGCTGTCCCGTACGGACAACGCGGAGCTGGCGCGCCGCTTCGGCCACCCCCTGCTGGTCCTGCACCGCGCGGACCTGCTGCGGGTGCTCGCCGAGGCGCTGCCCGCCGACAGCCTGCGGCCCGGCTGCGAGGTGTCCGCGGTCCGCGACGACGACGTCCCCGACAGCTCGGGCCTCGTCGTCGAGCACCGCGGCGGGCAGTCCCGGCCCGATCTCGTGGTCGGCGCCGACGGGCTGCGCAGTGTGGTGCGCGGTGCGCTGTGGCCCGACGCGGTCGGCCCCCGGTATGCCGGATACACCGCGTGGCGCATGGTCACCGAGCCCCTCGCCGAGCCGCCCGCCGAGGGCGCGGCGACCTGGGGGCGCGGCGAGCGGTTCGGCTACACGGCGTTGCCGGACGGCCGGATGTACTGCTTCGCGACCGCCTCGCTCCCGGCCGGGACAGCCTCCGGTTCGACCGAGTATGCCGAGCTGCTGCGGCGATTCGGCGCATGGCCGGACCCGATTCCCGCCCTCCTCGCCGCCGTCCCCGCGGACGCCGTACTGCGCCATGACCTCTACGACCTGCCGCCCCTGCCCGCCTTCACGCGCGGACGGGTCGCGCTGCTGGGCGACGCGGCCCACGCGATGACCCCCAATCTGGGCCAGGGCGCGTGCCAGGCGCTGGAGGACGCGGTCACCCTCGCCCACTGCCTCGACGGCACCCCGGACATCGCCGCCGCGCTCTCCTCGTACGACCTGCTGCGCCGCCCCCGCACTCAGGCCGTCGCGCGCCGCTCCGCCCGGCTCGGCACGATCGGCCAACTGTCGTGGCCGCCGGCGGTGTTGCTGCGTGACGCCGCCGCCCGGCTGACGCCGACGCGCGCGACGCTGCGTTCGATGACGCCGGTGCTGGGCTGGAGGGCGCCCGGCGAGGAAACGAGCGCGACGGGCGGCGGGAACCGCTGACACCGAACGGGGCTCTCTTCCACCGAGCGAGCGAGATCCCTTGAACCGAATGACACCCCTTGACGCCGAGCGAGACCGCCTGATGCCGAACGAGACCCTCTGATGCCGGACTGGACCTATCACCCGCTGCGTGGAGCTGCCGCCGCCGTGCTCGGTCGCCGCCGTTCGCAGCGGGCCGCGCTGGGGCTGCTGGCCCGGATCGGCTCCCGGCCGGTCGGCGCCCGGTTGATCGCCCGGGGGTTCGGCCACCGGCATCCGCCGCGCCGGCTCGCCGGGGACGTCGCCGGCGTCCCCGTGGCCGTCCGGCTCGGCATGTCCGTCCCGCCCTCGCTGGCGCGGGAGACGGTACGGGCCATGCCGCCGCTGGGCGCCGGATTCGTGGAGGTGGCGCCCGTGTCGGCGGCCGACGTACCGGCCGTACGTCAGGCCGCGGCCGGTCGTACGATCCCGCTGCTCGTCCGGACCGGGGACCACGCCGTCGAGGCCGCTCTCGCCCCGCATGTCGACGGGTTCACCGGCGCCGACCCGCGCATGGTCCCCGTCACGGACCCGTCGGTGACCGCCGCGGCCGCCGCGCTCGGGGAACCGGGCGCGGTCGTGCTCGCCCGGCCCGGGGTGCTCGTCGAGGCCGGGCCCGGTTGGTTCGCGCGGGTCGTCGAGGCGGCCACCGCGACCGCGCCCGCGCCGGGCCTGCGGGACGTGGGCCGCGATCCCCGCCGCTGGCCCGCCTGGTGGTGGGCGCTGCTCGTCGGACTGGGGATGACGGGCGCCGGGCTCGGGGCCGCGGCGATCACACTCGGGCCGGTGCTGCTCTGGTACGACCGCGACTACCTCGGTATGACGCTGCACGAGCTGCACGCCGCCAACCACCACCTCGTGCACTTCCTCCAGCACGACCGGATCACCATGGCCGGCACGATGGTGGCGATCGGCGCCCTCTACACCGGTCTCGCCCTGGGCGGCATCAGACGCGGCTGGCCCTGGGCCCGCGAGGTGTACCTGATCTCCGGGGCGATCGGCTTCCCCACCCTGTTCTACTTCCTGGGCACCGGCTTCGTGGAGCCCCTGCACACGGCCACCACCCTCGTGCTGTTCCCCATGTTCATGGCCGGGGTGCGCCGGACCCCGCACGCACCGCGGTGGCGGACCGCGCCCGAGGGGCCGGAATCGGAGCGCCGACGGGCGCTGACCGGCCAACTGCTGCTGATCGTCACGGGAGTCGGGTTGTTCATCGGCGGCGCGGTGGTCTCGGTGGTCGGCCTGACCGACGTCTTCGTACCGACCGATCTGACCTTCCTGGGCACCAGCGCGCAGGAGTTGGAAACGGTCAACGCCCGGCTCGTGCCATTCATCGCCCACGACCGCGCGGGGTTCGGCGGCGCCCTGATGTCCGCGGCGGTCGCGATCGTCCTGCTCAGCGCGTGGGGCTGGCGGCGCGGTGAGGCGTGGGTGTTCTGGACGCTGGCCGCGGCGGCGACCGCCGGATTCCTGCCCGCCGTGGTGGTCCACGGAGTCATCCACTACACCAGCTTCGTCCACCTCGCACCGGTCTTCATCGGCATCGCCCTGACCGGCACGGGCCTGCTGCTGGCGCGGCCGTACCTCTGCGCGAGGACGGCGACGACGAGGCCGGAGGGGTGACGGGCCGCCCCGGGGGCGGGCGGCGCCGGCAGGCGGAGCGTGGCCGACATCTCGGGCACGTGGTGCCACCTCCGCACCCAGGCGCCCCTCCCATCGCCAGGGGCTCGAACCACCACATCGCGGACGGGCGTTAGGCTTCGCCGGGCACGGACAGGACGGGGGGCCGGGGACATGGGATCCGAGGAAGCGGCGCGGTGGGGGACGACGCTCGACGCGGTCGTCGTGTACGCGCAAGGGGCGCTGTGCACACGGGTGGCTCGGGGTACGGTGCCGCCCGGCGGGCGGGTGCTGTTGACGGGGCTGCCGCGCTGTCTGGACCGCGGTTCCGTGCGGGCCCGCGTGGTGGGCGACTCGCCTGTGCGGGTCACCGAGGTGCGGATCGACATGGGTGCCGAGCCGGCCGACGCGGGGTCCGCGGACGGTCTGCGGCTGGAGAAGGAGCGGCTGGACGAGGCGTGTGACGCGGCCCGGGGGCGCCGTGACCGGCTCCTGGACCGGATCAAGGAGGTCACCGACCTCCACCCGATCCCCCCGGGCCGCAAGCGTGAGGACCCGCATCGCCGCACCCCCGCCGAGGCCTGGCTGACGCTCGCGGACTTCGTGGACGAGCGGCTGACGAGCCTGCACGATCGCCTCGCCGCCCTGGAGGAGCAGCTGCGCCGCCTGGAGCACGACCGCGCCGTCGCCACGGACCGGCTGCACCGTGCCTCCACCGACGCGCCGTCAGGACAGGTCCGCACCACGGTCGGTGCGGCCGTCACCCTCGACGGCACCGGCGAGGTGCTGCTGGAGGTCGAGTACGCGGTCCCGGGCGCCGTATGGGTCCCCGCCTACCGTCTGACCTACCGCCAGGGCGACGGCAGCGGCACCCTCGTGCTGCGGGCCGGCGTGGCCCAGCGCACCGGCGAGGACTGGACGGGTGTGCGTATCGCGCTGGCCACCGCCGACCTGAAGCGCCACACGGAGTTGCCGCGGCTGCGCTCGCTGCGGATCGGGCGCCGCCAGCCCGCCCCGGCACCGGCCGACTGGCGCGAGCCCCCGGCCGGGCTCGCCGACCTCTTCACCGCCTACGACTCGGCGGGCTCCCGACCGGATTCATCCGCCGAGCCCGAGGACCTGGCCGTCGGAGGGCTTGCCCTGCCCGTCGCCGGGGGCCCCGTTCCGCCACCCGCGCCACCGGCCTACGGTGGTGCGCCGCCCGCGCGGCCCGCCGCGCCCGGCAGTCTCCAGGCGATGCCTCCGCAGGCGGACCGGCTCCAGCCGAGCCCGCCCCTGTTCGCCGGTGCTCCCATGGCCGCGCCCGCCGCCATGCGGTCGGCTCCTTCGGGTGCGTTCGCCCCGCCCCCGCCCTCGGCCCCGCCCGTACCGGTGGCGGGTCCCCCGCAGCCCAGCGGCGCCGAACTCGACTACGCCGGACTCGTCCTGAGCGGTCCCGACGAGCCCGAGAACCGCAGGGGCCGGCTGTTCCCCGCCACCTCCTACGACCCGGTCGCCGTCGAGTACCGGCGCCGCGCCGAGACGGTGGCCGCGCTGCCCCTGCCCGGCCACGCCGTGCGCCCCCGGGAGTCGGCGGGCTCCTTCGACCACCGCTACGACGCCGTCGCCCGCGCCGACATCCCCTCGGACGGCACCTGGCACACCGTCACCGTCACGCAGATCCCGGTCGGTCTGCGGACCGAGTACGTCTGTGTGCCGTCGGTGGAGCAGCGGGTGTATCAGACGCTGGTGCTGTCCAACGCCACCGATCAGGCGCTGCTCGCCGGGCCCGTGGAGGTGGGTGTCGACGACGACTTCGTGCTGACCGCCGCACTGCCCACGCTCGCCCCGGGCAGGGTCCGCCGGATGGGACTCGGACCGGCGGAGGACATCGAGGTCACCCGGCGCACGAGCCTGCGGGAGTCGACGGCCGGGCTGCGCAACAACGTCACCGTGCTCGACCACGGCGTCCACGTGGAGCTTGCCAACCGGCTCGCCAGGCCCGTCACCGTGGAGGTCCGCGAGCAGGTGCCGGTCAGCAACGAGGCCGACGTCCGCATCGAGGAACGCGCCGACTGGACGGTCCCCCAGGACCACGAGGGACCCGACCACCTCGCGCCGGGCACCCGCCTCTGGCGCGTCGAACTGCCCGCCGGTGGCACTGCCGCCCGCGACGGCGGCTACGAGATCCGTGTCCCGGCCGCGAAGGCCCTCGTCGGCGGAAACCGCAGGAGCTGACCCACCATGCCCACGGACCTCGAACCGATCCCACTGCCCGTCACCGCCGTCACCTGCCTCGAAGACCGCGCCCAGGTCGAGCGCACCGCCGTGCTCGACCTCCGCGCCGGCGTCCAGCGGCTGCGCCTGGGCCCCGTCAGCGCGCTGGCCGTCGACCGCACCCTGCACGCCGAGCTGGCCGGTGACCATCCGGCGACCGTCCTCGACGCCAGGGTCGTGCGCACCTGGACACCGCGAGGACCACAGCCCGGCGCCGACGCCTCGGCCCTGCGGCTGCGCCTCCACGTGATCGAAGAGGAACGGTCCGCGCTGGAGCGCCGGCGGGACCGCCTGCGCGCCCGCCTCGACCTGCTGGGCCGCCTCGCCACCGACCTGCTGCGGGAGATCGGCGAAGGCACCGGCCACGGAGAGTCCGAGACCGCCCGTTGGAGCGCCGAACTGGACCGGGTGGACGAGGAACGCGACACCCATGGCGAGCATCTGCGCGCCGCCGAGGCCCAGTTGCGGACGCTCGCCACCGAACTCCAGGAGGCCGAGCGCGCCATCGAGCTCGCCGAACGGCGCCCCGCCGAGCTGGTCGGTCACGTGGAACTGACCGTCGAGGCCGCCGTCGCGGGTCCCGCCCGTCTGCGGCTGACCCACCTCACCGCGTGCGCCCTGTGGCGTCCCGCCTATCGTGCGGTGCTCGACGGGGACGCGCTCACGCTGGAGACCGACGCGATGGTCTGGCAACTCACCGGCGAGGACTGGTCGGACGTGCGCCTGACGCTGTCGACGGCCCGCTCGGCGCTGTCCACCGAGCCTCCCCGGCTCAGGGAGGACCGGCTGACCCTCACGGACCGCTCCCCCGCGGAGCGGCGCACGGTCGCCGTCGAACTGCGCGAGGAGGAGATCGCGGAACTCGGCCCGGCCTCGGTGCTCGGACTTCCGGGCGTGGACGACGGCGGCCGCACGCGCGTCCTGCACGCGCCCGCGCCCGTCTCCATCCCCTCAGACGGCCACGCCCACCGGGTACCGCTCTCGGTGGCCACCACGCCCGCACGCAGCGAGTACGCCTGCTCCCCGGAGCTGTCCCCGCTCGTCACCCACGTGGTGCGCGGCGACAACCCGACCGGTCACGCTCTCCTGGCCGGCCCGGTGGACCTCGTCGGCGCCGGCGGGTTCGGCGGCCGCGGCACCCTGGAGTTCACGGCTCCCGGCGCGCCGCTCCAGCTCGCGTTCGGCAGCCACGACGACTTCCGGGTGGTCCGCGAGGTGGAGGAGCACCGCGACACCGCGACCATGACCCAGCGCACCACCGTCACCCGCACGGTCCGGCTGCACCTGTCCCGCTTCTCCGCCCCGGGGGAGCAGGGCGAGCAGAAGGTGGCGCTGCGGGAGCGGATCCCGGTCTCCGAGGTCTCGGCGGTGGAGGTACGGCTGCGCGAGGAGGCCTGCTCCCCCGCCCCCGACGCGGTCGACGCCGAGGGCATCGCCCGCTGGGACATCGCCCTGCCGCCGAACGGCCGCCGCACGGTCACCCTCGTCTACGAGCTGTCGGCGAGCGGCAAGGTCAGCGGAGTGTGAGCGTGGCCCGCAGGGGCCGGTGGTCCAGCGGGACGCCGGGACCTCGCGGCGGCGAGCGCATGAGCGCACCGAGGGCGGGTGCACCACGGGCGGGCGCACCGCGGGCGGGCGTGCCGTGTCAGGGGCCCGACCCCGGGTCCGGGTGGACGGCCGATTCGATGCCGGCCCGGGCGGCTTCCAGCTGGGCGGCGAAGGCGATGCCCAGGAAGAGCGCCACGGCGGTGAGGTTGGCCCACAGCAACAGGGCGATGAACGCGGTGAGCGGCCCGTAGACCCCGCCGAAGGCACCGCTGCCCTCGACGTACAGGGCGAGCAGCCAGGTGGCCGAGACCCACAGCAGGAGGTGCAGGGCCGAGCCGAACGCCAGCCAGGTGTAGCCGGGTTGGCGTCGGCGCGGGGACCAGCGGAAGATCACGGCGGAGGCCACCCAGGCCAGCAGCAGCCCCACGGGGATGTCGAGGACACCCCACCAGCGCGCGGCGCCGCCCTCCCAGCCTAGGGTCTCGGCCACCGCGTCGCCGACCGCCTGACCGGCGACCAGCACGACGAAGCCCAGGACCAGCGGCAGACCGGCGGCGAACGCGAGGACGATCGCCCGGGCGTACTTGCGCGGGAAGGGCCGGTCCCGCTCGATGCCGTAGATGCGGTTCGCGCCGCGCTCGATCTGGCCCATGGCCGAGGCGAGGTTCAGCAGGGCGAAGCCGGTGCCGAGCCACAGGGCGAGGGTGCTCCACACGTCGCCGTTCGCGGTGCGCCGGGAGCCGTCGAAGGCGTCCTCGACGATCTCCGCGCTGGCACCGGGCACGATATGGCCGAGGGTGAGCTCGATGACCCGGCCCACCGCCTCCGTGTGCACCGAGGTGGCCAGTCCGACCAGCGCCACGGTGCACGGGAGCAGCCCCAGCACCACCTGGAAGGCCAGCGCCCGCGCGTTGCTGAAGCCGTCGGCGTAACGGAACCGGGCGAAGGAGTCGGTCAGCAGCCGCAGCCCCCCGTAGTGGCGGAGCGCGGTGAACGCCTCGTCTCCGGAGAGTTCCTCTCCGATCATGTCCCGGGTCTGCGGGACATGGACAGCGCTACCCATGGCGTGAAAGCTCCTCGTCGTACGGCTACGGCTCCCTGTCCACCTGCCCCGCAATTCCTCCGTCCCACCTCTTCCGGGGAGGCGGACGAGCGCGGCCCGGGTGCGATGCTGCGTGCATGAACCATCTCGGCGACGCGAACCTGCGGACCTGGACGCTGCGACTGACGACCCTGCTCGCGGCCGATCCCCGCGATCAGCTCGCCTGGCTCGACGGGCGCGCGGTCGACACGGAGTCCCTCATCGACGAGGTCGAGCTCCTGTGCCGCGTCTGCGAGGGGCTCACGGAGCGGGGCGTGTTCGACCCGGAGCAACTGCACGCCCTGCGGGCCGTCGGCCATCGCCTCGCCGACATAGACACCGCCTGCCGCACGGGGCCGTGGGCCGAGTCCCTGACCACGGATCCGACCTGGGACGCCGTACGTCCCCTCGCGCGGCGGTTCCTCGTCACGACGCTGGGCGACTGGCGCCAGCCGCTGCCCGCGAGCCCGCGCCGGGGCACCGACTGAGCACGTAGCTGAACTCATCTCCACCCAGGGGAGCCCGTGGGCCAGGGCCGACGTCCCACGTCGGCCCCTGCTCGGTGGCCGCTCGAATGGCGCGACCCTCTGTGCGCCTACCGGCGCCGTCGGCCCGGACGGCTTGGTTCGTCCTCGTCCTCCTCGGGGGCGTCCTCGTCCTCGTACTCCTCCTCGGGGACCTCCTCGTCCTCGTACTCGTCGTCGTCCTCGTCGGCGTACGCCTCGGGTTCCTCTTCGTCCTCCCCGGGCTCCTCGTCCTCCTCGGACCACTCGTCCCCGTTTTCCTGCCCTTCCTCGTCCTCGTACTCGTCCTCGCCTTCCTCCTCGTCGGTGTCCTGGTCCTCCGCTTCTTCTTCCTCCAGCGCTTCCTCGTGGGTGCGGACCACCTCGCCGTCACGGATCTCGCCGCGCCAGCCCTCCGCCTCGTCGGTCGTGAGCGAGACGTGCCGAAGGAAATGCTTGAGGTCCAGGCGCAGGCGCCGGCCCTGGGCGCGCCACAGGTTCCCGGTCTTCTCGAAGAGTCCGGAGGGGTAGTACTCGACCACCGCGACGATGCGGGTCAGCGTCGGCGTGAGTTCATGGAAGCTCACGCAGCCGCGTGTCGTGCCCTTGGCGCCCTCGGAGGTCCACACGATCCGCTCGTCCGGCACCTGCTCCTGCACGGTGGCCTTCCAGCCGCGCGTCGACGGCCCGACCTTGACCTTCCAGTCGCTGGTGGTGTCGTCGTTGCGGGAGACGTCGCGCACGCCTTTGGCGAAGCCACTGAAGTCCTCGTACTGCGTCCAGTGGTCGTACACGGTGCGCACAGGCAGGCCGACATCGAGGAACTCGACGATGTTGATGACCTTGCCGCCGCTCTTACGGCCCTTCTTGCCCTTGCCGAACATCTTGGAGGCGCCCTCGGTCACCTTGTCCTTGAGACCGCTGAACCCCTGGCCCATCATCGCCTTGACGGGCGAGTCGCCCTTCAGCATCCGCCCCCCGACGCCGGCGACGTCGGACAGCTTTCCGTTGCCCTGCGCGACGTCCTGGAGCTGGTCGGTGACCTCCCCCAGCTTGTCCGTGGCCTTGTCCGCGAGCTGCCCGGCCTGTGCTTCGAGGAACGAGGTCAACTCTGAGAGCAGCTGGTCGAGCCCGGACTTGGCCCCTTGCTCGCTGCCGCCGTCCGACTTCGTCATGACCTACCTCCGCGTGGACGGCTTGCGACCCGGCGTCTTCTTCGCCGTGGTCTTCTTGGCTGCCGTTTTGCGTGCCGGAGTGCGCGCAGCGGTCTTCTTCGCGGCTGTCTTGCTCGCCGGGGCACGCTTGGCCGCCGTCTTCTTGGCGGGTGCCTTGCTCGCCGAACCGCGCGCCGCGGTCTTCTTCGCCGGAGCCTTCGACGCCGTCTTCTTCGCGGCCGTCCTGGACGGCGCGGTCTTCTTCGCGGCCGCCTGCTTGGACGGGGTCTTCGTCGGCGCCTTGGCCGCGGTCTTCTTCCCCGCGGTCTTCTTCGCCGCCGTCTTCCGAGCCGGGCGCGGCTGCTCTGCGGGAGCCGAGCGACGGGCCCTGCGCGCCGGTGCGCTCTGGGAAGCCTTGGCCGGGGGCCGGCGGCGCCTGCGAGGCGGAGGCTCCTCCTCGGGTTCCTCTTCTTCCTCGGGCTCGTAGCCGTCTTCGGATCCCTCTTCCTCGTCCTGCTCGTCCTCCTCTTCGTCCTCGTCCTCCTCCTCGTCCTCGTCCTCCTCCTCGTCCGTCGCGGGCTCGTAGCCCTCCTCGGCCTGCGCGTCTTCGTAGTCCTCCTCGTCCTCGTCCTCGCCTCCCCCTTCGGCTTCCTCCTCGTCCTCGTAGCCCTCAGGCTCCTCCTGGTCCTCGTCGTCCTCGTCGTCCTCGGCTGCGCCGCCGCTGCTCAATGCGGAGGTCCGCTGGTGGAGCGAGTCGGCGAGGTCGGCGAGTTTGCGGTTGGCCGCGGCGGTCACCGCCTTCTTGCCCGCCTCCAGAGCCTCACCGCGAAGCTGCTCGCTCATCTCGGCGAACTGAGGCGTCTCCTTCAGCTTGGCGAGGCCCTGCGTCATGAGCTGGCCGGGCTCAAGCGCGAAACGACGGCCGGCAAGGTAGGTCGCCGCAGTGAACGCGAGACGGCCCTTCTTTGTCCGACCGAGTACATAGCCCCCGGCCACGGCGGCCGCGAGCGCGATTTTGGTCGAGTCCTGCATGAGCTGCTGTCCCTTCACCGGGGCGCTTGCGGGCTGTTTCGACGCTGCCCAGGGACACCGGGTGGGTCTGCGGATGTGCCGGCTGCTGTCTTGACGGCGCCGACCGAGGCACGCCCCGCTCGTGCGGCCTGTATGCCGCCCACCCCCGACGCGGAACATATTTCCCTATATGCTGACATTGTAGATTCACGACTCGGTATTCCCCCAGCGGAGCGTCCGATGGCCGAAGAACCGGCACGACCGCGCAGAGCCCGTCCCCGCCGGACCGAGGAGGACGTCGAGTCGCAGGACAGGGCTCCCGCACACCGCGACTCCGCCCCCAAGCGGAAGGCCGGGGTTCCCAACGCGGCTTCGGCGATGCGCTCCGCAGCCGGGCAGCTGGCCCAACTCCTGGGCCGGGCTCCCGACTCCGTCTCCTCCCTCAAGCCGACCGAGGACGGCTGGCAGGCGCAGGTGGAGGTGGTCGAACTGGAACGCATCCCCGACACGACCAGCGTGATGGCCAGCTACAAAGTCACCCTGGATCCGGAGGGACAGCTGGTCTCCTACGAACGGACCCGCCGCTACAGCCGAGGAATGATCGACCGGCCGACCTGACGTCCAGATCGCCGGGAAGGGAGGCGCCATGACCATGGTGCCGCAGAGCGGCAGCAGCGTGAGCAGGGGCCCGAGCGGTTCGGGCAGCCTCTACGACGTCCTGGAGCTCATACTCGACCGCGGTCTGGTCATCGACGTGTTCATCCGCATCTCGCTGGTGGGCATCGAGCTCATCAAGATCGATGTCCGCATCGTGGTGGCCAGCGTGGACACCTACCTGCGCTTCGCCGAAGCGTGCAACCGCCTCGACCTCGAAGCGGGCCGCAAGGCACCGGCCCAACTCCCCGAAGTCGTCGGAACGATGATGGAGGGCGGCGCCCGCGGCAAGTCCAAGGGTGCGCTCAGCGGAGCGGTGGACGCCGTGACCGACTCCCTCACCGGCCGGTCCTCCAAGCAGGAAGAACCTGAGGAGGAGGCCGAGGAGGAAGCCGCCCCCAGGAAGCGGCGTCCCGCCCGGCGTCCGGTACGCCGGGAGAGGGAGTGACCATGACGCTCTACGTCTACGCGATCACCGGCAAGGAGCATCCCCACCGCCTCGACGGGCTGCAAGGGGTGGGCTCCCACCCCGCGCCCGTGCGCACCGTCACCGCCGGCCTCCTGAGCGCAGTGATCAGCGACGTCTCCGAGGAGATCCGGCCCAAGCGCCGGGACCTCCAGGCACACCAGGAGGTGCAGGAGCGCCTCATGGCCGACGCGGTGGTCCTGCCGCTGCAGTTCGGGTACATCGCCCCTGACGAGCAGACCGTCCGGCAGGCCCTCGAAGAGAACCCGGACGCATACCTGGCCACTCTGGAACGACTCGACGGCTGCGCCGAGTACCACGCACGGGCGACCCAGGCGGACGAGGACGAGTTGCTGCGCCGGATCCTGCGGGACTCGCCCGAGGCGAGGGAACTCAACGAGCGGATCCGATCCGGTGCCCAGGACCCGCAGTTGCCTCTCGCGCTCGGCGAACTCGTCGCCCGCGAAGTACAGGAACGCCAGGACGCACTGGCCACCGGGCTGGTCCACGCACTGGCTCCCTACGCGCGCGAGCACGCCACTCGTCCGCCCTCGCCCCCTGACTTCCTGAACCTGTCGCTGCTCGTGCCGCACGAGCGCAAGGACGACCTCCTGGCAGCGCAGGCGGGCCTCACCGCGCAGATCGACGACGGAGTCGACTTCCGGCTCACCGGCCCCCTGCCCCCGTACAGCTTCGTCCAGTGACAGTCACGATTCTTCGAACGTGGCGGGAGGAGACGAGATGGGACTGCTGAGCCGGCTGTTCACCCTTCCCGTCGCACCGGTGGAGGCCGTCGTATGGGCCGCCCAACGGGTCGCTGAGAAGGCCGAAGAGGAGTACTACGACCCGGCCCCCGTCCGGCGCGAGCTGGCCGACCTGGAGCAGCGGCTGTTGCGCGGCGAGATCGACGAGGAGACCTTCGACCGCCGGGAGGACGAACTGATCGACCGGTTGACAGAGATCGCGGAGTTCCGCCGGCAACACCCCTGAGGGTCAAGGGAGGCTTCCCACGTGTCCGAGCCACTACCCGACCGACTGGGATCCTTCCCGTCGCGCGCTGCCCCGACGCCGTACGGACAAAGCACCTCCAGCCTCGCCGACATCCTGGAGAGAGTCCTCGACAAGGGCATCGTCATCGCCGGCGACATCCGTATCAACCTCCTCGACATCGAACTGCTGACGATCAAACTCCGGATCCTGGTCGCCTCCGTCGACAAGGCGAAAGAGATGGGCATCGACTGGTGGGAGCACGACCCCTCACTCTCCTCCCGGCACACGGGCAGCCCTCTCGAGCAGGAGAACCGGCGCCTGCGCGCCGAGTTGGAGGCCCTGCGCCGCGAGCGCGTCGACGGCGAGGAACTAACCCGTGCCACCGGCGAGGAGCCCGAGACGGGTGAGGGAACCGCACGGGGGCGCCGCACATGAGCACACCTGACGACACCCTCACCTACGTCTACGCCGTGGCCCCCCTGACGACGGACCTCCGCGACGCCGCCACCGGGCTCCGCGGGATCTACGGCTCACCCGTCCTCCTCCTCACCGCCGGCCCCGACGCCGCTCAGCCGCCCCTGGCCCTCGCCGCCGGCCACGTCCCCCACCGTGACTTCGGCGAGCACGGACTGAAGCACCACTTCGAGGACCTGGAGTGGCTCGAGAGCGTCGCACGCGCCCACCACGACGTCATCCAGTCACTCGCCCTGCACGCCACCGTCCTGCCCCTTCGTATGGCCACCGTCTACCAGGACGACGACCGCGCCCGCCGAGCGCTCGCCGAGCAGCACAATGTCTTCGCCGACAGGCTCGCCCAGCTCGCCGACCACACCGAGTTCGGCGTGAAGATCTACCTCGACCCCACCTCCGCTGCCCCGCCCGAAAGCGGAAATGCCGCCGGCACCGCCACTCCCGGCAAGGCGTACCTCCAGCGCCGCAGGGCCCAGCACAACGCCCAGGAAGCCGTCTACAGCCAGGCGCAGAAGGCCGCCGCGGCCGTCGACGCCATCGGCTCCCGATACGCCTCCCAGCGCGTGCGCCACCCCACCCAGAGCGGCAGCCTGAGCGGTCCCGCCGAGAACGTCCTCAACGACGCCTACTTGATCCCCGACGCGTACGCGGAGCCGTTCCGGGCCGCCATCGCCGAGGCCGCCCGAGCCTTCCACGGCGTTCGTGTCGAGGTGACCGGTCCCTGGGCCCCGTATTCCTTCGCCATGCCGCCGGCCGAACCTCGGAACGCGGCTGCCGGCGAGGAGCGCGCCCCATGACGGTCGACAGGTACGGAGAGCCGCTTCCCGGGCGCCAGGTGGCCCTCGTGGACCTTCTCGACCGGCTGCTCAGCGGCGGCGTCGTCATCACCGGCGACATCGTTCTCTCCATCGCCGGCATCGACCTCGTCCGTATCTCCCTGCGCGCCCTGGTCGTGTCCGTCAGCTCCGAGACACGCCCGGCCATCGCGCCGCAGGAGGGCGGCCCCGGTGAGTGAGGAACGCGAACGCCCCCAGCGGCAGACCCCTCGCCCGTCGCCGCCCCCGGCACCCGCGCTGGAGGGCGTCGGGGACAGCATGTCCCAGGCGCTGCGGCTGCTCAAAGCGCCTCCCCTGCCAGACGAGGCAGCCCCGCGCCCGGCCCACCGCATGTACACCGACCGTGACACGGTCGAGGAAGACCTCCTGAAGCTCGTGCTCACCGTGGTCGAGCTATTGCGCCAGCTCATCGAGCGCCAGGCATTGCGCCGCGTGGACGCGGGAGACCTCACCGACGAACAGGAGGAGGAGTTGGGAGCCACCCTGCTGGCCCTCCACGACCGCCTGGCCGACCTGTGCGCCGAGCACGGCTATGCGCTGGAGGACCTCAACCTCGATCTCGGCCCGCTGGGCCCCCTGCTGCCGCCCCACACCTAGCGCGGGCGAGTCCCGGTGGCCCGGCCCTCAGCCCCTCGGCCGCGCTGCCGGCGCGCTGATCTCCCGCTTGAGGATCTTGCCGCTCGGCCCCGTCGGCAGGGAGTCCATCAGCCACACGGCCCGGGGGTACTTGTACGCCGCCACCCGGTCCTTGACGTAGCGCTGCAGCTCGTCCGGCGTCGCCTGCGCGCCCGGGCGCAGCACCACCGCGGCGGCGATCTCCTCACCGAGCTCCTGGTGCGGTACGCCCACCACCGCGGCGAGGCCGACGGCCGGGTGCTCGTGCAGGACCTCCTCGATCTCGCGCGGGTACACGTTGTAGCCACCGCGGATGATCATGTCCTTCTTGCGGTCGACGATGTAGAGGTAACCGTCCTCGTCCCGCCGGCCGAGGTCACCGGTGCGCAGCCAGCCGTCGGGGATGGCGATCGCCGTCGCCTCGGGGCGGTTCCAGTAGCCCTTCATGACGTTCGGGCCGCGCACGGCCAGTTCGCCGATCGCGCCGGGGTCCACGTCCTGGCCCTGGTCGTCCAGCAGCCGGACCTCCACGTCCTGGATCGGCGTCCCGATGGACCCGGCCTTGCGGGGGCGGTCGACGTGGTTGAAGGTCACCACCGGGCTGGTCTCGGACATCCCGAAACCCTCCAGCACCGCGCACCCGAAGCGCTCCTCGAAGGCGCGCAGCACTTCCACGGGCAGTGACGCGCCGCCGGAGATGCACATCCGCAGCGTCGACACGTCCGCCTCCGCCGGATGCTGGAGCAGGGCCGCGTACATGGTCGGCACGCCCTCGAACACGGTGGCCCGGTCCCGGGCGATGGCGTCCAGGACGGCCCGCGGTTCGAACCGGGGCACGAGGGTGAGCGAGGCGCCGCTGCGGATGGCCACGCTCATCGTGCAGATCTGGCCGAAGATGTGGAACAGCGGCAGACATCCCACGACCACGTCGTCCGACGTCATCTGCGCGACCCGGGACTCCATGATCTCGGTGTTGTGCCGCAGCCCGGCGTGGGTGAGCGCGGCGCCCTTGGGCTTGCCGGTGGTGCCGGAGGTGTACAGCAGGACGGCGATGTCGTCGCCGGCCGTCCGCGCCACCTCGGTCAGCGGCTCGTGCCCGGCGAGCAGCGCGGCGAGGGACGCGGGCTCCACCGCGATGCGCCGCACTCCGGCACTCGCCGCGCCCTGGGCGCCCTCGCCGGGTGCCTGGTGCCATTCGAGGAGCAGCACGGCTCCGGAGTCGGTCAGGTGGTAGGCGGTCTCCCGTTCTTTCAGCAGCGGGTTCAGCGGCACCACGATCGCCCCGGCGCGCAGGGCGCCGTAGTAGAGGACGACGAATTCGGGGACGTTGGGCAGCATCAGGGCGACGCGATCGCCGGGGCGTACGCCCTCGGCCCGCAACAGCGCGGCCGCCCGGGCGCTGCGCTCGTCCAACTCCCCGTAGGAGACGCTGTCGAGGCCCAGTCGCAGTGCGGGGCGCCGCGGCTGCCGGGCCGCCGTCCGCACCAGGAACTCCGCCAGATTCGCCATGCCTGCCTCCACGAACTCACCGTCGACATCCGTTGTTCACGTGGGCGACATCGTGCGCCGAACCACGGCCCTCGCCTATGGGCGATACGACACCGTCCCACGCCGCCAACTGTTCCCGCGAACAAAACAGCCGCATTAAGCTGCGCTGATGGACCTCTCAGACGTGCTCGCGGTGATCCACGGCCGGTACCCCGAGCTGGGCGGGCGGATCGCGGAACGCATCCGTTCCGAGGTCCCCGTGTACGCCGACGAGTCGCTCATCCCCTTCGACTCGCTGCGCACGTCCTGCACCGCCAACGTGGACCTGCTGCTGCGCCATCTGCTCGGTCTCATCGGCCCGGACCCCGATCCCGCCCGGCAGACCGGCCGCACCCGCGCCGAGCAGGGCATGCCGCTGCCGGACATCCTGCACGCCTACCGGATCGGCTTCGAGTGCGTGTGGTCCGAGATCCTCACAGAGGCGCGCGCCCACCCCTTGGTCCCCGACATCCAGCTGGTGGACCGCTCGGCGGACCTGTGGCACCTGTTCGGCCTGTACGCCGAAGCCGTGGCGGCCGCGCACCGGGAGACCAGCGCCGAGCTGGCCGAGCAGCGCGGCGCCCGGCGTTCGGCCCTGGTCGAGGCGCTGTTCTCCGGCGTGATCGCCGACCGCATCACCCTGTGGGAAGCGGCTCGCGAGCTGGGCCTGCCGGAACGCGGCCCCTACACCGTCGTCGCGGCGTCCGCGGACTCCCCCGGCGTGGAGCCCCTGCCCGGCGCGGAGGCCTCGCTGCGACAGGCTCATCTGGCCTCCGCCTGGCGGCTGCTGCCGGACCAGCAGATCGGCCTCATCGCCGTCGCCACACCGAAGGCGGAGGCCACGGCCCTGCGCCTGCTGCGGCGCTCCGGCGCCCGCGTGGGCGTCAGCCCTTCCTTCGCCTCCCTGCGCGACACGCCCCAGGCCCTGCGCTTCGCCCGCCTGGCGCTCGCGGGCCTGCCGGGCGACGCCCCGGGTGTGGCCCGCTTCGACGACAACCCGCTCGCCATGCTCGTCGCCGCCGCACCCGCGGAGGCCGCGCACCTGATGAACGTGGTGCTCGGACCCGTACTCGACCTTCCTGGCCTGGAACGCGTCAGGCTCCTGGACACGCTGGAGAGCTGGTTCGCCGCCGGTGGCTCCGCCACGACCGCGGCGGAACGGCTCTACGTCCACCCCAACACCGTCCGCTACCGGCTGCGCCGCGTCGAGGAGCTGACGGGCCGCTCCCTCTCGGACCCGCACATGGTGGCCGATCTCGGCGCGGCACTGCTCGTGACGCGCGGTGCCACGGGGGCGCGGGTCTCCGACGCACCCCTGACAGCGGACGACTGACGTCAAGGGGCGCCGCCCGTCTCGTCTCAGGACGGGGCAAGTACGCAGAATTCGTGGCCGTCCGGATCGGTGAGGCAGGTCCAGGGCACGTCTCCCTGCCCCACGTCGAGGTCGGTGGCGCCGAGGCTCCGCAGCCTCGCGACCTCCGCCGGCTTGTCGTCGCCGGGGTACGGCAGCAGGTCGAGATGGACGCGGTCCGGCGCGGTCTTCGCGTCGGGCGTGCGGAGGAACTCGAGATAGGGGCCGGTGTTCTTGGCGGAGCGGAAGGTGGCGTGGTCGTCGGTCACGTCGAGCAGGGTCCAGTCCACGGCCGCGTCCCAGAACCGGGCCATCGCGCGCGGGTCCGCGCAGTCGACGACCACCGCGGCGACCGGCCCGGTGTCCCGGTAGACCTCCCGGGGCTCCAGCACGCAGAACTCGTTGCCCTCGGGGTCGGCCAGGACGGTCCACGGCACCTGCCCCTGGCCCACGTCGACGGGTGTCGCGCCGAGCGTCCTCAGGCGCTCGACCAACTCCGTCTGATGGGCCGCGGAGGTGGTGGCGAGGTCGAGGTGCACACGGTTCTTCGTCGCCGTCCTGGGTTCCGGGACGGGCACGACGTCGATGCCGAGGACGGCCGGGTCCGGCCAGACGAGGCCGCCGGGGGGACCGACGTAGGTGGTCACGCCGGGACTGTAGGCGGTCCAGCCGAGCGCATCCGCCCAGAACCGGCCGACCGCCGAGGCGTCCAGGGCCTTCATGTTCACGTGAACCGGTCGCAGTGCCATTCCGTGATCCTATGCACCCCCTCCGCGACGGCGGCCCCGGCGTCCGTGTCTCAGCCGAAGCGCAGGATGCGCGGGGCGAAGGTGTTCTCGGGGCCGGTGGCACGGCCGACCGACCACACCGTCCGCGTGCCGGGTACCGGCGCGAGCCGCAGCGTGCGGGAGTCGCCCTCGCCGGGCACCGTCGGCTCGCTGTACTCGGCGAACGACTGCCCGTCCCAGGCGAGGAAGTCCGGGCCGGGGACGAGCGGCGGGTAGCTGCCCGGCGGGCCCCACTTCTGCGCGTTGGCCACGGCCACCCAGCCCAGCTCGCCGGAGGCGTCCGGGGTCAGGGAGGTGACCCCGCCGAAGTCGGTGGGGATCGTCACCCGCTTCCAGCTCTGCCCGTCCCAGCGGGCCAGCAGGGGCGGGATCGGCCGGCCCACCGGGCCGCCGACGAACCCGCCGGTGCCTCCGGCCCACACCTCGGTCGGGGAGACGGCGAGCACACTGCCCACGGCCGACCTCGGGTACCCGTCCACGACCGTCTGCTGCCACGCCTGCCCGTCCCAGTGCGACACGGCCGCGCCCGAGCCGGTCTCGCCCGCGGCCCAGACGTCGTCGGCCGCGAGGACGTGCAGGCCGTAGACCCATCCGGGCGGCACGGGCACCTCCTGCCAGCCGCGCCCGTCCCGACGCAGCAGGACCTGTACGCCGTCCCGCGAGCCGATCAGCCACGTCTCGCCGCCGCCGGTGACCACCCTGGTCAGCTGGACCCCGCGCGGGGGACGGCTCTCGGACCAGGCGACGCCGTCGAAGCGCAGGAGCCGGGCGCCGCCCGCCGAGTCCCGGCCCACCGCCCACACCGCGGTCGGTGCGGTGGCGGCGACCGACAGCAGCTCGCCCTGCCAGGCGACCCCGGGCAGGCTCTGCCGCTGCCACGCGGTCCCGTCCCAGCGCAGCACCAGCGGGAAGCCGGGCGCCTCGCGGCCGACTGCGTCGGCACCCACCGCCCAGGCCCGGTCCGGTCCGGTGGCCGCGGCTTCGTTCAGCGTGGCCTGCGGGCGCACCTGTGCCGGGACCGGAAGGTGCTGCCAGGACAGGGTGTCCGCCGCGGCCGGGCTCAGGGTGGCCACGAGCGCCATGGCGACGGCGAGGACGGCGAGGAGAAGTCTGCGTGCCATGGTCAGCCTCCCAGCCGCTCGCTCATCAGGTTCGGTTTGGAGCCGTAGATCTCGACGGTCCCGAACGACAGCAGCGAGGACCCGGCCCTCGCCAGTGCGCGCGGGTGCACGTCGATGGCGTTCGTGCGCTCCGGGCCGTAGGAGAAGGTCGTACGGGTGCCGGACACGCGCGCGTACTTCGACTGGAACGCGCGGTCGCTGCGCATCGCCAGCCACAGCGCGCCGTCCGCGCCGCGCGCCATGGACTCGGTGTAGGTGTCGCCCAGCGGTGGGGAAGTGGTGCGCCAGGCATGCCCGTTGAAGGTCATCAGGTAGGTGCGGGGCGCGCCGTCGGTGTACTGGCTGCCGCCGATCGTGATCCGGCCGGCCGGTTCGAGCAGGATGGTGTGCACGTTGGCGTTCGCCGGCAGGGGCACGTGCGCGTCCCGCCAGGCCGTGCCGTCCCAGCGCAGGACGGTGCTGCCGGTGTCGGTGTCCGCCCAGGCCCAGGCGTCGGTGGCGGTGCGGGCGTTGATCCCCATCACGTACCGGACGCCGTCCGGGACGGACTGGGCGCTCCAGCCGGAACCGTCGTGGTGCAGCACCTTCAGCCCGGTGTCGTCCTCGCCGACCACCCACGCGGCGCCGGGTACGGCGGCGAAGTCCTGGTAGGTCCACAGGGTCTGCGGCAGCGGGAGGGCGTCCCACCCGGTGGCCGACCGGCGCAGGATGTCGCCCGCGCCCATCCGGTTCTGGAAGATCCACACCTCCTCGCCGACGAACTGCACCTTGCGCAGCCAGCCCGGTTCCCCGGCGCCGGGGAAGCCGGTGTCCCGGCTCCAGGCCGTGCCGTCCCAGCGGTACAGCATCGGCCGCAGTCCGTCGGCGGCGTGTTCGTAGCCGGTGGCCCAGGCCTCCGCCGGGCCTCGGGCGGCGAGATCGGCCACCGTCAGCGGCGTGGCGGCCGCCGGGGGCACCGGCAGCGCCGACCAGGTCGGCGTCACGGCCGCGGTCGGGGTCACGGCCGAGGCCGGTGACACCATCGCGGCACACGTGATCACAAGGCAGACGACGAGCGTTCGGAGCCCCTTCACGAGACCTCCCCAGACGCGAAGGCCGCTCAGCTTAAGGGCGTTGGCCTCAACTGTGAACACACGGCACAGGGCCGATCCGCCGTATGTCGTCGGCGTCCGCGGGCCGGTGTCGCCCGCCGTGGTGCCCGGTGCTCACCAGCTGATCCCCGCCGCCACCGGCAGGTGGTCGCTGCCGGTGGCCGGCAACACCCACGCACTCCGCGGCTGCACGCCACGGACCAGGATCTGGTCGATCCGGGCCACCGGGAACGTCGCCGGCCAGGTGAAGCCGAACCCGTCCCCGGCGGTCTCCTGGGCGGAGCGCAGCCGGGAGGTGAGGCCGGTCAACGCGCGGTCGTCCGTGGTGCCGTTCAGGTCGCCGAGCAGCACCACCCGCTCGTTGCGCTCGGCGGCGAGGGCCCTGCCGAGCGCCTGCGCGCCGGCGTCCCGCTGGGCCGTCCAGAAACCGTTCCTGGGCATCAGCCGCACGGACCCGAGGTGCGCCACGTACACCGCGAGCGGTCCCTGGTCCGTGGCCACCGTCGTGCGCAGTGCCCGGGGCGTGGCGGCCCTCTCCTCGGGCGACAGGTTCTCGGCGAGTGGTCCGGCCATGCCCTGCATCGCGACGTCGACCGTGCGGGTGTCCGACAGCGGCAGCTTGCTCCACAGGCCGACGGTGCCCCGGACCTCGTGGTGGGGGTACGTCCTGGCCAGCTCCCTCTCGTACTCTCCCAGCGCCTGCGGGGTGATCTCCTCCAGCGCGAGCAGGTGCGCTCCGGAGGCGGCCAGCTCGCGGGCCGTGGCGACCGGGTCGGGGTTGTCGGCGCCGACGTTGTGGCTGACCACGGTGAGGTCGCCGCCCGTGTGGGACTTGTCGCCGAGCAGCCCGCCGAAGAGGTTCAGCCACACCACGGCCGGCAGCAGCAGCGCGGCCATGGTGGAGGCGGAGCGGCGCCACACGGCCGCGACCAGCAGCACCGGGACGAACAGGCCGAACCACGGCAGGAAGGTCTCCACCAGGCTCCCCAGTCCCCGCGCGTTCGTGACCTGCCCGTGCAGCAGCATGAGCAGGCCGAGGCACAGCGCGAGGACCGCGGGCACGGGGCCGCGTCTCCAGGTCTCCGGCCGGGAGACGCCGCGGAGCGCCCGGCGCGGGGCGGTGCGCCAGGCCCCGGACCTGGGGCGCCGGGAGTCGGGGCCGGGGTTTCCGTGGCCGGGGCCGGTCTGCTCGGTCACCGGCTGCTCGGTCCCGGCCGTGACCGCCCGCTCCGTCATCGTCTGTCCTCGTGCGTCACCGGTCACTGCTGCGTCCTGGGGTCCTGGGGGCCTGGGTGGGATCGGCGTACATCCGCGGGCAGGCAACGTCGACCGCCGCGGGGCGCAGTGGGGTCCGAATCATGCCGCCAGTCAAGGCGGCGCGGTGTTGCGGGCGCGTATGCGGTTTTCGATACGTCGGCGATATGCGGCGACTCGTAGCATCGATGACATGCGTGTATTGATCGTCGAGGACGAACCGTTCATGGCGGAGGCCATCCGCGACGGTCTCCGTCTGGAAGCGATCGCCTCCGACATCGCGGGGGACGGCGACACCGCCCTGGAGCTGCTGGACGTGAACACCTACGACATCGCTGTCCTCGACCGCGACGTCCCCGGCCCGTCCGGTGACGAGATCGCCCGGCACATCGTCGCCTCCGGCAGCGGCATGCCGATCCTCATGCTCACGGCCGCCGACCGTCTCGACGACAAGGCCTCCGGGTTCGCGCTGGGCGCCGACGACTACCTCACCAAGCCCTTCGAGCTCAGAGAACTCGCGCTCAGGCTCAGGGCGCTCAACCGCAGGAGGGCCCACAGCAGGCCTCCGGTGCGCGAGATCGCGGGCCTGCGCCTGGACCCGTTCCGCCGCGAGGTGTACCGCGACGGCCACTACATCGCGCTGACCAGGAAGCAGTTCGCGGTACTGGACGTGCTCGTCGCCGCGGAGGGGGGTGTCGTCAGCGCCGAGGAACTCCTGGAACGCGCATGGGACGAGAACGCCGACCCGTTCACCAACGCGGTCCGGATCACGGTCTCGGCCCTGCGCAAGCGCCTCGGGGAACCCTGGATCATCGCCACCGTGCCCGGCGTCGGCTACCGCATCGACGCGCGGCCCAAGGACGGACAGGACGGCGGCCGCCATGGATAGGGCACCCGGCCTGAGCGTGCGCGTCAGGCTCACCCTCAGCTACGCCGGGTTCCTCATGCTGGCCGGCACCCTGCTGCTCGCGGCGGTCTGGGTGTTCCTCCTGCGGTACGTCCCCGACCGCGCGATGCTCTACAACCCCGACGACCGGCCCACCGGCGGTGTCTTCCCCATCCGGTCCGTCCTGCTGGGCACGTTCGCGCCGAGGGCGGCGGCGGTGCTGGCGTTCCTGCTGGTCTTCGGCCTCGTGGGCGGCTGGATCCTCGCCGGCCGGATGCTCGCCCCGCTCAGCCGCATCACGGACGCCACGCGCAGGGCGACGAAGGGCTCACTCTCCCACCGGGTCCGGCTGCCGGGCCGCAGGGACGAGTTCCGCGAACTCGCCGACGCCTTCGACGCGATGCTCGCCCGACTCGAAGCGCATGTGGCCGAACAGCAGCGGTTCGCGGCCAACGCCTCGCACGAGCTGCGCACTCCCCTGGCGATCTCGCGGACGCTTCTCGACGTGGCCCGCACCGATCCGAGCCGGGTCACCGGCGAACTCGTCGAGCGCCTCCACGCCGTCAACGCCCGCGCGATCGACCTCACCGAGGCGCTGCTGCTGCTCAGCCGCGCCGACCAGCGCTCCTTCACCCGAGAGCCGGTGGATCTGTCCCTCCTGGCGGAAGAGGCCACCGAGACCCTTCTGCCCCTGGCGGAGAAGCGCAGCATCACCGTCGAGACCTGCGCCGACTTCGCTCCCACGAGCGGCTCGCCGGCGCTCCTGCTCCAGCTCACCACGAACCTCGTGCACAACGCGATCGTCCACAACCTGTCCGAGCGGGGCACCGTGCGGGTCAGTACCGCCGTGGGCCCGGACACCGTGCTGCTCACCGTCGAGAACACCGGCGACGTCCTCGCGCCCCGGCTGGCCTCGAAACTCACCGAGCCCTTCCAGCGCGGCACGGAACGCATCCACACCGATCACGACGGCGTCGGCCTCGGCCTCGCCATCGTCCAGTCCATCACCCACGCGCACGACGGAACCCTCGCCCTCACCCCACGGCCCGCGGGCGGGATGAGCGTCACCGTGGAACTCCCCGCGACGGCGGGCGACTCCAAGGTCCTCGACGCTAGCCGCGCTGCTCGTAACGCCGCCATTCGCGCCCGGCGTCCTCCGAGATCCACAGCCCTTCCCCCTTGGCCAGGTCGTACGTCGACGTGACGGTGTCCACGATGCCGTAGAGGGTGGTGCCGTGGGCGGTGAGGGAGGTGAAGGGGGCCGGGGTCTCGAGCCGGCGGAAGGCGGTGTCGGTGGGGTCGGTGGCGAGCCAGTGGGGGCCGCCTTCCTCGCCGACGAGGAGTCGCCCGTCGGCGAGGAGCCCCAGGGCGAGCAGGTCCGAGCCGCTCTTCAGGTTCTTCCACGGAATGCCGACGGCGTGCTGCGTCGTCCAGTGCGCGCCCGCGTCGGTGGACGTCAAAAGGCCTGCTACGCCGTCGTCCGTGGTGAGGGCGAGCGCCACGGTGTCGCCCCGTGCGGTCAGGACGCCGCCCGCGTACGGCTGGGGGACGGCCTGTGAGCCGAGGGTCCGGGCGTCGCGCTGCCACACGACCCGGTCGGGCTCGTCGGTGAGGGACTGGTCCAGGCTCCAGACCGTGCCGCGCTCGTCGACGGCGACGTGGACGGCGTCCTGCGGCACCCCGGCCAGGGGTGCCACGGTGCGGGTGGCGGGACGGTAGACGAGCGTCGGTTCCGTCTCCGTGAGCAGGACGTCGCCCGCCCGGGCCCGCATCGGGGTCTTCGCGACGACGGTCCCGCGCCGCTCACCGTGGACGTCGAGGACGTAGGCTCCCTCGGCGCCCTCCCCCTGGGGCACCCGTACGAATCCCCCCGGTACGCCCTCGAAGCTGACGCGTGTCGCCTCCGCGTCCGCGTGTTCCGCGTGCTCGGCGACCGTTCTGCCGCCGGGGTCGACGATGCGCCAGGCGGTGGCGGCGGGTCCCTCGTCGTCCTCGACGTTGGCGGCCTCGTACGTCAGCAGCAGCGAGCCGTCGTCGGCGCGGGCCACGGAGACGGGGGCGCCGGCCATTTCGATGACGTCGGCGGGACGTGGGTGGGGGTCCTCGATGACGCGCCGGTACTTCGTCTCGCGGTCCTCGGCGCGCGCGTCGTCGGCACTGCCCGTGCCGCAGGCCGTCACCGCCAGTGCCGCGCCCGCGGCGGCCATGCTTCCGACCGTCCGCCACCCGCGTTTCCCCAGCCACACCATGGCCACATCCTGGCATGTCACGGCGTTGGCACCGGACGGGGACACAAGGGGCGGGGGGCCTGCAACGGCCTGTCGGCCGGCGCGGCGTACTGGACGCCTCGCCGACCGACAGAAGATCGCACCGACCTCAGGAGCTGAGGGGGCTGGTTCAGGCGGGGGTGATGTTCTCCGCCTGCGGGCCCTTCTGGCCCTGGGTGATGTCGAAGGTGACCGCCTGGCCTTCCTGGAGCTCACGGAAGCCGGAGGCGTTGATGTTGGAGTAGTGGGCGAAGACGTCCGGTCCGCCGCCGTCCTGGGCGATGAAGCCGAAGCCCTTTTCGGCGTTGAACCACTTGACGGTTCCGCTGGCCATGCTGGTACCTCTCAGTCGACGTCAGGCGCCGCACCGCGCGGCCCTGGAGGTGATCGCCCTGGTCCGGCACTGCACAGCAAAGCGCCCGCGCCAAGGCGCGGGCAGGTACTGCGAACCACGACAGCTGACAGTGACGCTACACGGTGAAACGGTCCCTCACCAGAGAGCAACAGCGATGATCCATGGCGAAGTCCGAGAAGATTCGACCGGCCAAGTCCGCCCGGCCCAGGGCGAAAAGGGCCCCAACCGTCAGGCAGCGGGGCATCCAGGGCTCGGTCACGTCGGGTGATCGCGCCGCCCGGAGCGGCAGGGCTCCGGGCGCCGCTGATAAAATGAGGGCACGCTTCGACCTCGCCGGGGCCCGTGCCGAGAGGTACGGGCCCCGGGCCGTTCCCGGGGCGCCCGACCCAGAAAGGTGCCCATGAACGCGAAGCCGTCGGCCTCCGGACTCCCCCACGCGGGTGAACCGCATCGCGCGCAAGGAGCACCGGGCGAGCCCTCGACGCCGCAGCCGGTGACCCCTGGTCTGCCTCCGGCCGCCTCCTTCGCCGACCTGGGGCTGCCGTCGGAACTGACACGGACGATGACCGGCCTCGGGGTGACGGAGCCCTTCCCGATCCAGGCCGCCACCCTGCCCAACGCGCTGGCCGGTCGCGATGTGCTCGGCCGGGCGCGGACCGGGTCCGGCAAGACGCTCGCCTTCGGACTGGCCCTCCTCACCCGTACGGCGGGCTCACGCGCGGCGGCGAAGCGACCGCTCGCGCTGGTCCTGGTGCCGACCAGGGAGCTCGCGCAGCAGGTGAGCGACGCTCTGGCACCGTACGCGCGAACGTTGGACGTGCGGCTGGCGACGGTGGTCGGCGGGCTGTCCATCAACCGTCAGCAGGCGCTGCTGCGGGCCGGGGTCGACGTGCTCATCGCGACGCCGGGGCGCCTGACCGACCTGGTCTCGCGCCGGGACTGCCACTTGGACCAGGTGCGGATCACGGTGCTGGACGAGGCCGACCAGATGTGTGACCTGGGCTTCCTGCCGCAGGTGACGGAGATCATGGAGCAGGTGCGCTCCGACGGGCAGCGCCTGCTGTTCTCGGCCACTCTCGACCGCAACGTCGATCAGCTGGTCCGCGACCACCTGCACGACCCGGTGCTCACCTCGGTCGACCCGGCGGCGGGCTCGGTCGCCACGATGGAACACCACGTGCTGAACATCCACCCGGCCGACAAGTACGCGACCGCGACCGAGATCGCCGCACGCGACGGCCGGGTCCTGATGTTCCTGGACACCAAGGCCGGCGTGGATCAGTTCACCCGTCACCTGCGGGCCAGCGGCGTACGGGCCGGCGCCCTGCACAGCGGGAAGTCGCAGCCCCAACGCACGCACACCCTCGGCCAGTTCAAGGACGGCGAGATCACCGTGCTGGTCGCCACCAACGTCGCCGCGCGGGGCATCCACATCGACACCCTCGACCTCGTCGTCAACGTCGATCCGCCGGCCGACGCCAAGGACTACCTGCACCGCGGCGGGCGTACCGCGCGCGCCGGGGAGTCCGGGACCGTGGTCACGCTGGTCACGCCCAACCAGCGACGCGACGTCAACCGGATGATGTCCGACGCCGGGATCCGGCCGACGGTCACCCAGGTCCGTTCCGGCGAGGCGAAGCTGACCGCCATCACCGGGGCGAAGCGTCCGCCGACCGTGACGAAGACCAAGACCGGCAACGCCCCCTTCCGCGGCCTCGGTTCCCAGGCGGGCCGGCCCGCGAAGGAGTCCCGCAAGGCCGCCGAGGCGCGTAAGGCGGCGGAAGCCCGCGCGGCGGCCCGGGTACGCAAGAGCCGCTGACGCGGGCACGGTCCCGCGAGGGGTTCACCTCTCCCCCGCAGAGCCGGTGTTCGACGGGCCTCGACTGTCGGGCACCTGTCAAGGACGACTGGAAACGCTCCACAGGCCGCCTTCTCGGACCCGCGGATATCAGCGAAGCTTTCCCTTCTCATGCCCGCTTCTTCACGTGCCGGCCTTCGTGCGGGAGTGGGATGGCGGGCGCGGCGCCCGGGTGCCGCACGGTCCTAGGACGGGAGAGCCATGTCTGTGATTGCCGGGAACGGCGGCGGTGCGGGCGGCACGCAGCCGGGCCACCAGAGCAGCGGTCGGCCCATCAGGTCGACGCTCGAACACGCACGACACCGTGGACACCGCAGGACCGCACGGGGCTTCGCGGTGGGAACCGCGCTGACCCTCATCGCGTTCGCCCCCTCCGCCGCCGCGAGTGCGCGGGACAGCGCCGCGGACGGCGACCGGATCTCGTGGACCACGCAGTACGTGGCTCCCGGGGTCGAAGTGCGCACCGGAGTGCTGGACATCCCGGAGGCCGCAGGTGTCTGGACGGTCACGGTGCAGGCGCCAGCGGTCAACCGCCTGACGGGGGCGCCCACTTGGGCCCTGCTCGGCGACCGCTCCTGGGCCGACGCCACCGCCGAGAAGCTGCGGGCGGCCGGGTTCGAGCCCCGGTTGGAGCGGGTGACCTGGGACGCCTACGCGGACACCCCGCGCGGCACGATGGGCTGGCAGGTCAGGGTCGGGCGGTACGGCACCCAGGGCGAGGCCCGGTCTCTCAACTCGGCAGTGTCGGGGGCGGGTTTCCGGACGTCCGTGGAGTGGACGGGGTACGACGGAAGACAGCCGGCCGACGCACAGCGCATCCATGTGGCCGTGGTCGATCCCAGACGGCTGCGGGGGACGGTCGAGGCCAGCGACGGCGGCAACACCGCCGACCGCGAGAAGACCTCCACCGTGGCCCGGCGCCTGGGCTCCCTGGTCGGTGTCAACGGCGGGTTCTTCGTGACATCCGACGCGGACGGCGTCCAGGGCACGACGGCCGGACTGTCGGTGGTGGACGGCGAGTTGCAGTCCATGGCGGTCGGTTCCCGGGCCGCGCTGGTCCTCCAGGACGGGGGGCGGCGTGCCCGGGTGGCGGACCTGTCCAGCAGCGTCACCGTGCGCGCCGGGTCCGCCGTCCACGCGGTGGAGGGCGTCAACCGGGTGCCGGGCAAGGTGCGCAACTGCGGTCGCCCCGGGGCCGTGCCCACCGAGCTGCCCCGTCAGGACCTCACGTGTTCGCTCGCGGACGACCTGGTCGAGTTCACCACCGAGTTCGGGGCACCGCTGCCCTCGGGCGCGGGCACCCAGGTCGTACTGGACGAGGACGGTGTCGTGGTCTCCCGCGGCGACCGGGGCGGGACGGTGCCTGCGGTGGGAGCCGTGCTTCAGGGCACCGGTGAGGCGGCCACCTGGCTCGCCGAGCACGCCGACGTGGGCCGCCGGCTGCACCTGCGTGAGAGGGTGCGGGACGCGTCCGGACGGCGGATCGCGCTCGGGCCCGACGACAGCGTGGTCAGCGCGGCGCCCACCCTGGTCGAGAACGGGCGTGTGCACATCGACGCCGCCACCGAGGGCACGCTCGACCCGCTGGACCTCTCCTTCGGCTTCGCGTGGTCCAACGTCCGCCAGCCCCGCACGATGGCCGGCGTCGACCGGCACGGCAGGCTGCTGCTCGCGACCGTCGACGGCCGGCAGCCGGGCGTCAGCGAGGGCTTCACGCTCGCCGAGGCCGCGCGGTTCATGCGGACCTTGGGCGCCGTCCAGGCCCTCAACCTCGACGGAGGCGGCTCGACGGCGATGGCCGTCAATGGGGTCCTGGTCAACACGCCGTCCGATGCGACCGGGGAGCGGGCGGTCGGCGACACCGTCCAGATCCTGCGGGACCCCGACCAGGGCTGACGCACCCGGAGGGCGAGTCAGTTCTCCGCGATGGTGAGGAGCTTGCCCATCGCGGCCAGCACGGAGGGCTCGACCCGGTAGTACACCCAGGTGCCACGCCGCTCGGAGGTGAGCAGTCCGGCGTCCTTGAGCTTCTTCAGGTGGTGGGAGACGGTCGGCTGGGAGACGCCGACGTCGGAGATGTCGCACACGCACGCCTCGCCGCCCTCATGAGAGGCGACGGCGGAGAAGAGCCGCAGCCGTACGGGATCGCCCAGCGCCTTGAACATCCGGGCGGCCGTCTCGGCCTCCTCCGCCGTGAAGGGGCGCTCGGTGAGCGGGGGGCAGCACGGCGCGACGGCGTCGGCGGCGGGTTCCAGGACGGGGAGCAGGTTCGTGTTCGACATGTGTCTATGTTGACATATGTCGAAGCAGCGGGCCAGGCGGTACCGACGGGGGTGGGCCTGGCAGGGGTGGGTTCATCGGCGTGGGCGGGTTCATCGGCGCGGGTGGGCTCATTGGCAGTGGTGCGCTCAATGATTCGATGAACGTCTATGTTGACACCCGTCGAAGCAGGTGCCATTCTGGCCGGAACGAGCCATCGACAAACATCGAAACAAAGGGGAGCCTCGTGAACGCGCTCACCACCGGCCCACTGCCCGTAGTGGTCATCGGAGCCGGCCCCATCGGTCTGGCCGCCGCCGCCCACCTCGTCGAGCGAGGCATCGAGCCGCTGGTCCTGGAGGCCGGGCCGTCCGCGGGCACCGCCGTGCGGGACTGGGCCCATGTGCGCCTGTTCTCCCCCTGGGCCGAGGTCGTCGACCCCGCCGCGGAGAAGCTCCTGGCCCCCACCGGCTGGGTACGCCCCGAAGCCGCCCGCTACCCGACCGGCGGCGACTGGGCCGAGCGCTATCTCCAGCCACTCGCCGACGCCCTCGGGGACAAGGTCCGCTACGGCGCCCGGGTGACCGGTGTCGCTCGCGCGGGCCGGGACCGCGTCGTCGACTCCGGCCGGGACGAGCAACCCTTCACCGTGCACCTCCAGTTCGCCGACGGCCATGAAGAACTCGTCAGCGCCCGCGCCGTCATCGACGCCTCCGGCACCTGGTCCACGCCCGGCCCGGTGGGCGCGAACGGCCTGCCCGCCCTCGGCGAGAAGTCGGCCGCCGATCACGTCAGTTACCGCGTCCCGGATCTCAAGGACCCGTCGGTCCGCGCTCGGTACGCGGGCCGGCGTACCGCGGTCGTCGGTTCAGGGGCCTCCGCCTTCACCGCCCTCGCCGCCCTCGCCGACCTGGCCGAGGAGGCAGCGGACGGGACACACGCGCTGTGGATCCTGCGCCGGGGACTCACCGGTGCGACCTTCGGCGGCGGCGAGGCCGACCAGCTCCCCGCCCGCGGCGCCCTCGGCCTGCGCGCCAAGGCGGCCGTCGAGGACGGTCACGCGAGCGCGGTCACCGGATTCCGCACGCAGGCCGTGGAGCGCGACGGCGACCGGCTCGTCCTCGTCGCGGACGACGGCCGCCGTTCGGACCCGGTCGACGAGATCATCGCCCTGACCGGCTTCCGCCCCGATCTGTCCTTCCTCTCCGAACTCCGCCTCGCCCTCGACGAACGCCTCCAGGCACCGACCTCCCTCGCCCCGCTGATCGACCCCAACGTCCACTCCTGCGGCACGGTCTACCCGCACGGCGTGAACGAGCTCTCCCACCCCGAACAGGGCGTCTACCTCGTCGGCATGAAGTCCTACGGCCGCGCCCCCACCTTCCTCGCCCTCACCGGATACGAGCAGGTCCGCTCCGTCACCGCCGCGATCGCGGGCGACCAGGAGGCCGCCGAGCGCGTCGAACTCACCCTCCCCGAGACCGGCGTCTGCGGCGGCGCGGGCCTCTTCGACGCACCCGAGCAGTCCGCCGGGTGCTGCTGAACGCGCCCGCCCAGCGGGGGGTTCACCTTCGAGAGCCCTGCGCGTCGGCTTCCCGCAGGCCGCACAAGTGTCCAGGCGGCTTTCATGAGTTGGCCCCCACCCCGCGGGGCAGTCTTCGCGACGGTGGGGGCATCAAGTGCGAGGAGTGGGGGTCAGGGGGTGACGGTTCTTCCTCGGTGTGTTGGTCGCCGTGGGCCGGGACGTGGTCGCCAACCGGGCCCGTGTGGCGGGGGGTTGTCAGCCGCGGCTTCGGTGGGCGGTCAGCTGGGCGGTCAGGAGGTGGGAGTCGAGGAGGGCGACGTCGGCCGTGCGGGCGGCCTTCGCGTAACCGGTGAGCATGCGTTTGGTCAGCAGGAGTGCCTCGGGGGAACGGCGGGTGAGGGGTCTGGTCCAGGCGGCGATCGTGCCGTCCAGCTGGTCGAGGGGGACGACCTTGTGCAGGAGGCCCAGGCGGTGCGCGGTGGTGGCGTCGAAGACCTCGCACGTGAGCATCAGTTCGCGGATCCTCGCGGCGCCGGCCTCCGCGATCAGGCGGCCCATGGCTCCGCCCCAGGCGGGGGCGAGACCCACGCCGACCTCCGGCATGCGGAAGCGGCAGGTGTCCGAACCGGCACGGAGGTCGCAGTAGGCGGCGAGCGCCAGGCCGGCGCCGATGACCTTGCCGTGCAGTCGGGCGATGGTGACGACGTGCGTGTCCTCCAGGGCCTGGCACAGACGGTGGGCCTTGTCCGCGACGCGGCGCATCGTGGCACCGGTCGGGTCCGCGGCCAGGGCCTCCTGGTACTCCAGGCGGTCGGCGCCCAGGCAGAAGTCCTCACCCGGGGAGGAGAGCACCATGACACGGACGTCGGGCCGGTCGTGGAGGCCGTCGAGGAGGGCGATGAGTCCGTCCAGGACGGCCACGCTCAGTATGTCGTCGGGCAGTTCGACATGGAGAACCGGTCCGCTCTGGGCGATGTCGAGCGGCTTGTGCGAGGGGACTGCGGGGGCGGTCGGGTTCATGCGGGGGCGACATCCAGGTTCAGCAGGCGCCGGAACGCCACCCGGGGCGCCCACGAGGGGCGGCGGACCAGGGTGAGGCGCGGCAGGCGGGTGATCGTCTGACGGAGCAGGGTCTGGGCCTCCAGCCGGGCCAGGGGCGCCCCGAGGCAGTAGTGGATGCCTCCGCTGAAGGACAGGTGGGTGGGTCTGCGGCGGGGATCGAACCGGTCAGGGTCGGCGAACCGGGCGGGGTCCCGGTGGGCGGCGCCGATCATGAGGTGGACCATCTCGTCCGCGCGCACCTCGACGTCCTCCAGGAGGCAGTCCTCGGCCGCGATCCGGCTGATCACATGGGTGGGCGGGTCGTAGCGCAGCGCCTCCTCCACGAACGCGGGCACCAGGTCGAGGTGTTCGGCGAGCAGACTCCAGCGGTCAGGGTCCTCGACCAGCAGGAGGGTCATCGTCGACAGCAGGGTGGAGGTCGTCTCCAGGGCGGCGAGCAGGACGAACAGGGCGAGGAAGTAGACCGCCTCGTCGGCCTTGTCCCGGTCCGGCTCCAGGGCGTCCCAGGTGCTGATCCATCTGGACACCGGGTCCTCGCCGGGACGCGCACGTCGTTCGCGTACCAAGTCCAGGAAGTAGGCGCGCAGTTCGGCCATGGCGGCGTCGGAGCGGGCCAACTGGCTGGCGGAGGGGAGCAGTTCCTGGGTGAACACCTGGTCGTGGGTCAGTTCGCGCAGGCGCGGCCAGTCCGCGCTCGGCAGTCCGAGCCAGTCGCCGATGGTGGCCACGGGAAGTTCCTCGCCCACCAGGGCGGCGAAGTCGGCCTCCCCGGCGTGGAGATGCTCCTCCACGGTGTCCAGGAGCCGGTCGACCACCTGGCTCGCCCGCAGGCCGATCCGTTCGATGGTGCTGCGGTCGAAGTTGCCGGCCGACCGGCGCACCCGGGTGTGCTCCGGAGGGTTGAGCGCCGGCAGGGTGCGGCTGATCTCACGCGCGGAGGGGGCGCTCCACCGTGTGCGCGCCCCCTGCCGTTCTCGCCATCGCGTGTCTGGTTCGAGCCAGGCGCTGCTGCGCAGTATCTGGTCGCACGAGGCGTATCCGGTGACGAGGAAGCCACCCCAGGGGGCGGGGCTGACGGAGCCCCGCTCCCGGAGTTGTGCGTAGACGGGGAAGGGATCGGACTGCCCGTCAGCGGTGCGCAGACGGGAGAACAGGGAGACGGTGGCGCGACGGTTGAACGACCGAGCCGTGGTAGTGCCCACGATGGCGGCCCCTTTCTGGAATCAGCCGCCATACGTACCCGTCAGGTGTTTGAACCATCCAATAACACTGCGTTCTCACAGCGTTACCTGCGTCACTCCCCACTCACCCACGCCCGGAATCGACTGAACAGCCCGCCTTTGCGGTGCGAGGAGTCCTGCGCCGGCCGAGCGGTCGAGGCCGTGTGCGGGGTCACGGCGGACGGCAGCGCCGTGTCGGCGGCACGCGGCGCGGCCGGCCGGGAGGCGGCGGCGGACGGCACGGTACGCGGGCTGAACCGGATCGGGACGGTCACCAGGGACCGGCTCCACGGCGCGGGCACCCAGGCGAGTTCCTTGAAGGGGACGCGCAGTTCGACGTCGGGCAGCCGGTTGAGCAGGGACTCCACGGCCGTGGACGCGATCATGAACGCCGGGTCCTTGGCCGGGCACGCGTGCGGGCCGGCGCCGAAGGCCAGGTGGGCCTTGGAGCTGAGCTGCTCGCGGTGCTCGGTCAGCTTGGGGTCGGTGTTGGCCGCCGCGAAGGAGATCAGGACCGGGTCGCCCGCGCGCACCGTCCTGCCGCCCAACTCGACGTCCTGCGTGGGGTAGTGGGCCGCGTAGTTGGCGATCGGGGCGTAGTTCCACAGGGTCTGCACGATCGCGTCCTCGATCGGCAGCCCGCTCGGCCACTCCTCGCTGAGATACAGCGCGCTGCCGGTGCCGATCGCGGCGCCGAGCGGCGCGGTGCCGCCGGAGAGCAGGGTCACCAGCTGGTGCAGCACCTCCTCGTCGGTCAGCCGGGCGGAGTGCACCATCAGACGGGTGGTGAGGTCCTCACCGGGCTGGCGGCGCTTGAGGGCGATCAGCTCGGCGAGCGCGCCGCCGAGGATCTCGTCGGCGCCGGCGGTGCCCTGGAAGATGCCGCTGATCCCGGCGATGACCCGGTCGCCGATCTCGGGCGGGCAGCCGAACAGGTCGCCGAAGACGAGCAGCGGCAGCGGCTGGGCGTAGGCGGCCATCAACTCGGCCTGGCCGAGGGGTTCGGAGCTGAAGCGGCTGATCAGGTAGTCCGCCGACTGCTGCGTCAGGCGCACGAGGCGGACCTGGTCGACGGTGGCGAGACTGTCCGTGACCGCCTGCCGCAGCCGCGCGTGCGCCGCGCCGTCACTGAACAGCGCGTTGGGACGGTAGCCCATCATCGGCAGGGCCGGGCTGTCCGCCGGTACCCGACCCTCGTTCAGCGCGTTCCAGCGGCGCGAGTCCCGCACGAACAGGGCGGGGTTCTGCAGGATGTACAGGCTCGCGTCGTAACTGGTCACCAGCTCGACCTCGACGTCCGGCGCGATGTCGACCGGGGCGCTGGGCCCCAGCGAGCGCAGATGGGCGTAGTGACCCTCGGGGTCGGAGCCGAACGCGGGTCCGTACAGCGGGACGTTGCCGTGAGCGGGGCAGCCGGCCGGGATGCCGGTGGGGTCGGATTGCTGATGCATGCCGTGGCTCCTAGCCAAGTATGGACATGAGGTGCTTCACGAGGGTGATGAGTGCCTGGGCCGAGGAGTCCTGGTCACGGACGTCGCAGTGGACGATCGGGGTCTCCGCGGTGAGGTTGAGCGCCTCACGCACCTCGTCGAGGGGGTAGTCGGGGGTGCCGTCGAAACGGTTGACGCCGATGGCGTAGGTCAGGCCGAACTGCTCGACCAGGTCCAGGATGGGGAAGCTCTCGTGCAGCCGTTCGGGGTCGACCAGCACCAACGCGCCCAGGGCGCCCCGGGACAGGCCCTCCCACATCTCCTTGAAGCGTTCCTGTCCCGGCGTGCCGAAGAGGTAGAGGACCAGGGTGTCACTGAGGGTCAGGCGCCCGAAGTCCATCGCGACGGTGGTGGTCGTCTTGTTCGGGGTGCCCGAGAGGTCGTCGAAGCCCTCGCTGGCCTCGGTGATCTCTTCCTCGGTCTGGAGCGGTTCGATCTCGGAGATACTGCCGATGCAGGTCGTCTTCCCCACTCCGAAGTGGCCCACGACGAGGATCTTCACGGAGCGGGAGACGGCTGGATCCAGATACACGCTTTACGCTCCGAATCGGGAATTCAGGCCGTCGAGCACGGCGATGAGCAGTTCGCGGTCGACACGTTCGGCCCGCGGCGCCGGATTCCTCACGACGATGAGGCCGTCCTCCGCCATCTGCGCCAGCAGGATGCGCACGATGCCCAGGGGCAGCCGGGTGTAGCCGGAGACCTCGGCCACGGACAGGAAGCCGTCGGCGATCAGGTCCATGACCGCGCGGGCTTCCGGGGACAGGGTGCGCGCCGCGGCCGAGGCGCCCTCCTGGGCGGTCACGAGCGTGGTGTGCTCGTACTCGTTCTCCGCAGGCAGCGAACGCCCCTTGGCGATGACGAAAAGGGGCACTAAGGCCGACGTCAGCTCCAGCTCACCGTCCGACTCCTCATGCATCGCCGAGCCTCCCTCCCTGCGGCACCTGCCGCGCGACGAGCTTGGGCACCACATCGCTCAGGCGCGTGGTGAACTCCTCGATGTCGCAGTCGTGTTCGGCGGAGGCCGCCAGGAAGGCACCCTCACCGGCCGCGATCAGAAAGATCCATCCGTGCTGGAACTCGATGGCCGTCTGCCGCCACTCGTCGTCCCGCGTCCCGCCCGCGAACGGCGCCGTCGCACGGCTGTAGGCGTGGATGCCGGTCATGGCCGCGGAGATGGTGTCCGCCATGTCCCTGCCGATGCCCGCGCTCGCCCCCCGCGGCAGCCCCTCGGCCCCCAGCAGCAGGGCGTGCCGGGCGCCGCGCACCGAGCGGATCGCCTCGTCCAGTTCGGGCAGGGCGAACCCGGAACCGCCTTCCCCGTCCCGCAGCGCCGCGGCGTCGTCCCCGGAGCGGGTGCCGTCACCGGCGTTGACCCGCGGCGGCGCCGTGAGGTTGTTGCCGAGCCGGGCGACCAGCCGGTGCATACGGAAGGAGATCTGCTGCATGTCGACGTCGGGCTCCGCGGCGGCCGCCAGGTAGGCGCCCTGCCCCGCCCCGATCAGGAACACCCAGCCGTGCGCGAACTCGATGATCGTCTGGTTCCACTGCCGGTCCTGAGCGGTGCCGGCGAAGTGGGCGGTGGCCCGGCTGAGCGACTGCATCCCGGCCATGGCGGCCGAGATGGTCCGCACGTCCGAGTCGGTCAACCCGTCGGTGGACCCGCGCGGGATGCCGTCCGCGGACAGCACCACGGCGTGCCGCGCCCGGGGAACGTTGTCAACGATGTCCTGGACCATCCACGACATGTCTGTGGTCGTCATGCGTCATCGGACCCTTCGGGCGTCGAGGCATCGAGGTCACGGCCGGTCAACGTGCCGCGCTGGAAGGCCCCGAGCCCGCCACCGCGCGCTCTCCTGGGCGCCGGCTCCCCGTCGGCGCCGGGGCCGGCGGAGGGAACGCTGGCGATGGGCGACTTGCGGGCGCCGCGCTTCGGCAGACCGTGCACCGTACGCGCCTCGCCCTGCTCGCGGCCCTCGACCGGCCGGATGCTGCTCACCGGCGCCTCGGTGGCCGGCGGTGGGGTCTCCTCCATGGTCCACAGCTCCTCGGGCAGCAGGACGACGGCCCGGACGCCGCCGTACCGGGAAACGCCGGTGACGTCCACCTTGAAGCCGTACTGACGGGCGATCAGACCGATGACGGGGAAGCCGAACTTCGGCTGGGCACCCAACTGGGACAGCCGGGGCACGGCGTCGCCGGACAGCAGCTCGGTCGCCTTCTGCCGGTCCTCGTCGCTCATGCTGACGCCGGCGTCGTCGATGACGATGCACAGGTTCTTCTGCACCCGCTGGAACGTCACCTCGATCGGCGCCTCCGCCTGCGAGAAGCTCGCCGCGTTGTCGAGGAGTTCGGCCACGGCGAGCGCGACCGGCGCGACGGCGGACGCCTTCAGGGCGATACCGCTCGGCTGCATGATCTCGACGCGGTGGAAGTTGCGGATCTGGCTCTGGGCGCTGCGGACGACGTCGTAGACGCTGGCCGGCTGGTTGCGGCGGCCGAGCGGCGCGCCGCACATGACCGCGATGCCCTGGGCCTTGCGCGCCATCTGCGCGTTGGCGTGGTTGACGTCCATCAGGTCGGTCAGGACGCTGTGCCCGCCGTACTTGCGCTGGACCTCGTCCAGCAGCGCCGTCTGCTCGGCCGCGAGGCTCTGCAGGAAGCGGGCGGCACCCTTGAGCACCGACTTGGTGCTCTCCTCCGCGGCCTGCTCCGCCTCCCGGATGACGGCGTCCTGGTCAGCGCGGATCTTCTCCAATTCGCTCCGGACGCGGCTGAGTTCGGCGTCGGCGTAACTCAGCCGCTGCCCCAGCGCGGCCTCGGCCTCCCTCTTCCGGACCCCCAGGGCCCTGTTGCGGAGTACGAGTGCCACGACTGCGGCTATGGCTATCGCCGCTATCGCAACCAGGCACCAAAGAAGCACGTCTTGAGTCATGGAAACCTTTCTCGGCGCATGGCATGCAGGCGTCGACGGGTACGCCTCACGAGGATCCGCAGCCCGTCACGCAGGGGCTGTTCGGTGCCAAGAGCGGACCGCTTCCGGACCGCCGCCAGAGCGAAGTGGATCAAGGCCGCAGACGCGCGGAATGCTACCACCGTCAACCCAACCGGAAGTGATCCCCCCTCACCTGTCGCCGCCTCCAACATGTCAGCGCGACAAGGCCTGTTGACGGGGCCACAGATCACGGAACGCACCGCTTGCGGGCTTCCGGGGACGCCGTGGCCACGGGACCGGCGGGAGGCCGGACGCGCGGGCCCGACGAGACGAAGCGGAATGAGCGGAACATCTGCGACAGCCGCCCGGCGGACACATGTGACTCACACCACACAGCAGGAGTGCATAGCCAGGGGTGAGTCGGCGTCTTTCCAAGAGGTGTGAGGGCGTCTCACGGCAAGGGTCGGCGCGCTCGGCAAGGTGAAGCGGCTCGCGGCTGGGGCCGGCGTGCTCGGCGAGGGGAAGGGGGGCGTCACCATGGGGCGGTCGCGGGCCGAGGACTTCGACCGGTTCGTGGCGGCTCGCTGGTCGGCGCTGCTCCACCTGTCCCGGCTGCTCACCGGCGGAGACCGGCACCGGGCCGAGGATCTGCTCCAGGAGGCGCTGGTCAAGCTGTGGTTCGCCTGGCCGAAGGTGGCCGCACAGGCACCCGAGGCGTATGTGCGCAAGATCCTCGCCCGGGCCGCGGCGCGCTCGGCACGGCGCCGTTGGTGGGGCGAGCACCCCGTGGCGGAACTCCCCGACCCGCCCGGGGCGGGCGACGAGATCGCCGCCGTGGACGAACGGACCCGGCTGGAAGCCATGCTGGCGTCACTTCCGCCGCGGCAGCGGGCCGCGGTGGTGCTGCGCTACTACCAGGACCTGCCCGAGCAGCAGGTCGCGGAGGTGCTGGACTGCCCGCTGGGAACCGCGCGCTCCCTCACCGCCCGCGGCGTCGCCCGGCTACGCCGGCTGATGTCCGACGCGGTCGAGCCGGTCGAGTAGGCCGAGTTGGCGGAGGTGGTCCGTCGAGCGGGGCGAACGGGGTGAGCGGGGCGGATGGGCGGGGTCAGGCGATCAGGCGCCGCGAGTCGAGTGGAGAGGGAGTCATGGATCACTTCGAGCAGGAACTGGCGCGCATGCTGCGTGACAGCCACCAGGAGACGCCCTACGAAGGCAACCACCGGCGCCGTCTGCAAGCCGGTGTGCGCGCCCGGCAGCGGTCCCGGACGGCGTGGATGGCTCTCGGGTCGGTCCTGACCATCACCGGCCTCGGAGTCGTCCTCATGGTCCTGTCGGGACCCTTCGCCCAGGGCGACCCCGCCGGACCCCAGCCCCGCCCCGTCACCTCCGCCGAGTCGGTCTCGGCCCCGCCCACGGCCCGCCCCGCCTCCAGCGCCCAGGGAGTACCGGCACCGACCTACACGTCGTCGGGCGCGCCGGTGCCGGTGCCGTACCGCCCCTGAGACCGTCGCCCGCAGACCGTCCGCGCCCACGCACCGCTCGTCCACCAGCCCCCAGGAAGCCCACCCGTGATCCACGAGAACGCGCCCGTGTCCGTCGACGAGCCCCGCGAGGTGACGTACCGCCAGTCGATCCCCTGGGAGCGGCGGTTGCGCCGCTTCGGGTACGTCGAGCCCCCGCGTACGGAGGTGCGCGACCGCCTGGTCGCACCGTTCCCCGAACCGGGGACGTGGGCGTGGCGCACGCTCGGTCTCTCCTCCGCTACGGCGTCCCGGCTGGCGCGCTGGTCGGGTTGGGGCGGACCGCTGCTGGTGGCGCTGCTGGCGGGGCTGACCCGGTTCTGGGCCCTGGGCAGTCCGCGGACGGTGGTGTTCGACGAGACGTACTACGCCAAGGACGCCTGGTCCCTGCTGCGGCTCGGATACGAGGGCACCTGGCCGGACCGCAAGATCGCCGACCCGCAGATCCTGGCCCACCCGCAGGTCATCCCGCTCACCGACGGCGGGTCCTTCGTCGCGCACCCGCCGACGGGCAAGTGGGTGATCGCCCTCGGCGAGACGGTGTTCGGCCTCACGCCGCTCGGCTGGCGCGTCATGCCGGCGCTGCTCGGCACGCTGTCGGTGCTGATGCTGTGCCGCATCGGCCGCCGCCTGTTCCGCTCGACGGCGATGGGCTGCCTGGCCGGAGCGCTGCTGGCGGTGGACGGCCTGCACCTGGTGATGAGCCGCACCGCGCTGCTCGACCTCGTCGTGATGTTCTTCGTGCTCGCGGCGTTCGGATGCCTGCTCGTCGACCGCGACAAGGCCCGCGCCCGACTCGCCGCGGCCCTGCCGGCCGATGAGCGCGGGCGCATACGCCCGGACGGTCACACCGGCGACCACGCCGGGACGGGCCTGCGCCCCTGGCGGCTCGCGGCGGGCGTCTTCCTGGGTCTGGCGGCCTCCACCAAATGGAACGGCCTGTACTTCCTCGCCTTCTTCGTCGTCCTCACCCTGCTCTGGGACGTCGGCGCGCGCCGTGTGGCGGGTGCGTACCGCCCCTACCGTGCGGTGCTGCGCAAGGACTTCGGCTGGTCGACCCTCTCCCTCGTCCCGGTCGCCGCCCTGACGTACCTCGCGACCTGGACCGGCTGGTTCCGGTCCGACAACGGCTACGGCCGCCACTGGGCGGACCACCGCGGCGGCACCTGGTCCTGGATCCCGGCCCCGCTGCGCAGCCTGTGGCACTACGAGCATGACGTCTACCAGTTCAACGTGGGGCTCCACACTCCCCACACCTACGAGTCGAATCCCTGGAGTTGGCTGGTCCTCGGCCGCCCCGTGCTCTTCCACTACGAGTCCCCCGGGCCCGGACAGGACGGCTGCCGTACGACGGTCGACTGCTCGCAAGCGATCGTCGCGCTGGGAACACCGCTGCTGTGGTGGGCGTCCTGCTGCGCCCTCGTGTACCTGCTCCACCGGTGGGCGCTGCGCCGCGACTGGCGCGCGGGAGCCGTCCTGTGCGCGACGGGCGCCGGCTATCTGCCCTGGTTCCTGTACCAGGACCGCACGGTCTTCTCCTTCTACGCGGTCGTCTTCGTCCCGTATCTGTGCCTGGCCGTGACGATGATGGCCGGCGCCATGGCGGGTCCGCCGGGAGCGGGCGAGGCACGTCGCATCCGCGGGCTGGTGGCGGCGGGTGTGCTGGTCCTGCTCATCGCCTGGAACTTCGTCTACTTCTTCCCGATCTACACCGGGCAGACGATTCCCTACGCCGACTGGCGCGCCAGGATGTGGTTCGACACCTGGGTCTGAGCGCCGCCGCCGCCGCGGTATGCGGTGGGGGGCACCGCCTCTCTCTGCGTATCTTCACCCCATGACGGACAAGCCACCGGCGCACAGGGACACCTGCTCCTGCGTCCACCAGTCCCACCCGCCGACCAGGACCGCCGTCGGGTTCCACCCGGAACGGCAGGACACCACCGCTCCGGGCTGGCGACGCCTCCTGGAACTCGTCGACGAAGCGGCGCGGGACGGCCGCGAGGAGTTCCGTCCGCTGAAGGAACTCAGTGCCGAGGAGCGGCGGCAGGTCATCACCCTGCCGCCGAGCATCGCGAAGCTGACGGAGGTCAGGCACCTCGTCCTCTACGGCAGCAACCTCGTCCGCGTCCCGCCGGAGATCGGCGCCATGACGAACCTGGAGGAGTTCACCCCGTACACCTCCTACCGGCTGCACTGGTTCCCCTACGAGATCACCCGCTGCCGGAAGCTGACCCGCAGCACGGTGAGCACACGCGCGCTGTTCGGGAACTACAAGACGAGGCCGCCCTTCCCCCAGCTCCAGCCCCGCGGGGACACGGACCTCGATCCCCGCCATCTGGACCCCGGCCGCCGGGGTGTGACCGCCGTCCACCGGTGCAGTGTCTGCGACCGCCCGATCGAGCGGGGCGGGCTCCGGCAGGTCTGGCTCTCCCTGCGGGTGGCCACCGACGTACTGCCCCTGCTGGTCAACGCCTGCTCGTCGGCGTGCGTCTCGGCCCTGCCGGAGGGTGCCGAGGACTACATCGCCTCCCCGCACACGGGCGGCACGGTCGAGCAGCCCCCGTCCGACTGGGACTGACCGACAGACCGGCACCTCTGGGCGGCCTCCCCCTGTCCCCCGGGTGTGCCGGCCGTGCAGCTCGTGATCCATGAATCCCTGGCGTCGATCGCCCGAACCGTCCATGTACGGCCCACAACTCCTGTGAAAGAACGCCCAAACACTCGACAGGACCGGGGTAACCAGCGGTAACTTCCGTCACGCTCCCCTCACAACCGCTTTCCCTCCCTCAGGAGACACTCCCCATGCGCAGACTTCTCGCCTGCCTGGCGGCGGCCGCCGCCACCGTCGGCGGTCTCACCGCGGCCGCCCCCTCGGTGGCTGCCCCCTCGGCGGCGGACTCGGGCGCCTTCAACGTCCTCAGCTACAACGTGGCCGGCCTGCCCGAGGCCATCTCCAGCGCCCCGACACCGCGCGAGTCGGCCACCACGGCCATCGGCGGGCGCATAGCGCCGTACGACATCGTGAACGTCCAGGAGGACTTCAACTACCACGCCGCCCTCTACGCCGCCGACACCAACCACGCCTACCGCACACCGACCAGCGGCGGCGCCGGGATCGGCAGCGGCCTCAACACCCTGTCGAAGATCCCCTACGACGAGGGCGACTTCGAGCGGGTCCGCTGGAACACCTGCACCTACGGCTCGGGCGACTGCCTGACCCCGAAGGGCTTCACGTTCATGCGGGAGCGCCTGGCCGAGGGCGTCTACGTCGACTTCTACAACCTGCACACCAACGCGGGCACCAACGCCGACGACCTCGCCGCGCGCGCCGCCAACCTCAGCCAGCTCACCCAGTTCATCTCCACCCACTCCGCCGGAAACGCGGTCGTGGTGATGGGCGACACCAACACCCGCTACACCCGCTCGGGCGACACCATCGCCGAGTTCGCCGCGGCCAACGGGCTGACCGACCCGTGGGTCCAGCTCGTGCGCGGCGGCAGCGCGCCCGCGAAGGGCAGTGACGCCCTGGTCTGCGACCAGTCGGGCACCACCGTGCCCAACACCTGCGAGATCGTCGACAAGGTCCTCTACCGCGGCAGCAAGCTCGTCTCGCTGAACGCCACGTCGTACAACAACGAGCACTCCCGGTTCCTCACCGACGCCGGGCTCATGCTCTCCGACCACGACCCGATCAGCGTCGGCTTCACCTGGTCACGCAACTCCGCCTTCCAGCTGAGCGACCAGTTCGGAGGCCCGCACGGGGACTACTTCAACGACATCGCGGGCGTCCCGGCCGGCGCCCGCGCCACCACCGTCACGCTGCGGGCCGCCTCCCGCGTCGACCAGATGAGCCTGACCCTCGCGAACGGCACCACCTTCCGGCACGGCGGCACCGGGGGCACGGCGTCCTCGCTGACGCTGGGCAGCGGCGAGTACCTGACCTCGGCCCACCTCTGCCAGGGCGTGAAGGACGACCACACGCGGATCTTCTACGCCAAGTTCACGACCAGCCTCGGCCGCACTCTCGCCGGTGGCACCACCACCTCCGACTGCGTGACCCGCACCGCCCCCGCCGGCTGGCAGATCGCCGGCTTCCACGGGCGCGCGGGAGACGAGGTCGACAAGATCGGGTTCGTGTACACCCAGCGCTGAGCCACCCGCGGGGCGTGGCCCGTGTGCACAGACTTCACCAAAGATGCACCAGGTGATTGACGCGCACAGAGCCACGCCCTACGTTCTGACCGATTTCCCGAACCTCGTTCGAAATCCCGCACTTTGAGGTGCTCCCCGCACACCACCTTGGAGAACAAAGATGAGCGCGAATCCCCACCTGAGCCGTCGTGGCCTGCTCGGCATGACCGCCGCCCTGCCGCTCGCCCTGACCCTCGGTTCCGGCACCGCCCACGCCGCCGACTCGGCGTACGCGATGGTGTACTTCACCGAGTCGACCAACCTCGGCGACGGCACCGACTACGGCCTGCACCTCGCCGTGAGCCCCGACGGGCTGAACTGGACGCCGCTCAACCAGAACAACCCCCTGGTCACCCCCACCGCCGGCGCCCTCGGTCTGCGCGACCCCTTCCTCATGCGCAAGCAGGACGGCACCTTCGTCGTCCTCGCCACCGACCTCAAGGGCACCGACTGGAGCTACAACAGCCAGTACATCCACGTCTGGGACTCCGCCGACCTGCGCACCTTCACCGGCTACCGGCGCCTGAAACTGCACGACATGACCACCCACAGCTGGGCTCCCGAGGCGTTCTGGGACGCCGGCCGGGGCCAGTACGCGGTCATCTACTCCTCGGTGAACTCCAGCGGCCACAACGTGATCATGGTGAACTACACCAGCGACTTCGTGACCGCCTCCGCCCCGCAGGTCTTCTTCGACCCGGGCTACGACGTCATCGACGGCGACATGGCCGTGGGTGTCAACGGCTACAACTACCTCTTCTTCAAGAAGAACCAGACCCTGGTCAGCGCCCGGTCCACCTCCCTCAACCCGGGCAGCTTCACCGAGTACAGCGCGGGCGTGGCGCACGGCGGCACCGAGGCCCCGACGGTGGTCAAGTCCCTGACGTCCGGCAACTGGTGGCTGTGGGGAGACACGTACACCCCCAACGGGGTGTTCTACGCCTGGCAGTCGAGCAGCCTCGCCGCCGGCACCTGGACCGCCCTGGACCAGAGGACCTACACCCAGCCGGTCAACTCCAAGCACTGCGGCATCACGACGATCACCACCACCGAGTACAACAACCTGCTCGCCAAGTGGGGCGCGCCGGCCTGGAACCGGCTCAAGTCGTACAACTATCCGTCGCGTTACGTCCGCCACTCCAACTACGCGGGCCGCATCGACGAGTACCCGATCGAGCCGTACAAGGACTCCCTGTGGACCCTGGTTCCCGGGCTCGCCGACAGCTCCGGGGTCTCCTTCCGGTCGGTCAACTACCCCACCCGCTACCTGCGGCACTACAACTACGCGCTCCAACTCGACGTGAACGACGGCACGTCGGCGTTCGCGGGCGACGCGACCTTCTACCGCACCGCGGGCCTCGCGGACGCGAGCTGGGCCTCCTTCCGCTCGTACAACAACCCCACCCGGTACATACGCCACTCCAACTACGTGCTGCGCATCGACCCGATCTCCACGGCCGCCGCCCAGCAGGACGCGACCTTCCGCGTCGGCTACTGACCGCTGGGCGAACGCTCAGAGGGAGTGGTCGCCCAACTTCGCCAGTTCCTTGCCGTGGGCGTCGTACACGCGGAACAGGACGCCGTGGAACATCCCGCGCGGATCGTCCCCCGACGTCGGCGCGGTGACCGCGTACGTGCTCACATAGGCGGGCCGCCCGGCCAGCCGCACAATGGGGAGTTCGGCGGTCCGACCGTTCTCCGTCACCGTGATCCGGGCGGCGGGCGTCTTCCCCGTGTACACGAGGATGCTCACCGTTCCCTCCTTGCGGAAGTACTGGTTGGCGGTCATCGGCACCGTCCCCGGCTGCACCACGTCCACCGGCCCCACGCACCCGGCCTCCGCCTCCTCCGGGCTCGCGGTGCAGAACTCCCGCTTCTTCAGCTCGTACCAGACGCCCAGTCCGGCCTCGATCCGCTCCCCGACACGAACGACGCGTACCGGGGAGCGGTCCTGGGCCGACTCGGGGGAAGCGAAGGGGCGGGGCGCTGAAGAGGTGGCCGCGCTGACGGCGGGCGGGGCCGTGCGGTGCGGCTGGAAGGCCAGGCTGCCGGCCAGCGGAACCAGCAGCGCCACGGCCACGACCGCGGTGGCCAGCCTGCGGCGCCGCCTCATGGTCCGTGCCCGGCGGACGATCCGCTCGCCCGGGAACACCGTGGGGGCGCACTCCCGGGTGGCGTCGTCGAGCACCTGCCACAGTTCGGGCACCGGCGGCTGCGGCGTGATGTCGCTCTTCATGTCTGCCACGTCCTTCTAGTGCCCGTGCGCCATCGTGGCGGCGTAGTCGGACAGTGCCGCGCTGGAGCGCAGCTTCTTCAGTGCCCGGCTGGCCTGGCTCTTCACCGTGCCGACCGAGCAGTCGAGGATCCGCGCGGTCTCCTCCTCGCTCAGGCACTCCCAGTACCGCAGCACGACCACCGCCCGCTGCCGGGGTGGCAGCGTGGCGAGGGCGGCGAAGAGCTCCGACCTGGTGTCGTAGCTGTCGGGGCCGCCGGCGTTCCCGGCCGGGACCCGGTGCTCGGGCAGATGCGGGGTGAGGAGTTGGACCACCCTTCGTTTTCGCTGCCGTGTGGTGTTGTTGTTGATCAGGGCGCGCCGGACGTACTGGTCGGGTACGTCCAGCGTGCGTATGTGGTGCCAGCGCAGATAGACCTTCGCGAGCGTGACCTGGACCAGGTCCTCCGCCTCGTGGTGGTCGCCGTTGGTCAGCAGGTACGCGGTGCGCAGCAGCCGTGGCCACCGGACGGCGGCGTAGGTGTCGAAGTCCAGGAGGTCGGGGTCGTCCCCGGGATCGGCTCCGGGATCGGCTCCGGACCCGGTGGAGGGCACGGCTGCGGACGTGGCTTCGTACTGGGCGAGTTCCCCCTCGTCTTCCCCTCCGGGGCTGGTGTCCCGTTCCCGGTCCGGGTCCGGTGGTACCGCCCCTCTTCGAGAGGCGGTGGGCGTAGGGCTGGTCATCACGTACACCCCGTTTTTCCCGTTTCCTACCGCTGTTCGCGCGCTGGTCAGGCGCACGAGCTTCTTTCAGTAACACCGCTCTCGGGCACCGCGGGTTGCATGGGGCGCGGAAATAGGTCGCCGTCAGTTCGCGGCGCGGCGGCGGATGTGCGGCCCGTACGCGGTGCCCGGCGGGTGTGCGGGTGCGCGTTCGTGGGCGAGCGGCACCCGGGCGTGCGTCCGTGGGCGAGCGCACCCAGGCGTGCGTCCGCGGGCGAGCGGCACCCTGGACGAGGTGAGGTCCGCCCCTCAGGTCTCCCGCAGGGGTGCGTACGCCTCCGCCTGGAGCCCGAAGGTCCACGCCACGCCCGCTCTCGCGGTCCGGGTGGACGGGGGCACCCGCAGCCAGTAGGTGCGGTGGGTTCCGTCCGGTTCCGGGGTGGAGTTGAGCACCTCCACCATCACCACGGGTTCGTCGTCGGTCAGGTCGATGCGCCACAGGGTGCCGGTCTCGTCCTGGTGGACCGGGCGCGCGCCGGAGTCGGCGAGGTAGCGGTCGTAGCCGTAGTACTCCAGCATCACCCGCCGCAGCTCGGCGTTCTCCTCGGCACGGATGCGCTCGGGGGTGAGCGAGGACAGTTCGGCGAGGAAGGCGGCCGGTACCGGCATGCCGCGCCAGGCGTGCAGGGCGAAGCCGTCGGGATAGGCGAGCGCGGGTCCTTCGCCGTGGTCGAGTCGGCCCGCCTCGTCGCGGTGCAGGGCCACGGGCCGCTCCGACAGCACCGCGACGCGGGCGAACGGCCACCACCAGCCCGCGCTGCGGCACACCGTGGCCAGCGCGTCGAGCGGGCCGTCGTCGGCGGGGAACGCGGCGAGCCAGGGCGCGTCGTGCTGCCCGAGCACGGCGTCCACCAGGAGCAGCCGCACCTGGGCCGCCTCCCGACCCGTGTCCCGGCCGGCCAGTTCCTCGACGACTCCGGACCTGATCCGGTCCACGAGCTCCTGCGTCGACTCCCACAGCCTGCCGCCGGTCGCCGCCCAGTGCTCCGACCACCCGGCGGCGCCCAGCTCGGCGTGCAACCGGCTCCGCGCACGCACCCAGGGCGCGTTGCGCACCGCGTCGCGCACACTCGGCCCCGGGTCCGGCAGCTGCCGTATCAACGTCACCGCCTGCGACGGGGATCCGGCCCACACCACGCGCTCCGGTTCCGCCAGCCCCGCCAGCCGATAGGCCCGCCGCACGCCTTCCTCGGCGGTGGCCCGCTCGGCGGGCGCCGTCGACGCGGCCCAGGCCCGCCAGGCGCCCAGCCCCTCGGTGGCGGCGCCCTGTTCCGTCTCTGTCACTTCGATGTCCGTCCTCGTCATGTTGCCCTCCACGGAACGCCGTTCCTGCGCCAGGACCCGGTCGACCGAACGCCGTTCAGCCCGCCATGTCCGTCACGCCGAACGCCGTTCCTCCGCCACGCTCCGCTCAGCGGACGCCGTTGAGCCCGCCACGTTCCGCTCCACCGAGCGCCGTTCAGTCCGGCATGTCCGTTTTCACTGAACGCCGTTCAGCCCGCCACGATGCGCGCCACCGAACGCCGTTCCTCCACCACGTTCCGTTCAGCGGACGCCGCTCAGTCCGCCACGATCCGCACGGAGCCCGGCACGTACTCCCGCTGTCTGATCACCCGGTACCAGCCCTTGGGCAACGCGATGGCCGCGTGCTCCTCGTGGACCACCCGGCCGCCCTGGGGCAGGTGCAGCAGCAAGGGACCGAACGGGCCCGGCTCACGCACCAACTCCCCCGGCCCCACGACCGCGTGGGCATGCCCGGTGACCTCGCCGAGCGCCAGCACCAGGCGCCCCCGTCCGTCCCGTCGCTCGCGAGGCGCGCGGGCCACGTGCTCCGGCACCGCCCCCTCCGTCACGGGCACGATCAGCACGTCTCCCTGCCGGTACATGGCTGTCCCCTTCCCGCCGGGTGCGCCACCCGCACCGGCCTCATGACCAAGACCGTAGGCGGCGGCACTGACAACGCCCCCGATCCCCGACCCGGCGAACGGCGTTGTCAGTGCCTGTTGGTAGAACTGCGGCATCACGGACCGCACACTCTTTCTCTTCGGGAGCAGCCGCATGACCATCGGTAACCACCTCGACGTGTTCCACCGGCTGCCCGTCCACGCCTTCCCCGGCCCCGACACCGAGGTGGGTGACCTGCCCGAGTCCGACTCCGTCGCCTGGCGCGTCGCCGCGGACGTGTACGACAGCGAGGAGAACTGGACGGCGGCCTTCGCGCGGTTCTGCGACGCCGTCGACACCAAGCGGGTCCGAGCCCTGGTCGTCGGCGCCTGGGAGGAGGCCTACGAGACCGACTCCTCCGCCGTCATCGAGGCCCTGCTCGCCGCCCGGGACCGCTTCCCGGCGCTGCGCGCCCTGTTCCTGGGCGACATGGTGATGGAGGAGTCCGAGATCTCCTGGATCAACCAGACCGACGTCACCCCGCTCCTCGCCGGCTTCCCCGCGCTGGAGGAGTTCGGTGTGCGCGGCGGCTCGGGGTTGGGGTTCACGGCGCTGACCCACACCTCGCTGCGCAAGCTCGTCGTGGAGACCGGCGGGCTGCCCGCGCAGGTGGTGCGGGGCATCGGAGCGAGCGACCTGCCCGCGCTGGAGCACCTGGACCTGTGGCTGGGCACCCCCGACTACGGCGGCGACAGCGAGGTCTCCGACCTGGAGCCCCTGCTGTCCGGTGCCCGGCTGCCGAAGCTGCGTCACCTCGCCCTGCGCAACAGCGAGATGCAGGACGCCGTGGCCGCGGCCGTCGCCTCGGCCCCCGTCGTGGCCCGCCTGGAGGTGCTGGACCTGTCCATGGGCGTCCTGACCGACGAGGGCGCCGCCGCGCTCCTGGCCGGGCAGCCCCTGACCCACCTCAAGAAGCTCGACCTGCACCACCACTACCTCAGCGAGCCCTTCGTGGAACGCTTCCGGCAGACCTTGCAGACCGCGGGCGTCGACGTCGACCTGGACCGCGGCGACGCGGACGAGGACACCGAGGACGACGGCACGGTCTGGCGCTATGTCGCCGTGGGCGAGTGAGCTCACCCCCCATGGCTCCCCCGTCGTCCGCCACCCCCGCGCGCTTCGCGGTCGTCGGCAACCCCGACAACCGCCGGGTGTCGCTCTTCGCCGAGGCGGTGCGCGCGGCCGGCCTGCCCGGGCCGCGCGTGGTGCCCTGGCTGGACGTCCTGCGCGCGCGGGGAGCGGACTTCGCCGACGACGAGTTCGTCCGGATCGACTCCCCCGGTGAGCATCCGGAGGTCGACCGTCTGCTGCGGGGCACCACCGATCCCACCCGGGTGGAGGGTTCGGGCCGCTGGTACGCCGGGTTCACCGCCGCGCTGCGCGGACTGCGCGGCGGCATCCGGCTGGCCGACACCGACGATCTCGCCGTGCTCTTCGACAAACGCCGGTGCCACGGTGTGCTCCACGCGGCGGGAGTGCCCGTCCCCGTTTCGCCCACGTCCGGTCCGACCGGCGCGCGCGTCCAGGGCTGGGACGACGTACGGGCGCTGATGCGGGAGCACCGCATGCCCCGGGTGTTCGTCAAGCCCGCCCACGGCTCGTCCGCCTCGGGAGTGCTCGCCGTCGAGACCGGCGGCGGGGGCCGCGTCCGGGCCACCACCTCCGTGGAACTCACCCCGCACGACGGCCTGCACAACTCGCTCAGGGTGCGCCGCTACGAACGGGAGCAGGACATCGCCGTCATCGTCGACGCCCTGGCACCCGACGGACTGCACCTGGAGCGCTGGCTCCCCAAGGCCTCCCAGCACGGCCGCGCCGCCGATCTGAGAGTGGTCGTGGTGGCGGGGCGGGCCACCCACGCGGTGGTCCGCACCAGCCGCTCACCCCTGACCAACCTGCACCTCGGCGGCAGCCGCGGCGACCTCGACACCGCCCGCCGGGCCGTCGAGGCGGCGGGCGCGCGCTGGTCGGACGTGCTGGAGGTGGGCGAGCGTGCCGCGCACTGCTTCCCGCGCACCCTGTGCGTCGGCGTGGACCTGCTGCCCGCCATCGGCTGGCGCAGGGCCTTCGTCGGCGAGGTCAACGCCTTCGGCGATCTGCTGCCCCGGCTGACCGGCCTGCCCGGCAGCGGCGCCGAGGGCCTGGACACCTATGGCGCTCAGGTGGCCGCCGCCCTGCGCGCACCCGCACGACCGGCTTCACCGGCTCCACCCGCAAGAACAGGAACACCCCATGCCTGAGCCCGACATGAGGAACGTCGTCGGCCACGACGACATCCTCCTCGTCACCCTCGACACCCTGCGCTACGACGTGGCCGCCGAACTGGCCGCCGAGGGCCGCCTCCCCCGACTGGGCCGCCGGCTGCCCGGCGGCCGCTGGGAGGAGCGCCACGCTCCGGGCAGCTTCACCTACGCCTCCCACCAGGCGATCTTCGCGGGCTTCCTGCCGACTCCGGCCGCCCCCGGACCGCACCCCCGACTGTTCGCGGCCAGCTTCGCCGGCAGCGAGACCACCGCCGACGGCACCTTCGTCTACGACACCCCGGACCTCGTCTCCGGTCTCGCCGGGGCCGGCTACCACACCGCCTGCGTCGGCGGCGTGGGCTTCTTCAACCAGCAGGGCCCGCTCGGCTCGGTGCTGCCGGGTCTCTTCCACGAGGCCCACTGGGAGCCGGAGTTCGGCGTCACCTCGCCGCACTCCTTCGAGAACCAGATCGCGTGTGCCGAGCGGGTCATCGCCCGACTCCCCGCCGAGCAGCGCCTGTTCCTCTTCGTGAACGTCTCGGCCCTGCACCAGCCGAACTGGTTCCACCTGCCCGGCGCGACGCGCGAGGCCGGAGACAGCCGCGCCACGCACGCCGCCGCGCTGGAGTACGTCGACCGGCACATCGACCGCCTCTTCGACGCCATGAGTTCCCGGCGCCGCTGCTTCGCCATCGTCTGCTCCGACCACGGCACCGCCTACGGCGACGACGGCTACACCGGCCACCGCCTCGGTCACACCTCCGTGTGGACCGTGCCCTACGCCCACTTCTTCCTCGACCCTGCCGAGGCCGCCCGATGACCACCGCCCACGCCACCTCACCGGACCAGCACGACGCGGCCACCCCGCCGGACCAGCACGACGCGGCCACCCCGCCGGACCAGCACGACGCGGGCACCTCGCCGGACCGGCACCACCCGACCGACCCGCCGGACCAGTACCACCCGACCGTCCCGCCGGACCAGCACCACCCGACCACCTCGCCCTACCAGCACTACGTCTACGCGTATCCGCACAAGACGGCCTACCGTCGGTTGCCCGACCGCCCCGCGCTGTCCTCGCTGTGGGCGGCGCAGGACAAGCGCGCCCTCTCCCTGTACCTGCACATACCGTTCTGCGAGGTGCGCTGCGGCTTCTGCAACCTCTTCACCCGCATCGGCGCCCCCGAGGGCCTGACCGGCGCCTACCTGGACGCGCTGGAGCGGCAGGCCACCGCCGTACGCGCGGCGCTGGGCGGCGGCGACGAACCTCGGTTCGCCACCGCCGCCTTCGGTGGCGGAACCCCCACCTTCCTCACCGCGCCCGAGCTGGAACGCCTCTTCGACATCGCCGAGCACCGTACGGGCGCCGACCTGCGCGCGATCCCGCTGTCCGTGGAGGCCTCGCCCGCCACGGCCACCGCGGACCGCCTCGCCGTCCTGGCCGCCCGCGGCACCACCCGCCTCAGCCTGGGCGTGCAGAGCTTCGTCGACTCCGAGGCCCGGTCCGCGGTGCGACCCCAGCGACGCGCGGACGTCGAGGCCGCCCTCACCCGCGTCCGCGACAGCCGCATCCCAGTCCTCAACATCGACCTCATCTACGGCATCGACGGCCAGACCGAGCAGACCTGGCGGCACTCCCTGGACGCCGCCCTCGCCTGGCACCCCGAGGAGCTGTACCTCTATCCGCTCTACGTCCGCCCCCTGACCGGCCTCGACCGCCATCGCGCCGGCGGTGGCCCCGACCCGGCCTGGGACGAACAGCGGCTGCGCCTGTACCGGGCGGGCCGCGACCATCTCCTGGCGCGCGGCTACGTCCAGCAGTCCATGCGGATGTTCCGCCGGGCCGACGCACCGCCGCAGGGCGCCGACGACTACGCCTGCCAGACCGACGGCATGATCGGTCTCGGCTGCGGCGCCCGTTCGTACACCACGGACCTGCACTACTCCTTCGACTACGCGGTCGGGATGCACGAGATCCGCGGCATCATCGACGACTACGTCGCCACCACGGACTTCGCCCACGCGGAGATCGGTTACCGCGTGGACGCCCAGGAGGCGCGCCGCCGCCACCTCCTCCAGTCGCTTCTCCAGGCGGAGGGCCTCGCCGTCGACGACTACCGGGCCCGCTTCGGGAACGCCCCCGCCGACGACTTCGGCACCGAACTCCAACGCCTCGCCGACCGCAGGTGGCTGGACGAGACGGCCACCCGTCTGCGGCTCACCCCCGAGGGGCTCGCCCACTCCGACGCCATCGGACCCGAGCTGTTCTCCCCCGCCGTGCGGGCCGCCATGGCCGCCTACGAGCGGAAGTGAGCGGCGAGCCGTGGACCTGACCCTCCTCTACCGGGGCCCGCTCGCCTCGTGCGACTACGACTGCCCCTACTGCCCGTTCGCCAAGCGCCGCGACTCCACCGCCCAACTCCGCGCCGACCGTGCCGCACTGGAACGCTTCTCCGCCTGGGCGGCGGCCCAGAGCGAGGACCGGCTCTCGATCCTGTTCACCCCCTGGGGCGAGGGTCTGGTGCGCTCCTGGTACCGACGCGCCCTGACCGAACTGTCCCGGCTGCCGCACATCCGCCGCGTCGCCATCCAGACCAATCTCAGCTGCCGCACCGACTGGCTCGCCGACGCCGACCTCGACACCCTCGCCCTGTGGTGCACCTTCCACCCGGGCCAGACCCCCTACGACCGCTTCCTCGCCAAGTGCCGCGACCTGGCCGACCGCGGCGTCCGGTTCAGCGTCGGTGTCGTCGGGCTGCCCGACCATCTGGAGGCCGCCCGCCGCCTGCGGACCGACCTGCCGGCACACGTCTACCTGTGGATCAACGCGGCCGAGGGCCACACGTACCAGGACGCCGAGGCCGAGGAGTGGACCGCGCTCGACCCCCTCTTCCCCTACAGCCGTACCCCGCACGCCAGCGGGGGGCTGCCCTGCCGTACCGGCGAGTCCGTCGTCTCGGTCGACGGCGAGGGCACCGTCCGGCGCTGCCACTTCGTCCGCGCCGAACTGGGCAACCTCTACGACGGTTCCTACCGCGAGGCCCTGCGCCCACGCCCCTGCCCGCTCGCCGTCTGTGACTGCCACATCGGCTATGTCCATCTGGAGACCCTGCCGTTGTACGACGTGTTCGCGGGCGGGGTCCTGGAACGGGTCCCGGCGGCCAGGACGGCGGAGGCGCACGGCCCGTAGGCGCACACCGGGTCGGTCGGCTCCGACCCGGATCAGCGGGCGGCCGCCCCCTTCCGACGCAGGTCCCGCTTCGTGGGCAGGGGCTCCAGGCCGGCCGAGCGATAGGTGGCGACGGCGCCGATGTTGGTGCTGGGGGTGCTGACGACCACGCTGGACGCGCCCAGCTCCTGAAGGGTCCGCGCCGCGGCCAGGGTGATGGCGCGGCCGTGACCGTGGCCCCGGTGGGCCGGGTGCACGCCCATGGGCTCGATGAGCCCGGGCCTGCCCCGACCCGCCGACCACAGCGTCACGACGGCCACCGCCTCGCCCCGCTCGTCGCGGGCGAGCAGACACCGCGCGTCGCGGTACGACGGGCCGGCCGCCATCGCGTGCCAGCTCGTGTCGGTGAACGTGGACCCGTCGAAGGCCGCCCGTTGGACCGCGGTCCGTTCGGCCACCTGCTCCGGTCCGACCACCTCGACGCGTACGCCGGGATCCGGCACGGGTCCGGCGAGGTCGCGCCGGAGCGGGGTCCACGGCTCGTCGTTCTCCCAGCCCTCCCCGGCCAGCAGTTCGCGGACGAGCGCGCCCGGCGGCGTCTCGACGTACACCGAGCCCTCGCCCAGCACCCCACGCCCGGGCACCGACACGTCCTCGACCATCCGCCGCGCCAGCTCCTCGTCCCGCAGGGCGTCCGGCGCGATCGCCAGCCGCAGCAGATCCGGGCCGTCCAGCAGTCCGACCGCCAGCACGCGCCCGGCCCGGCGCCACGTCCGTACGGCCCGCGCGGTCCGCTCCGCGCCGAACCGCCGGAACCACCCCACGTCCCCCGGATGCAGCTGCACGGGTGCCGGCTCGTCCTGCCACTGCCCCAACACCCGCACCACGGCGTCGAGTCCGTCGACATCGGGATGGGCCGTCTCGATCGCCATGCCCCGATCACACACCACCCCGCCACTCCCGCGCACCCGGCTTTCGGCGGGGCGCCTCATTGGGGGGCGTCCCGCACGTGGTCGGTCTCAGCCCAGGTTCAGATCGGCGTACACGAGGTGGTGGTCGGAGTACTCGCTGGGCCGCACATGATGCTGAAGCGGAGTGATGCCGCGCAGGAAGACGTAGTCGAACTTGCTCTGCCAGTCGGTGGTCGTCCGGCAGGCTCCGGCCGACGAGGGGTCGCACTGCGGGTCGGTGTCCGTGGCCAGCGCCCACATCGGGCTGAGTTCTGAGGCGTACGGCACGGCGTTGAAGTCGCCGAGGACGATCGCACGGTCGTACGTCCCGACCTTCTTGGCGAGGACGTCGGCCTGCTCGGCGCGGACCTCTTCCTGACGTCGTTCGGCGAGGTGGGTGTTGAACACCCGGACGGTCTCTCCGCCCACCTTGGTGGTCACCGCCAGGTACCCGCGGTCCTCGGAGCCGCCGTCGGGGTACTCCTCCAGAACACGGTCCGTCATCGGGGAGGCCGACAGCAGCGCCTGTCCGTAGCCACCCGGACTCCACGGCACTCCCCCGCAGCGGCCCCAGTTGCGCAGCACCGCCCCGTACTCGACGTGGTAGACCAGCCCGTGGAGACGTTCCAGATCGTCCCGGATCTTCTCGACGTCCCCTACGCACGCTTCCTGCACCGCGACGACCTGGGGCGCGTAGGCGGCGATCTCGGCGGCCTGGTCGGCGTTGCTCGCGTCGCACGGGTTGCAGAGATTCCAGGTCATCACCCGGTTCGCCACGACGTCCTTGACGGCCTCGGGGGGCAGCGACCCGCCCGGAGTGGCATCGCCCGTCGCGCTGCGGCCGGCCAGCGCGACGCAGGCCACGATCGCGGCGCCCGCGACCAACCGCGTGCCTTTCCCCAACGCCAACGCCCCCTCACCGCGGATACGCGCGTGCACACAGCATTCGACGTCATGACAGACGTCTTTACAGACGAGATTACGGGACGGGCGTACCGACTCCGCATGATCACCGGGAGACTGTCAGCCAATCGACAGGTAGCCACAGGGCCCCCGTCCCACGGCTCGGAGCAACGAATCCGACCCCCGAGTTCCCGTTACGTTCCGTGTCGGCGGATGATCAGGGGGGTAACGGTGGAGAACCTGGAGAGGCAGATACGTCATGGATGACCGCTTCGACGTCGTCGTGCTCGGCGCCGGCCCCGGCGGCTATGTCGCCGCCATCCGCGCCGCCCAGCTGGGCAAGCGGGTCGCGGTGGTGGAGGAGAAGTACTGGGGCGGGGTCTGTCTGAACGTCGGCTGCATCCCGACCAAGGCACTGCTGCGCAACGCGGAGCTCGCCCACATCTTCACCCGCGAGGCCAAGACCTTCGGCATCAAGGCCGAGGGGCAGGTGACGTTCGACTACGGCGAGGCCTTCCGGCGCAGCCGCAAGGTGGCCGACGGCCGCGTCAAGGGCGTCCACTACCTGATGAAGAAGAACAAGATCACCGAGTTCGACGGCCGGGGCACCTTCCTGGACGCGAACACGCTGAGCGTGGCGCTGAGCGACGGGACGACCCGCACCATCGGCTTCGACCACTGCGTCATCGCCACCGGCGCCACCCCCAAGCTGCTGCCCGGGACGCGGCGCAGCGAGCGCGTGGTCACGTACGAGGAGCAGATCCTCGCCGACGGGCTGCCCGGCTCGGTCGTCATCGCGGGCGCCGGCGCCATCGGCATCGAGTTCGCCTACGTGCTGCACAACTACGGCGTGAAGGTCACGATCGTGGAGTTCCTCGACCGGGTCGCCCCGCTGGAGGACGAGGAGATCTCCGCCGAACTCGCCAAGCAGTACCGCAAGCTCGGCATCGACGTCCTGACCTCCACCCGGGTGGAGTCGATCGACGAGTCCGGCCCGCAGGTGCGCGTCACCGTCACCGGCAAGGACGGCAACCAGCAGGTGCTGGAGGCGGACAAGGTCCTCCAGGCGATCGGGTTCGCCCCGAACGTCACGGGCTACGGCCTGGAGAACACCGGCGTGGCGCTCACCGAGCGGGGCGCGATCGAGGTCGACGGCCGCTGCCGCACCTCCGTGCCCCACCTCTACGCCATCGGTGACGTCACCGCGAAGCTGATGCTCGCGCACACCGCCGAGGCGATGGGGGTGATCGCCGCCGAGACGATCGCCGACGCGGAGACGATGGAGCTGGACTATGTGATGGTCCCGCGCGCCACGTACTGCCAGCCGCAGATCGCGAGCTTCGGCTGGACCGAGGCGCAGGCCCGCGAGAAGGGCTTCGACGTCCAGGTCGCCAAGTTCCCGTTCACCGCCAACGGCAAGGCGCACGGCCTGGGCGACTCCACCGGTTTCGTCAAGGTCATCAGCGACGCGAAGTACGGCGAGCTGCTCGGCGCCCACATGATCGGCCCGGACGTCACCGAGCTGCTGCCCGAGCTGACGCTGGCCCAGCAGTGGGATCTGACGGTCCACGAGATCGCCCGCAACGTGCACGCCCACCCGACGCTCGGCGAGGCGGTGAAGGAAGCGGTGCACGGCCTGGCCGGACACATGATCAACTTCTGACACGGCGACGGGCCGGACAGGGCCGCCCCCGCCCTGTCCGCCTCCCGCCGCACGACCCCGGCACAAGTCCCCCGAACGGCCCCGAACAGCCGTGAGCGAGTCGAACCCGTGTCACATCGGGCCGATAGCCTGCACAGGTCAATGTCGTTCTACGCGGGGAGAAGACATGCGGACCGTTCGGGTCGTGCCCGGGCTGACCGTCGACGAGGAGCTCTTCGACGCCACCGTCGACGGGCTCGCGCGGTTCACGCCGGACGAGTCCCTGACCTGGGCCGAGTTCACGTCCGAGGACCGGTGGCTGCTCGTTCCCGACTCCGACGGTGTGGGCTACAAGGCGGAGGCGGTGCTGCGCCGGGAGGAGGGCCGCACCGTCAAGGTCAACCTGTGGATGGCCCCCGACCTGCGCGACGGCGAGAAGTCGCGGCCCCACAACCACCCGTGGGAGTTCACCGCGCACATTCTCGCGGGCGGCTACACCGAGCAGCGCTACGAGGTGGTCGACGGCCAGGTCGTCACCGAGACCCAGGTGCATATGGCGGGCGACACGAACGAGGTGCCGCTCAGCACCTTTCACGAGGTCACGGACATCCAGGCACCCGGCAGGACGCTGACGTTGATGGTGTGCGGCGCCGGCCGCGAGGGCGACTGGGGCTACCTGAACCCGACCACCGGCGAACTGGAGCCCAACCGGCCCGACCCCGGCTTCCGGGACCGTCTGATCGCCCTCAACCCGCGGATGCGCTGACCGCTGTCGCCCATCACCGGCTGATCACCCGAGCAGGGCGAGCAGCCGGTCCGCGGGCAGCGGGTGCCGCGTGTGACCCCCCGGGCCCGTGATGCGGGTGGCGGACAGCAGGGAGTTGAGGACAGCCTCCTCCACCGCGTCGAGAACGGCGACGAAGAGGGGGTCGAGGCCGTCGTCGGACACGACGGCCGGGCCCGCGGGAGTCCCCAGGGGCCGGGTTCCGAGGGCCAACCCGTAATCACCGCTGCCATGGCCGTAGCCGGCGCCGACCCGGGCCAGCGCGTAGACGGCGCGCCGGGCCAGACGCGTCAGCTGCCGGGCGTCCAGGGGTGCGTCGGTCGCCACCACGATCATGCAGGAACCCGTGTCGGGAACGGGGTCGGGGACCGGCAGTCCGACGTCGGCGGGGGTGACCGTGCGGCCCAGGACGCGGAGCGTGCCGCCGAAGTTGGCCTGCACCAGAACTCCGAGAGTGACGTCCTGACCCGCCAGGCGGAGGCGGCGGGAGGAAGTGCCGATGCCGGCCTTGAAGCCCAGCGCCGTCAGTCCGGTGCCGCCGCCGACACAGCCCTCGGCCACCGGCCCGCCGCGTGCCGTCTCCAGTGCGGCGCGCACGTGCTCCTCGCGCACCGGACGCGAGCGGATGTCGGACAGCAGCCCGTCGTTGCACTCCCCCACCACCGGGTTCAGGCTCCGCGCGCCGGCCGCCTCGGGACGGCCGAGCATCCAGCCGACCAGGGCGTCGGCGGCACGGAAGGCGGACAGGGTGGAGGTGAGCAGGACGGGGGTCTCCAGGGCGCCGAGCTCGCTGATCTGCGTACCGCCGAGGAGTTTGCCGTAGCCGTTGCCCGCGAAGACCCCGGCGGGCAGCGGGCTCGCGGGGCCCACGCCCTCGGGCACGATCACGGTGACACCGCTGTGCACGCGGGGCGGCTCGATCAGGGTGGTGTGCCCCACCCGGATGCCGGACACGTCCGTGACCGCGTTCAACGGCCCGGTGGGCAGGTCACCGACGCCCAGTCCGAGGTCACGGGCCCGGGGTGGGATGCCGGGCGGGGGCGAGGAGAGGGAGGGACCGGAGGGGCGCATGATCGGCACAGTAGCCAAAGCGGTGGCAGGTGCCGGAATGCCGGTCAGGGTCCCCTACGGCTGCGGGGTCATGCGACGGCAGGTGGCGGGCCCGGCACGCGCAGCCGCGACTCGTCGCGGGCGCGCTGACCTGCGGCTCGTGGTCTGCTCACACACGGCGCCGGATCACGTCCATGGAAGAAGACCGGCGGTGCTTGGACGGATGTACGGCGTGGCGCAGTGCCTCCGGTCGGGCGGAGCCGTCGGCTCTACCCGCCTCGCATCCAGGCGCGGGTGCCGAAGGAGGCGCAGGCCCGCGAGGCGACGCCGGCCGCGGCGCGCAGGGCCTCGGCGAAGGCCGCCGGGGTCAACTGGCCCTGGCGTGCGAGGTGGTGGGTGAGGGCGCCGTGGAGGACGTCCCCCGCGCCGAGGGTGTCCTGGACGGGGACGGGCGGGATGTCCACGGTGCCGCCCTCGCCGTCGGGACCCAACCACACGAGGGGCGCCGCCCCTTGGGAGACCGCAGCCCAGCCGACTCCGCGGTCGCGCAGGAAGCGCAGGGTCTGCGTCGGGGTGGTCGTGCCGGGCGGGTGGAAGTCGGCCGAGCAGACGGCGACGTCGATCGACGGCAGCAGGCTCTCCGTACCGTCCTTCCAACTGCCCCCGTCGAGTACGGTCGGGCGGCCGAGGGCACGGGCGATGTGGGCGGCGTGCAGGGCGAGTTGCATGTGGTGGCCGTCGAACTCGACGATGTCGCAGGACGCCACCAGCGCGTCGAGGTCGCCGGGCGGGGTGAGGCGGTGGCCCGTCGCGTTGGTGGAGGCGACGGCGCGTTGTCCGGTGGACGCCGTGACCATGATGGAGGAGACCGCCGGGGGTTCGGTCGAGTCGGGTGTCAGGTCCGACACGGTGACGCCGCACGCGTGCAGGTCCTCGACGGCGGCGAGACCCAGCGGATGGGAGCCGACCGCGGTCAACAGCCGGGCCGCGCCGCCCAGATGACGGAAGGCGACGGCCGCGTTCGCCGCCGGGCCGCCCGCGGCGACGACTTGTCGACAAGCCGTCAGTTTTTCGTCGGCGGCGGGCACGTGGTCCACGAGCTGGACGACGTCGAGGGTGCACAGACCCACGAACAGGCCTTCAGGGCGTCGGTTCGCCAGCGGTTCGCTCACGCTCGCCTCCTGCCACCGGTGCGGGTGATCAGTGTACGAACTGGCGGCGCCGACCTGTCCCGCCTCACCAGCCGGCCTGGCAGGGGTCAGTCCGGCGGGTCGATCAGCCGCGCCGCCAGACCGGCCCCGACCAGGCCTGTGGCGATGAGCAGCCCCTGGGCCAGGACCACCCCGCCGACGAGGACGGCGGTGGCGGCGACCAGCGCCCACCAGGTCCCTAAACGACGGTACTCGCGGGGTCGGCGGAGGCGTCCGACGCTCATCGCCCTGGCCAGGCGTGGATCGTCGCACGCGCACCGCGCTTCCCGTACGACCGGACGCTCGTCCTCGGATCGGGGCATGACTCCTCCTTCGCGCCATGCACCGCCGGTCCGCGACGAGCGGGGCAGCGTCTGCCGTGAACGGGGTCGGGTCCGGCGCGGACAGGTGTGCGACGCGGTCCAGGCAGCCACGACGCTCGGCGCGGCTGGGCGAGCGGCCGGCCGGCCGGTGACACGGTACAAGCGGTGAGAGCGCAGAGCGCGGTCAACGGGGCGTACCGGCTCGCGCCGGCCGGCCCTCTATGCATTTTCCCTGGTCGTCGACCCGTGCAAACAAGCGTCGGGCACCGGTGGCCTGGCCGCGGTCGGAGCACCTATGAACGTCAGTGCCCGGGCCAGGAGTTCCGCGCGGCCCGCGACGACAGGGCCCAGGACGGCGAGTACCAGGACGTACCCGGCGACGAACGGTGCCAGGCGGTCGTCGAGGCCCGCGCTGGTCGCCATCGCGGCGAGGATCAGGGCGAACTCGCCGCGGGCGACCAGGGTGGTGGCGATGTCCGCGGCGCGCTCGGGGCCGTAGCGGTACAGGCGGGCCACCAGGAGGCCGGCGACGACGTTCATGGCCACGGTCAGGGCCGCCGCCGCGGCCACCGGCCCGGCGACGCTCACGACGACGGAGGGGTCGATGGCCAGTCCGAACGCGAAGAAGAAGATGGCCGCGAAGGCGTCGCGCAAGGGGTGGACGAGCCGGCGGATGCGCGCGGCGGACGGGGTTCCGGCGAGGATGAGTCCGACCATGAAGGCGCCGATGGCGTCGGCGACACCCAGCACCTCGGAGATCCCGGCGACGAGGACCGCCGCGCCGAGGAAGCTGATCACGAGCAGTTCGTTGTCGCGGGTCGCGACCAGGCGCCCCGCCAGCCGTGTTCCGTAGCGGGCCGCGGCGGCGAGCACGAGCAGGAACCCGAAGGCCTTGCCCGCCTGCCCCAGCACGTCGCCGGCGCCCTGCGCGCCGCCGATGACTGGTTGGAGGGCCGCGAGATACAGGGCGAGGAAGATGTCCTCCACCACGATGACGCCCAGGATCAGACGGGTCTCGGGGAGGCCGAGGCGGCCCAGGTCGATGAGGATCTTGGTGACGATCGCGGACGAGGAGATGCCCAGCACGCCGGCCAGCACCAGGGCCTCCCGGGCGCCCCATCCGAGGGCGAAGCCGAAGCCGAGCCCCGCGCCGACGTTCAGCAGCAGGTAGATGCCGCCGGCCGCCAGCAGGCGCCTGCCGCCGTTCTTGAGGTCGTCGAGGTGGAATTCCAGGCCCAGGTAGAACAGCAGGAGCACCAGTCCGAGCGCGGAGAGCATCTCGAAGTCGTGGGCGTCCTGGACCAGGACGATCCCCGGGGTGTGCGGGCCGAGCAGGATGCCGGCCAGCATGAACAGGGGGATGGTCGGAAGGCCGATCCGGCCGCCGAGGCGGGCGAGCAGGGCGGCGGCGAGGAAGGCGCCGCCCAGGGCGAGGAGGGTGTCAGCGTGTCCCACGGGTCACCGCCCTCCGCGGGGAGAAGGATCGGTGCTGCGTCACATGGCGGGGGTGGATACAGGTACTCCTTGTGGTGCGTCGGCGTTCTCGGGGACCGCGCCCGGGCCGGGTGTCACCACCGGCCCGATCGGCGCGATCTCCACGCTGACATGGCTCCCGCCCCCCGACCATCCGTGTCGTCACCCATTTCCGCGGGTGAGCCGACGCGCGTCAGGTCACGCGAGCGGGCCGAGGATCTCCTGGGACTCGATCAGCCCCTGGTCGCTCGGGGCCTTGCCGTCGCCGAAGACACGGGTGGCCTGGCGGGCGCGGAACTCCAGGTGTGCCTCGGCGGGTCTGGCGTAACCGTGGCGGTCGCGGGCCTGGGCCGGGGTCAGGACCTCCGCGGTGCGCGGCGGGACACCGAGCTTGACGGGGGCGATCACCGGGACCGTGGAGGGGGACAGCAGGCCCAGCAGGCGCAGTTCGAGGGTCGGGCTGAGGTGGGCGAGGGCGAAGGACGCCTTCATCACGGGCACGATGAGGAGGTCGAGGAGGCGGGACTGCCGGATGCCGGCCATCTCACGCATCCAGCGCGGCATGGTGGCGATCGTGGCGGTGCGCTGGGCCCTCGCGACGACATGGCGAGCCGGCCTCGCCCACCAGGGCACCGGCGGCAGGACGAGTTCGGTCCTCAGGAGGTGGTGCATGGCCTGGCGGGCGATCGGGCTGGCGGAGAGCTGGGGGCGCATCCGCGTGAAGTAGGCCCGGACGCCGTCGCGGGTGCGGGGGATGTCGTCCGGGGAGCAGGTCTGCAGTTCCGCGGCGACCGCGCAGGCCTCCCAGTACTCGCTCTCCTCCCGCGCGGTGAGTTTCCCGGGGCCGTACTTCTCGTAGGCGTAGAGGATCGAGTGCCAGCCGGTGAGCTGGATCCACAGCTGCGAGGCCGGGTCGTTGGCGTCGTAGGTCCCGCCGCCGTACGGGAGTTGGCCGATCGCCTTGGAGTGGACCTTGACCAGGATGTCGGCGGCCCTGCACACCTCGCGGGTGCCGGCGAAGGCCACCATGGCGAAGTAGCGCAACGTCCGGTCGTAGCGCGTGCGGGCGCGCTGGTAGATGCCCTGGGTGCGGTGGACGGCGGCCACCAGGGGCGGGTCGAGTTCCTCCACGACCACCGCGCGCTGGAAGCCCACCGTGGGTGCCGTCGGATAGCTCCAGACCTTCCACACCACCGAGCCCGGGCCGAAGAAGCCGTAGTCCTCGTGCGGTTGGACCTCGTCGCGCATGAACCTCGCCATGGAGCCGCTCCCTGTGCGTGCGCGGCGTGGGCCGCCGACCGATTAAGACACTGCTGTCGTAAATTAAGACACGGGTGTCGTAAACTGCCAAGGTGTCAGCGACCACGAATGCGTCGGACCGGCCGCGCAGGCGGCGGCCCTACGCCCCGCGTGTACCGATGGAGGAGCGCCGGGAGCAGCTGCTCGACGCGGCCCTGGCCGTGATCGTCGACGACGGCTACGACCGGGTGTCGATCGACGCCGTCGCCAAGCGGGCCGGTGTCGCCCGGTCGGTGGTCTACGGCGCTTTCACGAACCTCGACGCCCTGCTCCTCGCACTGCTCGACCGGGAGCAGGAGCGTGCCTACGCCCGGCTGTTGGAGACCGTTCCCGACGTCGGCGACCTGTGTGACCCGGCCGCGTTCGGCTCCGAGGCGGTGCGCAGGATGGCCGGCATGCTCCACGAGGACCCCGACACCTGGCGGTTGATCCTGCTGCCGCCGGGGAACATGCCGGCCGCCGTGCGCGACCGTATCGAGGCGGACCGGGAACGGTTCCGGCTGCTGGTCGAGAGGTGGATCTCGCTGCTGCTCGCCGACGGTGACACGGGACTCGACCCACGGGTCCTCGCGCACGCCCTCGTCGCCTGCGCGGAGCACTTCGGGCGGATCGCGCTCACCGACCCCGGCAGGTTCGACGTGCCCCAACTGACCGGCCAGCTCAGGCTGATCCTCGGCGCGCTGGGGCCGTCACGCTGACCGCGCGGCCCGGGCTCAGTGGGCGGCGAACTGGACCCCCGTCGGCTGCGCGACCCCCGGGCGCACGGCGATCCCCTCGACCGTCAGCTGCTCGCCGTAGATGTCGGTGATCCGGATCGCTCCCCCGCACCCGGCGCCCTGCTCGGAGAGGAAGTAGTTGTACTCGGTGCGGGCCAGCCGGGTCCAGCCGGCGCTGGTGCGAACCTCCAGGCGGGCCACCGGATTGCGGTGGCCGATGGCCTGGACACCGCACCAGTACTGACTGGAGCCGGTCTTGTAGCGGATCGCGATCTTCTCGGACGTGGCGGGGCTCAACAGGGTCCAGGTCACCGGGATCTCGCCGCGCGAGGGGGTGGCGAGCTTGGCGAACGCCTGCGGGCTGAGGTCGAGTTGGCCGGGGGCGCAGGGCAGCGGGCACTCGTTGGTAATGCGCACCGTGACGGTGGCACCGTCGGCTCCGCGCACGCGCACGTACGCCCCGCACGCCTGGGAGGTCTCGTAGTCGGTGTGGTTCATCGCCGCGGTCATGACGTCGGCGGTGGGGCCGTAGGAGCAGGCGCCGTCGCCGTTCCCGGTGTCGTAGAAGGTGGCCTTGCCCTGGTAGGTGACGCCGGGGCGGACGCGTCCGGCCGTCGGTGCCACGGTGGTGGACGTCCGTCGGGGCGTGGTGGTCGAGGGCTTGGCCTTCGGAGTGCTCGCGGACGGCGACGGGGTGGTCCTCGGGGACTTCGAGGGGGCGGCACTCTTCGAGGCCGACGCGCTGGGGGACGCCGTCGCGGGCGACTCGTCGGGCGAGGTGGACGCCGCCCGTGCCTCGACGCTCGCCGACGACGCGGTGGCCTCGCCTCCGTCGTCAGGGGCGAAGGCCACGACGAGGGAGGCGACGAGGGCGACGGCCGCGACGACGATCGCGGAGACCACCCAGGTGGTGCCCTGCCGGTCGGGACGACGGCGGTGGGAAGGGGACGACGCCACGGATGAGGTCCTTACATGGTTCGGCAGCACGCGTGCTGGGCGTACGAGGCCCGGCAAGAGGGCCTCCGCCCCCTTAGTGGCCGCCGGAACCGGGAAGGTTGCCGCCCCGCGTCGGGAGAAATGCCGCCCGCCGCCGCATGTCCGCGGAGGCGCCCCATGCCGATGGCCGTCAGCGCAGGTCGAGCCGCATCAGGATCCGCGGATGACCGGCCAGCACGGACGTGGTGTCCGCGGCGTGGACGAATCCGGCACGCTCGAAGTTCTTGCGGATGCCGGCGTACGCCATGGTCAGGTCGACCCGGGCGTCGCCGTTGTCGAGCGGGTACGCCTCGACGACCGGCGCGCCGTGCGAGCGGGCGAAGTCCACGGCGCCGGTGATCAGGGCGTGCGAGATCCCCTGCTTACGGTGTCCGGGGCGGACCCGGATGCACCACAGCGACCACACCGGCAGGTCGTCGACGTGCGGGATCTTGCGGTTGCGGGCGAACGTGGTCTCCGAACGCGGTGCCACGGCGGCCCACCCGACGGGTTCGTCACCGTCGTAGGCGAGCACGCCCGGCGGGGGCTGTGCGTGGCACAGCTCGGCGACGAAACTGCCGCGGGCCGGGCCGCGCAGCTCGTTGTTGAGCTTGGACGGGATGCGGTAGCTCAGGCACCAGCAGACGGACGCGGCGGGCGACTTCGGCCCGATCACGAGACGGACGTCCTCGAAGACCGAAGCCGGGCGAACCTCGATGGTCATGGCGTCACGATCCCTCGGAGTGCGGGTCGTCGTCCTCGTCGACGGGGCGGCCACCGAACCGCCAGTCGTGGATCTCCACACGCTCGTACAGCCCGTCGCGGGCGCAAGGTTCCTCCGCCATCAGGGCCTCCGCCGCGCCGCGGTCCGGCAGTTCGACGAGCAGGGCGGTACCCCTCCACCCGGTTCCGTCCTCGGAGAGCAACGGGCCGTAGGCGATGAGGTGGTGACGGTAGCCGTCGACGAGATACCGGTGCTGCTCCGCCAACTGCCGGTCGGACGCCCCGGTGGCGTCGGGCTTGCCGTGGGCGATCACCAGGAATCGGGGCCGGCCGGCACGCGCGCCGGTGAACTCCCACATCGTGCGGCCCAGTACGTTCCGCCAGCGACGGATCATCACCTCGCTGTAGACGCCCGCCCGGTGGTTGGGCTCGTCGAACGCGAACTCCCGCGCGGCGGCCGCGTCGGGCAGGTCGACGATGTGCATGCTGCCCGTCACGCCCTCGCCGTCGGCCGTGAGCGTAGGACCGCGGGCGATCATCACGTCGACGTAGCGGTCCATGAACGCCCAGTGATCCTCGTTGAGTTCCATGCGCAGCGGCATGGATCCCTGCCGGTCCCGGCAGTAGAAGAAGTACTCCATGACGCCCCCTGGAAGCTCTCGCGTACGCCGTGGTCGGCGGTGCCGGATCGTAGCGACCCGCGCACCGCGGACGCACGCGCATTACCGTAACGTGGTGATCATGGCCGACTGGAAGGTGCGACCGGCGACGACGGCCGACGTCGAGGCGGTCGTCGAGCTGCGTGCCGTGGTCATGCGGCCCGATCTGGAACGGCTCGGGCGCTACGACGAGCACCGGGTGCGCCAGCGGCTGCGGGACGGTTTCGAACCCGAGCAGACCTGGGTCATCGAGGTGGGCGGCGCGTTCGCCGGGTGCGTGGCGTTGCGGCCGGCCGAGGACGCGTACTGGCTGGAACACTTCTACCTGGCGCCGGATCTGCAAGGCGACGGCATCGGATCGGCTGTGCTGGGGCTGCTCCTCGAGCGGTGCGACCGCGAAGGGCTGCCGGTCCGGCTGAACGTGCTCCAGGGCGGTGCGGCGCGGCGGTTGTACGAGCGGCACGGGTTCACCGTCGAGTCCGAGGACCCGGTGGACGTGTTCATGGTGCGTGAGCCGGCCGCCTGAGGGCCGGTTGATCGGAGGGCGCGGTGCGCGAGGAACAGGACGGGCCGGAGGCGGTCGCCGCGCGGGTCACCGGGCGCGCGGTGACGGCGCGGAGGCCGCTGTCGGGGACGGTCACCGAGGTCTCGGTCGACGAAGGGCCGGTGGTGGTCAAGGACGCCGGGAGCGCGGAGGCCGCCCGTGCCGAGGCCGCGGGGTTGGAGTGGCTGGCCGGTGCGGGGGCGGTTCGGGTGCCGGCCGTGCACGGCGTGGAGGGGCGGTGGCTGGTCACCGGGTCCGTTCCGCAGGGGCGGGCCGGGGCCGAGGCCGCGCTGCGGTTCGGGCGGGCGCTGGCCGGGCTGCACGCGTCCGGCGCTCCGGCCTTCGGTGCGCCGCCGCCGGGCGGTGAGGCCGAGGCGTTCATCGGACGGGCCCCGATGCGGAACGTGCCTGGTGACGACTGGCCCCGGTGGTACGCCGAGCACCGGGTGCTGCCGTATCTGCGCGCTGCCGCGGACCGGGGGACCGTGCTGCGCGACGAGGCGGCCGTGGTGGAGCGGGTCTGCGAGCGCCTCGCCGAGCTGGCCGGCCCGGACGAGGAGCCGGCGCGGCTGCACGGGGACCTGTGGAACGGCAACGTGCTGTGGGGCGCCGACGGCCAGGTGTGGCTGATCGATCCCGCGGCACACGGCGGGCATCGGGAGACCGACCTCGCGATGCTGGCGCTCTTCGGCTGCCCGCACCTCACCGAGGTGCTGGAGGGCTACCAGGACGTCACCCCGCTCGCCCCCGGCTGGGAGCGGCGCGTCGGCCTCCACCAGCTCTTCCCGCTGCTGGTCCACGCCGTCCTCTTCGGGCGCGCCTACGCCGAGCAGGCCCTCGGCACGGCCAGGGAACTCCTGACCGGGCGCTGAGCGGTGTTCCACGGTGGCGTGCCACGCGGGTGGCGTCGGTGCCGGGTGAGGTGGTCTGGGCGTGACAGGGCGTCCGCCCGGCACCAACATGTGCAGCTTGTGCCACCGAAGTTGCTGATCACGGGGGGGTGCGGCTCGGTGATCGCGTACTCGTTCCGGTCACGGGCGACCGCCCACACTCAAGATCGTCTGTCGGTGCGCTCAGCGACGGACGCGGTAGCGGATGTGGGTGGCCTGCGGTGTGTCGATCACCCGGACGATCTCCAACTCGATCTCCGACGGCAACACGTCGAACAGCCGACGGCCGCGCCCGAGCAGCACCGGTACCTGATGGATCTGCACCTCGTCCAGCACCCCGGCCTCGAGCGCCCGCTGCGCCGTGTACGCGCCCCGCACCTGCACGTCTCTGTCTCCGGCCGCGGCCTTGGCCTGTGCCATCGCGCTCTCGATCCCGTCGGTCACGTACGTCACCAGTGGATAGCCCCAACGGGCGGCCGGGCCGGGCGGGCGGTGGCTGGGCACGAAGATCGGCAGACCACCGTGATCACCACCCCAGTGGTCCATGAGCTCGGCGGTCCGCCGTCCCGCGAGCACCGCGCCGGCCGCATTCCATTCGTCCTGGAACTGCGCGGCCGGCCCGGACGGCCGGCCGGACTCCCCGTCGGCGTCGGCCCACTTGTGCAGCCGCTCGCCGTCGACGCCGCCGAGGAAATCCTCGGTGTCGGCGATGTACCCGTCGACCGACACCGACATGTCGAGCACTGATCTGGACACTCCGACCTCCTGTGGTCTTCCTCCGACTGGTCTCACCGCATGTAGACCTGGCGTGGCGGCCATACTCATCGGTCCGACAGACACTCGTCACCACAGGCACCCGCTCGCGACCGGCCAAGGAGACGACCACCCACCGACACCAGCCCCGATGACCAGCCGTTTCGCGGGCGTGCACGAGTTCCTCCGCGCCGGGACCGACGGACCCGGGGCGCCCGAGCGGTAGGGTCCCCGAGGTGACGACGGTCCTCTCCCCCACCCGCCTGATCGTCCTGCGCGGCAACAGCGCGAGCGGCAAGAGTTCGGTGGCCGCCGGGGTGCGGGCCCGGTACGGCCGCGGTGTCGCCCTGGTCAGCCAGGACACCCTGCGCCGTGAGGTGCTGCGCGAGCGCGATATCCCCGGCGGCGCCAACATCGGCCTGATCGACCTGACGGTGCGGCACGCCCTCGAACACGGCTTCCACACCGTGCTCGAGGGCATCCTGTACGCGGCGCACTACGGCGACATGCTCGCCGGGCTCGTTGCCGACTACCGTGACCGCGCCCACTGCTTCTACCTGGACGTCCCCTTCGAGGAGACCCTTGTCCGGCACGCCACCAAAGCCATCGCGGACGTGGTGGGTCCGACCGAACTGCGGTCGTGGTACCGGCCGTTGGACGTCCTTCCCGGTCGTGTCGAGACGGTGGTCCCGGCGAGCAGCCCGCTCACGGTGACGATCGACCGAGTGATGCGCGCGTCCGGCCTCGATGCGCAGGTCGGGGGCGCTGGTTGAGGCGGCGGGTCGAGACCATCGGCGGGCGTTGAGCACCACGGGCCACACCTCGAACGGGTCCTGAAGGTCGGCGGGCCTTGTCACGCCGGGATGAAATTGTGCGGTCGATGACTCAACTACCCCAAAGACGCCGGTGATTCGTCGCGGCCCCGGTCGGCACGCTGCCATATTCGACAACCACTTCGGAGGTGGTTGTGACACAAGGGGCTGCGACATCCGGTCCGGAGCAGAGGGCCGCGGACATGCGGGGCGACACCGCCGAGCGCATCGCCGATCTCGGCCGGCGCGCGAAGGAGGCGACGGGAGGCGGCGCGAGGAGACGTGGACAGTTCGGGGCCCGCGAGCGGATCGAACGGCTCGTGGACGAGGGGTCCTTCACCGAGACCGGGCTGTTCGTACGGGCCCGGTCCACGGGCGACGACGGCCGACGCCCCTACGGCGACGGGGTGATCACCGGGTTCGGCACCGTCGACGGCCGCCAGGTGTGCGTGTTCGCCCAGGACTCCTCGGTGTTCGGCGGGAGCATGGGAGAGGCGTTCGGCGAGAAGACCGTCGCCCTGATGGATCTCGCGCTGAAGACCGGCTGTCCGGTCATCGGCCTCAACGACTCCGGCGGCGCACGCATCCAGGAGGGCGTCACCTCCCTCGCCCTCTACGCCGAGCTGGTGCGGAGGAACGTCCAGGCCTCCGGGGTCATCCCGCAGATCTCGGTGGTGCTCGGACCCTGCGCGGGCGGCGCCGCCTACTCGCCCGCGATCACCGACTTCACCGTGATGGTCGACGGCGCCTCGCACATGTTCGTCACCGGGCCCGACGTCATCGAGACGGTCACCGGCGAGCGCACCACCGCCGAGGACCTGGGCGGCGCCCGCACCAGCAACACGGTCAACGGCAACGCCCACTTCCTCGCCGCCGACGAGGAGGACGCCCTCGACACCGTGCGCGACCTGCTGTCGTATCTCCCGGCCAACAACATGGAGCGGCCGCCGCAGTACGCGCCCGGTGACGCACCCGCCGGGGAGCCGCTCGACTCGATCGTCCCGGACCGGCTCGGGCAGGCCTACGACATGCGGAAGATCCTGCGGGCGGTCGTCGACGACGGCGAACTGCTCGACGTGCAGGAGCTGTTCGCGCCGAACATCATCTGCGCCCTGGCCCGCGTCGAAGGTCAGTCGGTCGGTGTCGTGGCGAACCAGCCGCTGCACCTGGCCGGCGTCCTCGACATCGACGCCTCCGAGAAGGCGGCCCGGTTCGTCCGGTTCTGCGACGCGTTCGGCATTCCCCTGCTGACCTTCACCGACGTGCCCGGTTATCTGTCCGGGCTGCGCCAGGAGCAGGGCGGCATCATCCGGCGCGGCGCGAAACTGCTGTACGCCTACGCCGAGGCGGCCGTCCCCAAGGTGACCGTCGTGGTGCGCAAGGCGTACGGCGGCGGATATGCCGTGATGGGCTCCAAGCACCTCGGGGCCGACGTCAACCTCGCCTGGCCGACCGCCCGGATCGCCGTGATGGGCGCCGAGGGCGCGGTGGGTGTCCTGCACCGGCGTGAACTGGCCGCCGCCGAGGACCCCGAGGCGCTGCGGGCCCACCTGATCGCCACCTACGAGCGCACCCACGGCACGCCCTACCTCGCCGCCGAGCGCGGTTACGTCGACGCCGTCATCGCCCCGCGCGAGACCCGGCACCACATCTGCCGCGCCCTGCGCGCCCTGCGCAGCAAGCGCGCCCACCTGCCGCAACGGCGGCACGGCAACATCCCCCTCTGACACCCCGACCCCCGGCCTCCGCAAGGCCCTCCCGAACTCCCCCCGCAAGGCCCCGCGCAACCCCGCGCATCCGACCGGGATCGAACGCCGGCCCCCCGCAGGCCGATCCCGCGACGTGAGGAGCCACGACCGATGGACAGCCGCCGCCCCCTGATCGCGCCCGCGTGCCGGACCCTGCCGGAGTACGTGCGGCACTGGGCCGAGACCAGCCCGGACCGCCGGGCGTTCACCTTCGTCGACCATCCCGCGCCGCACTCGCGCGGTGTCCACCGCACCCTCACCTGGCGGCGTCTGGACCTGCGCGTGCGGGCCCTCGCCGCCCGGCTCGCCGAGCAGGGCGCACCGGGGGCGCGGGTCGCGCTGCTGTGTCCCCAGGGCACGGAGTACGTCACCGGGTTCCTCGCGGCGCTGTCCGCGGGGATGGTCGCCGTACCCCTGTACCCGCCGGGGCTGCCCGGACACGCGGACCGGCTCGCGGGCGTGCTCGCCGACGCCCGGCCGGCGGCCGTCATGACCACGAGCGCCGTGCGGCAGGAGGTGGCGGACTTCTGCGCGCAGGCGGCCCCCGACACGCGGATCGTCGGCGCCGACGCCGTGTCCGACGACGAGGCCGGCGGCTTCCGGCCGCCCGCCACGGACCCCGGGGCCACCGCCTACCTCCAGTACACCTCCGGTTCGACGCGCGCCCCGGCGGGCGTGGAGATCACCCACGCCAACGTGGTCGCCAACGCCCGCCAGGCGCTGAGCGCGTACGGCGCCGACGTCCACCGGGTGACCTGCGTGGGCTGGCTGCCGCTCTACCACGACATGGGGCTGGTGCTCAGCGTCGCCGCGCCCGTGGTCCGCGGGCTGCTGTCGGTGCTGATGGACCCGACGGCCTTCCTGCGCGAGCCCGTGCGCTGGCTCAGGCTGCTCGCCGCGCACCCCAGCGCCCTCAGCGCCGCGCCCAACTTCGCCTACGACTACTGCGCCGCCACGATCACCGACACCCAGAAGGCGGACCTGCGGCTCGACGGCGTCACCGCCCTGATCAACGGCAGTGAGCCGGTGCGCCCCGGCACCGCCGACCGCTTCCACGCCGCCTTCGCCGACCGGGGCCTTGCCCCCGCCACCCACTGTCCGTCGTACGGGCTCGCCGAGGCGACCGTCTTCGTCAGCGCCGCCCGGCCCGGTGAACCCCTCGCCCGGTTCGCCCTCGACCGGGACGCCCTCGCCTCCGGGAAGGCGCTGCCCGCCCGGCCCGACGACCCGCGGGCCGTCCTGCTGGCCGGGTGCGGCAGCCCGGCCGGTCAGCGCGTCCGGATCGCCGACCCCGCCACCGGCGCCGTGCTGGGCGAGGGCGAGGTGGGTGAGATCCGGGTGCAGGGGCCCAATGTCGGCCGGGGCTACTGGAATCGGCGGGAGGAGAGCGAGCGGGTCTTCGGGGCCGGGTTCGCCGACACCGAGGACGCGCCCGGCCGTTGGCTGAGCACCGGGGACCTGGGGGCGGTGCTGGACGGGCAGCTCATCGTCACCGGCCGGCTCAAGGACCTGGTCATCGTCGACGGCCGCAACCACTACCCGCAGGACATCGAGGCCACCGCCCAGGACGCGCACCCCGCCGTACGACCCGACCGGCTCGCCGCCTTCGCCGTCCCCGGAACCCCGGCGGAACGGGTCGTGGTCGTGGCCGAGCACGTGCGCGGCACGACGCTCGCCGACCTCGACGTGCCGAACGTCGTACGGGCCGTGCGCGGCGCCGTCTCCAGCCGGCACGGGCTGCGGCTGCACGAGGTCGTCGTCGTGGCGCCGGGGGCGGTCGCGCGGACCTCCAGCGGCAAGGTCTCCCGGGCGCTGACCCGGGAGCGCTATCTCCAGGGCGTCTACACGCCGTCCCCGGAGTCGCGGAAGGCCGCGGGATGAGGGGCGTCGACGCGGGCGCGCTGCGCCGGCTGATCGCCGAGCGGGTGGCCTCCTGGGACGGCGGCGCGCCCGAGGACGTGCCCATGGACCGACAGCTCACCGACCTGGGCATGTCCTCCCGGGACGCGGTCGCGCTGGCCGCCGAACTGTCCCGGGTCACGGGGTGCGAACTGCCCGCGACCCTGCTGTGGGAGGCATCGACGGGCGACGCCCTGGTGGCACGGCTGTGCGGGACGGCGCCCGGCCCGGCGCCGCTCGTCAGGGCGTCCGGCGGCCACGGCGAGCCCATCGCGGTCATCGGCGTGGGCTGCCGGCTGCCGGGCGGGGTGCACGGCCCGGACGACTACTGGCGGCTGCTGTCCAAGGGCGTCGACGCCGTCCGGCGGGTGCCGGAGGACCGGTGGCGCGACTTCACCGCCTTCCCGCCCGCCGACGCGCTCCCCTACGGCGGCTATCTCGACGACATTGCCGGGTTCGACGCGGACCTGTTCCACATCACCCCCCGCGAGGCCGCGCTGATGGACCCCCAGCAGCGGATCCTGCTGGAGGTGGTGCACGAGGCGCTCGACCACGCCGCCGTTCCGGCCGTGTCGCTGGCGGGCACCGCCACGGGTGTCTTCGTCGGGGTGTCGGCCCCGGAGTACGGCCAGCTCACCGGTGCCGACCCGGCCGCCGTCGACCCCTGGGCACCGGCCGGCGCGGCCCTGAGCATCACCGCGGGCCGGCTGGCGTACGTCCTGGACACGCGCGGCCCCAGCCTGGCCGTGGACACCGCCTGCTCCTCGTCGCTGGTCGCCGTGCACCACGCCTGCGTGAGCCTGTGGGCCGGGGAGAGCGAGACGGCGATCGCGGCGGGTGTCAACCTGCTGCTGTCGCCCGCGGTCACCGTCGCCTTCCGGCGCGCGGGTGTCCTCGCCCCGGACGGGCGGTGCAAGCCGTTCTCGGCCGCGGCCGACGGCATCGGACGCGGCGAGGGCTGCGCGGCCGTGGTCCTCAAGCGCCTGTCGCACGCCGAGCGGGACGGCGACCGGGTCCTGGCGGTGATCCGCACCACGGCCGTCAACTCCGACGGGCGCTCCAACGGGCTCATGGCTCCCAACCCGGCAGCCCAGCGCGCCCTGTTGGAGACCGCGTACGCGCGGGCCGGGCTCGCCCCGGGCCAGGTCGACTTCGTGGAGGCGCACGGCACCGGCACCCCGCTCGGCGATCCCATCGAGGCGGGCGCCCTGGCCGCCGTACTCGGACCGGGCCGCGACCCCGACCAGCCGCTGCTGCTCGGCTCGGTCAAGGGCAACCTCGGTCACCTGGAGTCGGCCGCGGGCATCGCCGGGCTGGTCAAGACGGTGCTCGCACTGCGCCACGACGTCATCCCGCCCTCCCTGCACGGCGCGGACGGCAGCGCGCTGGACGACGACCGGCTGCGGTTGGTCACCGAGCCCGAGCCGTGGCCCCGCTACGGCGGCACGGCCACCGCGGGCGTCTCCTCGTTCGGCTTCGGCGGCACCAACGCCCATGCGGTGCTGGAGGAATGGCGGCCCGCCGGTCCCCCGCCGGAGCCGCTCGACGAGCCCGCCACCCGGCTGCACCTCTTCTCCGACGCCGACGAGGAGCGGGTGCGCGACACCGCGGGACGGGTCGCCGACTGGCTGGAGACCACGGCCGCGCACCCGGCCGACGTGGCCCGCACCCTCGCCGGGCGCACCGGCCGGGGACCGGTCCGCGCCGCCGTCGTCGCCGACGAGCGCGACGAACTCCGGGACGCGTTGAGGGCGTTGGCCGCCGGCCGCCCGGACGCCCGCGTCGTCACCGGTGACCGCGACCTCGTCGGCCCCGGCACCGTGTGGATCTTCTCCGGGTACGGGGGCCAGTGGGCCGGCATGGGGCGCCGACTGCTCGCCGAGGAGCCCGCGTTCGCCGCCGCGGTGGAAAAGCTGGACCCCCAGCTCGCCGCCGAGTGCGATGGTCTGTCCCTGTACGACCACCTCGCCTCCGGCACCGGCCTGGACCGGCTGGAGAGTGCCCAACCCCTCATGTTCGGCCTACAGTTGGCGCTCGCCGAGCTGTGGCGGGCCCGCGGTGTCGAGCCTGCCGCCGTGATCGGCCACTCCATGGGCGAGGTGGCCGCCGCCGTGTGCGCGGGCGCCCTGGACGTGGCGGACGGGGCGCGCGTCATCGCCGTGCGCGCCCGGCTGCTGAACGGACTGCGCGGTGGCGCCATGGCCGTCGTGGACCTCGACGACCGTGAACTCGACCGGCTGGGAGAAGACTTCCCGGGGGTGCATGTCGCCGTGCACTCCTCACCCCGGCACAAGGTCGTCACCGGCGAGGCGGTGGCGGTGGCCCGGCTGGTGGAGCGGCTGGAGAAGGAGGGCAGGTCCGCCCGGTCCCTGCGGGTGGTCGGCGCCGGGCACTCCCCGCAGGTCGACCCGCTGCTGCCGGAGCTGGCCGAGAAGCTGGCCGGGGTGCGCGGACGCCGGCCGCGCGTGCCGGTGTACTCCACGGTCCTCGACGACCCGCGCGCCGAGAGCGCCTTCGACGCCGCCCACTGGGTCGCGAACCTGCGCAGGCCGGTGCGCCTGGACCGGGCCGTCACGGCCGCCGCGGCCGACGGGCACACCGCGTTCGTGGAGATCTCCCCCCATCCGGTCCTCACCGGGGCCGTCACCGACTGCGTGCCCGGCGCGCTCGCGCTGGCCTCGCTGCGCCGTGACGCGGACGGCTCCGCCGCGTTCGCGACCCGGCTGGCCGCGCTCTACGCGGCGGGCCAGCGCCTCCCGCTGCCGGCCGGCCAGGTCGTCGACGTACCCGGGCCGCGCTGGCGGCACGTGCGGCACTGGTGGACGGACGGCAGGGCCGGAGCGACACCTGGACCGAGCGACGCACCGGAACGGGACGACCGTCAGCCCGATGGCGGGGCGGAGCCCGCGGGCGAGTCCTCGTCGGTGCTGGCCCGGCTGTGCCACCACATCGCCACCGTCAGCGGCCACTCTCCGGCCCGTGTCGTTCCGGCCGCCGCCCTCGCCGACCTCGGCCTCGACTCGTTGATGGCCGTCCGCGTCCGTACCGCCATGGAGCGCGAGTTCGGCATCGACCTGCCCCTGCGCGACCTGCTCGGCGCCGCCACCGTGGCCGAGGCCGCCGACCGCGTGGAGCACAGGCTCCCCTCGACCGCCGGTGGTGCGCACCCGCGTCCACTGCGTGCCACCGGCTCCCACCCGCCGCTGTTCCTCGTGCACGCCGCCGGTGGACCGACCTCGGTGTACCGGCAGCTCACCGAACGGCTCCCCGCCGAGCAGCCGGTGTTCGGACTCGACCGGATCGAGCAGGCCCGTACGGTGTCCGACAAGGCCCGCCGCTATGCCGAGGCGATCACCGCCACCCACCCGAAGGGGCCCGTGCTGCTGGGCGGTTGGTCCTTCGGAGGCTTCGTCGCCCAGGAGACCGCGCGGCAACTCACCGAGGCGGGACGCGAGGTGGGCCTGCTCGTGCTCATCGACTCCGTGCGCCCACTCCCGCACCCCGGCCTCACCGAAGCCGACCGGGTCCGACGCCACTTCGAGGGCTTCGCCGCGCACGTCGCCGACACCTACGGCATCCCCCTGGAGTTGCCGTACGACGACCTGGTGGCGATGGACGACGACGAGCAGCGCATCGACGCCGTCCTCGGGGCGCTGCGCGCGGCGGCGGACGTCCCGCCCGCGGCCCTGGAGCACCAGCGCGCCTCCTACCTCGACCTGCGGATCGGCGAGGCGCACCGGCCCGGCCCCTACCACGGCCGGACCCTGCTGTACCGGGCCACCGAGCCCGCCCCCCACACCGTGCGCGATCCGGCCTACGAGCGGGACGACGAGGCGCTGGGCTGGGACGAGGTCTGCCCGGACCTGGAGGTCGTACCGGTGGCCGGGCACCATCTGGCGCTGCTCGACCCGCCATGCGTCGAGGAGATCGCCGCCCATCTCGGCCGGGCGCTCGCCGAGCGGGCCCCGTCCGCCTGAACCGGAACACGAGGAGCCGCCATGTCCCACCCCGCCACCGGAATGACCCGGCGCACCGCCGCCAGAACGGCCGCCGCGGCCGGTCTGGCCGTCCTGTTCGGTGCCGCGACCACGGGCCACGCGCGGGCGGCGACCCGGCTGGGCCCGCGCACCCTGGACCTGTCCGTGCCCTCCGCGGCGTTGGGCCGCAGCGCTCCGGTGCGGCTGATCCTCCCGTCGGGCTTCGACACCGACACCGGGCGGACCTACCCCGTGCTGTACCTGCTGCACGGCGCCCACGACGACTACACCTCCTGGACCCGGGAGACGGACATCGAGGCCTTCACCCAGGGCCGCGACCTGATCGTGGCGATGCCGGACGGGGGCCCCACGGGCATCCCCAGCGCCTGGCGCGACGGCCCCGACTACGAGACGTTCCAGGTCCAGGAGGTGCCACGGCTGCTGGCGCGGGAATACCGGGCCTCCGGCAGACGGGTCGTCGCCGGCGTCTCCACCGGCGGCTACGGGGCCATGGCCCACGCCGCCCGGCACCCGGGCGTGTTCGCCGCGGCCGCCTCCTACAGCGGGGTCCTCGACACCACCGCACCGGGCGTGCCGACCATCGTGGACGCGATCGTCGCCCGCGAGGGCCTGTCCCCCGTCTCCCTCTGGGGCCACCCGGTCCTCAACCTCCTCACCTGGCGGGACTTCAACCCGCGCGCCCGCGCCGCGGGACTGCGCGGCACCGCCCTCTACGTCTCCCAGGGCAGCGGGGTGGGCGGCGGCAGCGGAGATCCGCTGCCCGGGATCCTGGAGAGCGCCCTGTGGCCCTCGGCCCACAGCTTCACCGACACGCTCGCGCGCCTGCGCATCCCGGCGACGACCCACCTCTACACCGGCGGCGGGCACAGCTGGGCCTACTGGAAGGGCGAGCTCGCCTCCTCGTGGCCGATGCTCGCCGGTGCGCTGGGGGTGCCCGCGTAATGTCCGCGCCGTGGGGGCACGGAACGGAGCGGAGGGGACGCCCGTCCAACCCGGGCGGTCCCAGCCGTCCCGTGGGCCACAGCGCTCGCGCGACCCGCATCCGGGCGAAAGGAATGTCCCCGATGACTGCCCCCACACCGCACGAGGTGCCGGACGGTCGCGGGACCGCACCGGTGCCGCCCGAACTGGCGGAGCTGCTGCGCGCCCGGCTCAAGTCCGTGGCCGACGAGGTGGAGGAAGAGGTCCGCCGCCAGGTCCCGGAGTACGCGCGACCCGCGGACGAGACCGAACGCAAATGGCTGCGGGAGGGGGTGGTGCAGGCGCTGACCCTGTTCGTCGACCACATCGCCGACCCGTGCGACGACGGGGAGTCGATCGCGGCGACGTACTACGAGCTCGGACGCGGTACGGCCGTGGAGGGCCGCGCCCTGGACCCGTTGCAGTCCGCGCTGCGCATCGGCGGGATGCACGCCTGGCGGCTGATGGGCCGCACCGCGGAGGACCTGGGGCTGGACTCGACGGTCGTGGCCGCACTGGGCGAACTGGCGTTCCGTACGGTGCACGAGGTCGCGGAGGCGTCCGCGGCCGGGTACGCGGCAGGGCAGTTGCGCAGCACGGACGAGCTGGAACGGCGTCGAAAACGCCTGCTGAACCTGCTGCTGGGACCGGGGCCGGTGGCCTTGGAGGCCGTCAACGACCTCGCGCACCGGGCTCGTTGGCCGGTGCCGCGCCAGATCGCCGTCGTCGCCCTGGCCGCCGCCTCCCCCGACCAGTGCGACGCGCCGGCGATGGCGGGCGCGCTGTCGGACATGGAGTCCCGGCCGCCCCGCATCGTCGTGCCCGATCCCGACGGTTCCGGCCGTTGGGCCGGTCGCGGCTTCGCCCTGGCGCTGCGCGGACGTCCGGCGGCGGTGGGCCCGACGGTGCCGGTCACCGAGGGCGCCCGGTCTCTGCGCTGGGCGACCCGGGCGCTGGGGTTGATGGGCCGCGGTGTGCTGCCCCGGCACGGCGTGGTGCGCTGCTCCGACCATCTGGCGACGCTGCTGCTGCACTCCGACGAGCCGCTGCTGGACACCCTGCGCGCGCATGCCCTCGCCCCGCTCGACACGGTCCTGCCGGGGCAGCGCGCCCGGCTCGCCGAGACCCTGCTGGCCTGGCTGCTGGGCGGCAGCAACGTGCCCGATGTCGCGGCCCGGCTGCACATCCACCCCCAGACGGTCCGCTACCGCCTGCGTCAGCTGGAGAAGCTGTTCGGCGACGCCCTGCACGATCCCGAGACCCGCCTCGACCTCATCCTCGCGCTGCGGGCGGAATCACTGCCCACGCGGCCGGAGTGAGAATCCGTTCCCGGTCGGCGGGCGGACCGGCGCCCGCCATTCGGTCGACGCTCACCCCGGTACAAAAACCCGCGGCATTTCCTTTTCCCCGTCCATAACAGTCCGCCGAGCGGAGCGAATACCTTCAGGGCATCCTTTTTCGCAGGCGCGTCTCGCGCCCCACCCGCGGAGGATCCCATGCGCATCCGTTTATGCCTCGCCGCGCTCTCACTGGTCGGCGGAGCCGGGCTCACCACCCTCTCGGCACCGACGGCATCGGCCGCGGCCTGCACGGACATCGAGGTTGTCGCCGCCCGCGGCACCTTCGAACCGGGCACGCTCGGTTTCATCGTCGGCGACCCCGTGTATTCCGCCCTGCAGAAGAAAATCACCGGCCGGACGTTCTCCAGCTATGCGGTGAACTATCCTGCCGACCTTTCGCTGACGTCCGCCGCCCGGGGCAACTCGGATCTGGTGAACCACGTCAATCAGCAGGCCTCGTCCTGTCCGAATCAACGTTTCATTCTGGTCGGCTATTCGCAGGGGGCGAACGTCGTCGACAACTCCATCGGGATCAGCAGCGCCGGTGCGGTCGTCGGCAGCCCGATCGTCGCCACGCTGCCGGCCAGGGTCGAGCCGAGAGTCGCGGCGGTGCTGCTGTTCGGCAACCCGATCCGGGCCCTCGGCAAGAGCGTCACGGGCACCTACCAGAGCCGCACCATCGACTTCTGCGCGACCGGCGACCCGGTCTGTGAGAACGGTGGGAACGACGTCGGCGCCCATCTCGGCTACACCGCGAACGCGGACGCCGCGGCCACCTTCGCGGCGGGCAAGGTCTGAGTCCCGAGGCCGCAGCACACGGCAGGGGAAGGGCCCGGGAAACCTCCCGGGCCCTTCCCCTGCCGTGGTGCGCCTATCGCGGGTCCGCGGCGAACCCCGCGAGGCTGGTGGAGACGGGCTCTGGTCGGCCGTTGTTCTGCACGGGCGCCGCGGTGAGCACGTCGAGGTGCTGGTAGCCGTCGGCGACCACGGGATGCAGGTCGGCCGGGACCCGGCCGGCGAGCAGTCCGTCGCCCGCGAGCACCGTCAGGGTCGGGTTGGCGGTGAGTCCGCCGGGATGCACGACGAGCTTCTTCACCTGCGGGGAGGTCGCCAGTTGCAGGTCGGTGACGAGCTTGGTCGGGAAGTACTGCTCGGTGAAGTCCAGCGGCTGCTCGGCCAGGCTCCGGGCCAGCTCCTGGATGTCGGTGACCTCCTTGCCCGCGGCGGTGAACGGCGTGCCGTCGGCCGACCGGTACCCGGGGTCGTCGGCGTCCCCGACACGGTCGAAGTTGCGCCATGTGTAGAGCGGCCCCCGGGGGCGGTCCGGGATGGCCTTGTACTCGGTGCCGTACAGCCCGGGCCGCGACTGGTCCCCGTTGGCCACGGGGAAGTTCTTGTCGGCGAGCGGTCCCCCGTCGAAGAATCCGACACTGCTCTGGAGGAAGGCGAGCGGCACGGAGTGGTCGTCCATCAGCGACCCGAGCACCGCCTCGTTGGTGAGCCGGAAGTCCTTCACGCTCGGTGTGCCGGTGACGAAGGTGGCGGTGTCCTTGGAGAACAGGAAGCGGTTGGTGGCGTCGATGTTCAGACCGGAGGGCAGATAGCGGGGCAGGTCGGCCTCGGCGCCCGGGCCGCGCAGGGCGCCGAGACCGGCGATCGCGAGGAGCGTCATGGTCTCGGGGTTGAGCAGGACCGGCGCGGACAGCGAGCGGGGCAGCACTCCGCTGTCGAGCCCGGCCTGGACCACCCCGTGACCGAGGCCGATGTCGGGCAGGTTGACGTCGTCCGGCAGGTTGCCGCTGAGGTCGGCGAGCGAGGTGGAGACGGTGGTGTCGAGGGCGAAGTAGCCCGCGCACTGGTTGTACCCGGCGTCGGCCGTGGTCCGCGGGTTCCCGTCGAAGTCGGCGGCCGCGAAGTAGCCGGTGACGACCCCGCCCAGCGAATGCCCGCCGCACAGCACCTTCCGCTTGCGCAGCGTCTGGCCCGGCAGCTCGGCCGCGAGCAGGTCGTACTGGTCGCGGACGGTCTGCTCGATGCCGAGCCCCGCCATCCACCCCAACTGCCCGTTGCCCACGAAGCCGTCGAAGGTCCGGCCCGCGACCTGCTTGCCGCGGTAGTAGTAGTCGACGGCCGCGTGCTGGTCGCCCGAGGCGATCCCGGTGCGGTCCTCCAGACAGTTGGAGCGCCGGTCCAGCGCCCAGAACTCGATGTGCCGGCCCTGTGCGGCGGCCGCCGCCACGGTGTTGCGGGCGACGCTGTCGAAGGCCCCGGCGCCCTCCAGGATGCCCGGCTGGGCGATCAGGATCCGGTCCGCGTCGACGGAGGCTGCCGGACCGCCGACCGCGCGGTAGCGCAGATACGACAGCCAGTCGCACGCCGCCGGACGGGCGCCGGCCGACGCCGGCAACGGCACCCGTACCCGCACCACCGACTCGCGCACCCCGGTGATCGGCGAGCTCGACACCACCGGCGTCTCGGTCCGCGCCCCGTCCGCCCGGGCGCCGGAGGCCGCCGCCGTGAGCGTCCCCGCGGTCAGCAGCACCGACAGCGCGGCACAGCGCCACGCCCTTCCCTTCCTTCTGCGAATCATGTCCATGCCATGGACGCTAGGAGGCGGGTGGCACCTCCCTCAGGCAGTGCTGGCAGGAACTCAGTTTTCCGCCGCGGCCTTGTCATCCGGGCACAGCGCCACCCTCCCGGGCGGCGCTTCACGCCGGTTGCAGATACCGGGCCAGCAGGTCGTCCAGCGTCACCATGCCCGTCAGCGCCCCGCTCTCGTCGCGTACGACCGCGAGCGAGGCACGGTTGCGGCGGAGCAGCTCGATGGCGTCGGCGACCGTGGTGCCGTGGGTCAGCTCCGGCACCGGGCGGGCCAGGACACGGGCGTTCGTGGCGCGAGCCTGGGCGCGGGCGACGAGGGCGTCGCGCGCGTGGACGGAGCCGAGCACCCGACCCTGCCCGCCCTCCTCCCGTACGAGAAGGCGGGTGCGGTCGTGCTCGGCGGCGCGGCGCAGGATGTCGTCGATGCCCGCGTCGCCGTCCACCGAGGTGATCTCCGCGGCCGGGACCTGGAGTTCGCCGACGGGGGTCTCGGGCTCGACGAGCGAGCGGGTGAGCAGCTCCGAGTCGCTCTCGCTGATCAGGCCCAGCCGCTCAGACTCCTCGACGAGGTGCGTGAGTTGCTCCCGGTTGTGGACCGAGGCGAGCTCGTCGCGCGGGGTGACCCGGCACAGCCGTACCAGGGCGTTGCTGATCTTGTTAAGCACCGCGATCAGCGGCCGGACCGCCTTGACCACGGCCCGGAAGGGCGGGGCGAGGAGCATGGCGGAGTGCTCGGGGTGGGCGATGGCCCAGGACTTGGGGGCCATCTCGCCGACCACCATGTGCAGGAACACCACGACGGCCATCGCGAAGACGAAGGCGATGCCGTAGCTGAGGGCGCTGGGCAGGCCCAGGTCGTGCAGCAGCGGATCGAGTCGGTGGGAGATGGCGGGCTTGGAGACCGAGCCCAGACCCAGGGTGCAGACGGTGATGCCGAGTTGGGCGCCGGCCAGCATCAGCGACAGCTCGCGCATACCGGCCAGGGCCGCCTTGGCTCCGCGCTGTCCCTGGGCGGCGGCCTTCTCCATGCGGTGTCGCTTGGCGGCGACCAGAGCGAACTCGGCCGCCACGAAGAACCCGCTGCCGATCAGCAGCAGCACGGTGACGAAGAGCGCCATCGGGAAGCTCATGACCGCTCCTTGTGGATCCGGACCCGCTCCGGCACATGCCGGTCCAGGGTGCGTACGACGATGACCGCGCTGCCGCCGTCGGTCAGTTCGACCGTCAGCCGGTCGCCGATGGCCGGGAAGCGGCCCAGCCGGTCCACGATCAGGCCGGCGACGGTGTCGTAGTCGTCGTCCTCGGGCAGCTCGACGCCGGTGGCGTCGGCGACCTCGTCCAGGCGGCGGCCCGCGTCGACCAGCCAGCCCGTGCCGTCCGCGACGGCGACCTCGATGACCGTGTCGGTCTCGTCGGCGATGTCGCCGACCAGTTCCTCGGCGATGTCCTCGTAGGTGACGATGCCGGCGACGCCGCCGTGCTCGTCGAGGACCACCGCGAACTCGTCGTCCCCCTCGCGCATCTGCTCCACGGCGTCCGGCAGCGGGAGGGTGTCGGGCAGCAGCAGCGGACGCCGGGCCAGCGCGCCCGCGGTCGTGGCGGCCAGCATCGCGGCGGGCAGCCGCGTCAGCTCGCGCACCCCGACGACGCCCGGGACGTCGTCCGGGTGGTCGCCGAGGACGGGGTAGGTGGAGTGGCCGTGCTTGGCGATCAGGTCGACGGCCTCGGCGGCGGTGGCGTCCTTGCGGACGAAGACGGCGTCGACGCGCGGCACCATGACCTCGTCCAGGGTCCGCTCGGAGAACTCCAGTGCGTGGTCGATGAGTTCGGCCGTCTCCTTGGGCAGCTCGCCCTGTTCGTGGGACTCGCCGATGAGATGGCCGAGTTCCTCCAGGGTCGCGCCGTGGTGCAGTTCCTCGACGGGCTCGATGCCGACCTTGCGCAGCAGCCGGTTGGCCGCGCCGTCGAAGACCCGGACGAGCGGTCCGACGACCTTGAGGTACGCCAGCGTGGAGCCGGCCAGTGACTTCGCCAGCCGCTCCGGCACGGCGATCGCGAGGTTCTTGGGGGCCAGCTCGCCGAGCACCATCTGGACGACGGTGGCCAGGACGAAGGCGAGGGTCACGGAGATCCCGCCGACGGCGCCCTCGGGGATGCCGATGCCGGTCAGGGCGGGCTCGAGGAGCGCGGAGACGGACGGCTCGGCGATGAAGCCGACGACCAGGCCGGTGACGGTGATGCCGAGCTGGGCGCCCGACAGCATGAAGGACAGCCGCTCCAGCACCGTCAGGGCGCGGGCGGCCCTTCGGTCACCCGCTTCCGCCTCACGGGCGAGCGCGAGCCGGTCCACGGAGACGTAGGCGAACTCCTGGGCCACGAAGTAGCCGGTGCCGGCGGTGAGGACGAAGACGGCCAGCAGGCCGAGCAGGGCGTTCACGACACTCATCGGCGTGTCGACCGAGAGGGGGCGCCCTGTCCGGTGCCGCGATCACGCTCGGCGAGGCGGGGTGGCCCGGGACTGTGCCCCGGGGAGTCCGTCGATGTGGCGGACACGTCTTGCTCCTTCAGTTGATGTGCGGTGGGAGAACGAACGGAGCGGGCGGGCAGTTCCCCGAGGAGACCTCCGAGAAGCACTGGGAGCCGGCCCTCCGTCCGCCTGTTTCCACGTTGGTGCAGATCGTAGGCGGTTCGGTCGCCCCCGTCGCTCCTGCCCGTCCGAGCAGGTCACGAACCGCGGAGGTACGCTGCCCGCCTGGCCGGGATCGCCTGCGACTTCGGCGTCACCGTTCGATCCGGAGGGACCCCGATGTTCGGAATGAGCGAGCTCGCCGTCATCCTGCTCGTCGTCATCGCCGCGCTCGCGGCCAAGAAGCTCCCCGAACTGGCCCGCTCGGCGGGCAAGTCGGCGCGCATCCTGAAGGCGGAGAAGCGCGCCATGCGGGAAGAGGCGGCCGGAGAAACGGCGCCCCCTCGGGTGATCCAGGGCGAGGTGGTCACCGACGCCGGGCAGCGGCGCTCCCCCGGCGGCGGTGCGGGCGGGTCATGAGAACAGGGTGGCCAGGTCCGGCTTCTGGTCGCCGAACAGACCGTCCTGCTCACTGAGGCCGGCCAACTTCTCCAGGGAGGCCATGTCGACCTCGGTGGGCCAGCCGGGGAGGATGAGCTTCTTCAGGACGTCGCCGCTGATCTTGGTGTAGGTGGTCAGGGTCTGCCGGGCCTCGTCCGGGTGCGCGGAGGCGTACCGCAGCGACTCGGCCATCGCCTCGGCGAACCTCTTCACCAGGTCAGGGTCCCGCTGTGCGAGCTGGGTCGAGGTGAAGTACGTCGCTACGGTGAGCCGCGGGTCCGTCTCGGCGAACGGTGAGGCCACGACACGGGCACCCTGGGCCTTGGCGACGGTCTGCGCGGGCTCGCCCATCCAGGCGGCGTCCACCCTCCCGTCGTCCACGGCGGCCGGCATCTGGTCGAACGGGATCTCGACGAACTTCAGCTTCGAGGGATCACCGCCGGCCTTGCGGACCGACTCGCGCACGGTGGTGGAGCCGATGTTCTGCAGCGTGTTGACCGCCACGGTCCGTCCGGCCAGGTCCTTGGCCGTCTTGACGGGGCTGTCCTTCCTGACCATCACGGCGGTCACGTCGGCGCCCACCTTGCCGTTGGAGGCGGCGCCGTTGGCGACGGACTTGACGGGCACCTTCTTGACCTGGGCGACCATGAGCGAGGTCGTGTTGCTGAACCCGAACTCGAACTGGCCGCTCACGACCCCGGGGATGATCGCGGCACCGCCCTGGGCGGCAATCATTTCCACCTTGATGCCGCGGCTGCTGAAGAAGCCCTTCTGCTGCCCCAGATAGAGCGGGGCGACGTCGACGATCGGCACGATGCCGACCTTCACCGTGGTGGTCCCGCCGCCGCCCGTGGTCGACGGACCGCTCGTCCCCGAGTCCGAGGAGCCGCATCCGGCCACACCGACGAGGACGATCAGCGCTGCGCCAAGCCCGAGTACGCGCCTTCGCATGGGCTCCTCCAGGGGGAAGGGGTGGGGAAGAGACCACGGCTGCCCTGGTGCGTGGTGCGGCTCGACAGCCCGGCTTATTTTGTGCGTTTTCGAGACGGCCGCAATCTACACGCCCTACTTCGCGCTGTCAGTACCCCGGACAAGGGTGGTGCGCCCGGCTCCCGGCGCGGGGCGACGGGCGGGTCCCTGGCACGGGTCGTCCGACGGCTCCTTGGCACGGGTCGCCCGGCGGGTCCCGGCGAGGGGCGTCCGGCGGATCCCGACAACGGTCGCCCGACGGCTCCCTGAGACCGGACGTCCGGCGGGTCCCGGCGCGGGGCGACCGGCGGCTCCCGGCAACCGTCGTCGGGCGGCTCCCCGAGACCGGTCGTCAGGCGACCCTCGGCGAGGACCGTCGACCCCGCCAGACCCGCCGGCCAGGTCAGTCCGTCACCAACGGCAGCGCCGTGAACGTGTGCCGCTCCCACAGGCGGCGCGAGGCCTCCTCCGGGTATACGGCCACCGTCGGTTCCTCGTCGAGGAGTTGGACGAGACGGCGCTCGGGGTCGTAGGCGGGCCAGCCCGGATCGCCCGTGGTGGCGAACGCGGCCCAGGCGGAGCGCACATGGGCGGAGAGCGCCTCGGTCGCGGGCGTGGGAGTGGGTCCGATCAGCATCGCGCCGAGTCCGTTGCCGTCGAACACACCGAAGGTCAGGGGGACGTCCAGACCGTGACAGGCGCCGAGCGCGCCACCGTTCGCGGGGGCTGTCCAGGTGAGGTCGTAGACGTGTGCGCGGCCTCCGCCGGCCACCTGCGCCTCGGCCAGACGCAGGGACGGCATGCGGAACAGCCAGTCGGACTGCACGAGTTCGAAGAGCTGCTCCGCGCCGGCGTCCGGGAAGGTGGCCCGATAGGCCTGTTCGGCGTCCGGCGCCGGACCGAACAGGCGCAGGGCCAGCGAGCACAGTTCCTCGTCCACGCGGCCGAGGAGCCCGCCGAGCAGGAGGAACAGGCGGTACTCGTCGCGGTTGTGCCCGACGATCAGCTCCACGTCCGCGGCCGCGCCGCCCGCCAGGGCCTCCCAGGGCGCGGTGGGCAGCACCTCGCCGTCCACCACCGGCGAGAAGGGCGTCGGGGTGAGCGCGACCGCGCCCCAGCGCGGCAGGTACTCGCGCATCCGGGCGGTCAGGATCGCCCCCGCCTCGGGCAGCTTGCGCGGGTCCACACCGGCCAGGTCCGCCACGCCGGGCCGCAGTCCGATCCCGCCGGCGAGGGCCTCGGCGATGTCGGCGGCGAGCGAGTCCGAGAAGTACGTGCCCGGCACGCTCTGGGCGATGGCCCGCCGGAACAGGCCCCGCGCCCTCGGCATGGCCATCAGGGCGGCGAGGGACCCCGCGCCCGCCGACTCGCCGAAAACGGTGACCTGCTCCGGGTCTCCCCCGAAGGCGGTGATGTTCTCACGCACCCACTCCAGCGCCGCGACCTGGTCGAGCAGACCTCGGTTGGCGGGAGCGCCCTCCATGCGCAGGAAGCCCTCGACACCGACCCGGTAGTTGAGGGTGACCACGACGAGCCCACCCTCGCTCGCCAGACGGGCGCCGTCGTAGGCACGGTCGTCGGAGGAACCGAACTTGTAGGCGCCGCCGTAGAGCCACACCATCACCGGGCGGCGTGCCGCCGGGTCGGCGTCCGGGGTCCAGATGTTCACGGTCAGCCAGTCGTCACCGGCCGCGGCGTGCCCGGGTGCCTCGGGACCCATCGGCTCCTGCGGCGGAGGCGGACCGAACGCGAAGGCGTCCCGCACCCCGTCCCACCGGTCCACAGGCCGCGGGGCCGCGAAGCGGGCGTCGCCCACCGGAGGCTGCGCGTAGGGGATGCCGCGGAACACCGACAGGGCACCCTCCCGGCGGCCGCGTACGGGACCCGCCGCCGGCGCGGCCTCGGGAAACTCGGTTCTGCTCATCGACGACTCCTCAAGGGCTCAGCGCGACACTGCGGTGAAAACTAGTCCACTCTGCGAACAAAAGTCATCCCCTGCTCTCACCATGCTGGCCGCGCGACGCCTCACCCCGCGGCGGAACACCGTGACTCCGTCCGGATCGCCAAGGAAATGGTTCGGCTTTGTACAGAAGGCCGCGATCCGCGCCACGGCCGGACCGAGATCCCGGTGGGCCCGCGCCGAGAGCGGGTCCGCCTCCGGAGCGGAGCCGGCCGCGGAGGAGGACCGTACAGGACTGGGGAAGGCTCACACGTGTGACGCGGTGCGCGGGACGTGCGGGCGCGCATCAACCGTTCCGGCGCCACTAACAGCACACACAGGAGTCACACATGTGAGCCGCTCCCGTCGCGCGTGCGCACGCGAGCGCCATCATGTGTCGGAAGTGGGCGGTGTCCTGCGTCCATGACCTTTGTCCACACAGAACGCTTCGACGTGGGTACCATGCGCGAACGTCGTCCTTATGCAAGGGGAGTGAACGGTTGTGTCCAGCCAGTCAGCCGCCACGCTCCGATCGCGGTACGTCACACAGGCCGCGGCGGACCTGGAGGAAAACCGTCAGCTGCAACAGCAGCTGACGGAAAGGATCTCCGTGTTGAAACAGGAGGAGTCCCTCCTGCTGGACATCCTCAAACTCGCGGAGCAGTACGAGGGTTCCGGGAACGCGTCCCCACTGCCCGAGCAACGTCAGGACGAGCCCGCCGCCCCGAAGGCGGCGAAGGCCGCCGCGAAGACGGCCCAGCCCCCTGCCGCGAACGCCGGCGAAGCCGCGAAGACGGCTGCGCAGGCCGGTGCGAAGACCGACGCCAAACCCGACGTCAAGACCGACCCCAAACCTGACGTCAAGACCGACGTCAAGACTGGCGCCAAACCCGACACCAAACCCGGTGCCAAGACTGGCGCCAAACCCGACGCCAAGACCGGCACCAAAGCCGGTGCCAAGACCGGCGCCAGGAAGAAGCCGGGGCAGCCTCTCCTCAGCGACCTCCTGACGGAGCTGCTCGGCCGGTACGAGGAGCCGCGTCTGGCGAAGGAGTTGCGGGACGAACTCATCGAGAAGCACCCCGACCGCGATCCCACACCGCAGGTCGTGCGCAACACCCTTGAGTCCCTGGTCGCCAAGGGCCGTATCCGCCGCCACAAGCAGCAGCGTTCCGTCATGTACACCCTGGTCGACCAGGACAGCTCCGGCTGACGTCTCCGCGAGACTCAGGGACGACGGTCCGCGACCCGGCTCCGACACCCCGGCCACCGGCGACCCGGTGGGCACCACGCCTCGCCGTCGAAGAAGCCCCGACCGCACCACGATCGTGCTCTTCAGCCACAGCGGGCGCGTCGGCCTGGTCGAGGCCGATCCCCGCCACGACGGCCGTCCACCCCTGCCGTGCGTCACTCCACGGGCGCCCCGACCCGCAGCCCCCGCCGCATGGCGCCGATCGCTTCGCTGGTCATGCGCCTGCTGACGTCCGCGTCCTGGATCGCCGTGGAGGCATGGAACGTGCCGGGGAACAGGTGCAGTTCGGTCGGGACGCCGGCCCGGACGAGTCGGTGGGCGTAGTCCAGCGCCTCGTCGCGCAGGGGGTCGAACTCGCAGACGGACACATAGGCGGGCGGCAGTGCGGCGAGGTCGTCGGCGCGGGCGGGCGCGGCATGGCACGAGACGTCCGCGCCGCCCCGTACGCCGGGACCGCCGAGGTAGTGGTCCCAGAACGACTCCGCGTCGCACCTGCGCAGCCCGGGAGTGTCGGTGAACGTGTGCATCGACGGCGTCCGGAGCCGGTCGTCCAGGACCGGCATCCCCAGATACTGGAAGCACGGCACCGGCCCGCCCCGGTCCCGTGACAGCAACGACAGGGCCGCCGCGAGCCCACCGCCCGCGCTGTCCCCGCCCACCCCGATCCGGGTGGGGTCCACACCCAGCTCGGCGGCGTGTTTGACGGTCCACTCCAACGCGGCGTAGCCGTCCTCCAGGCCCGCCGGGAACGGGTGCTCGGGGGCCAGCCGGTACTCCACGGAGACCACGACAGCGCCCGTCTCCGCGGCGAACAGGGTGCAGCCCCCGTGCGCGAGGGCGACGTTGCCCAGGCAGAACCCGCCGCCGTGCAGGTAGACCAGCGCGGACCGGGGCGCCTGGCCGATCTGCGGTGTGTAGATCCGTACCGGTACATCGTCCGCCCCGTCCGGACCGGGCGCCGTCGAGTCCCGTACGTCCACGGGGACCGACAGCTCGCGCTCGGGCATCTGGGTGAGGATCTCGGACTCCAGGGCGCGAGCCGCGACGACGTCGTCGAAGGGCAGGGCGGGGAGCAGCTCCACCCAGGGGGCCAGCTCGGGGTCAAAGGCGTAGGGCATGTGATGTCGACTTCCCTCGGCTGGTCTTTCGAACCCGGCGCCCGACCGTAACCGATCGCCCGGTCGACCGACGTCCACCGCGGCACAGCCGCCCGGCGGGAAGTCGCCCCGTCGTCCATGGGGACCGCCGACCGGCGAGGACGCTGCCCCGCCGGTCGGCCGACCGCGGTCCCGGTCAGGCGGTCGTGCAGGCGCTGCCGTTCAGCGTGAACGCGCTCGGAGCGGTGTTGGTCGCGCCCTTGGTGCCGATGAAGCCGACGGTGACCGAACCGGCGGCGGGGATGGTGGAGGTGTAGGACGCCGGGGTGACGCTCACCGCGGCGCCGGTCTGGGTGGGTGTGCCGCCCCACATGTTGGAGACGGTCTGGCCGTTGGCGAAGGAGAAGCCCAGCGTCCAGCCGCTGATGGCGGCCGTGCCGGTGTTGCGAATGGTGATCTCGCCCTGGAAGCCGCCCTGCCAGTCGCCGACGACGCGGTAGCCGACGGAGCAGGTGCCGGCGGGGGCGTCAGCGGTGGTGACGTTCACCGTGGCGGAACGGGAGGAACGGTTGCCAGCCGCGTCACGGGCGTAGACGGCGAAGGTGTACGTCGTCTTGGCGGTGAGGCCGGAGAGCGTGACCGAGTTGGTGGTGGAGGCGGCGACCTTCGTCTCGGTGCCGCCGCTGATCCGCACCACGTCGTAGCCGGCGACACCCACGTTGTCGGTCGAGGCGGCCCAGCCGAGCTTGGCCGAGGTGGCCGTGACGGCGGAGGCGGTCGGGGTGCCGGGGGCGGTGGGCGCCTGGGTGTCGCCCGGGGTGCCGCCGTAGATCGTCGCTTCCTTGGACGTCTGGGCGATGCCGTTGACACCGTGGAAGATACGCTGCCCCCAGGCGCTCAGCCGGCTGGGGTCGAAGTCGATCGACAGGTCGAGAACGGGGTCGGTGTTGCCGCTCCAGGACCAGGCGAGGTAGCCGAGGTCGAGCTGCTCGGCGGTGGCCAGCATCGTGTCCTCGTCCGGGTCGCCCCACTGGTCGGCGGGACCGCCGAACTCGCCGATGACGAGCGGGAGTTTGGCGGTGACGAAGGCGTTGAGGTAGTCGTTGATCTCCGCCGCGGTGTCGAAGACGCTGTACATGTGGATCGAGAAGATCAGGTTGCCGGTGGTGTCGGCGTCGTACACGGACCGGGCGTTGGCACGCATGACGCCCTGCCAGTCCTGGCCCCAGTTGGGGGCGTCCACCATGATCGTGTGCTCGAAGCCGGCACTGCGCATCTTCTTGATCGCGGCGATGGTGGGGGCGGTCCAGCCCGCCGGGTCGGTGTTGCCCCAGGGCTCGTTGCCGATGTTGATGATGATGTAGTTCTCCTGGCCCGCGAGCACGTTCTTCAGGCCGATCCAGTAGTCGGCCGCCTGGTCGAGGGTGCCGGCGGCGGCATCCTCGCCGTACCCGGTGGTGTCGTGGACCTCCAGGACACAGATGAGCCGGTTGGCCTTGCACTGGTTGACAACGTTGGCAACGTCCGCGGCGCTGTTGGCGCTCCAGCGGTGACCGTCGGCGAGGACGACACGGACCGTGTTGGCGCCGAGCGCCTTGACGTCGGCCAGTGACTGCAGTTCACCCGGGTACCAGGTGTGGGCGTGGTTGACGCCGCGCATCACGAAGTCGTTGCCGTTGCCCTCGACCAGCCTGCCGTTGCTGATGTGCAGGCCGGTGGCCTGGGTGCCCGGCGGCTCGGCCTGGGCCTGGGCGGCGGCGGGGCACAGGGCGCCCACCACGACAAGGCCGAGCAGGACGGTCACCAGACGGGCCAGGAGGCTCATGGTCGTCGTGCTTCTTGTTCTTCTCGCTGTCGTGCTTCTTGTTCTTCTCACTGCGACTCCAAGGAGTGAGCGCCAAGAAACTCAGGCTCGGGAAGGGAGGGACGAACTGAGGTTGGGAGCGCTCCCATGAAGCCACCACGTCAAGTACACGTCAATAGAAAGCGCATGCACAGTTGGAGCCCGGCCGCGCCGACGGCACTCGATCAGGAGCAGCACCCCTCGCCCGGCACCGCGTCGAGCCGGCAGAAGCAGGAGGCCGCGATCGGTACGTCCGCCAGCGCGACGGCGATCTTCAACTGCTGCGCCACGATCCGCGCCTCACCCGCCTTGCCGAGCCGGACCAGGCACTCGTGGAAGCCGTGCAACGCCCACACGTTGCCGGGGTGTTGGAGAGCACGCGGCAGGGCGTCGTCCAGCCCGAGGTCGGCCCGGTAGACGGCCTCGGCCTCCACGACCCGCCCCTGCTCCAGGAGCAGGGCGCCGTAGGCGTGCCGGGTGGGTTGCATCCAGCCCCACGGCTCGTCGTAGGGCAGGGTGTCGTCGAGGGCGATGGACCGCTCCAGCGCGGCGAAGGCGGCGTCGACGTTCCCCTTGCGGTACTCGAGTTCGCCGTCGAGCATCGCCGACGCGATGGCGAGGATGTCGACGCAGGTGTTGTTGAACAGCGTGCGGGTCTCCTGCACCCGGGCCACCGCCGCCCGGAACGACCGGCGTTCGGCCTCGGCCTCCTCGACCCGGCCGGTGGCCGAGAGGGCGACACCACGGGCGTAGTGGAGCATCGCGGTCGTGACGCTGTACAGCTCCGGGTCGGTGGGCAGGGGCAGTCGGAGGATGTCGGACCAGCGGCCGAAGCGGATGAGCACATGGACCCGCATGGCGAGGAAGCCCTCCAGCCAGTCGGCCATGGGCGGGCTCTGCACGCGGAGCAGTTCCTCCGGGATCGAGGCCTCCAGCTCCGCGGCGGCCTCCAGGGCGACGCGGGACTGGCCGAGGAACATGGCACCGTAGATCTTGAAGTGGTAGTCGTGCGAGCGGTACAGGGTGTAGAAGTTCATCGCCCCGGCCCGCGCGCGGAACTTCTCGTCGGCGACGATCGCGGCGCTGTTGTCCGAGACGACCCGCCGGTAGTCGCCGCACAGGACGTCCAGGTGGGAGGGCATGTGCTGGAGATGGCCGGCGTCGGGGACCAGTCCGCGCAGCCGGTCGGCGACCGGCAGGGCCACCTCGGGAGTCGGGGACATCTCCATCAGGTGGATGTACAGGTGCAGGACGCCCGGGTGCGACAGGCCCTCGTCCGTGGCGACCGCCCGGTCGAGCACGGCCTTGGCCTCCAGCGTGCGGGCTCCCTCCTCCGGCTCACCCGTCCTGAGGTTCCACAGCCGCCAGGGCGTCAGGTTCATCAGGGCGTCGGCGTACAGGGCGGCCACGTCGAGGTCGTCCGGAGCGAGTTCGTGGACGGCGCGCATGCGGTCCGCGTACGGCGCGTTCCACACCGAGCAGTCCTCGACGGCCCGCGCCTGCGGGTAGCGGGCGCGCAGCGCGTCGATCAGTGCCCGCTCGACGGGCGTCGCCCCCGCCTGCGCCTTCTCGTGCGCGCGTGCCACCGCGGCATGGGTGCGCTCGACGGTCCGCACGAGGTCCTCGCCGTCGAAGAACTCCCACGGCTTGTTGTAGTTGGGGCCGAGTGCGTACGCGAGGCCCCAGTACGCCATGGCGCAGTCGGGGTCTGCCGCGGCGGCGGCCTCGAAGCAGGCGACGGCCTCCTCGTGATGAAAGCCGTACGTCCACACCAGCCCCCGGTCGAACCAGAGTTGGGCCTCCGGGGACGTCGTGGTGACGGTACGGGTGTGGGTGCCGAGGTCGTAGTCGTACTGCATGCGATCCCCTCGCCGACGCGCTGAGAACCGTGACGTTACCGGGTGTACCGCACCCGACACACCGAACGGTCGGGAACGTCAGCGGTGTTCGGGGGGCCGCCCGATCCGCGATCGAGGTACGAGGGGCCGGGTCCCGCTTTCTCGCCGTGGGCGAGGCCGCCACGGCCGTCTTCCCCGGCGAAGGTGACGGGGGTAAGGCGCGCGGCGGCGTCCCGCGCGCCCCGGCCAGTCCGCCCGCGACGCGCGCCCCGTCGTCTTACGGAGTGATGACGTGCCGCGCCGGTCGGGGCGTTCGTCGCGGTCACGGACCTAGCGTGGCCCCATGCGTGTACTGGTCACCGGCGGTGCCGGATTCATCGGGTCCCATGTCATCGACGCGCTGCGGGCGCACGGGCACGAGCCGGTCGTCTACGACGTGCGGGAGGACCCCACCGCCGACGTACGCGACCCCGCGGCCGTCACCCGTGCGCTGGCGGGCGTGGACGCGGTCTGTCACCAGGCGGCGATGGTGGGGCTCGGAAACGGTGTCGCGGACGCGGCGGACTACATCTCCCACAACGACCTCGGCACCGCCGTCCTGCTCACCGCCATGGCCGACGCGGGCGTCCGGCGCCTGGTCCTGGCCGGGTCGATGGTCGTGTACGGGGAGGGCCGGTACGCGTGTCCGCGGCACGGTGTGGTGCGGCCGGGACCGCGGGTCGTCGCCGACCTGTCCGCGGGCCGCTTCGAACCGCCCTGCCCCCGCTGCGGGGCCGCCCTCTCCCCCGGGTTGGTCGGGGAGGACGCCCCCGTCGACCCCCGCAACGTCTACGCCACGACCAAGCTCGCCCAGGAGCACCTGGCCGGCGCCTGGGCTCGGGTGACCGGCTGTCGGGCCGTGTCGCTGCGGTACCACAACGTGTACGGCCCTCGCATGCCGCGCGACACCCCGTACGCCGGCGTCGCCTCCTTCTTCCGGTCCGCGCTGGCCCGGGGCGAGGCGCCGCGCGTCTTCGAGGACGGCCGGCAGCTGCGGGACTTCGTGCACGTACGGGACGTCGCCGCCGCCAACGTGGCCGCGCTGGAGAACGGCGGGCCGACCGGTGTGCTGACGGTGTACAACACCGGCAGCGGTGAGCCGCGCACCGTGGGCGAGATGGCGAGGGCTCTCGCCGCCGCGACCGGCGGACCCGAACCCGTGGTCACCGGTGAGTACCGGCTCGGGGACGTCCGGCACATCACGGCGGACTCCGCCCGGCTGCGCGCCGAACTGGGCTGGAAACCCCAGGTCCGCCTCGAGGACGGCATGCGGGAGTTCGCCGAGGAGTGACCGGCGGGGCCAGGCGTGGCCGGGGCGGCGTCACGCCCGGGCAGCGTGAGGGCGAGCCCCGGGCCGGACACCGCGGGCCCCGTCCCCGTCCGGTCCCCTCCTCACACCGGTGCCACCGGCAGGGTCACCTCGAAGCGGCAGCCGCCCGGGATGTTGCGGACCGTGGCCCGGCCCTGGTGGGCTTCCACGATGCCGCGCACGATGGCGAGGCCGAGGCCCGCGCCGGCGGGTGGGGTGCGGGCGTGGGTGCCGCGCCAGCCGGTGTCGAAGACGCGGGGCAGGTCCGTCTCGGGGATTCCGCCGCAGCCGTCCGTCACGGACACCACGACGCCGTCCGGCGACAGTTCGGCGGCGACGGCCACCGTTCCGTCGGCGGGGGTGCGGCGAATGGCGTTCACGAGGAGGTTGCCGAGCACCCGGCTCATCTCCTTGCCGTCGACCTCGACCGGCACCGCCTCCACCCGGTCGCCGACCAGCCGTACCCCGTGTTCGCGGGCGAGCGGGTCCGCGCCCGCGAGGGCGTCCCCGATCAGGTCGTAGAGGGAGATCCGGGCGCAGCTCAGGGGCAGGGTGCCGGCGTGGATGCGGGACAGTTCGAAGAGGTCGGTGACCATGTCGTTGAGGCGCTCGACCTCGGTGCGGATCTGCCTGAGGTAGCGGTCGGGGTCGGTGGCGACGCCGTCCTCCAGCGCCTCGGACATCGCGCGCAGTCCGGCCAGCGGGGTGCGCAGATCGTGCGAGATCCAGGCGACCAGCTCGCGCCGGGAGGTCTCCAACGCCCTCTCCCGGTCACGGGATTCAGCGAGCTTGGCGCTGGTGACCGCCAACTCCCTGCTGAGCGCCTCCAGTTCGGCGGTGGCAGGCCCGTCGGGGGCGGTGAAGGCGCCGCCGTCGCCGAAGGAGCGGGCCGCGCGGGCGAGTTCACGGCTGCGGGCGACGACCCAGCGGCCCAGGATCAGCGCGGTGAGCAGGGAGACCACGGCGGCCATCGCCACGACCGTCGTCACGACGCTCAGGTCGTGCGGGGACAGGAACATCGCCTGCGCCACGGCCAGGGTGCCCGCGAGCATCGCGGTCACGGCGACCGCGGCCACCACGGTGAGGGAGGCGGTGAGCGAGCGGCGGCGCAGCAGCCACAGGGTGCCGGCGCCGAGGAGTCCGGCGGCGGCCGCGCCGAGGAAGGCGAAGAGGGCGATGAGCAGGGTGTCGCGCATGGTCACTCCCCCTCCGGCTCGAAGCGGTAGCCCACGCCCCACACGGTCTGGATCAGCCGGGGCCGGGCCGGGTCGTCCTCGACCTTGCCGCGCAGTCGGCGGACGTGGACGGTGACGGTGGACAGGTCACCGAAGTCCCAGCCCCACACCTCGCGCATCAGGTCCTCGCGGGCGTAGGCCTTGCCGGGGTTGCGCAGGAAGAAGGCGAGCAGGTCGAACTCGCGCAGGGTGAGCGCGAGTTCGGCTCCGTTCTTGGTGGCGCGGCGGGCGCCGGCGTCGACGGACAGGCCGGCCGAGCCGAGCAGGCGGGTGCCGGTGGCGGGCCGGGTGCGGCGCAGGACCGACTCCACGCGCAGCACGAGTTCGCGCGGGCTGAACGGTTTGGTGACGTAGTCGTCGGCCCCGACCTCCAGGCCGAGGATGCGGTCGTCCTCGTCGCCGCGCGCGGTGAGCATGATGACCGGCACGGGCCCCTGGCCGCGCATCCTGCGGCAGACCTCCAGGCCGTCCATGCCCGGCAGCATGAGGTCCAGCACCACCAGGTCGGGCCAGTGCGCGGCGGCCCGGCTCAGGGCGGTGGGGCCGTCGTCGGCCCGGTCGACGAGGTACCCGGCCCGGTCGAGGTAGCCGGCGACGATCTCCGCGACCGTGGGGTCGTCGTCGACGACCAGGACCCGTCCGGCCGTGCCGCCGGATGCGTTGGACTGCTGCATGCCTCCAGCCTCGCACCGGGATCGCGCGGGCGTCGGTCCCAGGGCCTTCGGGGGCTCGGACGTCCGCGTTTCGTAAGGAGGCGAAGCCCGGTATGCCCGGTTCGCGTTCGTAGGGTGAAAGCCGTGACCACCGAAGCGGACGTTGATGTCGTCCTTCCCTGTCTCAACGAGGCCGAGGCGCTCCCCTGGGTGCTGGCCCGTGTCCCGTCCGGCTGGCGGGCCCTGGTCGTGGACAACGGCTCCACGGACGGCTCGGCGGACGTCGCCCGCGCGCTCGGCGCGACCGTCGTGCACGAACCGCGCCGGGGTTTCGGCGCCGCCTGCCATGCCGGGCTGACCGCGGCCACCGCGGACGTCGTCTGCTTCTGTGACTGCGACGCCTCCCTGGACCCGGCCCTGCTGGTGGCCTTCGTGGCCGAGGTCCGCGCCGGGACGGCCGACCTGGTGCTCGGCCGCAGGCGGCCGCTGGGCCGGGGTGCGTGGCCCGCGCATGCCCGGGCCGGGAACCTGGTCCTCGCCCGGCTGCTGCGCCGCCGCACCGGCCTGCGGCTGCACGACCTGGGGCCGCTGCGGGCCGCCCGCCGCGAGCCGCTGCTGGGCCTGGGGCTCACCGACCGCCGCAGCGGCTACCCCTTGCAGATGGTGGTGCGTGCCGCCGACGCGGGCTGGCGGGTCACCGAGCACGACGTGCCCTATCTGCCCCGCACCGGCGCCTCGAAGGTGACGGGCACCTGGCGTGGCACCTGGCAGGCGACCCGGGACATGAGCCGGGTCCTGGGCGAGGGGGTGTCCCGATGACCACCCTGCTCGTCATCGCCAAGGAGCCCCTGCCGGGCCGGGTGAAGACCCGCCTCACCCCGCCGTTCACCCCGCGGCAGGCGGCGGAGCTCGCGGCGGCCTCGCTGACCGACACCCTGCGGGCCGTGGCGGCGACCCCGGCCTCCCGGCGCGTGCTGGTCCTGGACGGCGCTCCGGGCCCGTGGCTGCCGCCCGGCTTCGACGTCGTACGACAGGGTCCGGGCGGTCTGGACGAGCGGCTCGCCGCGGCCTTCGCGCACTGCTGCGGGCCCGCCCTGCTGATCGGCATGGACACCCCGCAGGTGACGCCGGAGCTGCTGACGGTCGACTTCGCCGGCTGTGACGCGCGCTTCGGGGCGGCCGAGGACGGGGGTTTCTGGGCGCTGGGGCTGGCCGAGCCCGATCCGGGCCTGCTGCTGGGCGTTCCCATGTCGACGCCGGTCACCGGGGCCGTGCAGCGGCAGCGGCTGGTCGACGCGGGGTTGCGGGTGCGGGATCTGCCGCGGCTGCGGGACGTGGACACCGCGGACGACGCCCACGCGGTCGCTGCGCTGGCCCCGCACGGCCGGTTCGCCGCCCGGCTGGCCCGGTACGCCACGGCGGGGCACCGATGAGCACGACGGCCTGGGCCACGGCCGACCCCTACGCCACCGCCCTGCGCGCCGGCCGTGGCCCGCTGTTCCTGCGCCGCGCCGACGGCTGGCTGCTGCCGCTGGAGGTGGAGCGCTGGTGCGCCCGCGCCGACAGGGTCGACCGGGACGTGCTGGACCGCTGCGAGGGCACCGTCCTGGACGTCGGCTGCGGCCCCGGCCGGCTGGTGGCGGAACTCGCCGCCCGGGGACGTACGGCCCTCGGCATCGACGTCAGCGGCACGGCCGTCGACCACACCGTGCGGCTGGGCGGTCCGGCGCTGCGGCGCTCGGTGTTCGAGCCGCTCCCCGGCGAGGGCCGCTGGGGCACCGTGCTGCTCATGGACGGCAACGTCGGCATCGGCGGCGACCCCGGAGCGCTGCTGCACCGCATGTCGGAACTGCTCGCTCCCGGGGGCCTGTTGATCGCCGAGACCGCGCCGCTGGACATCGACGAGCGGGCCGAGGTGCAGGTCGTGGACGTCGTCCACACCGGGATGGCGGGCGGCACCTTCCCCTGGGCGCGGCTCGGCACGCCGGCCCTCCTCCGGTACGCGGACCGGGCGGGGTGGCGTGCCGTCGATCAGTGGGCGGCCGGTGCCCGGCGTTTCGTCCTCCTGCGCGACCGCAGCACCAGCAGCAGGGCCGAGGCCCCGAACAGCGCGGCGGTGATCAGCAGCCAGCGGGCCAGGAAGCCGTCCGGCGAGAGTCCGGTGGCCGACCGGTAACGCCGGGCCGTCATCCCGCTGATCAGCGGGAACCACACGAGGAGCAGCAGCCCTGACAGGACCGCCGGGACGCGGACGTACATCGCCCAGGTGCGGTGGCCGGCCGCGTCCAGCGCTCGGAGCGCCGCCCGGTCCGCCCCCGCGTACAGGGGCACCAGGACGAGGTCGTGCAGCAGCGCCGCTCCCACCCACCACAGCGCCACGCCGAACCAGTCGTCGGCGAGCAGCCGCACCCCCGCGTAGGCGGCGAGGGCGAACGAGGCGGCGAGCAGCAGGAGGTGGAAGGGGTCGCCGACAGGGATCCGCGGTCGCATCACAGGTCTCCGAAGGTCATCCGGGCCACCCATTTGGTGTTGAGCACACCGGGCGCGGCGGGCACGATGATCCGCGCGGGGTAGCCGTGGTCGGGGGACAGGTCCTCGCCGTTGACGTACAGGGCGAGCAGGGAGCGCGGGTCGGCGACCTGGTTGGCGCGCAGCGCCGCGCGGCGGAAGGAGCCGTGCAGTTGGAGGGAGTCCACCAGGACGTCCGGGGGGCCGTCCTCGTGACCCACCAGCGCGGCGAGGTCGCGCAGCCGGACCCCGCGCCACCGCTGGTCGGACGTCGACCAGCCCTCGACGCAGGCGATCGGCAACGCCGCGCCGTGCAAGGGGAGTCGGGCCAGGTCGGCGCGGCTGAGGCGGACGGTTCCGGAGCGTCCCGTCACGGTCAGGCGCCAGGCGTCCGCACCGGTGCGTGCCGCGTCGATCCCGGCGTAGGCGGCCGTCTTGTTGATCTGGAAGCCGTTCGGGCCGCTGCCGGGGTCGGGGCCGCCGTGAGGTGCGAGCAGGGCGGTGCGCCGCAGTGGGCCGTCGAAGGACTGACCGGCGGTGGTAGCGAACAGCAGCAGCGAACCGCCGCCGACCAGCCCCAGGGCACCTCGGCGCGAGACGGTCGGCGCGGCCGGGCGCGGGGAGACCAACTCGCTTGCCTGCACAGGGAGTTCGCCTCCCGCCTCCCGCATTCGGCGCAGATTGCGCAGCGCCGCCGGGGTCTTCAGCACGGCGTGGGCGACGAACGCGGAGAAGAACACCCAGGCGCCGTAGAAGTGCAAGGGGTAGAAGGAGCCCGGGAAGACGTAGTCCAGCTGGATGTTGAGGACGCCCGTCACGAACTCGAACAGCCCGCCGCCGACCAGCAACAGCAGGGAGAGCCGCTCCAGCGCGTGGCTGAGCGAGCGGGCCGGCGGCAGCGTGAACAGCTTCGGCACCACCGACCACAGCTTGGCCAGCAGGACGGGGATCAGGGTGACGCCGAGGGTGACGTGGACCCCCTGGTCGAGGCGGTAGAGCCAGTGCGGACGGGTCGGCCAGGAGAAGAGGTAGAAGCCGAGGAGCCCCTTGTCGGGGGTCTTGTCGTTCACCGCCGCCAGGTTCGGGTTGTAGGCGGCGTAGGAGACCAGACCCGTCACGAACAGCACCGTGATCCCGCCGAGGAGCACCACGCCGAGCACGGAGGTCAACCAGGGCCCGCGCAGGGGACTGCGCCAGAAGCCCGGCGAGGAAGGAGACCATGTCATGGCTCGACCGTAGGTCCGCACCGGCACCGGAAAGGGGCCACGACCCATGACGAAACGCTGACGTCCGGCCCGGACGGCGGTATCCACCCGGCTGCCCGGCCTAGCGTTCCGGTGTGAACCGCGCCCTCCTTCGCGATGTGTACGCCGCCCTGGCCGCCGCGCTGCTCGTCACCGCGGCCGTGCTCGTCGGCCACCGCATCCAGCACGCCCACCACACGTTGTTCGTCGACTGGCCCCCGCTGCTGGCGAACTGGGACCCCCATCCGGGTCCCGGTACCCCGGCCGCCGTCCTGGTGGCGGCGGCGACCGTGGCGTACGGGCCCGCACTGGCCGACCGCCTGCCCTGGCGGGCCCTGCTCGTGAGCGCCTGGGGGACGGCCACGGCCTGGATCCTCTCCCTCGCCCTCATCGACGGCTGGCACCGGGGCATCGCCGAACAGCTCACCACCCGCCAGGAGTACCTGCGCGTCGTGGACCGCTTCCACGACATCCCGGCCGCGCTGCGCGGCTTCACCGGCCACATCCTTCTCGACTCCCCCGACAACTGGCCCGCCCACGTCGCCGGACATCCCCCGGCCGCCACGCTCACCTTCGTCCTCCTCGACCGGCTCGGCCTGCGGGGCGGCGGCTGGGCGGGCATGTGGTGCGTCCTCGTCGGCGCCACGGCATGCGTGGCGGTGCTCGTCGCCGTCCGCGCGCTGGCGGAGGAGCGGCTCGCGCGGCGGGCGGCGCCCTTCCTGGTGCTGGCGCCGGCCGCGGTGTGGATGGGCACCTCGGCGGACGCGTACTTCGCGGCGGTCGCCGCCTGGGCCGTGGCCCTGCTGGCGCTCGCGGTCACGGGAGGCTCGCTGTGGTGGGGCGCCGGCTCCGGTCTGCTGTTCGGCCTCACCTGCTATCTCTCCTACGGCCTGACGCTCTTCGCCCTCCTGGGCGCGACGGTCCTGCTGCTCGGCCGGCGGGGCGTGCGGGAGCGGCCGGTGCTGTGGGTGCCGCTGCTCGCCGGGCTGGCCGTGGTGCCGGCCCTGTTCACGTTCGCCGGGTTCGACTGGTGGGAGGCGTACCGGCTGCTGGTCACCCGCTACCACCAGGGCGCCGGTGGCATCCGCCCGTACGGCTACTGGGTCTGGGCCAACCTGGCCTGCACGGTGCTGATCACGGGTCTGGCGACGGCGGCGGGGCTGCGGCGGGCCGGGGTCGTGCTGATCCGGCGCCGGGGCGGCACCCGCCTGGCCCTTCTCGTGGCCGCCGCCCTCCTCGCCCTGCTCGCCGCCGACCTGTCCGGCATGAGCAAGGCCGAGACCGAACGGATCTGGCTCCCCTTCGCCCTGTGGCTGCTCCCGGCCTGCGCGTTCCTCACCCGTCCGCGTGTCTGGCTGGCCGCACAGGGGGTGCTCGCCCTGCTGCTGAACCATCTCCTGCGCACCGGCTGGTGACCCGGAGCCACCGGGCCGAAATCCCGTTGCGGCCGGCGGTGGTCTGCCGGGAACCTGTCCCCCATGCCGTACCTCCTGCGCCCGGCCCTCGTCGCCGACGGTCCCGCCATCACCGAACTCCTCAACACCGTCGACGAGATCGAGATCGGCCGCCGCGAGACCGACCTGCCCACCGTGGAGGCCGACCTCAAGCGCCCCGACATCGATCTCGTGCGCGACTCCTGGCTGGCCTTCGACGGGGACCTGCTGGTGGCCTACGGGCTGCTGTGGGACGACTCGGGGTCGGAGCGCATCGACATCGACCACTACGTCCTGCCCGACCATCAGGAGGTCGGCGCACGACTCCTCGACGCCATGCAGACGCGGGCGCTCGAGAAGGCCCGTGCGAACGGCGCGGCCCGGGCCGTGGTGCATCTGCACCTCAACACCCGGCCCACGCTGGACACTTCGCTGATCGAGACCCGGGGCTGGCGGGTCGTGCGCCGCTACCACGTACTGCGACGGGCTCTGGACCCGGCGCAGGACCTCGTCCCGGAGCCGCCCGCCGGGGTGCGGATACGGCCCTGCACCACCGACGCCGACCGGGAGAGTGTCCACCGCCTCTACCAGGCGAGCTTCGCCGAGCACTTCGACTTCCAGCCGCGCACCTACGAGCAGTGGCTGCACGACGTCGACGCCGCGGCGCTCGACTGGTCCCTGGTGTGGATCGCCGGCACCGAGGAGACGGGGGACGCCGGGTTCCTGATCTCCCGCGACGACCGCGCGGCCATGGGGTGGATCCGCAGCATCGGGGTGCTCCGTGAGGCCCGCGGGCGGGGACTGGGCGGACTGCTCCTGCGGCACGCCTTCGCCGCGTTCGCCGGACGGGGGCGGGACACGGTGGGGCTGGGCGTGGACACGGCCAACGCCACGGGCGCTCCGGAGCTGTACGGGCGTAGCGGTATGACGCTGCACTACGCCGTGGACACCTGGGAAGTCATGCTCGACTGAGCGCGGCGCGCGGGTACTCGGCCCACGCCCTGGCCTCACGCGGCAGGCGGGAGGGCTACCAGAGGGCCCAGTGCCGCGGCAGGCCCCGGCGCGCCGCCCGGCACACCCCGTGACGGGCGAACGTTGCCTGCCCCGGCACTACCGTGCGGGCATGTCGGATTCCTCGGTGCGGCGCTTCTACGACGAACTCGCCGCCGACTACCACCTGATCTTCGCGGACTGGGACGCGAGCATGGCCCGTCAGGCGACGGTGCTGGACTCGCTCCTGCGTGGCCATCCGGGTCCCGGCTCACGGCGTGTGCTCGACTGCTCCTGCGGCATCGGCACCCAGGCGATCGGACTGGCCCGGGCCGGGCACCGCGTGGTCGGCGGCGACCTGAGTGCCCGGGCCGCCGCACGCGCCGCGACCGAGGCCGCCGCACGGGGGCTCGACCTGCCGGTCGCCGTCGCGGACATGCGGCAACTCCCCTTCGCCGACGCCGCGTTCGACGTCGTCCTCGCCGCCGACAACTCGCTGCCGCACCTGCTCCGCGAGCAGGACGTCACCGCGGCGTTGCGGAGCATGCGGCGGGTGCTGGGTGAGGACGGGCTGCTGGTGCTGACCGTCCGGGACTACGACGAGATCCTCGCGGTCCGGCCCTCCGCGCCACCGCCTCAGATCGCGGAGACGCCCGAGGGCCGGGTCATCACCCTTCAGCTGTGGCACTGGCACGACGACGGCGAACGCTACGACCTGGAGCACCTGCAACTGATCCCCGCGGGCGGCACGTGGACGGTCCGCACCCGCCGGACCACGTACTGGGCGCTGACCCGCGCCCGGCTCACGCGCTTCGTCGGCACTGCCGGGTTCACCGACGTCACCTGGCACACCCCGGAGGCCACGGGGTTCTATCAGCCGGTGCTCACCGCGCGGCGGGCCAGCAGATAGGCGCGGCGGGTCTCCACCTCGTGGGGGTAGTGGGTGCGCTCCAGACGCATCTCCACGGTGAACCCGGCCGCCTCCAGCAGCCCGGCGATGTGCGCGGGGTCCAGGAAGCGGAAGTCGACGTCCACCTCGTGCCCCCACCACTCGTCCAGGTGCCGGACCTCCTCGCCGATGTGGAAGGAGAGCAGCGCCAGGCCCGAGGGGCGCAGGACCCGTGCCATCTCCGCGAAGGCGCGGTGCAGTTCGGCGGGGTCGAGGTGGATGATCGTGTAGAGGGCGGTCACCGCCCCGAACTCGGCGTCCGCGGCGGGCAGTTCCAGCAGGTCCCCCTCGCGGAACTCCACCCGCGGGAACCGGCGCCGCCCTTCCGCGACCATGCCCGGCGACAGATCGATCCCGACGGTGCGCGCGCCCTGCTCGGTGAGGCGGGCCGCCACATGACCGGGGCCGCAGCCCAGGTCACCGATCACGGTCCCCTCTTCCGTCTGTTCCAGCAGGGCCGTGAGCAGCGCCTTGTCGAGCGGCTTGTCGTCGAGTTCGGCGTGCAGACGGTTCGCGTACTCCGCGGCGACGGTGTCGTAGCTGCGGCGGACGGCGTCGTGCTGCGCGTGATCACCCATGGGGCCAGCATGGCATGGCGCGTGGGCACGGCGGCTCCGGTCAGGTCATGAGCCCGGCCGCAAGGGTGGCGCCCAGGTCCCAGCAGGCCTCGACGGCGGCCTTGTCGGGCTCCCCGGTCACGGTCACGGCGTTCGCTGCGCGCCGCCAGCCGAGTCCGGTCGTGACCGACTCGATGCCCCGCACCGCGCCGGTGACGTCGTTGCCGCCGTGCACGTAGTAGCCGAAGGGCCGGCCCCGCGTCTCGTCCAGGCACGGGTAGTAGACCTGGTCGAAGAAGTGCTTCAGGGCGCCGGACATGTACCCGAGGTTCGCCGGGGTGCCCAGCAGGTAGCCGTCGGCGGCCAGTACGTCGGACGCGGTGGCCGCCAGCGCGGCCCGCCGCACCACCTGGACGCCCTCGATCTCCGGCGCCGTGGCACCGGAGACGACGGCCTCCAGCATCGCCTGGCAGTGGGGCGAGGGGGTGTGATGCACGATCAGCAAGGTAGCCACACCCCGAACCCTGCCGCCGGTCCCCCGTCCCGCGCAAACCGTGGCTACTTCTTGAGTTCTCCGGTGAAGATGGAGGTCTCGGACTCGTAGTCGGGGGCCACCTCGATCTGGAGGAACGTCTCCCCCTTGGGCAGTTCACAGCCCCAGGGAACGGAGAGCGAGCGGCCGGCGAGGATGCTGGTGTCGGGCAGGCCGTCGAGCCCGTCGTCGTAGACGGACTCGCCCTCCTTGCCCTCGTCGCCGTAGGCGCAGTTGACCGTCATCATGCCGGCGTCGACCTTCTTGCCGGAGTTGTTGACGATCTTGATGGTGAACTTGGCGTACGGGGTGTTCTCGGGCGAGGCGTAGTCGCTGGAGACCGCGCGGGACAGCTTCGACAGACTGATCTCGACGTCGTTGTCGTAGACGATCGTGTCGTCGAAGCCGTAGGAGTCGTCGCCCGCCTCCTCGGTGGGCTCGTCCGACGCGGTGTCCACGACCGTGTCCTCCGCGTCGGCCGGCACCGTCGTGGTGACGGTGACGGTCGGTGCCGCCTCGGCCTTGCCGTCGCCGTCGCGGGTGACGCTCGCGGTGACGGCGGCGGCGAGGACCGCGGCCACCACCGCGGCAGCGGCGGCCACGAGGACCGTGTTGGTCTTCCTGGGCGGCTGCGGCGGCGGCGGATAACCGGGCGCGGGCGGCGGGGTGTGGCCCGGCATGGGCGGTGGCGTGTTGTCGTGGTTCATGGTCCCCCCAGGGATGGTGCTGTTGAGTGCTCAATGATCACTCGGGGGACGCCCAGGTGACATCGCCGTGATGAAACCGTGTTGCCGGTGGGAAATGGCACCGCGTTGGGGAACCGGCCCCGGGATCACGACGTGGTCCGTCACTCCGTCCGCAGCGCCGTCGCCGTACGGGCCCGGGCCGCCCATCCCGCCGGGAGCGCGGCGCCCAGGAGGGCGATGGCGACTCCGGCCGTTCCGAGCAGGACCAGTTCGGAGGTGTCGAAGACGTCCAGGACGGATGGCGGCAGCCCGGTCCCCACGGCCTCGCCCATCTCCGGCAGCACCAGGCCGTGCAGCGCGTATCCGACCGGTACACCGACAAGGCCGCCGAGCACGCCGATCCCGGCCACCGACGCGAGCACCAGACTCACGGTCTGCCGCGGCGACATCCCGAGCGCCTTGCACACACCGAGGTCATGGACGCGTTCGCGGGTGTCCAGGACCACGGAGTTGAGCACCCCAAGCCCGGCCACGGACACGAGCATCAGACTGAGCAGCGCCGCCATCGCATCGAGCAGGACGAGGAGGTTGTCCTGCTCGGAGGGCGAGTTGGCGAAGGCCTCGCCCCCGAGGGGCCGTACGACCGCGGCGAGCTTCTCGGCGTACGCGCTCGGCGAGACACCGTCCTTCACCTCCACGGCGAACACCCTGGCGACGGCGTGCGGGAAGTCCGTGAGACCGGCGTAGATCTCCAGGTTGTCGTCCGAGGTCTCGAAGGCCTCGCCCACGATCCTCAGGGTGGCGGTGTCCTCACCCGTGCGCACCCGCACGGTGTCCCCGATCTCGGTGCCGGTGACGTCGAGGAAGCGGGAGGGCACGACGACCTGGCCGGGGCCGTCGATCCAGTGGCCCGTGATCATCTCGTAGGCGCCCGAGGCGGCGCCCTCGTAGAGGCTGAGCTCGACGGTGCCGGAGACACCGGGCACGGTGGCCTCCTCCTGGGTCATCCCGTAGTACGAGGCCGTCCCCTGCTGCGCCTCGATGGCGGCCCTCAGCCTCGCGGGGTCGGCCGGCGCGGGCTGGGTGGTGTTCTCCGCAGGGACATGCTCGCCCTCGGCGATGCTGGGGCCGCCACCGAACACGCTGACGTCGGTACGGCTCTCGGGGTCCAGTGCCGAACTCACCGCGTTCAGCGAGGAGACCAGCCCGAGCGCGAAGGTCGCCGCGACCGTCCCGAAGGCCACCGCGAGGACCATCGCCAGGGTGCGCACCGGGTGGGCGAAGGGGCCGGCGAGGCCGTACGTCACCGCGCGGGGCAACGGCAGCCGTCCCGCGGCCCGGTGCGCCCACTGACCGCGCCCGGTGCGGGGCGCCCGGCCCACGGCGATGGCCTCGACGGTGCGCAGCCGCCCGGCCCGCAGCGCGGGCATCAGGGCCGCGACCCCGACGACGAGCAGCGTGCCCGCCACCACCAGGACGTCCACCCACCAGGCGACCGACAGCGAGGCACTGCCGTAGATCGTCTCGGTGTCCTCAAGGAGCGGCAGGGCCATGAGGTTGCCCAGGACGACACCGAGGGCGATGCCTGCGGTGGCCGGGACGAGAGCCTGGGCGACGTAGGCGCGGACGACTTCCCGCGGGGTGAAGCCGATGGCCTTCAGGATGCCGATCCTGCGCAGGCTGGTGCCGACCGCGCCGCTGATGACGCTGCCCACGATGATCACCGACATGACGATGCCCAGCACCCCGAACGCGACCAGGAACGGGATGGTGGGCGCCGCGTTCTGGTCGGCGGCGCGCTTGGTGTCCAGGTAGGACCGCGTGCCGAGGAGGCCTCCGGAGGGGACGGCGGCGGCCAGTCTGTCGCGGCCGGCGGCGATGTCGCCCTTGGTGTCCGCGTCCTGGAGGCGGTACAGCATCTGGCTGGTGACCGGAGTGTCCTCGGAGAGAGCCGTGACCTGGGCGGGTGTCGCCCAGGCGTCGGCGGTCCTGCCGACGGAGAGCGCGAAACCGACGACGGTCAGCGCCGGGCTGCCCGCGGCGTCGGAGGTCTTCAGCGTGGACCCCAGGTCGAAGGCGGGACCCTCGTAACCGGCCGAGAGCACGATCTCGCCGGGTCTCGTCGGCCAGCGCCCGGACGTCAGCTCCAGCCGGTCGACGTCGGTGTCCGGGTCGGACCGGCCGACCAAGGTCATCGCCGGGGTCTGCCGGCCCTGGTCGTCGACCGCGTGGATCGTGGCGGCGGGGTACGGCCCGGCGGTGGCGGTGACGCCGTCCAGCCCACTGGTGGCCTTCAGTTGGGCGGCGTTCGCCCTCGCCGGGTCGAAGTCGGCGGTGAGATGGGCGCCGTTCTGCCGGGCGAAGGCATGGTCGAAGGGAGCGTCGGCGGCGACCATGAGGGATCCGGCGACCACGGCCGAGGCGACGGCCATCATCGTGGCCAGGGCGATGACCAGGGTCTGCACCCGCCGCCGGCTCACCCCCGACCGTACGACCTGGGTGAGGGCGCTCATCGGACGGCCTCCGCGCGGGTGTCGAGGGCGAGGTGTCCGTCGACCAGGTGGATGGTGCGGGTCGCGCACGCCGCGGCGAGGGCGGGGTCGTGGGTGACGAGCACGATGGTCTGACCGCCGCGGTGCAGGTCGACGAGGAGGTCCCGAACGTCCTGGCCCGAGGCGCTGTCGAGGGCCCCGGTCGGCTCGTCGGCCAGCAGCAGCGCGGGACGGTTGACCAACGCCCGTGCCACCGCGACCCGTTGACGCTCGCCGCCGGAGAGCCGGCCCGGGTAGGCGCGGGCGTGCTTCTGGATGCCCAGCACCTCCATCAGCTCCTCGGCGCGGGAGGCGGCCGTGCGCCGGGCGGTGCCGGTCAGTTGGGCGGGGAGCTGGATGTTGTCGGCGACGGTGAGGTCGTCGAGCAGGTTGAAGAACTGGAAGACCATGCCGATCCGTTCCCGGCGGAACCGGGCCAGCGCGTGCTCGCTCAACCGGTCGACGCGCTCGCCGGCCACGGTCACGGTGCCGGTGGTGGGCTTGTCGAGGCCCGCGACGAGGTTCAGCAGGGTGGACTTGCCGCTGCCGGAGGGGCCGGTGACGGCGAGGGCCTCGCCCTGGGCGACGCCGAGGTCGATCGGTCCGAGCGCGGGGGCGCCCGTGTGGTCGTAGCGCTTGGCCACGCCTGTCAGCGCGATCACATCAGTCATGGGGAGGGGTCCTCGCGGTCGAAGGGTCTTCGGCTCAGCGAAAGCTAGGGGCGGGGGTGTGTCCGCCGCGTCGCCCGGGGCACCGACATGCGGCCCTTCCCGAGGAGGAGCCGATCGCGGGGTCGTCCTCGCGGCGTACGCCTTCAGGACGGTCGCTCGACCGCGCAGACGGACGCGCCCGCCGTGAGCGGGGCAGCACAATGTGCCGATGGAGACCGTGAACCGTCGGCTGCGTCAGGTGCGGGCGGCGCTGCGGCCGGAGCCCCGGCGAGCCCCGCTGTCGCGGCGTGCGGTCTGGAGCGATGTCGCCCTGGCGGCGGTGCTGACCGTGGTGGCGCTGGTCGTGGCGGCGCGCTATCCCGGGGACGGTCCGGCGAGCCTCGGGAAGGTGACGTACGGCGTGCCGGAGCCACCTCGCCCGCCCGTGCCGCCGGGTCCGGACTTCGGGAGCGGGGAACCGCAGTCCCCGTCCTGGCCGCTGGTCGTGCTGTCGGCGCTGCCCCTGGCCGCGCGGCGCACGTACCCACTCGCCGCGTTCGCGCTGCTGATGTGCGCGGTGCTGGCCATTGGTGACGACGCCTCCTGGATCAATGTGCTGACCTGTGTGCTCGCCGCGTACAGCGCCGTCATGCACAGCCGCCACCGGACGGTGGCGACCGCCGCGATGGTCGTCGCGGCGGTGCTGGCAGGCTTCGCGTTCCGGGAGACCGAACCCATCCTGCCGGGCTGGTCGAGCCCCGCCGTGGTGCTGTTGATCGCCGGAGTCACGGCGGGTCTCGTCCGCTACTGGCGACGCCGGCTGACCGCCGACCGTGAGCAGCTCGCCCGGCTCCGGCAGGACCAGGAGGCGGCCATGCGCCGGGCCGTGGAGGAGGAACGGGCGCGTATCGCCGCCGAGTTGCACGATGTCGTGACCCACAATGTGAGCGTGATGGTCATTCAGGCGGGGGCGGCACGCAAGGTGATGGACGTGGCGCCGGAGCGCTCCAGACAGGCGCTGCTGGCGGTGGAGGCGGGCGGCCGGGCCGCGATGGCCGAACTGCGCCATGTGATGGGCCTGTTGGCCGCCCCGGACGCCGAGCAGCCGGACGCCCTGGAGCCCCAGCCCGGTCTCGGGCAGCTGGACGCCCTGATCGAGCGGGTCCGCGCCGCGGGGACACCGGTCGGGGTCGCGGTGTCGCTCCCGCCGGACCCGTTGCCGCCGGGCATCGACCTGACGGCCTACCGCGTGGTGCAGGAGGGGCTGACCAACACCATCAAACACGCGCCCGGCGCGAACGCCTCGGTCGTGATCGGATACGCCGAGGAGGTCCTCCAGATCGAGATCACCGACACCGGCGCCGTCCGCGACGCCGCCCGGGCGGACGGCAACGGCCGCGGTCTGATCGGACTGCGGGAGCGACTGGCGCTCTACGGCGGCGAGTTGACGGCCGGCCCGACCCTCGCGGGCGGCTACCGCGTCAAGGCGCACCTCCCGTGGCGGGTGGCATGAACGGGTCGGGCGGCATGAACGGGTCGGGCGGCATGAGCGGGCCAGGTGGCATGAGCGGGTCGGGCGGCATGAGCGGGCCAGGTGGGATGAACGGGCCGGACGGCATGAACGGGTCGGGCGGCATGAACGGGCCAGGTGGCATGAACGGGCCCGGCGACAGAAGCGGACCAAGTGGCATGAGCGGATCGGGGCTGCGCGCCGTCATCGCCGACGACCAGGCGCTCGTACGCACCGGGTTCGGGATGATCCTCGCCGCGGACGGCATCGAGGTCACGGCCGAGGCCGCCGACGGGGCGGAGGCGGTCGCCGCGGTCCGCCGCACCCGGCCCGACGTGGTCCTGATGGACATCCGGATGCCGACCATGGACGGCATCGAGGCCACCCGCCGCATCCTCGCCGACGACGCCGCGGCGGGCACCCGGGTCATCATCCTGACCACCTACGACCTCGACCACTACGTGTACGCCGCGCTCAGCGCGGGCGCCAGCGGCTTCCTGCTCAAGGACGTCACCCCCGAGCACCTGGTCGCCGCGGTACGCCTGGTGCAGTCCGGGGACGCCCTGCTCGCGCCGGCCATCACCCGCCGGCTGATCGAACGCTTCGCGCAGCGCGAGGAGGCCCGCCCGGCGGCGGGCCTCCGGCGCGACCTGTCCGAGCTCACCCCGCGCGAGACGGAGGTGCTGCGCCTGCTCGCGACGGGCCTGAGCAACGCCGAGCTCGCCGACCGCCTCTTCCTCAGCCCCACCACGGTCAAGACCCACATCGGACGCATCCTGTCCAAGCTGGATCTGCGCGACCGGGTCCAGGCGGTCGTCCTGGCCTATGAGACCGGGCTGATCACTCCGGGCGCGGCCGACTGAAAATCCGGGAGACGTCCTGCCGGGATCGCCGTTACCGTTGATCCATGGAGGTCAGCAAGCACACCCACACCGCAGCCGCGCGAGCGACCAGCTCCCCGGCTGCCGACGCCTGACCTCACCTCACCCCTCCCGGCGGCCGGAAACGGACCGTCGGTTCCGTGCGCGCTACTTCCCCGCTGCCCCCGCGGTCCCTCTCCGGTCCCCCGACCCGAAGGAACACCGCCATGAACACGGACCAGATCCTGCGCACCTTCACGGACTTCTACGTCGAGCGCGGACACCACCTCATCACCGGCGGCACCCTTCTGCCGCCGCCCTCGGACCCGGTGCTGTTCACCACGTCCGGCATGCACCCCCTCACCCCGTACCTGGAGGGCCGCCCGCACCCCCGAGGCCGCCGCCTGGTCAACGTCCAGCGCTGTCTGCGCACCACCGACCTCGACGAGGTCGGGGACTCCACCCATCTGACGGTCTTCGAGATGCTCGGCTCCTGGTCGCTCGGCGACTACGGCCATCCGCAGAGCCTGCGCTGGGGGTACGAACTGCTGCGCGACGGCTTCGGCATCCCGCACGGGCAGCTGTACGTCACGGTCTTCGGCGGGGACGAGCAGGTCGGCCCCGACTCCGAATCCCTGGAGACCTGGCGGGAGTTGGGCGTGCCGGTCGAGCGGACCCGCGAGGACAACTGGTGGTCCAACGGCCCCGTCGGCCCGTGCGGCCCCGACTCGGAGATCTTCCTGTGGGCCGGCGACACCCCACCGCGGGGCACCCCCACCACCGACCCGCGCTGGGTCGAGGTCTGGAACCACGTCAGCATGCGCTACCGCCGCCACGAGGACGGCAGCCTCACCCCGCTCCCACAGCCCTCCATCGACACGGGCATGGGTCTGGAACGCCTGGTCACCGTCCTCCAGGGCCACAACTCGGTCTACGACACCGACCTGTTCGAGCCCTGGACGCGCCTGCTCCGACCGCTGTGGGACCTCGACGAGCCGTCGCTGCGCCTGCTCTCGGACCACCTGCGCTCCGGGATCGTCGTGATCGGCGAGGGCGTACGGCCCTCCCCCACCGGCCGCGGCTACGTCCTGCGCCGGCTCGTCCGCCGCACCCTCACCACCCTCTGGCAGCACGACCCCACCCGCACACTGTCCGATCTGCCACCGGACCTCGTCGAACACACCCTGGACCGCTTCCGCATGCCCGGCGGTACCGACCACGTGCGCGAGGTGCTCCTGGCCGAGGAGAGCCGCTTCACCGGACTCCTCGACCGAGGCCGCCGCCTCCTCTCCCGCCCCCGCTACCAGGGGAAGTTGACCGACCAGGACTACGACTACCTCCACGACACCCACGGCCTGCCACGCGACCTGGTCATGACCCTCCAGGGACAGGACGGGTAGACCCGGAGGGGGCGGGCCGGACGCCCCGGCCCGCCCGCACGTCGAGACCGACGGCCTCCGCCGCGAGGACGTTCTTCAGGGAGCTGGCGTCCGTCCCGCTGGACAGGCGTACCCGACGGCCATCGCACGTAGCGACGGACGCGGTCGTGGGCATCCTCTTTTCTCGTCGGTCAGTGGCCGTCCCGGCGTACGTGGGCCTCGGCCAGGAGGAGGTAGCTGCTTGCCGTCCAGGTGTAGGCGCGGTCTCGCAGGCCCGTGCCGGTGAGGGCGTCGAAGTTCTCGGCGAAGCCGTGCGTCTCGCACAGGGCGCGGAAGCGGGCGCTGATGTCGTCGGCCAGCCGCTGGTGTCCGGCGCGGCGCAGACCGTCCTCGACGAGGACCGTGGCGGGCGCCCAGATCGGGCCGCGCCAGTAGCCGTCGGCCAGGTAGTGCGGTGAGGTGGTCAGTTCGGTGGCCAGGCCGTACGGCGTCAGGTGGGCCTTGATGTGGTCGGCCAGCGTGCTGCCGATCTCGGCGGGCAGGTGCTCGCCCAGCACGATGGGCATCAGGTCGAGCAGGCTCGCGCTGCTCCAGGTGTCCCCGGTGGCGGCGCCCCGGGCGACGAACCGGTCGCCCGCCCACAGCTCCTCGAACAGTGCCGACCGCGTCTCCTCGGCCACGCCCGCCCATCTGCGGGACTCCCCCTCCTTGCCCAGTTCCGCCGCCAGGGAGGCGAGTTCGTGCAGTTCCAGGATGAGGAAGGCGGCGAGGTCGGCGGTGACCACCACGCGCTCGGGGTCGAAGGTGGTGGCGTTGTCCCAGCCGCTGTCGTTGCCGTGCTGGTAGTAGGGCAGTCGGTCACCGGGGGCCCGCCGCGCGGTCAGCCAGAAGTCGGCCCAGCGCGCCAACCGGTCGTAGACCTCGGTGAGTTCGGCCGTGCCGAGCGGTGCGGGAAGGCGGCGGCGCAGGTGGCCGAAGGCCCAGCCGTGGATCGGCGGCTTGACGAAGTTGTGCAGAACCTCGGAGTGGGTGACCGAGTCGGGCAGCGCGCCGCTGTCGTCCTGGTGGTCGAAGGGCAGGTGATACTGGTCCAGCGCCAGGTCGAGGCAACCGGGCGCCAGGGCGAGGGCGTTGAAGCAGTGGTCCCAGCTCCAGACCTTGTCCATCCAGTGCTTGGACATCAGCACGGCGGGCCGGGAGACCAGTCCCGCCGGTCGTACGGTCGCCGACCACACCACGTAGGCCGCGAGTTCGGCGGCCGGGGTGGCGGCCGAGCGCCAGGGGGCCACGGCCTGGACGAAGTCCGCGAACGCGCCCCGCGCGGCCGCCACGACCTCGTCGAAGGCCGCCGAGGACGCGAACGGCGGGCGCGCGGTGTCGAGTTCCTCGATCGCCACCTCCCAGCCGCCACCCTCCTCGGCCGTCGCATCCGTGCCCTCCCCCGCGCTCACGGTCAGGCCTCGGTCCGCACCGCCCAGCGTCTGGTCCCCGGCCGTCGCCGTCACCGTCCCGGACAGGACGGTGACGCGGTAGCGGCGGCCGGTCTCGTACGACGTGAACACGTGCCCGCCCGAGGCCGGGTCGCGGAAGAAGTACGTGCCGCTGAACGGGGTCAGGGTCCGCGCGGCGGCGGACACCGCGAGGCCCAGCCCGCCGCTCCCCCGCAGCCGGACGGTATCCGGGGTCTCGTAGGCGAGGTCGACCTGGCCGCTCGTGCCGGTCCAGCGCAGCAGGCCCGGGGTGGCCTCGACGCGGGTCTCGGCGCGGACACCCGTCGCCGGGTCCGCGGGGACCAGGCGCAGCACGGCGTGCATGCCGTTCTGGTGCGAGACGAGGTGCAGGTCCTCGGCGTACGTCTTCTCCGCCACCACGGGCGAGATGTCGAACCAGGAGCCGGACACGCTGAACGGGATGTCGTGGACGGAGAAGGCCGGGCCGGGAGAGGCGGCGGTCATGACGTGCAACTCGTTTCTCGAGCACGGGGACTCGAACAGAGGGAAGGAAGACGGGTCGGTGGCGGGGGGAACTCAGTCCTTGACGGCACCGGCGGTCACGCCCGCGGCGACATAGCGCTGGGCGAGGACGAGGATGACCGCGGCCGGCAGGGACGCCACGACGGCGGTGGCCATGATGGCGTTCCACTCCTGGTTGTTGTTGCCGATGTAGTGGTAGATCCCGAGCGTGATCGGCTCGTGGGCGCCGCCGTTGACGAGGGTGCTGGCGAGGACGAAGTCGGACCAGGACCACAGGAACGCGAACAGGGAGACGGTGACCACGGCGTTGCGGCTCATCGGCAGGACGACGGACCAGAAGGTGCGCAGGGGCCCCGCGCCGTCGGTCCTGGCCGCCTGGAGGAGTTCGCCGGGGATGCCCGACATGAACGCGGTGAAGATGAGGACCGCGAAGGGCACGGCCAGGGTGGAGTCGGCGACGATCAGCCCGGGGACGGACTGGAGCATGTCCAGCTGGAGGTAGATGGCGTAGAAGCCCATCGCCATGATGATGCCGGGAATCATCTGGGCCGCCAGCAGGACGAAGCTCAGTGCGCCGCCGCCGCGTGGGCGCAGCTTGGCCAGCGCGTATCCGGCGGGTGCGGCGAGGGCCACGGTCAGCGCGACGGTGCCCAGGCCGATGACGAGGCTGGTGCCGAGGTAGGGCAACTGGTCGGCCAGGACGGTGCGGTAGCCCTCCAGGGTGCCGTGGATCGGCAGCAGGTCAGGCGGGCTCTTGCGCATGTCCTGCTCGCGGGTGAGGGACACGTTCAGCATCCAGTAGACCGGGAAGAGCATGATCGCGGTCAGGACGACGCCGATCGTGGTCTTTCCCCAGGTGCGCGGGGCGCGACGGTTCATGACAGCGCCTGCTTTCTCTGTACCCGGACGTAGACCAGGCCGAAGACCAGGGCGGCGACCACGAGCAGGTTGCCGACGGCCGCGCCGGGGCCGAAGGCGGGCACCAGGTTGCCGAAGCCCAGTTGGTAGGACCAGGTGGCGAAGGTGGTGGACGAGTCCGCGGGACCGCCCTTGGTCATGATCCAGATGATGTCGAAGACCTTGAGCGTGTAGACCAGGCCCAGCAGCAGGGTGATCGCGGACACCGGGCGCAGCAGGGGGAAGGTGATCCGCCAGAACCGCTGCCAGGCGTTCGCGCCGTCCAGGGCCGCCGCCTCGTACAGCGAGGCCGGGATGGACTGCAGACCGCTGTGGAGCACGACCAGGTTGAACGGGACGCCGATCCAGATGTTCGCGATGATCACCGAGGTCAGTGACCAGGTCGGCGAGGTCAGCCAGTTGACCGGGTCGACGCCGAGGCCGCCCAACAGGGCGTTGATGACGCCCGATTCGCTGTTGAGCATCCACGACCAGGTGGACGCCGACACGATCAGCGGCAGCAGCCAGGGCACCAGGAACAGGGCGCGCAGGGTGGTCGAGAGCCGGAAGTGCTGGTGGAAGAAGACCGCCAGCGCCAGGCCGAGGGCGTACTGGAAGGCCAGGCACACGACCGTGAACACCGCGGTGTGGAGCAGGGCGGGGGCGAAGGTCGGGTCGTCGAGGATCGTGCGGTAGTTGGCGAGGCCGGAGAAGGGCGCGTCGCCCTGCACGAAGGAGCGGACCGTGTAGTGGCGCAGGCTCAGGTCGATGTTGCGGTAGAGCGGATAGGCGTAGAAGAGCAGGAGGTAGAGGGTCACCGGGGTGAGGAAGGCCCAGGCGGCCCATTGCGGGGAGCGGGGGCGGGCCCCGGGCGGGGCGGCGGGTGCTTTTGCGCCGGGGCCGGGCACCGGCTGGTGGCGGGGTCGCACGTGTGTGGTGTGGCTCATCGACGGGCCCTGTCGTGTGGTCACTTGACCGCGGACTGGGCGGCGGTGAGCGCGTCCTTGGGAGACTGTGAACCGCTGAGGGCGGACTGGACGGCCTTCCACATCTGCTCGGAGATCTTCGGGTACGTGGTGCCGAGGTCGTCGCTGGTGCGGCCCTTGGCCGCCTTGACCGCCTCGACCCACGGCTTCAACTCGGCGTTCGCCGCGACCTGCTTGTCCTGGACCTCGGTGGTGGGGGCGACGTAGGACAGCGTGGTGTCGGTGTCGTAGAGGTTGGTGGTGTTGGTCAGGCAGGCGACCAGCTTGCGCGAGGTGGCGTACCGCTCGGTGTCGCCCTGGACGGGGACGGTGACGAACTCGCCGCCGGTGGGGGCCGCGGCGTTGCCTCCCTCGGCGCCGGGAATCGGGAGCACGCCGTACTCGAAGCCGGCCTTCTTCGCGTTGGCGAGCTGCCAGGTGCCGTTCTCGGCGAAGGCGTAGTCGCCGCCGGCGAACTCCTGCCAGCTGGTCGTCTGGGTGTTGTTGATGACCGAGTTGGGCGCGTACCCCTTCTTCACCCAGTCGGTCCACAGCCGCAGCGCGGCGACGCCCTCGGTGGAGTCGAGGTCGGTCAACCGGGCGCCGGAGCCCCAGAACCAGGGGAGGAACTGGAAGCTGCCCTCCTCGGTGCCGATCGCGGAGAAGGTGATGCCTTTCTTGCCGGCTTTGTCGACCTTCTCCAGGGCCGCGGTCAGGGAGGCCCAGTCTTTGATGGAGGCGGTGTCGACGCCGGCCTTCTTCAGGACCTCCTTGTTGTAGTAGAGGGCGAGGGTGTTGGCGCCGATCGGGGTGCCGTAGGTCTTGCCGTCGGTCTGGCCGGCCGCCAGCAGGTTGGCGTCGACCGTGGAGGTGTCGAGCTTGTTGTCGTCGGTCGTGGTGAGCACCCCGGCCTCGGCGAGGGTCGACACCACAGGGTTGTCGATGATGAGGACGTCCGCGGAGTTGTCCTGCTGGGCCGCGAGCAGGGCCTTGTTGGACAGGTCGCTGGTGTCGAAGGCGGTCCGCTTGACCTTCACCCCGGCCTCGCTGCCGCAGGAGTCCAGCAGCTTCGCCCACGCTGAGCTCTTGTCGAACTGGGGGTAGGGGTCCCAGAGGGTGTACGTCCCGCTGTCGGCCGCGTTGGACCCGCCGCCGCCCGAGCCGGAGCCACAGGCGGTGGCGGTACCGGCGAGAGCCAGGACGGTGAGGGCGGCGGTGGCCAGACGGCGTCGTCCGGAGAAGCTGTTCATCGCGGGTTTCCTTCGGTTTTCGGCATGCGGGTGCCGAGGCGTCGGCTTGCGAGGAGGTGAGAGTCCGGCCCCCGGGGAGGGGAGCCGGATCCGGGCACGGCGAACGGCGCCGCGGGGCGGCTCGCCGTGACGGGGCGTGCGGAACGGGGTCGTACGTACGGTCAGGCGGTCGTGCCGGTCCGGGCGGGCACGGGCGGTCGGTGCGGTCAGGCGGTCATGTCCGCCGGGCCGGGCGGGTGCGCGGGTACGGTCAGGCGCCGCCCGATCCCGCCGGGCCGGTGCTGGCCCGCAGGGAGATGGGCGGCGTGAGCAGATGGTGCCGGGGCGGGGCGTCGGGCTGGTCCAGTCGCTCCACCAGCAACTCCACGGCCAGTCGGCCCAGTTCGGCCGCCGGTACGTCCGCCGCGGTGAGCTGCGGGGTCACCGTCTCCGCCCAGCGGCCCGCCACGACCCCGGTGACGGAGAAGTCGCGCGGCACATGGCGCCCGGCCTGGGCGAGCCCCCGGTACAGGCCGCCCAGGGCCGCCTCGTTCAGGGTGACCAGGGCGGTGGTGGCCGGGTCGTCGTGCAGGATCCGTTCCACGCAGTTCTGGCCCGAGGCCGCGTCGTCCCCGCAGCAGTAGCCGCGCACCGTCAGGCCGCGTTCGGCCGCGGCCTTGGTGAAGCCCTCCAGACCGCGGTGCGCGGACTCGTACCCGGCCCGCAGCAGCTGTTCGGGCCGGTTGACGAAGGCGACCCGGCGGTGGCCGAGGTCCGCCAGGTGGTGGACGCAGGCCGCCGCCAGGGCGGTGTGGTCCAGGCCGACCCACCAGCTGCCCTCGGGCTGGGCGGTGCGGCCGATGGTGACGGCGGGGAAGTCCAGCGCGGCCAGGTGATCGACCCGGTCGTCCGCCAGCCTGATCTCCATCAGGATCGCGCCGTCGACCCGCCGCTCCCCCAGCAGCCGCTGGAAGGAACGGTCGCTGTCGACGCCGCTCGGGGAGAGCAGGACGTCGTAGTCGTAGGCCGCCGCGGCCTCGACCACGCTGCCGATGAAGTCCAGCTGCATCCCGGTGTAGTGGTTGCCGGCGGGCGGGAACACCAGGCCGATGGTGCTGGTCCGTCCGTTGGCCAGGGCGCGTGCGCTGGCGCTGGGGCGGTAGCCGAGCTCGTCGACGACCTGCTGGATCTTCCGGCGCGTGTCCTCCGACACCGGGCGCTTGCCGCTGAGGGCGTAGGACACGGTGCTGCGTGAGACACCGGCCCGCCGGGCGATCTCACCGATGTTCACGGCGACTCCTTGCTGGGCTAGGGGCGAGGACCGGCCGTCGAACCGGTTCGCGTGAAGTGACGGTAGGAAGGGCCGGAGCGACTGTCAACACCTCGTACGTCATCGGGATTTCCTTGTGCCGGGGGGATTGTCCGGCCGATGCCCCGGTGCTAGCTTGCCGAACCGGTTCGACAGGGAGACCCTCAGAGTCGTCACAGGGAGTCCCGCGGAGTTGTCCTGGCCTCGCCCCGGCGCCCTCGAACCGGTTCGCACTGCCGTTACTCCAGGATTGAGGACGCGATCCATGTCATCCCCCGACAGATCCGCCCGGCGCCACGCCCCGGCCGCCGTCGCACTGGCCCTCGGCGCGGGACTGCTCGCCGTGCCCGCCGCCCCCGCCCAGGCGGCCGAGGCGCCCCAACCCACCGCCCGCTACACCTTCGACCAGGACGACCTGGCCTCCGGCCGGATCACCGACAGCTCCGGCAACGGCCTGACGGCGACCCTGGTGAACGGCTCCACCGCCCGCTCCGTCGACGGCACCGGCGGAGGCCGGGCGCTGTCCCTGCCCGGCGGGGCGCCCTCCTCCGACGGCGCCTATGTCCGCCTGCCCCGCGCGGTGGTCGGTGACGCGACCGACCTGACGGTCTCCGCCCGCGTGCGGTGGAGCGGCGAGAAGTCGGCCTGGCAGCGGATCTTCGATCTGGGCACCAACACCGACAGATACCTCTTCAGCACCCCGTACAACGGCGGCGGGGTGTTCCAGACCTCCGTGACCACCGGCGGTGGCGGCGCGGAGGCGCAGGTCCGCGGGTACACGATGCTGCCCGCCGACCAGTGGCGGACGGTGACCGTCACCCTCGACACCGCCGCCGGCCGGCTCACCACCTACCTCGACGGCGCCGCGGTCTCCTCCACCGCCACCTCCATGAAGGCGAGGGAACTGCTGGACGCCTCGGCCACCGCCGCCGGTTACATCGGCAAGTCCTTCTGGCCGGACCCGCTGCTCAAGGGCGCGATCGACGACTTCACCGTGTGGCACGCGGCCCTGAGCGCCGAGCAGGTGGCCGGTACGGTCGAGACCGTGCCCACCGCCCAGGACCTCTCGCAGACCTCCTTCGACCTCCGTACGACGGTCGGGACCGCCCCGGCCCTTCCCACCGGTGTGCGTTCCTCGTTCTCCGACGGCTACGACCGTGACACGCCGATCGCCTGGGACTCCGTGCCCGCCGAGAAGTACGCCCGGCCGGGCACCTTCACCGTGGCGGGCATCGCGGCCGGACGAGCCGTGAAGGCGACCGTCACCGTGGTCCGGGAGGGGGCGCTCACCGTCGACCTCGGCTCGGACACCGGCGCCTTCCACGGCGGCGCCTCGGGCACCCTGTACGGCGTGTACGGGCCGGACGTCCCCACCAACAACCTGATCGAGGGCATGGGCCTGCGCACGGTCTCCACGAAGGCGCAGGACGGTCCGCAGCACCCGGGTGCCGACGCGCTGGAGGTGGTGAAGCCGCTGGCCGACTCCACCGACGGTGATGTGTACATCTACATGACCGACATCCACCGCGGCTTCCCGTACCAGTGGCCGGGCGACACACCCGCCGAGAAGCTGAAGCTGTACGAGGAGAAGATCGCGACGCAGGTCGCGCAGGTGCTGAAGCTGCCGAAGCAGTACCAGGACAACATCGTCTTCGTGCCGTTCAACGAGCCCGAGGGCAACATGTTCGGCACCGGTGAGTGGAGCTACGACAAGGTCAGCTGGCTCAGCGACCCCGACGCCTACTTCGCCGCCTGGGACTCCGCGTACCGGCTCATCAAGGGCAGGATGCCCGAGGCCCGGATAGCCGGCCCCAACACCAGCGTCCTGTACGACCAGGTGAAGGGCTTCCTCACCCACGCCCTGGCCGCGGACACCCTCCCGGACGTCATCACCTGGCACGAGCTGAGCCACCCCGAGGCGGTGCGCGAGAGCGTCGCCAAGTACCGGGGCTGGGAGAAGGAGTTGTTCGCGGGCACCGCCCACGAGGGCACCCGACTGCCCGTCAACATCAACGAGTACGCCTTCAACTACCACACCTCGGTACCCGGCCAGATGATCCAGTGGGTCTCCGCCATCGAGGAGTCCAAGGTCGACGCCGACATCGCGTACTGGAACATCGACGGCAACCTCTCCGACTCGGCCGTGCAGTCCAACCGGGGCAACGGCCAGTGGTGGCTGCTCAACTCGTACGCCTCGATGAGCGGACACACGGTCGAGGTGGCCCCGCCGTTCCCGGGCCAGAACTACACCATGCAGGGCGTGGCCACGCTCGACGAGAAGAAGAAGCAGGCGCGACTGCTCTTCGGCGGCTCCACCGGCAAGGGCCACATCACCTTCGCCAAGGTGCCGAAGAAGCTCTTCGGCACACGCGTGCACGCCTGGGTCCGCGAGATCGACTGGAGCGGTCAGGTGGGCGACAACTCCGGCCCGAAGCTGCTCACCGAGACGAACCTGAGGGTCGCGGACGACGGCACGGTGACCGTCGACTTCGGTGACGGCACGCTGCCGACGCTGAAGGAGTCGTCGGCGTACGAGATCGTCCTCAGCCCGGCCGGGAAGGCGGCCGGCACGCAGTCGGCGCCGGTGCGCTGGCAGGGTTCCTACGAGGCGGAGGACGCCGCGCACACCGGCTCCGGCTACTCCAGGAACGGCCCGGAGGGCTCGCCGAGCAACGTGTCGAAGTTCTACACCTCGGGCGGCTACGACGTGGGCGGCCTGCGGACCGGCTCCGACGTCACGCTGGACTTCTCCGTGGACGTGCCCGAGGACGGCACCTACGACCTCAGCGTGTTCGCCAACTCCCTCAACACCTATGACAGGGTGAAGGAGCAGGGCCCCACCAACGTCTTCCTCCGGGTGGACGGCAAGCCCGACAGCGAGCAGGAGTTGCATCTTCCGCTGGGCTACAAGTGGGTGGTGTGGGACCACACCGACACGACGGTGGAGCTCGCCAAGGGCAAGCACACCCTGACGCTCGCCGCGAAGAGCCTCGACGGCAGGCGCGCCACCCTGGGCGACGCCATCGTCGACCGCCTCACGCTGTCCCTGCCCGACGCCTCGGCGGGCACCCAGGTCCACGAGGGCGAGCTGGCCTGGCTGGGCGGCGGGGCGCGGCCGGTCTACGACCTGCCGAAGCGGGCGACCACCGGATCGGGCGCCGCCCGTCTGGCCAAGGGGCAGACCGCCACGTTCTGGGTCTACTCCCCCGCCGACCGCGAGGCCACCGTCCGGGTCGACACCCTCGACGGCAGCGGCGCGATGCTCGCCGTCAACGGGCACGACGTCGGACGCCTGGCCAAGGGCCGCAGCGGCGTCGCGGTCTCCCTCTCCGGCGGTGTCAACAAGGTGACGCTGACCGGCGGTTCGGCCACCACCCTGGTCGACCGTCTCACCGTCACCCCGACCGAGGGCACGCTGCCGGTGCGCACCTACGAGGCCCGGGACGCCACGCTCGCCGGTTCGGCCGCGCTCACCTCCCTGTCCCTGGCGACGGACGGGAGGGCGATCGACGGCATCGGCGGCGAACCCGGCAACGGCAACACCGCGACCTTCACGGTCACCGCCGACCGGGCCGGCCTGTACGCGCTGCGCATCCGCTACTCCAACCCCGAGCAGTCCGAGGCCACGCACTACAACCCGGACCCGCTCGCCCGGCACGCCGACATCACCGTCAACGGCGGCGAGAAGCGGCGCGTGGGTTTCCCGCACAGCTTCCACCGCAACAACTTCTGGGAGCTGACCGTCCCCGTCCACCTGAAGAAGGGGCGGAACAAGGTCGCCTTCTCCGCCGAGGAACTGCCGAACTTCGACGGCACCACCTACGCCTCGGACACCTTCCCCGGCGTCCTGCTCCGCTCCCGCTACGCGCCGCTGATCGACCGGCTCACCGTCGCCCCGTACGCCCGGGAGGTGCGCTGACCTGAGCGCGGGTCCCGTCCGCAGCGCCTGCCGCTTCGGACGGGACCCGCCCTGTCAGGACGCCCGTACCTCGGCCGGGGTGTAGAAGTGGGCGCGCACCCGGTGCAGCCACGCCTCCACCGCCGGCTCGTCGGGCCGCTCGGGCAACGCGGTGCGGGTCTCGTCGAACGCCTTCTCGTAGAAGGCGAGCAGGGGCCGTGCCACCGAGGCGTCGTCGGCCACGCGCTCGCCGAACTCCCGGTACTCGTCAGGGTTCTCGACCCGGATGGTGAGGTTCCCGGTGGCGTACAGCTCCAGGCCCTGATGGCACAGCCGCTTCAGGTGCCGGGCGTGCTTCGCGGTGCGTTTGCGGGTGTCCGCGGAGAAGGAGCCGTCCCCGCGGTTCTCCAGTCGGCGGAACTGCTGGGTGGCATAGCCGAGATAGGCGTCGCGGATCTTCTTGGCGCTCAGGAACGAGGTGCGCAGGGCGATGAGTTCGTCACCGAGCGGGGTGCGCACCTCGTACAACTCGGCGGGGAGCCAGACGAGTTCCATGGCGGTCGGATTGCCGCCCAGGGCGAGGCGGCACCACTTGGCGGCCTCGTGCAGGGTGCGGTCCGGGGCCGTGGTCACATGGGACTCCTTCGGCCCGTGCAGACCGTGCAGGCTGTTCGTCGGCGCGGCGAACATGCCGAGACGGTCCACGTCGGAACCGGCGTGGGCGAGCCCGTAGGCCGTGGAGCCGACGATGCCGGACAGCAGGACGTTCGGGACGGTCACGTCGGCCACCTCTCGGGTCGGGGTCGTGGCCCTCCATTGTGCTGACCTGCGCGAATGCCGTCACCGGGTTTTTCGGGGGCCCGGAGCGACCGAGGGGGACGCCCGCGTACGCGGTGTCGGCGCCCTTTCGCTAGTGTGTGCGCCCTGAAACCGAGGGGAGACACGACAGTGCTGGTCAGGGCGGGGAACGCGGGGCGCCGGATGGCTCAGGTGGCCTTGCTGGTGGGGGTGTTGGCGGGCTGTTCCGAGGCCGCCGACGACACGGACACGAAGGCGTCCGGGAGCGCGTCGGCGAGCGCCGACAAGAGGGTCGAGAGGGGTGGCAGCCTCGGGGCTGCCGGTTCGGCGTGCGAGCTGCCGGTGAGCTTCGATCTGGCCAAGGACTGGGAGCCGGAGTCCATCGACTCCGCGGCCGCCCAGGACAAGGACTCCTCGGCGGACACCGGTGACCTGGAGGACGAGATCTCGCAGGAGGTGCTCGACTCCCTGCTCCGGCAGGGTCCGGTCACCGCCGCCTGCGAGGTCGACGCCAAGCCCGCCGGGTACGTCGGCTTCCTGCGGATCTGGACCGGTGAGCCGGGGGACGACGACGCGCGTACCGTGCTGGAGGAGTTCGTGGCGGCCGAGGACGGGGCGAGCAAGGCGACGTACGGCTCGTTCGAGTCGGGCGGCCTCTCGGGGGCCGAGGTGGAGTACGTCGTCACGAGCAAGGCGCTGGGGGAGACGAAGAAGGAGCGCGCCTTCGCCGTCACCACCCCGGGCGGCCCGGTCGTCGTGCACCTCGGCGGTATGGACACCGAGGAGCACGAGAAGATGGTCCCGGCCTACGAACTGGCGCGGAACACCCTGCGGACGGTCTGAGCCGTACCGGCGCGACGGTCGTTCCGCCGCGCCGGTGGCCTGGCGTCACGCCGTGGTCAGGACGCCGTGCAGGAGCCGAGGGCGGGTGCCGCCGCACATTCGATCGGCGTTCCCGAGCGTTTCGAAATTTAATACCCGGACAAGGTGCAACCTTTTCGCCAACCCGGCTGTCTCACCCGATAACAGACACATGAATCCCGGGGGACATCATGCGACACAAGAGAACGACCTGGGCCACCGTCGCCCTCATGGGTGTGACGCTGGGCGTGGCCGCGGTACCCGCGCAGGCCGCCACCACCTGCCCCACCGGCTGGGGCAGCGTCGACAAGAGCCGCGCCGTCGGCACGGCGGAACCCCTGACGCAGGCGCGGACCGGAAAGCACGCCTGCTACGACCGGCTGGTCGTGGAGGTCCCCGGCGCAGACAAGGACAGCCTCGGCTATTCCGTCCGGTACGTCGACCGGATCCGGCAGGACGGATCGGGCCATGTCATACCGGTCGGCGGCGGTGCCGTCCTGGAGGTCCGGGTGACGGCACCCGCCTACGACCCCGAGACGGGGGCCGCGACCTATCCCGGCCGGGTGGGCCGCACCCTGCCGGGGGTCGACCTCACCGGCTACCGCACGTTCCGGGACACCCGCTTCGCCGGCAGCTTCGAAGGAGACACACAGTTCGGCCTCGGCGTCCGCGCCCGGCTGCCGTTCAGGGTCCTGCGCCTGGACGACCGGGTCGTGGTGGACGTGGCCCATTCCTGGGGCGCCAAGCCCTGACACCCCTACAGGCCGGTCCCGCGGCACCGCGGCGGGACCGACCGTCCTCGACGGCGGCGGCAGCTACGCCGTATAGGCCGCGATGGTCGCCTCCGTCGTGGCCGCCACCGTCTCCGGGTCGGCTCCCGAGACGGCGTACGCGGCGCCCCACGCCTCACCGGAGCGCCGGAAGAACTCCTTGGCCTCGTCCGTGCGCTGCCAGGCCTCGGACTCCTCCCGGCCCATCCCGCGCCCCGCGAGGTGCAGACCGAGGCCGAGCGCGATGCTGTCCCAGCCGATGCCGACCGCGCCCGGTCCGAACTGCTTCCAGAAGTCCTCCGGCACGACGGCCACGTGCTCCAGCTCGAACACGGTCCGCTCCGTGCCGTCCGCCGTCAGCCGCACCTCGACCTCGCTGAACCCCGGGTCCGGCCCGTACAGCCAGCTCACCCGCAGCCGCTGCGGTGCCGCGCACTCCAGGATCTCGCCCCCGGCGTGCCCTTCGAGCCGGTAGCGCCCGCCGAGCCGGAACTCCCCGGTGACCGGCAGGAACCAGGCCCCGATCCGCTCGGGCACGGTCAGCGCGTCCCAGACCTCGGCGATCCCGGCGTCGTAGGCCCGCCGCAGCATCACCCCCTGGGCCTCCCCCGCCTCGACCTCGCGGGCGCCGACCTCTCGACGGCCGCGGTCGATCTCGTCCACGATCTCGCTCATCGCGTTCACTTCCTCTGTCGGCGTGCTCAGGGCAACGCTCGCACAGCGGCGGCGGGCTCGCCCGGTACCGACCGCCCCCAGTGTCCCGACTCGGGGACCCGTCAGACCGAGGGCGGGCCGCCCGTCCCGAACCAGGCGCGGGCGAGCGCGGGCAGGGTGCCCTCGGCGGGAGCTTGCAACTCCCGCAGATACCAGGGCAGGTTGCTGTAGACGTGCAGCAACGTGTACGCGAGAGCGTGGTCCGGGTCGAGGGGGCCGCCGTAGGCCCTCGTGAGGCGGGCGAGCAGGTGCGGGTCACCGCCGGTGACGAAGACGCCGACGCCCACGAAGTCGTAGGCGGCGTCCCCGATCATGGCGGGCTCGAAGTCGAACAGGCCGGTCAGGCGCCAGCCGTCGGGGTCGACCAGGAAGTGCTGGCGCATCACCTCGGTGTGCAGCAGCGAGCGCCGAGGGGCACGCGGCAGGGGGACGGCCGCGAGGTAGTCGGGGATCTGCTCCAGCCAGGCGTCCGCGAGGCCGTGCCCGCGCTGGCGTGCCACGGCGTTCGCCCGCTGCCGGTCCAGGAAGGCGCCCCAGTCACCGGGCCCGAGGACGTCCTGGAGCGGGGCCGGGTCCAGGGAGTGCAGGGCGGCGAGGGTCTCGCCTATCTCGGTGACGAGCCGTTCCCGGTCGGACCGCGGGACGCGGTCCCAGGCCCGGGCGAGGTTCTCGCCGCGCAGCCGGGACATCAGCACGTACTGCCAGCCGTTCTCGTACGGTCCGAAGGCCTCCACCGCCGGTGTGGGGACCGGGAGTCGCCCGTGCACATGGGACAGGACGCGACCTTCTGCGACGCCGTCCTCGGCGGCGGTGGTGGGGAAGAGCTTCAGGACCCGGTGCGCGCCGACCGCGTAGACCGGCTGCGTTCCGTCCGGGAAGCGGACCAGCGGCGCGTCGGCGAGCCCGAGGCGGGCGCAGAGGTCGGCCGCGCCGGCCCGCATCAGGCGCTCGTCCCCGACGACCGAGTCCCACTGGGCGTCCGTCTCCACCACAGGCAGCATGATCGCGACCGTAGGCGCGACGGTACGCGAGGGGCAACCGGGTTTCGCACAGGCGGACGCCCGGCCGAGCACAGGCGGACGCCCGGCCGAAAAGCTCCGGCCGGGCGTCCGCGCGGGGCCTGCGGTCAGCCGCCGTTCAGCCGGGCGCGCAGCAGTTTCTTGCCGATCTCGGCGCCCTTGCGGCTGTCGGCCTGCGCCTTGCGGAACAGGTCCGCGACCTCGGTGTCCTTGTTCCGCTCCGCGTCCTGGATGTAGGACTCCAGACGCAGCGCGTTGTTCAGGCACGCCTCCACATACCAGATCAGGTTGTAGTCCTTGTCCGGCGTACCGGTCACGCCGCCGGTCTCCGTGCTGCTGGTCATTGCGGGCCTCCTCCAGCGGTTGTCGTTCCGGGCCGCCCGAGTACCCGCCCCACGCGGGTCAATCAACCGACTCCGAACGGGTGCGCGGCCCGTGGGCGTCATCCGGCCAGTTCGTCGAGGGCGGCGGCGAAGACCTCGGTGTGGGTGTCGACGTCCGCCTCCGTGGTGTCCGGGCACATCAGCGCCATGTTGTGGAACGGGGTCAGCAGGATGCCCCGGTTGGCGAGGTAGACGTGCAGGAAGTCCTCCAGCTCGGGGTCCGCGGCCGCCGCGGACTCCGTGCCGGTGCGGGGCGCCGGGGAGGTGAAGCGGTACTCGGTGCGGGCGCCGAGCCGGCTCACCGACCAGGGCAGCGCGTGGGCGTCGAGGCCCGCCCGGACGCCCGCCTCGAACCGTTCGGACAGCTCCGCCATCCGGGCGAACGCCTCGTCGGTGAGGACGTGCTCCAGCGTGGCGCGCATCGCGGCGACCGAGAGCGCGTTGCCGGCCAGGGTGCCGCCGACGCCGCCCATGTCGACGAGGTCGAGGTCCGCGCGGCCGAGCAGCCGGTCGGCGAGTTCGGCGGTCAGCCCGTAGGCCCCGGCCGGGATGCCGCCGCCGATGGCCTTCCCTACGGTGAGCAGGTCGGGCTCGAGGTCCCAGGCCGCCGTGCAGCCGCCGGGCCCGGCGGACAGGGTGTGGGTCTCGTCGTTGACGAGCAACGTGCCGTGCCGTCGGGTCAGCTCCCGCACGCCGGCCAGGTAGCCGGGCTCGGGCAGCACGATCCCGATGTTGGTGAGCGCCGGTTCCATGAGGACGGCGGCCACGTCGCCGTGGGCGAGTTCACGCTCCAGCTGTTCCAGGTCGTTGAACTCCGCGACGCGGCTGGTGAGGGTGACGTCGCAGGGCGCGCCGACGTTGCCGGGGCGGCTGACGCCGTGGCCGTCCGGTCCGACGACGATGAGCGACTCGTCGACGCTGCCGTGGTAGCTGTAGCTGTTCACCAGGATCTTCGGGCGGCCGGTGACGGCACGGGCGAGCCGGATCGCCCAGCGGTTGGCGTCGGTCGCGGTCAGGGAAAAGCTCCAACGGGCCAGTCCGAAGCGGCGGGTCAGTTCCGCGCCGACCCACTCGGCGTCCTCGGTCGGCAGCATCGCGGTGGCCCCGCCCTGTTCGGCGAACCGCCGCTGGACCGCCTCGGCCACCGGGGCGGGCGAGTGTCCGGCCATCGCCCCGGTGTCACCGAGGCAGAAGTCGATGTACGTGTGCCCGTCGAGGTCGGTGACCCGGGCGCCGCGGGCGGTGTCGAGGTAGCGCGGGAAGGGGCCGGCGGTCTTGTTCATCCACGTCATCGGCACCCGTCCGAAGAGGTGCCCGGCGCGCTGGTAGGCGTCCTTCGAGCGCGGGCAACGCCGTTCGGCCTCCGCGCTCTCGCGCGTCAGGAGGTGCTTCACACGGGTGCGGTCCATGGCTGCTCCGGGAGTGCTGCGGGATGCGGACGAGATCAACTCGCCTTGACCGTATGGCATTTCAGACAGTCGGCACAGAAGCGAACAGAGGGTTGTCGGATTCGACGCGAAGTGTCGATCAACCGTGCGAGAAGAGTCGATGACGGTGTGTACTGTGCTGCGAGCGCCGTGCCACCGGGCCGCGGACTCAGCCCTGCCCGCCTTCCCCCTGGAAACCGATTCGATGATCGAATTACCGGATGTGGCCGCCGGCGCTCTCGCCGCCGGCACACTGTCCGCGCTCGCCCTCGGCGGCGGGCTGCTGCGCACACGGCGTCAACTGGCCCGGCAGCGCACGGAGACGACCGCCCTGCGCTCCCGGCTCGACGCCACCCTCCTGGCATTGACGGCCGAGGTCGAGCACCTGAGCGCCCAGCGCCTGCCCGCCGCCGCCCGGCAACTCGCCCATCCCCATGTGGTGGTGCCGGGCCCGCTCCAGCCGTACACCGCGGGAACTCCCCTCGGGATCGCGCTGGAGGGCGTACTGCTGGGCGTGCGCGCCGAACTCGCCGCGCAGCGCACCCGCATCGACGCGGCCGCCCAGGCCGGGATGCGCGGCGCCACCCGGGAGATCCAGGCGGCCCTGTACCGCCTCCAGGACGCGCTGCGGCAGCTGCAACAGCGCTACGACGACCCGGAGTTGACCGAGACCCTTTTCCAACTGGACCACGAGAACGAGCAGTCGCTGCGCCGGGCGCAGGTCGCCGCGGTGGTCTGCGGGGCCTGGGTGGGGCTCGCCCGCCAGGAATCGCACCTGGTGGAGGCGGTGACGGGCGGCCAGTCACGGCTCGCGGGGTACCACCGGGTGAAGGTGCACAACCACCTGGAGGCGGGCACCGCGCTGGTGTCGCACGCCGTCGAGCCGGTCGCCATCATCGCGGCCGAACTCCTGGACAACGCGCTGCGTCACTCCGCGCCCGACACCGACGTCGTGGTCAACCTGGAGCACGTCCACCACGGCGTCTGCGTCACCGTCGACGACGCGGGCGTCGGCATGACCCAGGACGAACGGGCGCGCGCACAGCGGATGGTGGCCGGCTCCGAGCCGATCCTGCTCACCGACCTCGGTGATCCGCCGCGCATGGGCCTGGCCGCGATCGGCCGGCTGACCCGCCAGTTCGACCTCGGCGTGGACCTCTCCTCACCGTCCCCGTACGGGGGCGTACGGGCGGTGCTGCGGGTGGAGAGCCATCTGCTCAGCCGGATCGACCCCGTCGAGCGGCCCCCTGCCGTCAGCGCCCCGCGCTCCACCCGCAAGCCCGCGCCGGACACGACCCACGGCTACGGCACCGAGGACGACGCCGCCCTCCTCGGGCACCACGACGAACTGCCGCAGCGCCGCCGCCGTACCCGGAGCACAGCCGCCGCGCAGACACCCGCGGCCGGGACGCCGGTACGCAGTCCCGAGGACGCCGCCGCCGCGCTGGGCGCCCTCCAGTCCGGCACCGCCGCGGCCCGCGCGGACAGCACCGCGTCCGACGTATCAGCGAACGAGACCCACGACGAAGGGGGAGCGGCCCGATGACCAGCCGCGAGGCAGGCGACACGGCCTGGGTGCTGGAACCGATCCTGGAGGTGCCGCAAGTCGTGGCCGCCGTCCTGCTCACCCGGGACGGACTCGTCACGGGGTACACGGACGCGCTCCAGCAGGCCTCGGCCGAACGGGTCGCCGCGATCACCAGCACCGTGCAGGGCGCGTGCCGCACCGCCGCGGCCGCGTTCGCCGACCAGGACCGCGCCGAGGTGCGGCAGGTCGTCATCGAGTCGGACCACGGGTACGTCCTCATCGTGCCTACGGCCCACGGCACTTGCGTGGCCGCGTACGGCACCGGCGACGTGCGACTGGACCTGCTCGCTCACCGCGTCCACTCCCAGGTGGCCCGCCTCGGCGAGAAGGCCATGGCCGCCGCACCCCGAGGGGGCGACGACGGCACTCCGGCATGACCGGCCGCCCCCTGGTCCCGGCATACCTGTCGACCGGCGGCGTCGCCCGGCCCAGCCGGCCGTCCCTGGAGCGGCTGTCGGTCCTCACCGGCAGCGGCACGCCTGCACCTCCCGACCTGCCCGCCGCCGAACTGGCCCTCCTGGACGCCCTGGAGGAGGGCTCGCTGACGGTGGTGGAGGCCGCCGCCCTGCTGCGGCTGCCGGTCTCCGCCGTCCGGGTCCTGGCCGGTGCCCTCCTGGACCGGGCGCTGGTGGTGGCCCGCGCCCCGGTACCGCCCGCCGAACGGTTCGACCCCGACCTGCTGAAGAGAGTGGCCGATGGCCTCCGCGCCCTCAAGCACGACTAGCAGCGCCCCCAGCCGCGTCCATCTGCCCGACACGGCCCGCGATCTGGTGAAGATCCTGGTCGCCGGCCCGTTCGGGGTCGGCAAGACGACCCTGATCGACTCGGTGTCCGAGATCGTGCCGCTGCACACCGAGGAACGCCTCACCGAGGCCTCGACACAGGTGGACGACCTGGAGGGGGTGCGGGACAAGTCGACGACCACCGTCGCCATCGACTTCGGGCGGATCAGCCTGGCGGGCGGGGTGGTGCTGTACCTGTTCGGCACACCCGGGCAGGAACGGTTCCGGTCCCTGTGGGACGACATCGCCTACGGGGCGCTGGGCGCCCTCGTCCTGGTGGACTCCCGCCGGATCGACGCCTCCTTCGACGTGCTCGGCCTGGTGGAGGAGACGGGGCTGCCGTACGCGGTGGCCTTCAACGCCTTTCCCGACGCGCCGGGCCACCACACCGACGAACAACTGCGGGCCGCCCTCGACCTGGAGCCCGCCACACCAATGGTGACCTGCGACGCACGGGACGCCGACTCCTCCATCGACGCGCTCCTCACGCTCGTCCAGCACCTCATCGACCGCCACCCCTCGGAGAGCCGGTGACCACCTATCCCCCTGCCCGGCAGGACTTCTCCCGCTCCGCGCCGGTACGGCTGTGGGAGGACGGCTTCGCCGCCGACCCGTACCGCTACTACGCCGACCTGCGGTCCCAGGGGCCGGTCGGCTGGGCCGAGTTGGCGCCGGGCGTGCCGGCCTACGTCGTCACCGACCGCCGGGCGGCGCTGGACCTGCTGCACGACACGGAGACGTTCTCGCACGACCCACGGCCCTGGGAGTCGACGGTCGCCGACGACTCCCCCGTGCTGGGCATGATGCGCTGGCGGCCCAACACCCTGTTCGCGGACGGCGCCGCCCATGTCTGCTATCGCGACTCGCTGATCGACACCTTCGACCTGGTCGAGCCGCACGATCTGCGGGAACGGGTGCACCGCGCGGTGCATCTGCTGGTCGGCCGGATCGGGCCGCGCGGCGAGGCGGACCTGGTGGCCGAGTTCGCCCGGCCGCTGATGGCACTGGTCTTCAACAGCCTCTTCGGTCTGCCCGACAGCCAGAGCGACCGGCTCAACGAGGCGCTCGGCAAGATGATGGAAGGCGGCGCCCAGGCGGCCGCGGGCGAGGCGGAGTTCGGCGGTTACGTCGTGGAGCTGATCGCGGCCAAGGCCGAGCGGCGCGGCGACGACCTGCCGAGCCGGCTCCTGGACCACCCGGCGGGCCTCACCCCCGAGGAGGTCACCTGGCAGGTGTTCCTCACCCTCGGCGCGGGCCACGAGCCGACCGCCAACCTGGTGTCCAACGCGCTCTCCCGCATCCTGGGCAACCCGGCCTACTACTCCACCCTCACCAGCGGTGCCCGCCCGGTGATGGACGCGGTGGTCGAAGTGCTGCACCACGAGACCCCGTTGGCGAACTACGGCATCCACTACGCGCGCCGGCCGGTCACCTTCCACGGGGCGTGGATCAGGGCGGCGGTGCCGGTGGTGATCTCCTACGGGGCGCTCGCGCTCGCCCAGAGCCCGAACGGCACGGAGGGCGCGCCCGTCGCCGAGCAGCAGCCGGTCACCGGCCGCCATCCCAAGGACGCCTCGCATCTGTCCTGGTCGGCAGGCCCGCACGCCTGCCCGGTCAAGCAGCACACGCTGCTCATCGCGACCGAGGCGATCGAACGCCTCACCCAGTGGCTGCCCGACCTCGCGCCCGTCCTGCCCCGTGAGCGACTGACCTGGCGGCCCGGCCCGTTCCACCGTTCGCTGACCGCCCTGCCCGTCCGGTTCAGCCCCCGCTCCCCCGACCAGCCAGGAGTCATGTCGTGACCGTCACCGACCGCATCGCCCTCGACCCGTTCGGCGCCGACATCGCCGCCGAGTGCGCCCGGTTGCGCGCTCTCGGTCCGATCGTCCCCGTCGACCTGCCCGGCGGCATCCCCGCCTGGGCGCCCACGGGCTACGACACGCTCAAGGAGCTCATCCTCGACCCCCGGGTCAGCAGGGACCCCCGGCTGCACTGGCGGCTCTGGCCCGAACTGGCCGAACACCCCTCCTGGGGCTGGGTGCTGGGCTGGATCGGCGTGGTCAACATGCTCTCCACCTACGGCGCCGACCACACCCGGCTGCGCAAACTGGTGGCACCGAGCTTCACCCACCGGCGCACCGAGGCGATGCGGCACCGGGTCGAAGCGATCACGGCGGAGCTGCTCGACGCGGTGGCGGCGGAGGAGGCCGAGGTCGTCGATCTGCGGGCCGCCCTCGCGCACCCGCTGCCCATGCGGATCATCTGCGAACTCTTCGGTGTCCCGGCAGAGTTGGTGCCCGACACCGCACGTCTGATAGCGGCCATCATGGACACCTCCGACCCCTCGCCGGAGCACGCCGCCTCGGTGCAGCGGCAGATCGGCACGGTGCTGCCCGCACTGATCGCGCACCGCACCGAGCACCCCGGCGACGACCTGACCACCGAGCTGATCAGGGTCCGCGACGAGGACGGCGACCGGCTCAGCGACGAGGAGCTGCTCTACACGCTGCTGCTGGTCATCGGCGCCGGCTTCGAGACGACCGTCAACCTCATCGGCAACGCGGCCGTCGCCCTGCTGCGGCACCCCGAGCAGCTGGCCGCCGTGCGCGCCGGGGAGATCGGCTGGGACGCCGTGATCGACGAGACGCTGCGGGTCGAGCCGTCCATCGCCGCGCTGCCGTTGCGGTTCGCCGTCGAGGACATCGAGGTCGGCGGCGTCACCATCCCGGCGGGCGACGCCATCATCACCACGTATGCCGCGGCCGGGCTCGATCCCGCTCACTACGGTGCGCACGCGCACGCCTTCGACGCCTCGCGCGGCGCGGACGACCATCTGGCGTTCGGGATCGGCGTGCACCGGTGCATCGGCGCCCCGCTGGCCCGGGCGGAGGCGCTCACGGCGCTGCCCGCCCTCTTCGAGCGCTTCCCCGACCTGCGGCTCGCCGTCCCCGCGGAGGAACTGCGGCAGGTTCCGTCGTTCATCGCGTTCGGCTGGCAGGAGGTGCCGGTGCGGCCGCGCGGCTGACAGCACGGAAAGGGGGCGCGACCGGTCCCCCGTTCCGGTCGTGCCCCCGTGACCCGTCGAACTTACGTGAACAACAGTGCGGTTGTGAACCGCGTTCATGCCCGTTGTGCGGTTCCGAGGGCTCACCTGTGCACAAGTGAGTCCGAATGGCGCGTTTTCTACGCGGTCAGCGAGGGCGGTCGCAGCTCGCCCGTCGCCAGATGGGCCAGGACGACCTCGTAGAGATCGCTGCCCCCGGCCAGCAGCTGGCGTTCGAGGACCGGCTCCGCACTGCGCACGTGCTCACGCACCGTCTGCGCGTGGACGCCGAGGGTCTGCGCGGCCCGTTCGGCGTTCCCCCCGGCCACGATCCAGGTGCGCAGGGTGCGGCGCAGGTCGCGGGCGTCCGGGTCGAGACGCCCGAGCAGGTCCAGGGCCCAGGTGCGCAGCGCGGGCCCGGTGAGCAGAGTGCCCAGCGGGACCGGCTCCGGCTCCGTCCCACCGGGTCCCTGTTCCATGCCGACCTGGGTGTTCAGTGCCAGATGGACCAGGGCCCGGACGGTGAGGTCGGAGAAGTCCGTGCCCAGCAGGTGCTCCACGCGCTCCATCCGGGCCCGCACGGTGTTGCGGCTGACGCCCATCACCTTGGCCGCGTTGACGGCCGTGAACTCCAGTCCGAGCCGGGTGGTGGCGAGGAGTTCGCCGTGGGTGTGGTGGGCCAGGGCGTCCAGCGGGCGCAGCAGACCGGCGCTCCAGCGGTGCAGCAGCGCCGGGTCCATGAGGCGTTCGGGGTGGGTGCGCTCGGCGTAGACCGCGGCGTTGTCGGGCCGGAAGTGCGCGACGGCGAGGGCACTGACGGCTTGTCCGTAGGCGGTGGCGGTCCGGGCCAGGCTCTGCCGGGAGCTGCCTCCGACGAAGGTGCCGGAGCGTCCTTCGGTCACGGCCCGCAGCTCCCGAGCGACGCTCTCGTCGGGGACCACGACGATGACGTGCTGGTCCACCGCGGGGCAGCGCACGACCAGGGCCTGTTCCTCGGTGGCCGTCACCAGCTCCTCGGCCAGCCGGTCGCGCTCCTCGGCGGTGCCCTCCACGACGTAGACGCACGCGGAGTCCGTGTCGAGCAGCCCGGGCCACAGGCCCGCGGCGACCCGGCGCGCCGAGACGATGTCCTGCACCATCAGCAGTTGCAGTATCGCCAGCCGCAGGTCGGCGGTGGCCCGTTCCAGGCGGCGCCCGGCGGCGGTCCTCTCGTCCGCTGCGAGCAGGAGTTCGACGACCTGGGCGGTGTGCGTCACCATCTGGGCGGACCGCCGGTCGAAGGGCGCCTCGCGGCACACGGCCAGGACGCAGGCCGCGGCGGAGTGCGGTTGCTCCACCCTGACCAGGCGCTGGTGGCGGCCCTCGCCCTCCCAGGCGGCGGAGGCGATCCGGCCGGTGGTGATGTCGGCGACCAGGTTCTCGTCGAGCGCGATCCGGGTTCCGGCGAGGAGGGCACCGCCGGCGTCGTGGAGGGCGGCCGTGCCGTGCACACCGGCCGCGAGCCAGGCGACGACCCGGCGGACGTCCCGTCCGGTGGGCCGCAGGTGGTCCAGCAGCTCCCGCGCCCACGCCGCGCCGACGTCCTTCACCCGGTCGTCCCCTCCGCCCGTCACGGCACCCTTCTCCTCGTTCGTCGTCTCGACCTCGGCACAACGGTCCGGGACGTTACCCCACCCCCGCGTCGGGTCCCCCCGCGCGGGACGGTGGAACGCGGCCCGGTGCGAACGGGGCCTGCGTGGCGACGGCCCCGGGACGGCATAAGCTCGACGGATGGCGAAGTACTTCGACGTGCACCCCGACAACCCCCAGCCGCGCACCATCTCGCAGGTCGCCGACAGTGTCCGCGCGGGAGCCCTCATCGCGTATCCGACGGACTCCTGCTACGCCCTCGGCTGCCGGCTGGGCAGCCGTGACGGCATCGACCGGATCCGGACGATCCGCAAGCTGGACGACCGGCACCACTTCACCCTCGTCTGCCAGGACTTCGCGCAGCTCGGCCAGTTCGTACGGGTCGACAACGACGTGTTCCGCGCGATCAAGGCGTCGACGCCGGGCAGTTACACCTTCATCCTCCCCGCGACGAGGGAGGTGCCGCGCATGCTCCAGCACCCCAAGAAGAAGACGGTGGGTGTGCGCATCCCCGACCACGTCGTCACCCAGGCGCTGCTCGCCGAGCTCGGGGAGCCGCTGCTGTCCAGCACCCTCCTCCTGCCCGACGAGGAGGAGCCGATGACCCAGGGCTGGGAGATCAAGGACGTCCTCGACCATGTGCTGGACGCGGTCGTCGACTCCGGCGAGTGCGGCACCGAGCCGACGACGGTCATCGACTTCTCCAACGGCGAGGCGGAGGTCGTCCGGCACGGGGCGGGCGACACCTCACGCTTCGAGTAGGACCGGCGCCCGCGGGGTCGCGGGGGTGTCGCGAGCCAGGTGGATGGTGCATGAAACCATATGCGCGGCCCGCGCTCCCCGGGCCGGCGAACGATCGCCGTCTACCGCACAGAGAGGCACCCCCATGACCTCCGCACAGGGCACGGCCGTGGACATCCCCACCGAGGACGGCGTCGCCGACGCCTACCTCGCCCACCCCGGTGACGGGCTCCCCCGCCCGGGCGTCCTCCTCTACCAGGACGCCTTCGGGCTGCGCCCGCATCTGAGGTCGATGGCCGACCGGCTCGCCGGGGCCGGTTACACCGTCCTGGTGCCCAACCTCTTCTACCGCCACGGACGCGCGCCGGTCTTCGAGCTGCCCGAGTTCATCGACACCGACACCCGGCCCGACCTGTGGGACGCGATCGTCCCGGTCATGCAGTCGCTCACCCCCGAACTCGCGATGCGTGACGCGGGGGCCTGTCTCGCCTGGCTGGCCGGGAGCCCGCTCGTGACCGACGGACCGGTGGGACTGACGGGTTACTGCATGGGCGCCCGGCTCTCCCTGCTCACCGCGGGCACGTACCCGGACCGGGTCGCCGCCGCGGCCGGCTTCCACGGCGGGCGCCTGGCGACCGACGCCCCGGACAGTCCGCACCGGGTGGCCGAACACGTCACCGCCGAGCTGTACTTCGGCCACGCCGACGAGGACCCCTCGCTGCCCCCCGAGCAGATCCGGCTCCTGGAGGACACCCTGACCGAGGCGGGCGTACGGCACCGCTGCGAGGTCTACCCGGGCGCGCACCACGGCTTCACCCAGGCCGACACCGCCGCGTACCACCGCGAGGGCGACGAGCGGCACTGGGCGGCGCTGCTGGATCTGCTGAAGCGGACGTTCTGACGCGGACGTTCTGAAGCGCGTTTTGTGAACCACCGGGCGGCGCCCGCGGAACTCCGTGGGCGCCGCCCTCAGTTCTGCGCACAGCATTGACATGCCCCCGTCGTGGCGCAACCCTGAGAGCGCTCTCAGAACTGGTACGGACCAATCTTCCCCCTACTCCCCAGCTCCCCTACTCCCCAACTCCCTGCTTCCCCCCACGGAGGTGGAGCGTGCTCGCACGACTCAAACGCCAACTCCTGGCCGCCGCCGGGGCGTCGGCCCTGCTCGGCGCACTGCTCACACTCGCGACGCCGTCTCCCGCGAGCGGCGCGGTGCCCGCCACGATCCCCCTGAAGCTGACCAACAACTCCGGCCGCGCGGACGCGGTCTACGTCTACAACCTCGGCACCAATCTCGCCACCGGCCAGCAGGGCTGGGCCGACGCCAGCGGCACCTTCCACGCCTGGCCCGCGGGCGGCAACCCGCCCACCCCGGCCCCGGACGCCTCCATCCCCGGCCCGGCCGCGGGCCAGTCCACGACGATCCGGATCCCGAAGTTCTCCAGCCGCATCTACTTCTCGTACGGCCAGAAGCTGGTGTTCCGGCTGACGACCGGCGGCCTGGTGCAGCCCGCCGTGCAGAACCCGAGCGACCCGAACCGCAACATCCTGTTCAACTGGTCGGAGTACACGCTCAACGACTCGGGCCTGTGGCTCAACAGCACCCAGGTCGACATGTTCTCGGCCCCCTACGCGGTGGGCGTCCAGCGTGCCGACGGCAGTGTCGCCAACACCGGACACCTCAAGTCCGGTGGCTACAACGCCGTGTTCAACGGTCTGCGCGGACAGTCGGGCGGCTGGGGCGGCCTGATCCAGACCCGACCGGACGGCACGGTGCTGCGCGCCCTGTCCCCGGCGTACGGGCTGGAGACCGGGGCGCTGCCGGCCTCCGTCCTGGACGACTACATCAACCGCGTCTGGCAGAAGTACGCCACGACCACGCTCACCGTGACGCCGTTCGCCGACCAGCCCGGCACCAGGTACTACGGCCGGGTCTCCGGCGGGGTCATGAACTTCACCAACTCCTCCGGCGCGACCGTCACCAGCTTCCAGAAGCCGGACGCGAGCAGCGTCTTCGGCTGCCACCGGCTCCTCGACGCCCCCAACGACCTGGTGCGCGGCCCGATCTCCCGCACCCTGTGCGCGGGCTTCAACCGTTCCACGCTCCTGACCAACCCCAACCAGCCGGACACGTCGTCGGCGGGCTTCTACAAGGACGCGGTGACCAACCACTACGCCCGGCTCATCCACGCACAGATGGCCGACGGCAAGGCGTACGCGTTCGCGTTCGACGACGTCGGGCACCACGAGTCGCTGGTGCACGACGGGAATCCGCAGCAGGCGTATCTCACGCTCGACCCGTTCAGCTGACCGCGCCCTTCGCCCCGCACCTCGGACGCCCGCTCGCATCGATCACGGCGCCCAGGGCGCGGGGCCTGTGGCGTGCGGGGCTTTAGGGTGCGGGGCATGAGCTCGCAGACGTACCTCTCCGCACTGTTCTCCCTCGACGGCCGGGTCGCGCTGGTGACCGGTGGCAGCTCCGGCATCGGACGGGCGATCGCCGGAGCGCTGGCCCGCGCGGGGGCGAGCGTCGTGGTCGTCGCCCGCAGGGAGGCCGAACTGGCCGCGACCGTGGACGAGTTGACCGCGGAGGGCGGCCGGGCCGCCTGGGTGAGCGGCGATCTGAGCACCCGCGCGGGGGTGCGCGCGGCGGCGGAGCGGGCGGTGGAGGCGTTCGGTGAGCCCGACATCCTCGTGAACTGCGCCGGGATCAATCTGCGGCCGCCGATGGGGGAACTGGGCGAGGACGTCTGGGACACCACCATGGCGGTGAACCTGGAGGCGCCGTTCCTGCTGGGTCAGCGGTTCGGGCCCGGCATGGCCGAGCGGGGCTTCGGGCGGATCATCCACGTCACCTCCCAGCAGGCACACCGGGCGTTCGTCCAGAGCGGCGCCTACGGCGTGTCCAAGGGCGCGCTGGAGTCGCTGGCCCGCTCGCAGGCCGAGGCCTGGTCGCCGTACGGCGTCACCTGCAACACGCTCGTGCCGGGTTTCGTGCTGACACCGCTCAACGCGCGCCTGGCCTCCGACCCCGAGAAGGTGGCGGAGCTGGCCGCGCGCACGATGGTCGGGCGCAACGGTCTGGCCGAGGACTTCGCGGGTGCGGCGGTGTTCCTGGCGAGTGGCGCGTCCGCGTACGTCACCGGGCAGTCGCTGTTCGTCGACGGCGGGCTGTCGGTGCACTGAGTCCGCGCGGGGCGCCCCTCGGGCGCGGAGTACCCGTCCGGCGGGTGCGGTTGGGCCTGCGGCCGGCAACGGGATCGTGCGGGGTCACGTTGCGGCTGCGGCGCCGTGGGGGCTGGTCGCGCAGTTCCCCGCGCCCCTTGGGCGCGGAGCGCCCGTCCGGCGGGTGCGGCTAGGTCTGCGGCCGGCCGCGGGGTCGTGTTTCGGCTGCGGCGCCGTCGTGGCTGGTCGCGCAGTTCCCCGCGCCCCTTGGGGCGTTGTCGTGCCCGGCGTTCAGGGGCGCCGTCCGCCGGTTTGCTGCTATCCGGTTCTTCGGCTGTGCAGGTCACACGAACGGCGGTGAGGCTATCGCGTCCGTCGCAAGGTGGCCGACAGATGGTGTGGGAGGGGCTGGCCGACCGCCGCGAGGTCGTGGACGAAAGTGAGTGTGTCGTCGTCGGTCAGGGTGTAGCGGCGGCGGGTGGCGGTGACGTCCTTGGCGGTGGGGGTGAGGGCCACGTCGTGGGTGGACAGCTCTACGGCGCCGTCCGCCGCATGCCCGACCGCGATCTCCGCGATGCCGGTCGGCTGGGTGATCAGCGCCTCCACCCGGCCGTCCGGCTGAAGTCGCCACCAGCCGCTCTCCCGCGCGGCGGGCCGCAACGGCACGCCCTCGGCGTCGATCAGCCAGGCCCGGGCCTCGTACCGGAGGAAGGGCCGCCCGTCATGACGGAAGCTGACGTCCTGCGCGTACGTGAAGCCTTCGGCAAGCGTCGGATACTCGCCCTGCCCCCGCCCGTGCCACGCGCCCAGCAGCCAAGCGACGGGCCCGAGCAGCGCGTGCGGAACAGGACCTTCGCCGGGCTCCGGACCATCGGGGTACGGGACTTCCATGCGCGCTCCTCGGGTCGTCGGGGTACCGGGAGCGAGCCTAGGGGGCACGCCCCGCGGCGCCGCGGACCGCACGCCGAAACCCGGGTGCGTCCTTACCCGCCGTGCCGTCGCCGGCCCCTTGGCGAGTCCTCAAGTGGTTTATGGCTGAATCTTTTCGATTCGGGACGAAAGTGAAGCCATGACGGTTCAGAGTTAGCTGGTTACCGCCGGTAGGCGCTTGCTTTACCCGGTCATTACCCGTAGACCTGCTCCATCAGCAGCCGTGACTCTGGGGGGAGTTGGCTTATGGACGGCACCGTTGACGGGTTCCGCTACGGCGCCGTGACGCCGGTGGCGGCCTATCTCATGGCCTGCCTGGGAGGGGCGCTGGGGCTGCGCTGCATCGTCCGGTCCCTGCTCAACGACCAGTCGTGGAAGCCCGGTTGGCTGGCGCTCGGCGCCGCGTCCATCGGCTGCGGCATCTGGACCATGCACTTCATCGCCATGATCGGCTTCCAGGTCGAGGAGACCCGGATCCGCTACGACGCGGGCCTCACGCTCCTCAGCCTCGCCGTGGCGGTCGTCGTGGTCGGCGTCGGCGTCTTCATCGTCGGCTACCGTGGCGCCACCACCGGCAACCTGGCCCTGGCCGGCGTCGTCACCGGACTCGGCGTGGCCGCCATGCACTACCTGGGCATGTACGCGATGCGCCTCAACGGCGCCATCCGCTATGACCCGTTCACCGTCGCCCTGTCCATCCTGATCGCGATCGTCGCCGCCACCGCGGCCCTGTGGGCGGCCGTCACCATCCGCGGCTTCCTGGCGAGCCTCGGCGCCAGTCTGGTCATGGGCGTGGCCGTCTCCGGCATGCACTACACGGGGATGGCCGCCGTCAGTGTCCATGTGCACGGCACCACCGGAGGCACCTGGGCCGGCGACTCGGCCTCCTCGCTGCTCCTGCCTATGCTGCTGGGGCCGATCATCTTCCTGGTCCTGGCCGGTGTGGTCGTGATGTTCGACCCGCTGCTCGTGCTCGGCGAAAGCGACGGCGACGGCCACGAGAACCGCACCGCCTCGCGCCGCCGCACCGCCCCCGTCGAGGAGTCGCCCGCACCGCGCCACAGCTCGGTCTTCGACGCCTCCGCGACACCTGCGCACGCCCGGCAGCACCCCGGCGACTGGTGACCGGACCCGACCGTCGACGACCCTGCGCCCAGGCCACGTACACGAGTTGCGGCCCCCTCCCCCCGTACCACCTCCACCAGCGCGTTGTTACGGTGCACCGGTGTCTGACTCCTCACGCGATACCCCCGAGGGCGCCGGCTGGGGCGCCGCAGAACGCGGCGCGTACCGGCGGTTGATGCCGTCCACGGTCCACAAGCTCTCCTGGCTCGCCCCCAGGACCCTGTGGGCCGCCCGCAACGGCGTACTCGCCTCCTGGTTCGGGGACCCCACGGGTCGGACCCGCGCCCGCTGGGTGGCGCAGCGAGCGGCGGCCGGCGCACCCGCCGACAAGGTGATCCGGCGGGACGACCCGGACCGCTTCTCCTTCATGGTGATCGGTGACACCGGCGAGGGCGACGCACCCCAGTACGCCGTCGTGCCGGGCTTTCTGAAGGTTGGTCAGGACACCCGCTTCGCGGTCCTCGCCAGCGACGTGATCTACCCGGTCGGCAGCGCCGACGACTACGACACCAAGTTCTTCCGCCCCTACCAGGACTACCGGGCGCCCATCTACGCGATACCGGGCAACCACGACTGGTACGAGGACCTCGGCGCCTTCATGCGCGTCTTCTGCGACGACACCCCGCCACTGCCTCCCGAGCCGCGACCCCGCCCGCTCGGCCGGGCCTGGCTGCGCTCCCTGCTGTGGCACCGGCCGAGCCCGCGTGACGGCCAACGCCTCGACGCGGCACGGCGGTTGCGTTCCGCCCCGGACCAACAGGCCGCCCAACCCGGCCCGTACTGGGCCATCGACGCCGGACCGGTGCGGATCATAGGCATCGACACCGGCCTCCTGGGGACGGTCGACGCCGAACAGGGCGCGTGGCTGCGCGAGGTGTCACAGGGACCGCGACCGAAGATCCTCATCACCGGATCGCCCCTGTACGTCGACGGCGAGCACCACCCCTGTCCCATCGAGGGCGGCGGCACCGTCGACGACATCGTCCGCGCCCCCGAGCACCACTACGTCGCGGCGATAGGCGGCGACATCCACAACTACCAGCGCTATCCGGTCGACGTGGACGGCCGCACCATCCACTACGTCGTCTCGGGCGGCGGCGGGGCCTTCATGCACGCCACCCACACCATCCCGCGCGTCTCGGTCGCAAACGTCACGGAGCGGGACTTCCGCTGCTACCCGCTGCGCGGCGACTCCCTCGCCTTCTACAGCACGCTCTACGGGCGCCGGCTGCGGCTGCGTCGTTTCTTCACCCTCACCGAGGCGCAGGCCGCGGCGGTCATCGCCGAGCGCCTCGGCATCCCACGGACCCGCACCCCGGGCGCGCCGGCACGCGTCACGTTCCGCACGCGTGTGGTCGCCAGTCTCCTGGGCGCCGGCGGCCGACCCGACCGCACCTCACGGTTCCGGCTCCCGGTGCGCAAGATCTACACGCAGCTCTTCTCTCCGAGCTCGGCCACGTACAGCCCGCCGTTCTTCAAGTGCTTCCTGCGCCTGGACGTCACCCCGGAGTCGATCCGGCTGCGCTGTCACGCGGCCACCGGCAACCGCGCGCAGGAGCTGGACCCGCCGGTCGAGGACGAGGTCACGATCCCCCTGGTCTGAGACGGCGTCCCGTTCGCGGCGGCCCGGGAACACCACGGACCGCGATCGGGTTGCCACTGCCGTACGACGTCGATCGGTGCTCACCTGGAGGAGCCGGTGCCCCCCACCCCTCGCCCGTTGCGCAAGCTGGGTTTCCTCACCATCGGCCTCTTCGACGAGGCGGACCCGGGCCGCGGACACGAGTCCACCCTGGAGATCATCGAGCTGGGCGAACGGCTCGGCTTCGACAGCGCCTGGCTGCGCCACCGGCACCTGCAGTACGGCATCTCCTCCCCGGTCGCGGTCATGGCCGCGGCCTCCCAGCGCACCAGCCGCATCGAGCTCGGCACCGCGGTCATCCCGCTCGGCTGGGAGAACCCGCTGCGCCTGGCCGAGGACCTGGCGACGGTGGACATCCTCTCGGGCGGCCGGGTCAACGCGGGCGTGAGCGTGGGCCCGCCGATGCACTACGACCAGGTCAAGGGCGCGCTGTACCCGGACACCGCCGACGCCGAGGACTTCTCCTACGAGCGGGTGCGGCGGCTGCTCGACCTCGTGCGCGGCAAGCCGGCCACGGACTTCAGCGGCGTCGAGGGCTTCGAGGTGTTCTCGGACCGGGTGCAGCCCCACTCCCCCGGCCTGGGCGGGCGGATGTGGTACGGCGGCGGCAGCCTGAGCTCGGCGCGCTGGGCGGGCGAGCACGGCATGAACTTCCTGACCAGCAGTGTCGTCAAGGCCGAGAACCCGGACGTGACCACCGACTTCGCCGAGATCCAGCTCTCCCACATCCGCGCCTTCCGCGCCGCCCACCCCGAGGGCGAGGCCGCCCGCGTCTCCCAGGGCCTCGTCGTCATCCCCACCGACTCGGCCACCCCCGCACAGCGGGCCCGGTACGAGGAGTACGCCGCCCAGCGCACCCCTCGTACCGCGTCCCCGCAGGGGCCGGCCCGGCTGATGTTCGCCCCCGACCTCGTCGGCACCTCGGCGGAGATCGCCGAGCGGCTGCACGCACACGCCGCGTTCCGCGAGGTGGACGAGGTGGCCTTCGCGCTGCCGTTCACCTTCGAGCACGAGGACTACGTGCAGATCCTGACCGACATGGCGACGAAGCTGGGCCCGGCCCTGGGCCGGCAGCCGTCCGCCTGAGGAACGGGCGGCGGGTGCGGCACCGCCGGTCACCGAGTCGCGGGCGCAGGGGCGGGTCGGCCCCGCCTCACCAGCGTCCCACCTCCGTGCCGACCACGGGCTCCGACGGCCTGCCGTCCACACCGACCGGGACGTCGCCGGTGAGCATGACCCGGTGCATGGTCCGGGGGAAGTCGAGGTGGGCGTTGTCGCTCGGGGCCAGGTGGATGGTGGCGCGGTTGTCCCAGAAGGCGACGCTGCCGGGCTCCCAGCGGAAGCGGACCGTGTACTCGGGCCGCACCGCCTGCTCCAAAAGCATGTCCAGGATCGCCGTGCTCTCGGGGCGGGAGAGGCCGGCGATCTGCTCGACGTAGTAGCCGTTGACGTAGAGGATCCGCTCACCCGTCTCCGGGTGGACGCGTACCAGCGGGTGCAGCGAGGCGACCTGGTGGTCCAGCAGGTGCCGGACGTAGGCGTCGTCGCCGGGGCGGGGCTGGTAGCCGACCCCGAGCCGGTGCTCCGCCCGCAGTCCTGCCACGAACTCCCGCACCGGCGCGGAGAGTCCGGCGTACGCGGCGGCCAGGTTGGACCAGGTGGTGTCGCCGCCGTACGGCGGGACGGTCTCGGCTCGCAGGATCGTGGCGGCCGGCGGGTCGACGCGGGCGCCGTGGTCGCAGTGCCAGCCGCGCAGCAGGGTGTGCCGGCGGCGCCGGAGCCACTCGTCGTGCTCCATCCCGAACCTGCCGCCCAGCTCCAGCCGGTCGGCGGTCGTCTCCACCTCGGGGAAGTCCGGCGGCGAGGCGCCGCCCCGCTTGCGCAGCACCACCGGGGTGCCGAACCGGCGCGCGAACGCCACGTGCCCGGCGTGGTCCAGCCGCTGCTCCCGGAAGAACACCACCTTCCAGCGCAGCACCGCCGACCGGATCGCGGCGACCACGGCGTCGTCGAGCTCCCCAGCCAGGTCGACGCCCGTGATCTCCGCCCCGATGTGCCCGGCGACAGGTCTCACCTCGATCCCCGGGAGGTGCTCCGCCTGCGCCGTACCCGTGTGCGTGCTCATCCGTGCTCCGTTGGTCGTCCGCCGTTCTCCACGAAGATCGTGACAGCGATCCCGGCTCCTGGCGACAGCGCCACCGGGGCGGCCTCCACCAGAGCCGCGGCAGAGCGACCGCGCTCGCACGACCGACCACCCCGACTCCCCTGCCGTCGGGGCGGGTTCCGCGGTCACATGGTGAACTCCCGTAGCACGACGTCCCGGAACACCGCCCTGCCGTCGATCGTGAACAGCGCCAGCCCGGTGTCGGCCAGGTACGGGAACGCGGCCAGGGAGTGCACGTAACGGCCGTCGTCCACGAACGTCTCCACCGACGTACGGTCGACCAGGATCCGCAGCCGGACCCGGCGCGCGGCCGGGTCGAAGGGCGTGTGGCTCTCCTGCCATCGGCCCGAGCCGTCCGGGTTCGCGGCGCCGCGCCGGTTGACGAAGGCGAAGTCGCGGTAGACGCCGGCGTCGATGTGCCGGTTCCCGTCCGCCGAGCGGCGCACCTGCACACCGGCCCCGGTGAGTTGCTCCCAGGTGATCGTGCAGGTCAGTTCGTAGGCGGTGCCGTGGTAGTCCAGGACGCGGGTGCCGTCGACCTCCAGGTCGCCGAGGTCGACGGTGCGGGAGACGTGGTCGTCCAGGGCGGTGACCGGCCGGGAGGCAAGGTACAGCGTTCCGGAGGCGGCCCGCTGCAGGACGATCTCGCGGACGACGGAGTCGGTGCCGTTGAAGCCGTCGCCGTCGATCGTCGGCGTGAAGTGGGCGTAGTCCCAGTTGTTCAGCCAGCCGATCGCGTACCGGGTGCCGGGGTCGACGGAGCCGTCGGCACGGTGCTTGTCGAAGGTGACGGCGCCGTACCAGTCGAAGCCGTGGTCCAGCCACTGCGGGTCGGCGGTGTCGGCGGTGAAGGAGGCGCCGTCGAAGGAGCCGGTCCAGTAGGCGTAGGTGTTGGGCAGGCCGGCTCCCTTGCCGTTCGCGCTCACGCCCAGCACCCAGGTCCGCGTGCCGTCGGTCGCCGTGATGCGGAACAGGTCCGGGCACTCCAGGGTCCCGATCCCCTCTTTGAAGAAGCCGCCGGCGTAGGTCCAGCGCTTGAGGTCCGTGGAGTGGTAGAAGCCGACCTTGGTGCCTTCGGCGAGGGCCATGACCCACCGGTCGCGCTCCTCGTCGCGGATCACCTTGGGGTCACGGAAGTCGCGCACACCGGGGTTGGGCAGCACCGGTTCGGTGCCGTGGTCGCGGAAGGTGCGGCCGCCGTCGGTGGAGTAGTACAGGTACTGCGCCTGGGAGGTGGGGCCGTCGCCGGGCGCCATGGTCGCGAGCACCACGACCGCGCCCGCGCCGAAGCCCGCCGTGCCCTCGGTGTCCACCACCGCGCAGCCCGACCAGACATCGCCGTTGGGGGTGGTGTCCTTCGGGACGGCGACCCCTCGGTCGGTGAAGGAGACCAGGTCGGTGCTGGTGGCCAGGCGCCAGGCCGTGCCCACGGCTCCGGTGAGGTAGTCCGCGTTGTACAGGTAGTAGTAGTGGTACTCGCCGTCTATCCAGACCGGCCGCTGCGGGTCGTTCTTCCAGCCGTCGGGGACGGTGAGGTGGTACCCGGCGCGGTAGCTCGCGCCCGCCCGCGCCGGACGCCCCGGCCGTGCCGAGGCCGGTCCCGCCGGCACCGCCACGGCCGCTGTCCCGACGGCAGCCCCGGCCAGCAACGCTCTTCTGGTCACCCCGTGCGTCACGCGACGCCCCTCTCGTGAGTACTGCGGCTCATGGGTCCAGGATCGTGGGACCTAACTCGTTAAAGGTCAAGGGGTGCACGACTCTTGACACGGACATCCCGCGTTTCCCATCATCTGGGGCGTCAAGGCTGGACTAACACGAGTTAGGCGCTTGGATGACCCACTCGCACCTCACCCGCCGCACCCTGCTGCGGTACGGCGCCTACGGCGCGGGCGCAGCCGCCCTCGCCGGCACCGCCGCCAGCTGGGAACGGCTCACCGGAGCCGACATCCCCGGCCGAGACGACGGCTCGCTCGTCGTCGCCACGCTCGGCCCCGCCTACGGCCCGGAGGCCGTACGCACCCTCACCGAGGGCTTCAAGGAGCTCCACCCCGACATCAAGCTGCGGATCAACGCCGTACAGGCCGTCGACTGGTCCGACTTCTTCGCGAAGATCCTCACCCAGATCGCGGCGGGCACGGCCCCCGACCTGGTGTACGTCGCCACCGAGGGCGTCCAGTTGTTCGCGCAGCGCCTCGGGGTCCCGCTGGACCACTGGGTGAAGCGGGACGCCGAGGAGCTGCGCGAGTACTTCGCCGACGTCCATCCCTCGCTGGTGGAGTCGATGATGTACGAGGGGAGCCTCTACCAGCTGCCGGTCGAGTTCAACGCGGCCGACATGTACCTCAACGACCAGGTCCTCGAGCGGGCGGGCGCGGGCTTCCCGGCGGCCGACTGGACCCGGGACGACTTCACCGCCCTCCTGCGGGACATGAAGAGGTCCAGCGGCTCGCAGTTCACGCCGTACTTCTGGACCAACCGCCTCTGGGGCGGCGTGGTGCCGTGGCTGTTCGCCAACGACACCAACCTCCTCGCCGAGTCCAAGGCGCCCGGCGGCAGGTGGCTGTGGGACTCCTTCTACCCGGCCGCCCAGCGGCAGGGGCGCGGCGGCGGGTTCCGGTGGACCACCCCGCAGGCCACCCATGAGCGGGTGGAGGAGGCGTACGACTATCTCGCCTCCCTCATCCAGGAGGACCTGTGCACCCGCCCCGAGGGCGGCAACGGCCAGAACCTGATCGGCGTGTTCTCCACCGGCCGGGTCGGCGTCACACCCGCCGGCGGCTTCTGGGCCGGCGGTCTGCATCTGGCCGGCATGGACACCGACAGTTTCGACGTGCAGTACTTCCCGCGCTGGCGCACCCAGCGCATGCAGTTCGGCGCCGCGGGCTACGCGCTGCTGCGTACCTCCACACGGCAGGACGAGGCCTGGGAGTTCATCAAGTACGCCGCCCGCCGGGACACCCTGATGCGGCTGTTCCGGACCAACCAGACCACCCCGGCCCGCCGTTCGATGCTCACCGCCGACCGCTACCGGGAGATCGGCCCGCGCCACTGGCGGGTCTTCTACGACACCCTCGACGCGTTCCCCGACACCGGGCCGATCCCCGCCCCGCCGCAGGTGGCCGAGGTCGAGCAGGTGCTGCTCAAGCACACCGGCACCGCGCTGTCGTCCCGGCGCGCGGTGGCCCCCGCGCTGCGGCGGATGCAGGTCGACCTGGAGAAGGCCATGGAGCGTGAGGTATGACGGACACTCAGATCCCGGCACTCGCGAAGACGTTCGCGCCGCCCTCGGTCCCCGCGCGGCCTGCGGCCCGTGACCGCGGAACCCGGCTGCTGGCCGCCCTCTTCCTGGCACCCACGATCGTCGGCATCGTCGTCTTCACGGTGGTGCCGATCGTCGGCTCGGTGGTGCTGAGCCTCTTCCACTGGAACGTCATCGACGACCCGAGCTTCGCCGGGGCCGCCAACTACCGTGAGGTGTTCGGGGATTCGACCGTGCTGGTCTCCTTCCGCAACACGCTGCTGTTCATGGTGCTCGCCGTCGCGCTCCAACTGCTGATCGCCCTGGTGCTGGCCCTCGCGGTCAACGGGCGGATGCCGGTGTGGCTGCGGTCGGTGTTCCGCTCGGCGTTCTTCTTCCCGCTGGTGCTGTCCGCCGCGTCCATCTCGGTGGTGATGAAGTACCTGTTCAACCAGGACTTCGGGGTGGTGAACTGGCTGCTCGGCACGGTCGGGATCGCCCCCGTGCCGTGGCTGACCTCCGAGAACGCCGCGATGGCGACGGTCGTCCTGGTCTACGTCTGGCAGCAGTTCGGCTTCTCGTTCCTGCTGTTCGTCGGCGGTCTGAACAACATCCCCAAGGAGATCCACGAGGCCTCCTCGCTCGACGGCGCCACCGGTCTGCGCAAGCACCTGAACATCACCCTGCCGCTGTTGTCACCGACCCTGCTGGTCGCCTCGGTCGTCGGGATCATCAACGCGCTCCAGGTCTTCGAGCAGCCCTACGTCCTCACCAACGGCGGGCCGGGGGACGCCACCCGGACCGTGGTGATGGTGATCTACGAGAGCGCCTTCGAGCAGCTCCGCTTCGGTGAGGCCTCCGCGGTGGGCGTGCTGCTGTTCGTGCTGATCATGGCCGTCACCGCCCTCCAGTTCCGGCTCAGCCGGCGTTTCGTCCACTACCAGTGAGCCGGGTGAGCCCCCTATGAGCCAAGCGACCCTGAACCTGAGCCGAGCCCGCCACTCCCTGGCGCCCTGGGCCCGGATCACCGCCCTCGCGGTGTGCGCGCTGCTGACCCTCGGCCCGGTCATCTGGACCGTCTCCACCTCCCTGCGCACCCCGGCCGAGTCCTTCGACCTGCCCCCGAGGATCATCCCGACGAACCCCACGGCCGAGTCCTACCGGGGGGTGTTCGACCAGATCGACGTCTGGCTGCTGGCCCTCAACTCCACGCTGGTGACCGCGCTGATCGCCGTCGGCCAGATGATCACCGCCGGTCTCGCGGGCTACGCCTTCGCGCGCCTGGAGTTCCGGTTCAAGAAGCCGCTGTTCGGCCTGGTGCTGGCGACCATGATGGTGCCGTTGCAGGTCACCATCGTGCCGGTGTTCCTGGTCCTCAAGTCGATGAGTCTGACCGACACCCTGCTCGGTCTGATCATCCCGGCCTTCCCGACCGCGTTCGGCACCTTCCTGATGCGCCAGTACTTCCTCGGCATGCCCAAGGACCTGGGTGAGGCGGCGATGCTGGACGGCTGCGGGCCCTGGCGGACCTTCCGGTCGGTGTACGCGCCGCTGGCCGCGCCCGGCCTCGCGATCGTCGGCGTGCTGGCCTTCAACTACCACTGGAACGAGTTCTTCCGGCCGCTGATCCTGGAGACCTCGGGCCAGAACTACACCCTGCCGCTGGGCCTGGTCTCGCTCCAGGGCAACCTCGGCACCGGCTCCATCTCGGTGGTGCTGGCCGGTGTCGTGCTCTCCATGCTCCCCGCCGTCGCCGTGTTCCTCGTCGGCCAGCGCCCTCTTCGCGAGGGCATCACCTCCGCAGGAGTCAACCGTTGAGCCACACGCCCAACGCCCCCCGGTTCCGGGTCCGTCCGCCCGCGAACTGGCTCAACGACCCGAACGGGCCGTTCCGTTGGCGGAACCGCTATCACCTGTTCTTCCAGCACAACCCAGAGGCACCGGTCCACGCGAACGTCCACTGGGGCCATGTCTCCAGCCCCGACCTCGCGCACTGGGAACACCATCCGATCGCGCTCGCCCCGACCCCGGGCGGTCCCGACGAGGCGGGCTGCTGGTCAGGGTGCGTGGTCGACGACGACGGCGTGCCGACCGCCGTCTACACCGGCGTCGACCGTCATCACACCGGCGTCGGCTCCATCTGCCTGGCACGTGCCCTGGTGCCGGAGGACGAGACGCTGACCGACTGGCGGCCGTTGCCCGCCCCCGTCGTGACCGGCCCGCCCGCCGGACTGGACGTGGTGATGTTCCGCGACCCGTTCGTCTTCCGCGCCGCCGGCCGCCGTTGGGCCCTGGTCGGCGCGGGCCACGCCGACGGCACCCCCTCGGTGCTCGTCTACGACTGCGAGGACCTGACCGACTGGCGGTTCGCCGGGGTGGTGCTGGACGGCAACGACCCAGTCGCGGTCGACGCGTTCGGGGACAAGGCGGTCGGCTGGGAGTGCCCGCAGCTGTACACGACGGCGAGCGGCGAGTGGGTGCTGGCGGTGTCGCTGTGGGACGGGGACCCGTGCTCCACCGGTTATCTGACGGGCCGTCTCCAACCTTGCGGGGAAGCCGGGTTGCGCTTCGAGGCCCGTGCCGCCGGGCGCCTGGACCAGGGCCGCGACTTCTACGCGCCCGCGGTCCTCCAGGAGCCCGACCGGGCGCTCATGTGGGGCTGGTCGTGGGAGGCCCGGGAGCAGGACGAGGTGGACCGCGCCGGGTGGGCCGGTGTCCTGACGGCGCCACGGGTGGTGGACGTCCATCCCGACGGTGCCCTGCGCGTCGTACCGGCTCCGGAACTCGCGCTGCTGCGGGCGGCCGAACCGTTCGTCACGGCGCCGGGCGGGCCAACCCCGCTGCCGTCGGCGTACGACCTGACCGTCACCGCGGCCGGCCGTACCACGGTGAGTCTGCTGCGGTCCGCCTCCGGCGCCGCACTGACCGTCCTGCTCGACCCGGGGGCGGGCACGGTCACGCTCGACCGGACCGCCTGGACGCGCGCACGGCCCGACGGGTCGGCGCCGATCGTGGTCCGGGCACCGGCCGACGAGGTGCGGATCCTCGTGGACGGTTCACTCCTGGAGCTGTTCGTCGGCGACCGGGCCACGGTCACCGAGCGGGTCTACCCGCTCCCCGACGACGTGCCCGAACTCCTCGTCACCGGGGCCGGGGCCGCGGTCACCGGCTGGGAGCTGGTCCCACCGACGCACGAGTGATCACCTGGCAGGCCAGGCGCCGTACCGTCGCGGACGGCGTCCGGCCGGTGTCGATCGAGTCGAGGACGAGCCGGGCGGCGGCCTCGCCCATCGCCCGGTGCGGCAGCGCGACCGTGGTGAGGGCCGGGGTGAGGTAGGCGGCCATGTGCTCCTGGTCGTCGTAGCCGACCACCGACAGATCCTGTGGGACGGCGAGGCCGAGCCGGGTCGCGGCGTGCAGGACGCCTGCCGCGACCCGGTCGTTGTAGCAGAAGATCCCGGTGGGGCGCCGGTCGGCGGGGACGCCGTCGAGGACGCGCAGCGCGCCCTCGTACCCGCCGGAGATCTCGCCCCCGCTGCGCACCACCCACTCCCTGGGCACGGTGACGCCCTCGGCGCGCAGGGCGTCGCGGAAGCCGCGCAGCCGGTCGACGGAGGCCATGTCGTCCTGACCGCCCACCATGGCGACCCGGCGGTGCCCCTCGTCCAGCAGCAGCCGGGCCGCGGTGCGGCCGCCGGCGCGCTCGGCGGGGACGACGGCGGGCAGCGAGTCGTCCTCGGGCACACAGTTGGCGAGGACCGAATGGGTGCGGTGCAGGCCCTCGGGGACCCGCACCCGGCGCAGGGACATCGCCGCGTAGATGATGCCGTCCACCCGCCGGTCGAGGAGCTCGGCGACCGCCGCGTCCTCCTTGGCCCGGTCACCGCCGGAGTCGACGGTCAGCACCAGGTGCTCGCTGCCCCAGGCGGTGTCCATGGCGCCGCGCAGCAGCCGGCCCGCGAACGGCGAGGAGGCGATCTCGTCGGTGACCAGGCCGATCACGGCCGTACGGCGGCTGCGCAGTCCCCGGGCGACGGGGTCGGGCCGGTAGCCGAGCTGGGCGGCGGCCTGCCGGATGCGCTCCTGGGTGGCGGGCGAGAGGTTGCCCTCGGCGCGTCCGTTGAACACGAAGGAGACCGCGGTGTGGGAGACCCCGGCGAGCCGGGCGACGTCCTTCGACGTGGGGCGCCCGCCCGCGCGCTGCTTCTCCTCGGTGCCGCCCATGCCGTCCGCCGCCCTCATCCCCCGCCCGTCCGCTTGATCACGGCTCAGCCTATCCGTGAGGCTGGGAGGACGACACGGTCAAGGAGAAAGGTCCGGCAGTGATCAGCACCCCGGTACACACGCTCAACGACGGTACGAGGCTCCCCGCGATCGGCCTGGGCACCTGGCCCATGGACGACGCGGAGGCGGAACGGGCGGTGGCCCGGGCCCTGGAGGTGGGCTACCGCCTGGTGGACACGGCCACGAACTACGGCAACGAGGTCGGCGTGGGCCTCGGCGTCACCCGCAGCGGCGTCCCCCGCGAGGAGGTCGTGGTGACGACGAAGCTCCCGGGACGGCACCACGGCTACGAGGAGACCCTCGCCTCCTTCGAGGAGTCCCGCCGCCGCCTCGGCCTGGATTACGTGGACCTGTACCTCATCCACTGGCCGCTGCCCCGCGTGGACCGCTATGTCGACTCCTGGCGGGCCATGATCAAGCTGCGCGAGGAGGGCCTGGTGCGGTCGATCGGCGTCTCCAACTTCACGGTGGAGCACATCGAGCGGCTGGAGAAGGAGACCGGCGTCCTGCCGAGCGTCAACCAGATCGAGCTGCACCCCCTGTTCCCGCAGGACGAGCTGCGCGCCTTCCACACCGCCAAGGGCATCCGCACCGAGAGCTGGAGCCCGCTGGCCCCCGGCACGGACCTGCTGGACGACCCGGTCGTCGCCGGGGTCGCCGAGGCCCACGGGGTGACACCGGGGCAGGTGATCGTGCGCTGGCACACGCAGCTCGGCGCGGTGCCCATCCCGAAGTCCTCGGACCCGGAACGGCAGCGCCTGAACCTGGACGTCTTCGGCTTCACGCTGGACCCGGCCCAGCTGGCGGCCGTCGGCGACCGGGCGCACCGGCGCAGGGGCGGGGACCCGGAGGTGCACGAGGAGTTCTGAGACGGGTCGGAGCCCGCAGGAGGCGCGTCCGGGGCCCTCGGATCTGTTGAATGCGGTTCCAACTCCCCAGCTGTGCCTCTATGTTCGCAGCGGCACGTCCTCGATCGTCCGCCGAAGCGTCCGATCGGCCGCTCAAGCCTCTGGAGGCCCCGTATGCGCACCTCGTTCCGTGTCGGCATCGCCGGGGCGGTGGCCGCGGCCACCGTCCTCACCTGCGGCACCGCTCAGGCGACCCCGCCGGGACCCGGCGTCACCGCGAAGCTCATCAGCCAACGGACCGTGGGTGAGACGGACTACGTCCTGAGAGAGATCACGATCCCGCCGGGTCAGGCGACCGGCTGGCACTACCACGACGGCCCGCTGTACGCCTTCGTCCAGCAGGGCACGCTCAGCCACTTCGACTCCACCTGCGCGTCGGACGGGGTGTACGCCAAGGGCGACTTCGTCCAGGAGCCGGCAGGGTCGGGGAACGTGCACATCGGGCGCAACCTGGGCGACACCCCGCTGGTGCTGGACGTGCTGTACGTGCTGCCGCACGGGGCGCCGTTCTCCGAGGACGCGCCCAACCCGGGGTGCCCGTTCCAGTGATCGGCCCCCCGGGCAGCCAGCGCACTCCGGGGCATCTCAAGGCGCCTCAGGGCAGCGGCTGTTCGGCCCAGATCGTCTTGCCGGCACCGGTCTGTCGGCTGCCCCAGCGCTGCGTGAGCTGGGCAACCAGCAGCAGACCACGCCCTCCTTCGTCGTAGGCGTGGGCGCGGCGCAGGTGCGGTGAGGTCGAACTGCCGTCGGAGACCTCGCAGATGAGGGTGCGGTCCCGGATCAGCCTGAGCTGCACGGGCGGGGCGCCGTAGCGGATGGCGTTGGTGACCAGTTCGCTGACGACGAGCTCGGTGACGAAGGCGGCCTCGTCCAGGCCCCACGCGGTGAGCTGCTCGGTGGCGGCCTGTCGGGCGGCGGCCACGTGGACGGGGTCGGGCGTCACGTCCCAGGTGGCGACGCGGTCCGCGCCGAGCGCGCGGGTGCGGGCCAGCAGGAGGGCCACGTCGTCGCTCGGCTCCTCCGGCAGCACGGCCTTGAGGACCGAGTCGCACAGCGCGTCGAGGCTGCTGGCGCGGGCGGTGAGCGCGCGGCACAGTTCGCCGCTGGCGTGGTCGATGTCGCGGTCGCGGTCCTCGATGAGGCCGTCGGTGTACAGGGCGACGATGGCGCCCTCGGGCACCTCCACCTCGGTGGCCTCGAAGGGCAGCCCGCCGACGCCGAGCGGGGGCCCCGCGTTCATGGGGACGAGCGCGGAGGTGCCGTCGGGCAGAACCAGGACGGCGGGCGGATGTCCGGCGGCGGCGAGGGCGAGGCGGCGCGAGACCGGGTCGTAGACGGCGTAGAGGCAGGTCGCGCCGAGTTCCGCGATGTCGTCGTCGCTGTCGTAGGCCGCCAGGTGGGTGACCAGGTCGTCGAGGTGGGTGAGGAGTTCGTCGGGGGGCAGGTCCACGTCGGCGAGGGTGCGCACGGCCGTGCACAGGCGGCCCATCGTCGCCGAGGAGGTGATGCCGTGTCCGACGACGTCGCCGACGACCAGGGCGACCCTGCTGCCGGAGAGCGGGATGACGTCGAACCAGTCGCCGCCGATGCCCGCGAGGGACCCCGAGGGGAGATAGCGGTGGGCGACCTCGACGGCGGCCTGTCCCGGCAGGCCCCGGGGCAGCAGGCTGTGCTGGAGGGCCAGCGCGGTGGTCCGCTCCCGGGCGAATCGGCGGGAGTTGTCGACGCAGACCGCGGCCCGGCTGGCCAGCTCCTCGGCGAGGGCGACGTCGTCGGGCACGTAGGGGTCGGTGGGGCCGATGCGGACGGCGACGGCGACGCCCAGGGTGATCCCGCGGGCCCGCAGCGGGACCGCCAGCATCGAGTGGGTGCCCTCGCGGTAGGAGCGTCCCTGGGGTGCGCGGGCGTTGCGTTCGCGCACCCAGCGGTCGAAGGAGGGCTCGCCGGCCCGGCTGAGCACGGCCCGGCCCTCGCGCAGGGCCCGGGCGGGCGGGGAGTAGGGCGGGTAGACGTCCAGCGCGCCGAGGTGGACTGCGGCCTCCGGGGTGCCCTCGTGGGCGGAGCCGTGGGCGACGCGGCGCAGGACGACGTCCTGGGACATGGCGCTCGGCGGTTCCTCGCTCCCGAGGACCCATTCGAGGAGGTCGACGCTGGTGAAGTCGGCGAACCGCGGGACCACCAGCGAGACCAGTTCCTCCGCGGTGCGGACCACGTCGAGGGTGGTGCCGATGGCGTCCGCGGCCTCGTTGAGCAGCGCCAGGCGCTGCCGGGCCCAGTGCTGCTCGGTGCTGTCGAACGCGGCCAGGGCCACCCCGACGACGTCGTCGACGCCGTTGCGCACCGGCCACATCTCGATGTTCCAGGCGTGGTAGCGGCTGCCGGACGGGGCGCGGGTGTAGCTCTCGTAGCGCAGGGGCTCGCCGGTCTCGGCGACCCGGCGCAGATGCCAGTGGAAGCCGTGGCTGTGCTCGGCCTCCTCCACGGTCTCGGGGAAGAACCGGCCCAGCAGGGCCTCCTCCGGGACGCCCATCACCTGGCAGGCGGCCTTGTTGAGCCGTAGGTAGCGCTGCCCGGGATCGAAGACCGACATGGACATGGAGGCCTGCTGGAAGGCCTGCCCGGCGAGGGTCGGCTCCGCCCCGCCGGGCTGCTCCGCGGTGATCACGAACCCGCCGGGCGAGCCGTCCGGGCCCAGCACCTCGCACGCCCGCAGCGGGAGGGCGAGCGGGGTGCCGTCCCGGTGCCGCAGGACGACGGTGCCGGTCCGGGCCGCCACGACGTCGGGCGGCGGGTCCTCGGCGAGCAGCTCACGGGCCGCGAGTCCCACGGCCTCCTCGGCCGGGTATCCGGTCAGTCGCCGGGCACCGTCGCTCCACCCCGTCACCGTGCCGTGGACGTCGATGACCGCCGCGGCGGAGGCATGCTCCATATCGTCCAGGATGGTCCCATTACCGCACCGCAACAACCTCGGTACGGCATCCGGGACTCCGCCGTCACGCGCGGTGGGCGCGCAGCGCGGCGAGGGCCCGGTCGGCGTGGGTGTTCATCCGCAGCTCGCTGCGCACGACCTCCAGGACGGTGCGGTCCTCGGCTATGACGAAGGTGACCCGCCGGGTCGGCGCCAGCGAGAAGCCGCGGTTCACGCCGAAACGCTCCCGGATCGTCCCGTCGGCGTCGGACAGCAGCGGCATGCCGAGGGTGTGCTTGCCGGCGAACTCCTGCTGGCGCTCCACGGAGTCGCCGCTGATGCCGACGGGACGGGCGCCGACGGCCGCGAACTCGGCCGCGAGGTCACGGAAGTGGCAGGCCTCGGCGGTGCAGCCGGCCGTCATCGCGGCCGGGTAGAAGAACAGGACGATCGGCCCGTCGGCGAGCAGCGAGGTCAGGCTGCGCGGGGTGCCGGTCTCGTCGGGCAGCTCGAAGTCGTCGATCTTGTCGCCGACGCCGACGCGTGCGCTCATGACCGGCCCTCCGTGTTCCGTGCGACGCTGCGGGCCCACAGGACCAGGGGCACCTGGAGCGGCAGCCGGCCGAACGCGAGGGCCTTCTGCGGGGTGGGGCGGTGGCGCCAGTCCACGGCCATCTTGACGTTGGCGGGGAAGACACCCACGAAGAAGGCGGCGGAGGCCAGCGCGGCGGCCCTGCGGGTGCGCGGCGCCACGAGCCCGGCCGCCAGCGCGAACTCGGCGACGCCGCTGGCGTAGGTCCAGGTCCGGGGCGAGCCCGGCAGGGACCGCGGGATGGTCGCGTCGAACGAGCGGGGCGAGGCGAAGTGGGTGACCCCCACGCCGGCCAGCAGGGCGGCGAGCAGCAGGGGTGAACGTTCGGACCGGGGCACGGTTCCTCCTATGGGGGGCCTGCCGCCGGATATTACTGGACGGTAGATCCGCGAGTGCCTCGCCCCTGCCGGTCGTGCGGGGGCGCTCGTCCGCCCGTCGATCGTTTTTCGTGCGGCTGAGCGCCTTCGGCTCGCCGTACGCCGGAGAGGGCGCCGGCGGCGAGCAGGCGGCCGGCACGGTCGTGCCGCGCGTGCTCACCCCGGTCGCGTCGCATGTGCTCGCCTCGATCGCGTCGCACGTGCTCGCCACGTCCCCGCGGATCGCGCTGTCGCCGCTCATCGCCCTGACCGCGCCGTGGGCTGCCGAGGTGCCGGGGTGCCGACCGGGCGAGAGCCCGGCGCCACGGCTCAGGCGGTGGTCGCCGGGTCCGAGTCGTCGTCGACGGCGTAGGCCAGGAAGTCGTCGACCATGCGGTGGAAGAGGGTGGCGAGTCGGCCCAGCTCCTCGGGCGCCCAGTCGGCCAGAGCCAGTTGCATGCCCCGCACGCCGGCCTCACGGACCCGGTGGACGGCCTCCTGGCCCGCCTCGGTGAGCTCGATGCGCTGGGCGCGCCGGTCGTCGGGGTCGGGGACCCGGGTGACGTAGCCCGACTTGTGCAGCTGCTGCACGGTGCGGGTCACGTGCGAGGCCTCCACGCCCAGCCGGTTGGCCAGCTCCCCCGGGCGCAGGGGCTCGGAGTCGGCGATCTGCCGCAGCAGTGCCACGGCGGCCCGGTCCAGCGGGACCCCGGCCAGGGCCATCAGCCGCTCGTGCTGCCGGGCGCGGGTGCTGAGGTAGGTGATGCGCGTCAGCGCCCGCTCGATCTCCGCCACCTCGGGGGACGCGGGGCCGTCGGGCAGCTCGGGGACTGAGGGAGGGGCCATGCCCGCCACTTTACCCTATCGTTGCGTAACGCAAGTAAAGCGGGGGTGCTTCGGTGGTCCGCGAACCGGGCGGCCCTCGCACCCGACCCCCGAGGGGTTCAGTTCCCGGCGAGCGCCCCCAGCCACTGATGCAGCAGGCCCGACTCGGCGGGCGTGAAGGACGCGGGCGGTTCGGCGCGCAGCCGGGCGGCGAGGGTGGCGGCCGCCACGGGGACGCCGCCCGCCTGCGCGGGGCCCGCCGGCCGGGTCAGGGAGTCGATCACCGCGTCGCGCAGACGGGTCGAGAAGCCCGGGTCCGGGTACTGCTCGGGCCGGGTGAGCATCGACAGGGCCGCCCCCACGTTGGCGGACATGATCACCTGCGTGGCCAGAGCGGGCGGGACGCTCAGCCGGCCGGCCGCCGCGCAGCGTTCGAGGATGGCGTGCAGCAGGTCATGGGCCTCGCGCACGGCGCCGGGCGGGGCCGTCAGCTCGGGCGAGTACATCAGCCGGTAGTGGTGGGGGTGCTCCAGCGCGAACCGCATGTGGTTGTCCCAGCCGTTCTTGACGTCGGCGACGGGGTCCTCGCCGGGCAGGGCGGCCCGCTTGGAGGCGAGGTACTGCTCGAAGCCCCGGTCCACCACGGCGGCCAGCAGCCCTGCCTTGTCGCCGAACAGCCGGTAGAGCATCGGCGCGCCCACTCCGGCCGCCTCGCACACGGCCCGGGTGGAGACATCGGCGGCGGGCGCCACGGCGAGCAGCGCCGCGGCGGCTTCCAGGATCTTTTCCCTCGCGTCCATGCTCCGCACGGTACGCCATCCGTAGCGCTGATACGAGTTGGGAATAGCAACGCTACGAAGCTGTGTTATCGTCGTTACGCGACGTACGTAGCGCCGCTAACAAGGAAACAGCCCACCAGCTCGCAAGGCACACGAGGAGCGGACATGAGCACAGAGCAGCGCGTCGCGATCGTCACCGGAGGATCGCGCGGCATCGGACGCCAGACCGCCCGGCAGCTGGCCGCCGACGGGTTCGCCGTCGTCGTCAACTACGCGGGCGACAAGGACGCGGCCGACGAGGTCGTGCGCGGCATCGAGGCGGCCGGTGGCTCGGCCGTGGCCGCCCGCGCGGACGTCGGCGACGAGACCGAGGTGGCCGCGCTCTTCGACCTCGCGGAGACGACGTACGGCGGGGTGGACGCGGTCGTGCACGCCGCCGGCCGCATGCCCCTGGCTCCGATCGCGGAGCTGGACCTCGACGAGCTCGACGCCCTGTACCGCACCAACATCCGCGGCACCTTCGTCGTCGACCAGCAGGCCGCCCGACGGCTGCGTCCGGGCGGTGCGCTGGTGAACTTCTCCAGCTCCGTCGTCGGCCTGTCCTTCCCCGGCTACGGCGCCTACGCCGCGAGCAAGGGCGCGGTCGAGGCGCTGACACTGATCCTCGCCCGTGAGCTGCGCGGCCGTGACGTGACGGTCAACGCCGTGGCCCCCGGCCCGACCGCGACCGACCTGTTCCTGGACGGCAAGGACGAGGAGACCGTGGCCCGCTTGGCCGCGCAGCCGCCGCTGGAGCGCCTGGGCACGCCGCAGGACATCGCCTCGGTGGTCGCGTTCCTGGTCGGCCCGGCCGGGCACTGGGTCAACGGGCAGGTGCTGCGGGCCAACGGCGGGATCATCTGAGGCGATCGCGCGAGGCCCACCCCGCGCCATACCGACCCCGGCGCCGCACCCACCCCCGGGCCCGGTCACGCCCTCGCGGGCGGCCCCACCCCCGCCCGTACGTGCAGCGCCGTTCAGGCGAAACCGCCCTCACGCGCGCGTGCCGAGGGCGGGGCCCGTCGACACCTCACCCGTGAAGCTCCCCCTGATCCCGCCCATGCTCGCCACCTCCGGCACCCTGCCACCCCCCGCACAGGACGCGCGCTGGGCCTACGAGACCAAGCAGGACGGCCAGCGTGTGGTGGTCTACCTCGCCGGTGACGGCAGCGTGCTGCTGCGCGCCCGCTCCGGGGACGACATCACCGGCGCCTATCCCGAACTGGCGGCGCTGGGCAGCGCACTCGGCTCCCTGCCCGCCGTACTGGACGGCGAGGTGCTGGCGCTCGACGCGCAGGGGCGTGCCGACTTCCAGCTCCTCCAGTCCCGCATGGGGCTGGCCCACTCCCCCGGCAAGGCCGCCCGGAAGGCCGCCGAAGTCCCCGTCCACCTGGTGCTGTTCGACGTGCTGCACCTGGCCGACCGCACCCTGACCGCGCTCCCGTACGTCCGCCGGCGCGACCGGCTCCAGGAACTCGGCCTGGACGGCCCCTACTGGTCGACCCCCGGCGCCCTCGTCGGCCACGGCCGGCAGGCGCTCCAGGCCACCCTCGACCACGGCCTCGAAGGCCTGGTGTGCAAGCGGCTGGACTCGGTGTACGAGCCCGGGGTGCGCTCCCGGGCCTGGATCAAGATCCGGAACATGCGCAGCAAGGACGTCGTCGTCGGCGGCTGGCTGCCCGGCAAGGGGCGGCTCACCGGCCTGCCGGGCGCGGTGCTGGTCGGCCAGCGCGCCGCCGGACGGCTCCGGTACGTCGGCAGCGTGGGCACCGGCTGGAGCGAGACCGAACGCGCCCAGCTCGCCGCGCTCCTGCGCGCCGCCGCCACGGACGCGTGCCCCTTCTCCCCCGCGCCCCCGGTCGCGGGCGCCCACTGGGTCCTGCCCCGACTCGTCGGCGAGGTCCGCTACTCCACCCGCACCCGGGCGGGTCTGCTGCGCCAGCCGTCCTGGCTGCGACTGCGTCCGGACCTCGCGCCGGAGGAGTCGGCGGCCGACCTGCCGGACGACCTCGGCTGAGAACCCGCACAGGATCCAAGGGACCCCAAGGTTCCAACGGCCTTTACCAGAGAGTCGCTTGCACAGTCTTGGCGCGGACATGAAAAAAGGGGAAGCTGAACCTCCCTTTCCCCCACAGCCGTTCGGCTGCGCCCGTACCAGGAGGAGGACGCAGTGTCGTCACCGTCGTTCAAGAGGCACCGCGCGAGATGGTTCACCGGTCTGGCCGGCGCCGCCGCCCTGGTCGTCGCCTTCCCCAGCGTCGCCTTCGCCGCCCCGCCCACCGCCCTGCCGACCAACGCCGAGTCGGCCGAGTACACCTACCAGCCGGCATTCGACTACGACACCGACGGCTGCTACCCGACGCCCGCGATCGGCCCCGACGGGACCGTCAATGCCGGTCTGAAGCCGACCGGTTCGCTCAGCGGCGACTGCCACGACCTCGCGGACCTGAACAACACCAACTCGTACTCGCGCTCCAAGTGCAACAACGGCTGGTGCGCCTATATGTACGGCCTGTACTTCGAGAAGGACCAGGCCGTCGCGGGCAGCAGCATCGGCGGGCACCGGCACGACTGGGAGCACGTCGTGATCTGGGTGCAGAACGGCGCGGTCCAGTACGTCTCGACGTCCAACCACGGCTCGTTCACCATCACGGCCGCCTCCGGCGTCCGCTTCGAGGGCAGCCACGCGAAGGTCGTCTACCACAAGGACGGCATCCGCACCCACTGCTTCCGGCTCGCCAACTCCAACGACGAGCCGCCGGAGAACGCAAAGGGCACCTGGCAGTACCCGCCGCTCGTCGGATGGAACGGCTACCCCTCGGGAGTCCGAGACAAGCTGAGCGCGTACGACTTCGGCAGCGCCAACTTCGGTCTGAAGGACGGCAACTTCACCAACCATCTGGCATCCGCGAAGCCGTCGGGGATCGCCTTCGACCCCAACGCGTGACCCGGTGACCGCATCGGGCGCGAGACCTAGGACCCAGGCACGCACGGGTCTGGGTCCCGCGCCCGATCCCCGCCCCCCGACGGGCGGCATACCGTCCCTGTCATGAACACAAGCGGACACCTGGAAGAGGCCCTCGAACGCGTCCACGCCTTCGGCCCCGAGCGGGAGGGCTGGCTCAGCAACCACGCCCCCATGGTCGTCGAGGCGCTCGCCGCCCACGGACAGGCGAACGCCGTGCACCGCTGGCTGGACCAGTACCGGGACAAGCTGGAGGACTTCCCCGACCGCGTCGCGCCCGTCACGGAGGCCAACTGGCGGGAGGCGCTGGGCGATCCACGCCGTGTCACCGACTGGACCGACCTCTATGCCCGCGCCCTCGCCGAACGCCCGTGGCGAACCGTCCTCGCCGCGTGGTGGCCACGACTGCTGCCCGGCCTGTACGGCGGTGCCACCCACACCGTGATCCGGGTCGGCCACGCCGTCCGCGCCCTGGAGGCCGGCGAGAACGCGCCCCGGGTCACCGAACTCGCGCACGCGCTGGGCTATTGGGCCGCCCGGCACCAGCCGGTGACCGGCCTCACCGCGCTGCCGGGTGCGCCGAGCGCGCGCGAGTCCCTGGACGCCGTGCCCGCTATCGAACCGGGCCACCTGGGCTTCCGGAACCGTCTCGGCGCCGTCCGCCACCTGCCCACATGGGCCGACGACGTGAGCGACCCGGCCACGGCCCGCGCCCGGCTCACCGAGCTCGTCCACGCCGCCACCCACCGCTACGCCACCCACGGCCACGGCGAGCCGACCATGCTCGTCCACGCGGCCACCGCCCCCAACGCCGTCCTGCGCACCCTGGACGCGCTGCCCCGCACCCTGTGGGCGCCGAGCCTGCACGCGGCCTGGAACGCCTCCGCCGCGGTCACCGCGATGTACGGCCCCGCGGACGGGGTCACGTACACGCCACCGGCCCGCCTCACCCCCGAAGAGGTCCTGGAACGCGCCCTGGCCCACGGTGACGAACACGTCATCAAGCTCACCGACACAGCCCTCGACGTCGGTGACGACCTGGCGCTCGCGGCGGCGCTGCGCTCGGTCGAGATGAGCGATCCGCTCGCCGGATAGCGGGTGCCGCGGCGCGAACTCCCGCGCCATCGCTGCCTGGTGCGCACTTCCGGCGGACCCGGCCGCGCTCTCGGGCGCGGGGGTTCCCACTCCTCCGAGCGACGCGCGTGAGGAGAGCGGTACCGGACCGCCGCTCGGTCGCGAGGGTCTATCGTGTCCCGCATGTCCGTGCCCGAGCTGATCCGTATCGTCTCCCGCGACTCGCCCATGGCGCTCGCCCAAGTGGAGCGTGTCCGCGCCGAGTTGGCCGTACTGCACCCGGGTGTGCGCACCGAGGTCGTACCGGTGAGGACGACCGGCGACAAGTGGATGGGCGACCTGTCCAAGGTCGAGGGCAAGGGCGCCTTCACCAAGGAGGTCGACGCCGCGCTGCTGGCCGGACAGGCCGACCTCGCGGTGCACTGCGTCAAGGACGTGCCCGCCGACCGGCCGCTCCCGGCGGGGACCACTTTCGCCGCGTTCCTGAAGCGGGACGACATCCGGGACGCCCTGGTCCACCCGGGCGGGCTCACCCTGGACGAGCTGCCGGCCGGCACCAGGATCGGCACCTCCTCGGTCCGCCGGGTCGCACAACTGGCGGCCACGCATCCCGAGTTGGAGTGCGTGCCGTTCCGCGGCAACGCCAACCGGCGGCTCGCGAAGCTGGCGGCCGGAGAGGCGGACGCGCTGCTGCTCGCGGTGTCCGGCCTGGAACGCATCGGCCGCGAGGACGTGATCAGCGAGGTCCTCTCCCCGGAGACCATGATGCCGCCGATCGGCGCGGGCATCCTGGCGCTCCAGTGCCGCGAGGGCGACACCGAGCTGATCGACGCGGTCAGCGGGCTCGGCGATCCGGACACCCACCGGGAGGCCACGGCGGAGCGGATGTTCCTGCATGTGCTCCAGGGGCACTGCAACAGCCCGATCGCCGGGTACGCGCGCGTGGACCACGGGGGCGAACTGTCGCTGCGGGCCTGTGTGTTCACCCCGGACGGCAAGACCCGCCTGAACGCCCACGAGTGGGCGGGCCGGCTCGACCCGGCCACGCTCGGCACCTCGGTCGCGGTGGCGCTGCTGCGTCAGGGCGCCCGGGAGATCATCGACGGCATCCCGCACTGAGCCCGCGGCCGGCAACGACCGTCAGGCGCTGCCCTCTTCGGCCTGGTCCCGCAGGAAGGTGCTGATCTGGTGGGCCAGGCCGTCCCGTCCGGCGGCGCAGCTCACGGCGCCCTCCTGGAGGCCGATGCCGCCCGCCCACAGCCTGCGGTCGGCCCACTCCTCGTCGACCCGCAGCTGGATCTGCACGTCGACCTGGCTCAGGGACGCCTCCGGGCCCGCCGCGTACAGCACGGCGGTGGCGCGGCGCAGCGGGTAGACGTCGAAGCCCTCGATGAACTGCGAGTTGCGCCAGTCGATGAACGCGGCCTCGCCGTCGGGACCGATCCGGACGTCGATCTGGCCGTCCTCCAGGTGGATGGTGGAGTGCCGGTCGCCGCGGTTCTCGACGGTCACGCGGACGCTGAAGTAGGTGAGGCCCTCGGCGGCGTCGTCCCGGCCGCGTGGCGGCTCGGAGGCTTCCAGCCGGTGGACGCGGACACGCAGACCGGCACGCTCGTCGTACTCCTGCCAGTCCCCGACCACGTTCGGCTCGTACACAATCCACCTCTTGTCCCTCAGAGAGCTGCTTCCTATCTGTGTGCTCAGCGCACTGTCAAATGAGCAGAATGCGCTGTGGCCAGCGGGTTCACCCCCTTTGATCAGTGATCAAGCCGTGCGCAGGAAGAACTCCCCGACACCGGGGGGCGCACCACCCCGCGGGCGTGCCGCACATCACGTCCCGCCCAAGATCAGCGCGCGAGCCGACCCAGCGGTGACGAGGCCGCCACGATGCCGAGCGTGGGGGCGCCGAACAGTACCCCGAAGTCGGGTGCGAGAGGGGCGGGCATGCCGAGAAGGAGGCCGCGCGGGGCGCCGACTTGGCAGCCGGGACGACGACGCCTGCCGAGGGCGCGGGGGTCGCTGCCGACCATTCCCTGGGCAGCGGAGGCAGCCGCCCCCAGGGCAGGTCGAGGTCGCTCACGCACCGCGTGCGGGGGGTGTCGGCGCGTACATCGTTTTGAACGAAATGTCCCGGATTGTTTTGACTCGCGCGCCACCGGGAATGCGCAGCTATGTGCTTCGGACAGGAGGCACGTCCGTGGGAGTCCGTCCCCGGTGTCCTCCGTTCGGATTCCGAGCGCGCCTCCCGTGGTTGTTTCCCATCCCAGCATCCGCTGAGGGAGGTGCGCGCGATGCGCGTCACCACCAGAACCAGGCAGCACCCGCACGACGACGCCCCCGACACCGCGGCGTCCTTCGAACGACTCGCCTCCCTTCCCGACGGCCCGGAACGCAAGGCGCTCCGCGACGAGCTCATAGCGGTCTGGCTGCCGATGTCCGAGCGCATCGCGGTCCGCTTCAAGGGCCGCGGGGAGTCCCTGGAGGACCTCTACCAGGTGGCCGCACTGGGCCTGGTGAAGGCCGTCGACCACTACGATCCCGCGCGCGGTTACGCCTTCGAGGCGTACGCCGTACCGACCGTGACCGGGGAGATCAAGCGGCACTTCCGCGACCATCTGTGGACGCTGCACGTGCCCCGACGGGTGCAGGACCTGCGCAACCGGGTCCGCGCGGCCCTCAAGGAGCTGTCGCAGACGACCCAGGGGCGGGCCCCCACCGTGGCCGAGATCGCCGAGTTCGCCCAGCTCAGCGAGGACGAGGTGCGCAGCGGCATGGAGGCCCTGGAGTGCTTCTCCGCGCTGTCCCTGGAGGCGGAGATGCCCGGCACCGACGGGTACGCGCTCGGCGACGCCATCGGCGGCCCCGACCCGCGCTACGACATCGTGGTGGACCGCGTCGCCGTCGGGCCCTGTCTGCGGGCCCTTCCGGAGCGCGAGCGGACCATCCTCTACCTGCGGTTCTTCCAGGGCATGACGCAGAGCGGCATAGCCGAGGAACTGGGCATCTCGCAGATGCACGTCTCCCGGCTGCTCAGCGGCTGCTTCGCCCAGATCCGTGAGGAACTGCTCGCCGAGGTCCGGTGATGCCGGCGGGTCACTCCGTGGTCGAGCCGGGGATCTGGGTCGGGCCGTGGCGGTCGAGCGCCTCCTCGAGCGCGACCCGGATCTCCGGCGGCATCTGTCCGCTCCGCCCCCAGATCAGGATCAGCTCGGCGACGTTGCGGAGCTTGATGTTGGTGTGCTGGGAGACCTCCTTGAGCACCGCCCAGCCCTCGTCCGGGGTGACGCGTCCGAGCGCGACGACCATGCCGATCGCCTGGTCCACGACGGCATGCGCGGTCACCGCCTCCTTCAGCTGCTCCACTTCCGCCTGGAGCGCGAAGACACGGTCCGTCTCGTCGCCGGGTTCGTCCCGTTCCGTGGTCACCCCACCATCCTCGTCACTCCACCGGCCCAGTGCCACCGGGTGCGTCCCGCTCGTTTCGGTCATGTCCGCCGGGTACTCGACAGGCGCTGGGAACGGTTCCGGTCGGACACTGTCAGCAGACCAGGAGCCGCCGACCGGCGAGATCAGGACGCGACTGCCATGAACCACGACATCAGACGACCCGGTGGTACGACGGACGTCGTCTCCACCCACTCCGTGTTCGGCGCCCCCTGCTGGGTGAGCCTCACCACCCGGGACCAGGAGGCCGCCGAGGCCTTCTACACCGCCGTACTGGGCTGGGAGTGGCGCCCGGCCAGGCTCGGCGACCGGTTCCGGATGGCGGTGGCGGACGGGACCCCGGTGGCCGGGATCGCCGCGGTCGCCACGATGTGGCAGATGGCGGTCGCGTGGACGCCGTACTTCGCCGTGCCCAGCGCCGACGAGGCCGTGGCGCGGGCCCAGGAGCGGGGCGGCACCGCCGCCGTCGGGCCGCTGTCCTTCCCGCCCGGACGGGCGGCACTGCTGGCCGACCGGGACGGGGCGACCTTCGGGATCTGGGAGGGCGAGCTCGTCTCCAACTGGGGCAGCTGGCGCCGCGCCGCCCCCACCTTCATCCGCCTGCACACCCGCGACGCCTTCGACGCGGCCATCTTCTACGGCGAGGTCCTGGACTGGGCCTCCAACCGGCCCGGCTGCTGCGAGGTCCGCTACGAGGGCGGCGAGGTCGTCCTGCGCAGCCAGGGGGACGTCGTGGCCCGGATCGAGTCGGGGGCACTGGGAGCGGCGCCCGATCCCACCATTCGGCCGCACTGGCAGGTGCACTTCGCCGTCTCGGACGTCGGCGCCTGTGCCCTGGCCGCCGAGCAGCACGGCGGGAGCGTCCTGTCCAAGGGCGAGGACGAGGCCGTGCTGCGCGATCCCGACGGGGCCAGGTTCACCGTGACGGCGCGCCGGGCCCGCTGAGCGGGGACGCCGTCTTCGAGGGCCGTGACAGCAGGACCAGGCTGCGCGGCTCGACGCTCAGCACCGACTGCGCCTTGTGCTCCGTCTCGTCCGGGGCGCCCTTCGGCTCGGCGGTGTCGATCAGCGTCGTCCAGCGTTCGCCGTAGTCCGGGTCCGGCAGCCGGAAGTCGACCGGCTCCCAGTAGCTGTTCAGCAGCAGCAGGAAGGAGTCGTCCACCACCGGCCGGCCGCACGGGTCCGGTTCGGCGATGGCGTCACCGTTCAGGAACACGGCGACGGAGTGGGCGTCCGAGCGCAGCCAGTCCTCGTCGGTCATCTCCCGCGCGTCCGGCGCGAACCACACGAGGTCGGGCAGGGGCTGGCCGGCGTGGGTCACGGTCTCGCCGCGGAAGAAGCGCCGACGCCGCAGCACGGGGTGGGCGGCGCGCAGGCCCACGACGTACCGCGTGAAGTCGGCGAGGTCGCGCTGGTCCTCGGTCAGCCGCCAGTCGATCCAGGAGACGTCGTTGTCCTGGCAGTAGGCGTTGTTGTTGCCGCCCTGGGTGCGGCCGAGTTCGTCGCCGTGGCACAGCATCGGGATGCCCTGCGACAGCAGCAGGGTGGCCAGGAAGTTGCGCTGCTGGCGGGCGCGCAGTTCGAGCACGGCGGGGTCGTCGGTCTCGCCCTCCACCCCGCAGTTCCAGGACCGGTTGACGCTCTCGCCGTCGTTGTTGTCCTCGCCGTTGGCCTCGTTGTGCTTGTCGTTGTAGGAGACCAGGTCGCGCAGGGTGAAACCGTCGTGCGCGGTCACGAAGTTGACGCTGGCCCGCGGTCGGCGCCGACTGTGCTGGTACAGGTCGGAGGAGCCGGTCAGCCGGGAGGCGAAGTCGCCGAGGGTGTGCTCGCCGCCGCGCCAGAAGTCCCGCACGGTGTCCCGGTACTTGCCGTTCCACTCCGACCACAGCGGCGGGAAGTTGCCCACCTGGTAGCCGCCCTCGCCGACGTCCCACGGCTCGGCGATCAGCTTGACGCGGCTGATCACCGGGTCCTGCTGGATCAGGTCGAAGAACGCCGACAGCCGGTCCACCTCGTGGAACTGCCGGGCCAGGGTCGCCGCGAGGTCGAAGCGGAAGCCGTCGACATGCATCTCGGTGACCCAGTACCGCAGCGAGTCCATGATGAGCTGGAGCACGTAGGGGTGCCGCATCAGCAGGCTGTTCCCGGTGCCGGTGGTGTCGTAGTAGTGCGCCCAGTCGCCGTCCACCAGCCGGTAGTACGACGCGTTGTCGATGCCCCGGAAGGAGAGGGTGGGCCCCTTCTCGTTGCCCTCGGCGGTGTGGTTGTAGACGACGTCCAGGATCACCTCGAGGCCGGCCGCGTGCAGGGTGCGCACCATCGACTTGAACTCGGTGACCTGCTGACCGCGGGTGCCGTGGGCGGCGTAGTCGTTGTGCGGGGCGAAGAAGCCGATCGTGTTGTAGCCCCAGTAGTTGGACAGTCCGCGCCCGCGCAGCACCCCGTCGTGCACGAACTGGTGCACCGGCATCAGCTCCACCGCGGTCACCCCGAGGGACGTCAGGTGCTCGACGACGGCCGGGTGGGCCAACCCGGCGTACGTGCCGCGGAGTTCGGCCGGCACGTCGGGGTGGGTCTGGCTCATGCCGCGGACGTGGGCCTCGTAGATGACGGTGTCCGCGTAGGGCCGGCGGGGCGGGCGGTCGTCGCCCCAGTCGAAGAACGGGTCGGTGACCACGCCGAGCATGGTGTGTCCGGCGCTGTCGGCGGCGGGGTCGTAGAGCGCGGGATCGTGGTCCACCTGTCCGTCCACGGCCCTGCTGTACGGGTCGAGCAGCAGCTTCGCGGAGTTGCAGCGGTGGCCGAACCCGGGGTCCCAGGGCCCGTGCACCCGGTAGCCGTAACGCTGTCCGGGGCCGATGCCGGGCAGGTAGCAGTGCCATACGAAGCCGTCCACCTCGGCGAGGGGGACGCTGCGGTGGCCGCCGTCGTCGTCGACGAGGACGAGTTCGACGCACTCGGCGACCTCGCTGAAGAGCGCGAAGTTGGTGCCCTGTCCGTCGTAGGAGGCGCCCAACGGGTAGGGGTGCCCGCTCCAGACGGGCACCCCTGCCGTGCGACGGCGTTCCGCGGTCACCGGGCGTCCTCCAGGACGCGGCCGACGACCGGTTCCTCGCGCGGCACTTGCAGCACCTCGCGCTCGCTCGGCACGGGCGCGGTGGGCACCAGCGGGACGCGCTCACCGGCGCGGGCACGCTGCGAGAACCAGATGACCTTGCTGCCGGTCTCCGTGGCGCAGCAGCCCCAGCCGTCGCTCATCGCGGCGATGTGCTCCAGGCAGCCGCGCAGGTCCTGGTCCGGGCGCAGGTCACGGTCGTCGTCGCCGACGGCCGTGATGAGGTGCTGGCCGTTCCACCACATCTCGATCGAGGTGAACTTGTCGGTCGCGTGCTCGTCGATGGCCTTCAGCAGCAACTCGGCACCGCGGCAGACGGGTTCGACCAGGTTGTCGAGGTCCCAGTACCGCAGGTGAGCCGCCAGGATGCGGCTGACCTGATCGACCCGTTCCGGGGTGACGTCCACGTCGAGGTGGTAGTAGCGGGGCACTGCGGTGTTCATCGTCGTTGGCTCCTCACCGGCGAAGCTCTGCCGCTCCTCGCCCCGGCGGGGCGAACGCGCAGCGTGAGCAGTGATCGCTCCTGAGTCACCTCAAGAGTGAGAGTGCTACGCCATTCGTGCAACACGAGCGAGCGGTGGGGCCACCGAGGTGGTTGAAGATCCAACAAGACGCTACGTCGTCACCCGTGCACCATGAGTGAAACTCTCCATGGAAGGTGAACGGCGCCATGCTGCTACCGGCCAAGGCCGAAGTCGCCCGGCAACTTCGGCGTTACCGCGCCTGCGAACGCGTGATGCTCGCCTCCCCCGCCGACCGCGGGGCACGGGCCACCTTCGAGGACGCGGGCTACACCCTGTGCGTACTCATGGGGAAACGCTGCGCGCGCGAGGCAGCCGACGCCGCCGAACGCTATCTGCGGACGAGTCCCGTCACCTATCTGCGCGAGCAGGACGAACAGTTCTGCGCGACCACCGAGGTCCGACGGGGCCCGCCGGTGACGCCGGTGCGTACCCCCGCGGGGAGGTAGACCCTTCCGGCGCAGCTTCGATCCCCGGCCGGGCCACGGGCCCGGCCTCGAGCACGGCGGAGGTGAGACCCATGAGCGCGAACACCACCATCGGCCGCATCCCGGTACGGGACGTTCGGCCGCTCGTCGACGGCGGCAGCAGCCCGGCCAAGGCGGTCCCTGGGGAGACGTTCCAGGTCACGGCCACCGTGTTCCGCGAGGGCCATGACGCGGTCGCCGCCAATGTCGTACTCACGGATCCGGAGGGCCGCCCCGGCCCCTGGACCCCGATGCGTGAACTGGCCCCCGGCTCCGACCGCTGGGGCGCCGACGTCACCCCCGACGCCGTGGGCCGGTGGACGTATCACGTGGAGGCCTGGAGCCACCCGATCGCCACCTGGCGCCACCACGCCGGCATCAAGATCCCGGCCGGCATCGACGTCGGCCTCGTGCTGGAGGAGGGCGCCGACCTGTACCTCCGGGCGGCGGCCGGGGTGCCCGAGGACGCGGGGCGCGACCTGGTCCTGGCCGCCGCGGACGCATTGCGCGACGACCTGCTGGTGGTCTCCGCACGGCTCGCGGGGGCGCTGTCCCCGGAGGTGGAGGCGGTGCTGGCCCGGTATCCGTTGCGGGAGCTGGTGACCGCTTCGGAGGTGTTGCCGCTGCTGGTGGAGCGGGAGCGGGCGCTGGTGGGGGCGTGGTACGAGTTCTTCCCCCGCTCGGAGGGCACGCCGGAGCGTGCGCACGGGACGTTCCGGACGGCGGCGCGGCGGTTCGAGGCGATCGCGGCGATGGGTTTCGACGTGGTGTATCTGCCGCCCATCCATCCGATCGGGACGACGTTTCGCAAGGGGCCGAACAACACGCTGTCGGCGGGTCCGGAGGATCCCGGGGTGCCGTGGGCGATCGGTTCGCCCGAGGGCGGTCATGACGCGGTGCACCCGGATCTGGGCACGATCGAGGACTTCGACTGGTTCGT
>NZ_JBIRUZ010000003.1:0-70971 GCF_044386545.1 Streptomyces sp. NPDC020489
AACAGCCCCATGCCCATGGTCACGGGTGTGGTGCGGCTGAAACAGTTTCATAGTGTTTCGGTGGTCATAGCGTGAGGGAAACGCCCGGTTACATTTCGAACCCGGAAGCTAAGCCTCACAGCGCCGATGGTACTGCAGGGGGGACCCTGTGGGAGAGTAGGACACCGCCGAACAATCATTCAAAGGGTTGGATCCTGAACTTCGGTTCAGGGTCCAACCCTTTTTTGTTCTGCGTCACTTGAAGTTCACGTTGCGCAATCACCATCCCAAGCATGGGTACTGCTGCAATGCTCAGGGCCGCCGGCGTCGGAGTCGGTGACGAGGTCGTGGTGCCGGCCTTCGGGAACGTCGAGGTCGCCGAGGCCGTTGTCCAGGCCGGTGCGCTTCCGGTGTTCGCCGACATAGATCCGGTGAGCTACTGCCTCGATGCATCCGCTGTCGAGGCGGCCGTCACGTCACGGACCGCGGCCGTCGTCGTCGTACACCGCTTCGGGCGGCGGGCCGATGTCGGGGCGCTGCATGTTCTGGGGCAGCGGCACGGGTTGTTGGTGCTGGAGCATGGGGAGTCCGAGGCGCCGTATGACGAGGTGGCTCAGCGCAGGCAGCGGGCCGCTTATCTCGATGGGAAGTTGAAGGGCGTGCGGACGCCTGACGGTGGGGACGGGCACACCTATCAGCAGTACGTCGTGCGGGTCCCCGGGAACGGGCGGCCTGATCGGGACGCCTTCGCGCGCGCCTTGCGGGGCAAGGGAGTTGCGTGTCATGTGCCGGTGAAGACGCCGGTGCATCGACTGCCCGAGTTCCGGCGCTGTGTGTCGTTGCGGGAGACCGAGCTGGCGTCGGACGAGACGTTGGCGCTGCCGGTGGACGCCGCGCTGACCAAGAGGGACATGCAGCGGATCGTGGGGGCGTGCAACGCGCTCGGAGGGCTGTTGCAGGCGGCCTTCTGAGGCGGGTGGGGGTGGTTGGGAGCACCCGTCTGTTCGGGGTATGATCTATTCCGTTGCCGCGAGGGAAACCTCGAAAAGTGACAGGCCCCCTTAGCTCAGTCGGCAGAGCGTCTCCATGGTAAGGAGAAGGTCAACGGTTCGATTCCGTTAGGGGGCTCCAGCAGAAAGGCCCCGCCCATTCGGGCGGGGCCTTTTTCGTGCCCGCTTTCAGTCCGTGTGGAGGCCGGGGACCCGCATGGCGAGGATCGCCATGTCGTCGGAGGGGGCGTCCGAGGCGAAGCGTTCCACGGCGCGCATGATGCGGGCGGCGACCGCGCCGGCGGTCAGGCCCGTGCAGGTCGTGAGGACGTCGGCGAGGCCGTCGTCGCCCAACATGCGGGTGCCCTCACGGCGTTCGGTGACGCCGTCCGTGACGCAGAGGAGGACGTCCCCCGGCTCCAGAGTGACCGTCTCCTCGTACAGCTCCAGATCGTCTATGACGCCCAGGAGCGGCTGGGGCTCGGCGGCCGGTTCGACGGTGCCGTCCTGGCGCAGGCGGAGCGGGAGGGGGTGGCCGGCGCAGACCACCTTCAGCTCGGCGCTGCCGTCCTCCTGGGGGCGCATCTCGCCGTAGAGGAGTGTCAGGAAGCGGCTGCGGGCTCCCTCGTCGAGGATGGCGGAGTTCAGGCGCTCCAGGACTGCCGGGCCGCTCAGGCCCTCCCTGGCCAGCAGGCGCAGCGCGTGGCGGGCGAGGCCCGTGACCGCGGCGGCGTTCGGGCCGGTGCCGCAGACGTCGCCGATGGCGAAGCCGTAGGCGCCGTCGCTGATGGGGAAGACGTCGTAGAAGTCGCCGCCGACCTCGTTGCCCTCGCCGGCCGCGCGGTAGATGACCTCGACCTCGACGCCGTCGATCTGCGGGAGTTCCGGGGGGAGCAGGCTGCGCTGGAGGGACTGGCTGATGGCGGTGCGCTCGGAGTACAGGCGGGCGTTGTCGAGAGCCAGGGCGGCCCTGCGGGAGAGGTCTTCCGCCAGCTCCAGGATCTCCTGGCGGAAGTGCTCGTCCGTCGGCTTGCCCAGCGTCAGCATGCCGATGACCCGGTTGCGGGCCACCAGGGGGAGGACGACCGTCTCGCCGCCCACGGCCGACGCGGTGGCGAGGGTGGGGCCGATGCCCGAGCTGAGGCGGCCGATGGGCTCGCCCAGGCCCAGGCTGCGCATGGAGGTGCGCAGGGCGGCCTGGTGGGCGGCGTCGGCGGGGGCGGACCAGACGCGGGCGCCCGGCGTGGGCACCGGGTCGGGGGAGGGGATCTTCGAGAGCAACGACTTGATGCCGTCGATGAGTTCCTCGTCCTCGTGCAGGACGTACGAGAGGTAGGGCTCCGAGGCCTGGTCGGCGATCGTGTAGACCGCGCACCAGGTTGCCAGGGTGGGCACCGTCATCTGTGCCATGAGGGCGAGGGTCTGGTCGCGGTCCAGGGTGCCCGCGAGGAGGTCGGAGGCCTCGACCAGGAAGCTCAGGGAGCCGCGGCGCAGGCGTTCCAGTTCGCCGAGGCGTGCCGACTCGACGGCCAACGCGATGCGGTCCGCCGCGAATTGGAGGCGCAGTGCCTCCTCGTTGGAGTATCTGCCGGGGCCTTCGGCCGCGACGCCCAGGGAGCCGGTGAGGCGGCCCTCGACCTTCAGGGGGACGGTGACGACCGAGCGCATGCCGGTGCCGTTCAGCAGCGGGACGGCGCCGGGGACGGCCGTGAGGTCGTCGTGGACGGCCGGCATGCGGGCGGAGCCGTAGCGGCCGGGTCCTGCCTCGACGGGCACGCGCGCGAAGCGCTGGCGGGCGGAGGGCAGGCCGGTGGAGGCGCGGACCTCCAACTCGGTCTCGTCGTCGGTGGCCAGGAGCAGGAAGGCGGAGTCGCCGTCGAGCATGTCGCGGGCGCGTTCGACGGTGCGCTGGAGGAGGCCGTCGAGGTCGTCCGGGGCCGGGGAGCCGATGAACACCTCGAAGGGGTCGGTGCTCTGGCCGTCGGAGCCGGATGACGTGTCGGACGTCGGGATGCGCAACGGGGTCTGAAGGACCGCGCGTTCGTGGTCGCGGACGAGGAGGCAGACCGTCGAGGGCTCGCCGTTGGTGTCGCGGACGCGGAGGTGGGAAGCGTACACGGGGGTGACGCGGCCGTCGGCGCCGCGGATGCCGTAGCTGCCCTCCCAGCGCGAGAGTTGGAGGGCCTCGGCGATGCCGGTGCTGGTGCCCGGGGTGTGCGGCCAGGCCGCGAGGTCGGTCAGGGGCTTGCCGGTGACCTGTTCGGCGGGGTAGCCGAAGAGTTCCTCGGCGTCCTCGTTCCAGGCCGTGATGGCCGCCGTACGGTCGATCTGGACGACGGCGACGCGGACGCGGCCGTCGGCGAGGGGGAGGAGGTCCGGGGGGAGGGACGGGCCGGCGGCCCGGGTACCCACCGGGCGTTCGGGGAGGTCGAGCTGGAACCAGACCTGCTTGTGCGTCGGGGTGTACTCGACGCCCCAGCGGGCGGCGAGGGCCGCGCACAGCTGGAGGCCTCGGCCGCCCTCGCGGTCGGGGCTGCCCATGCCCGCCAGGGAGCCCTGGAGGGGGACCTCGCGCTCGGGGTAGCGGTCGCCGACCTCGATGCGTACGCCGTCCACCGCACGCAGGCACAGGAGGTCCGCGGTGGTGCCCGCGTGGACGACGGCGTTGGTGACCAGCTCGCTGGTGAGGACGACCGCGTCGTCGACGATGTCCGCGAAGCCCCAGCCCTGGAGCGTGTCGCGGACGAAGGAGCGGGCGCTCGCGACCGATCGCCCGACGGGCTCGAAGCTGGCGGCCGCGCGCGCGGTGATCACAGAACTCCTCGGCCTGTTGTCGACGTGCAGGGCTCCCTGGCCGACCGGCTCGTGCCGCTGGTGCGGCAGGCCGCCCGTCGGCCGGCGGTCCGGGGGGTGTTCCCCAGGGATCAGTCCGGTGGTCATGTTGTGCGGCCGCCCCTCCGATGCCCGCTCGTACTCGTGCCACCGCCCAGGCCGGACGGACCGGCGTGGCTGGACAGCCGCATGCAAGGTTACTTACCTTCCCCGTCCATGCGGATGCCGGTCGCCAGTGTTTCCGTCCGGAGGGTGTGCGGACGATGTGCGAAGCTGCCGAACTGTTATGGCCTGGTTCAGCCGGGGTGAAACACTGGGCAAGCTTCTTGTGAAGGTCCGGGCAGACTGAGTGTGCCGCGCGTACGACGGGCAGCAGCCCGGGGTGCGGCCTGGTACATCCGGCAGAAATGCGCAGCTGTATCAGTGGTGGCAACGGGTACGCCCGGGCACCGGGCAGTAGTACCGGAGCACAGCGGTATCGGTCGATCCCTGCGGGAGGGACACAGTGGAGTCTGGCGCAGCGACGCGGGGCACGAAGACGCGCGCGAAGGGCGGACAGTCCCTGGGCAACCGGCGCGCACCACGCGGTGGGACCACCGTGGTGGACACGGCTGCCCTGAATCGGCTGCTGGCGGCTCTGGTGTCGATGCGGGACGGCAATTTCCGGAAGCGGCTCACGGTCTCGGGCGACGGCGTGCTGTCCGAGATCGCGGCGGTCTACAACGAGGTGGCCGACCGCAATCTGCACCTCACGGGCGAGCTGTCGCGGGTGCGGCGGATGGTGGGCCGTGAGGGAAAGCTCACGGAACGGCTGGAGATCGGCGCGTGCGAGGGCTCCTGGCTGACCGCCATCGACGCCTCCAACGCCCTGGTGGACGATCTCGTACGACCTGTCTCCGAGGTCGGCCGGGTACTGTCCGCGGTCGCGGAGGGTGATCTGTCGCCGCGCATGGAGTTGCGGACGCAGGCGCCGGACGGGGCCGGGCATCCGCTGCGCGGGGAGTTCCTCAAGGTCGGGCGGACTGTCAACAACCTGGTCGACCAGTTGTCGACGTTCACCGACGAGGTCACGCGCGTGGCCAGCGAGGTGGGTACCGAGGGCAAGCTGGGCGGTCAGGCCAAGGTGCGCGGGATGTCCGGGTCCTGGAAGGACCTGACGGATTCCGTCAACACCATGGCGTACCGGCTGACGGCGCAGGTGCGGGACATCGCGCTCGTGACCACCGCGGTGGCCAAGGGCGATCTGTCCCGGAAGGTCACGGTTCACGTGGCCGGCGAGATGCTGGAGCTGAAGAACACCGTCAACACGATGGTGGACCAGCTGTCGTCCTTCTCCTCCGAGGTGACCCGCGTCGCGCGCGAGGTGGGCGTCGAGGGCGAGCTCGGCGGTCAGGCGCAGGTGCCCGGTGTGGCGGGTGTGTGGAAGGACCTCACCGATTCGGTGAACCTCATGGCCGGCAATCTGACGGCCCAGGTGCGTGGCATCGCCGAGGTGACGACCGCGGTCGCCAACGGTGACCTGTCACGGAAGGTGACGGTCTCCGCGCGCGGTGAGGTCGCGCAGCTCGCGGACACGATCAACCAGATGACCGAGACGCTGCGGATCTTCGCGGACGAAGTCACGCGCGTGGCGAACGAGGTCGGCGCCGAGGGTCAGCTCGGCGGGCAGGCGAACGTGCCGGGCGCGGCGGGGACGTGGAAGGACCTCACCGATTCGGTGAACACGGTCTTCCGGAACCTGACCACGCAGGTGCGGGACATCGCCGCCGTGACGACGGCCGTGGCCAACGGTGACCTGTCGCAGAAGGTCACCGTCGACGTGGCCGGCGAGATGCTGGAGCTGAAGAACACCGTCAACGGCATGGTGGACCAGCTCTCCGCGTTCGGCGCCGAGGTCACGCGCGTGGCGCGCGAGGTCGGCGTCGAGGGTGAGCTGGGCGGCCAGGCGCAGGTGCCGGGTGCCGCGGGGACCTGGAAGGACCTCACCGACTCCGTCAACACGGCGTTCCGGAACCTCACCGGACAGGTGAGGAACATCGCCCAGGTGACCACGGCCGTGGCCAACGGTGACCTGTCGCAGAAGGTCACTGTGGACGTCTCCGGCGAGATGCTCCAGCTGAAGAACACCGTGAACACGATGGTGGACCAGCTGTCGGCCTTCGCGGACCAGGTGACGCGGATGGCCCGGGACGTGGGCACCGAGGGCCGCCTGGGCGGTCAGGCGGTCGTGCCGGGGGTCTCCGGCACCTGGAAGGAGCTCACCGACTCGGTGAACTTCATGGGCGGCAACCTCACCTCGCAGGTGCGGCAGATCGCCCAGGTGACGACCGCGGTGGCCCGGGGTGACCTGTCCCAGAAGATCGACGTCGACGCGCGCGGCGAGATCCTGGAGCTGAAGAACACCATCAACACGATGGTCGACCAGCTGTCCGCCTTCGCCGACCAGGTGACTCGGGTGGCCCGCGAGGTGGGCACCGAGGGGCGCCTCGGCGGTCAGGCGCAGGTGCCCGGCGTCGCCGGTGTGTGGCGGGACCTCACCGACTCGGTGAACGGCATGGCGTCCAACCTGACCGGCCAGGTGCGCAACATCGCGCAGGTCGCGACGGCGGTGGCGCGGGGTGACCTGTCCCAGAAGATCACCGTGGACGCGCGCGGCGAGATCCTGGAGCTGAAGAACACCCTGAACACGATGGTGGACCAGCTGTCGTCCTTCGCCGAGGAGGTCACGCGCGTGGCCCGTGAGGTGGGCACCGAGGGCATCCTCGGCGGCCAGGCCGAGGTGCAGGGGGTCTCCGGCACCTGGAAGGACCTCACGCAGTCCGTGAACTTCATGGCGAACAACCTGACCATCCAGGTGCGCAACATCGCCGAGGTCACGACCGCGGTCGCCAAGGGCGACCTGTCGAAGAAGATCACCGTCGACGCCAAGGGCGAGATCCTCGAGCTCGTCAGCACGGTCAACACGATGGTCGACCAGCTGTCCTCCTTCGCCGAGCAGGTGACCCGGGTGGCTCGTGAGGTGGGCACCGAGGGCATCCTGGGCGGCCAGGCCCATGTGCCCGGTGTCGTGGGCATCTGGAAGGACCTCAGCGACAACGTGAACCTGATGGCCAACAACCTGACCATGCAGGTGCGCAACATCTCCCAGGTCGCGTCCGCCGTCGCCAACGGTGACCTGACCCGGACGGTGACGATCGAGGCGCGCGGTGAGGTCGCGCAGCTCGCCGACACCTTCAACACGATGGTGAAGACGCTGAGCTCGTTCGCCGACCAGGTCACCAAGGTGGCCCGTGAGGTGGGTACGGACGGCATCCTGGGCGGACAGGCGCGGGTGCCCGGTGTGGCGGGCACCTGGAAGGACCTGACCGAGTCCGTGAACCAGATGGCGTCCAACCTGACCGGTCAGGTGCGGAACATCGCGATGGTGACCACCGCCATCGCCAAGGGTGACCTGACCAAGAAGATCGACATCGACGCGCGCGGCGAGATCCTGGAGCTGAAGACCACCATCAACACGATGGTCGACCAGCTCTCCTCCTTCGCCGAGGAGGTCACCCGGGTCGCCCGCGAGGTGGGCACCGAAGGACAGCTCGGCGGCCAGGCACGCGTGCGTGACGTCGACGGCACCTGGCGCGACCTCACCGAGTCCGTGAACGAGATGGCCGGGAACCTGACCCGGCAGGTGCGTGCCATCGCGCGCGTGGCGACCGCGGTGACCCGCGGTGACCTGAACCTGAAGATCGACGTGGACGCGTCCGGGGAGATCCAGGAACTCCAGGACTACATCAACAAGATGATCGCCAACCTGCGCGACACCACGATCGCCAACAAGGAGCAGGACTGGCTCAAGGGCAACCTCGCCCGGATCTCCGCGTTGATGCAGGGCCGCCGCGACCTCGCGGACGTGGCCTCGCTGATCATGAGCGAGCTGACGCCGGTGGTCTCCGCGCAGCACGGCGCGTTCTTCCTGGCGATGCCGCACCTCGACGGCAAGGACGCGGGTGCCGCCGCCGAGGACTCGTACGAACTGCGCATGCTCGGGTCGTACGGCTACTCGATGGGTTCCATGCCCACGTCGTTCCGGCCGGGGGAGGCGCTGATCGGGACGGCCGCCCAGGAGAAGCGGACGATCCTGGTGGAGAACGCGCCGAGCGGCTATCTGAAGATCTCCTCCGGGCTCGGTGAGGCGCCTCCCGCGCAGGTGATCGTCCTGCCGGTGCTGTTCGAGGGGAAGGTGCTCGGCGTGATCGAGCTGGCGTCCTTCACCCCGTTCACGCAGATCCAGAAGGACTTCCTCAACCAGATCGCGGAGATGATCGCGACCAGCGTCAACACCATCTCCGTCAACACCAAGACCGAGCAGCTGCTGAAGCAGTCGCAGGAGCTGACCGAGCAACTCCAGGAGCGGTCGGCCGAGTTGGAGAACCGGCAGAAGGCCCTCCAGGCGTCCAACGCCGAACTGGAGGAGAAGGCCGAGCTGCTGGCCCAGCAGAACCGGGACATCGAGGTGAAGAACACCGAGATCGAGGAGGCGCGACAGGTCCTGGAGGAGCGCGCCGAGCAGCTCGCCGTGTCGATGCGCTACAAGAGCGAGTTCCTCGCCAACATGTCGCACGAGCTGCGGACGCCGCTCAACTCGCTGCTGATCCTGGCCAAGTTGCTCGCCGACAACGCGGACGCCAACCTCTCGCCGAAGCAGGTCGAGTTCGCCGAGACGATCCACGGGGCGGGCTCCGACCTGCTCCAGCTGATCAACGACATCCTGGACCTGTCGAAGGTCGAGGCGGGCAAGATGGACGTCTCACCGACGCGCATCGCGCTCGTCCAGCTCGTGGACTACGTGGAGGCCACCTTCCGGCCGCTGACCGCGGAGAAGGGCCTGGACCTGTCCGTACGGGTCTCCCCGGAGCTGCCGGCCACGCTGCACACCGACGAGCAGCGGCTGTTGCAGGTGCTGCGCAACCTGCTGTCGAACGCGGTGAAGTTCACCGACTCCGGATCGGTGGAGCTGGTCATCCGGCCCGCCGGCGCGGACGTGCCGGTGCAGATCCGCGAGCAGCTCCTGGAGACCGGTTCGCTGCGGGAGCCGGACGGCGACCTGATCGCGTTCTCCGTGACCGACACCGGCATCGGGATCGCGGCCAGCAAGATGCGGGTGATCTTCGAGGCGTTCAAGCAGGCCGACGGCACGACGAGCCGCAAGTACGGCGGTACGGGGCTCGGGCTGTCGATCTCGCGGGAGATCGCGCAACTGCTCGGCGGTGAGATCTACGCCCAGAGCGAGCCGGGGCGTGGATCGACGTTCACGCTGTATTTGCCGCTGCACCCCAGCGAACTGCCTCCGCAGGGCTATCAGCAGTCCGTGACGGCCCTGGAGGTCGGGGAACTGCTCGCCTCTGAGAACGGCCGGTCCGACGCGGAGGCCGGGACGCCGGCCGAGGTGAAGTCGTACCAGGAGACGCAGAACGGGGCCGCCGCGCTCTTCAGGCGCCGCCGCAGGACCCTGCCGGAGGTGGAGCAGCGGCCCCAGCCGGACCAGTGGTCGCCGACCGAGCAGAGCTCGGCGCCGGAGGTGCGGCCGGGCATTCGGTTCGGCGGCGAGAAGGTGCTGATCGTCGACGACGACATCCGCAACGTCTTCGCGCTGACCAGCGTCCTGGAGCAGCACGGGCTGTCGGTGCTGTACGCCGAGAACGGCCGCGAGGGCATCGAGGTGCTGGAGCAGCACGACGATGTCACGGTCGTCCTGATGGACATCATGATGCCGGAGATGGATGGCTACGCGACGACCACGGCGATCCGCCGGATGCCGCAGTTCGCGGGCCTGCCGATCATCGCGCTGACCGCGAAGGCGATGAAGGGCGACCGGGAGAAGGCGATCGAGTCGGGCGCCTCCGACTACGTGACCAAGCCGGTCGATCCCGATCATCTGCTGTCGGTGATGGAGCAGTGGATGCGGGGTGCGTGACGGGAGCGAGGTGCGTGATCGGATCGGGCGCGGGGTCGTGACCGGATCGGATCGGGGTCCGTGACCGGAGTGGGCCGCGCTCCATGTGACCGGATCGGGGCGCGTGATCGGATCGAGGCGCGGTGTGCGTGACCGGAGTGCGCCGCGCTGCATGTGACCGGATCGGTCGGGCTTCGGGGGGATGCTGCGAGAACCGCCCGTGTTCACGCGGAGTTGCTGACTCAGTGTGCTCGAAGCCGTGTAAAAGTACGGGATTCGGGGAACCTTCTGGTCTCTCACTGCGTTTCTGCTACGTGCACAGTGACATCGCGGTGACAGGGTGTGGCGACGGGCGGGGTGCGGCTACCATGACCGGCACGAGGACGGGCGGCGTCAGGGAGTCGTCCCCCGGGGCGGCACCTGCGGGTGTCACCACGAGTCCTGAGGACAGGGGAGGCCCCACGCCGGGGCGAGGAGGGCGGGCCATGGTGCAGAAGGCCAAGATCCTCCTGGTCGATGACCGGCCGGAGAATCTGCTGGCGCTGGAGGCCATCCTCTCCGCGCTCGATCAGACGCTGGTGCGGGCATCGTCCGGGGAGGAAGCGCTCAAGGCGCTGCTCACCGATGACTTCGCGGTGATCCTGCTGGATGTGCAGATGCCGGGAATGGACGGGTTCGAGACCGCCGCGCACATCAAGCGGCGCGAGCGCACGCGGGACATCCCGATCATCTTCCTCACCGCGATCAACCATGGCCCGCATCACACCTTCCGGGGATACGCGGCCGGCGCGGTGGACTACATCTCCAAGCCCTTCGACCCGTGGGTGCTGCGCGCGAAGGTCTCCGTGTTCGTCGAGCTGTACATGAAGAACTGCCAGCTGAGGGAGCAGGCGGCGCTGCTGCGGCTCCAGTTGGAGGGCGGTGCCGGCGGCAAGGCCCCGGCCGGTGAGACGAAGGAGCCCGCGGGACTGCTGGCCGAACTCTCGGCGCGGCTCGCCGCGGTCGAGGAGCAGGCCGAGGCCCTGTCCAAGCAGCTCGACGACGAGTCGGCGGACGCGGCGGCCGTGGCCACCGCGGCCCATCTCGAACGCAAACTCACCGGGCTCAGGCGGGCGCTGGACGCCCTGGAGCCCGGGACCGGCAGTACGCAGTCGATGACCTCCCAGAACTGACCTGCCCCGCCCGGCCCGTTGCGGGTGAGCGCGCGTCAGTTCCGTGCCGGGGAAAGGGCGACACGAACGGGTGAAGCACCGGCCACACGTGTCCGTTGTCGTCTCCCCCGGTAACCTCGCACCTATGGCCTCACGTCCCTCCGCTGCCAAGAAGCAGCCCGCGAAGAAGGCGGCGGCTCCGGCGAAGAAGGCCGCTGCGAAGAAGCCTCCGGCGAAGAAGGCGCCCGCCAAGAGGGTCGCGGCGAAGAAGGCCGCGCCGCCGCCCAGGCCGGTGCCAAGCCCCACCGGCGGCATCTACCGGCTCGTACGCGCCGTCTGGCTGGGCCTGGCGCACGCCGTGGGCGCGGTGTTCCGCGGCATAGGGAACGGCGCGAAGAACCTGGACCCGGCGCACCGCAAGGACGGCGTCGCGCTGCTGCTGCTCGGCCTCGCGCTGATCGTCGCGGCCGGCACCTGGTCGAACCTGCGCGGCCCGGTCGGCGACCTGGTCGAGATCATCGTCACCGGCGCCTTCGGCCGCCTGGACCTGCTCGTGCCGATACTGCTCACGGTCATCGGCGTGCGGTTCATCCGGCATCCCGAGAAGCCCGAGGCCAACGGCCGGATCGTGATCGGACTGTCGGCGCTCGCGGTGGGCGTGCTCGGCCAGGTCCACATCGCGTGCGGCGCGCCCGCCCGCAGCGACGGCATGCAGGCGATAAGGGACGCCGGCGGCCTGATCGGCTGGAGCGCGGCGACCCCGCTGACGTACACCATGGGCGAGGTCCTCGCCGTACCGCTGCTGGTGCTGCTCACGGTCTTCGGGCTGCTGGTCGTCACCGCCACGCCGGTCAACGCCATCCCGCGCAGGCTGCGCGAGCTGGGTGTGCGGCTCGGGGTCGTGCACGACCCGGCCGTGGACGAGTTCGACGAGTTCCCCGCGGACGACGAGCGCTACGACGAGCAGTGGCGTGAGGCGCTGCCCGCGCGCGGCCGCAGGCGGGCTCCGGCGCCCGAGGCGTACGACCCCGAGCACGCGGAGCAGGAGGCGCTCACGCGGCGCCGTGGCCGTCCCCGGCGCTCCGCGGTGCCGCAGCCCGACATGGACCGGCCGATGGACGCCGTGGACGTCGCCGCGGCCGCGGCCGCCGCGCTCGACGGTGCCGTGCTGCACGGGATGCCGCCGTCGCCGGTCGTCGCCGACCTCACCCAGGGCGTCAGCGCCGGGGACCGCGAGGACACGACACCGACACCGACCCGGGTGCCGACGCCCGTGCCCGCGCCCGCCGCGCGTCCCCGGCAGGAGAGGCTGAAGACCGAGGTCGCCGACCTCACCAAGCCCGCGCCCGAGGCCCCGAGCGAGCTGCCGCCGCGCGCCGAGCAGCTCCAGCTGTCCGGCGACATCACGTACGCGCTGCCCTCGCTCGACCTCCTGGAGCGCGGTGGCCCCGGCAAGGCGCGCAGCGCGGCCAACGACGCGATCGTCGCCTCGCTGACGACCGTCTTCACGGAGTTCAAGGTCGACGCGGCCGTCACCGGCTTCACCCGCGGCCCGACGGTCACGCGCTACGAGGTCGAGCTCGGCCCGGCCGTGAAGGTCGAGCGGATCACCGCGCTGGCCAAGAACATCGCCTACGCGGTCGCCAGCCCGGACGTACGGATCATCAGTCCGATCCCCGGCAAGTCCGCGGTCGGCATCGAGATCCCGAACACCGACCGCGAGATGGTCAACCTCGGTGACGTGCTGCGGCTCGCGGCGGCCGCCGAGGACGACCATCCGATGCTGGTCGCGCTCGGCAAGGACGTCGAGGGCGGCTATGTGATGGCCAACCTCGCGAAGATGCCCCACGTGCTGGTCGCCGGAGCCACCGGTTCCGGCAAGTCGTCCTGCATCAACTGCTTGATCACGTCGATCATGGTCCGCGCGACCCCCGAGGACGTCCGCATGGTCCTGGTCGACCCCAAGCGGGTCGAGCTGACCGCCTACGAGGGCATCCCGCACCTGATCACGCCGATCATCACCAACCCCAAACGGGCCGCCGAGGCGCTCCAGTGGGTCGTACGGGAGATGGACCTCCGCTACGACGACCTGGCGGCGTACGGGTTCCGGCACATCGACGACTTCAACGAGGCGATCCGCAGCGGCAAGGTCAAACTGCCCGAGGGCAGCGAGCGGGAGCTCCAGCCATACCCGTATCTGCTGGTGATCGTCGACGAGCTCGCCGACCTGATGATGGTCGCCCCGCGCGACGTCGAGGACGCGATCGTGCGCATCACGCAGCTCGCGCGAGCGGCCGGCATCCACCTGGTGCTCGCCACGCAGCGGCCGTCGGTCGACGTCGTCACCGGTCTGATCAAGGCGAACGTCCCCTCGCGGCTCGCCTTCGCCACCTCCTCGCTCGCCGACTCCCGGGTCATCCTCGACCAGCCCGGCGCCGAGAAGCTCATCGGCAAGGGCGACGGGCTCTTCCTGCCGATGGGCGCCAACAAGCCCACGCGTATGCAGGGCGCCTTCGTGACCGAGGACGAGGTCGCGGCGGTCGTCCAGCACTGCAAGGACCAGATGGCGCCGGTCTTCCGGGACGACGTCGTCGTCGGCACCAAGCAGAAGAAGGAGATCGACGAGGAGATCGGCGACGACCTCGATCTGCTGTGCCAGGCGGCCGAGCTGGTGGTCTCCACGCAGTTCGGGTCGACGTCGATGCTCCAGCGGAAGCTGCGGGTCGGGTTCGCCAAGGCGGGGCGGCTGATGGACCTGATGGAGTCCCGGGGCATCGTCGGACCCAGCGAAGGGTCCAAGGCTCGTGACGTTCTTGTGAAGGCTGACGAACTGGACGGAGTGCTCGCGGTGATCCGCGGGGAGGCTTAAGGGCAGGAAACGGGGCGCAGTGGTCGCCGGGCCCACGGGTGAGCCGCCGATGGGTGTTCGATCGTGACTCACCCGTAAGGGATCATTGAGCAACCGTTTCCCTTCGGCGTACGTCAAGTTGAGGGAAGCGGAAACCTTTTGCTCCACCATCGGCGTGTCCGGCCATACCGATGGCGTACAAAGTCCCACCGCCCGGTTGCCCCACCCTTTCGTACCCCCCCTAGACTGAACCTCCAGCACAGGTGGCTTAAACGCTCGAAAGGCGCCCCCGTGTCCATCGGCAACTCCCCTGAAGACGAGCGTCCGTTCGAAGACGACCGCGAGGAAGCCCGTATCTCCGTCGGCCGTGCCCTTCAGCAGGCACGGATCGCGGCCGGGCTGACCGTCGATGACGTCAGCAACGCCACCCGGGTCCGCATCGCCATCGTGCACGCCATCGAGGCCGACGACTTCGGCCCCTGCGGCGGGGACGTCTACGCGCGCGGGCACATCCGGACCCTGGCCAAGGCCGTCCACCTCGATCCGGCCCCGCTCCTGGACCAGTACGCCGCGGACCACGGCGGGGGCCGTCCGGCGCCCACCCCCGCGGCCCCGCTGTTCGAGGCGGAGCGCATCCGCCCCGAGCGCCGCGGGCCCAACTGGACCGCGGCCATGGTCGCCGCGATCGTCGCCGTGGTCGGGTTCGTCGGGTTCACCGCGTTCAAGGGCGGCGACGAGGGCGGCGCGGCACAGGTCGCCGAGGACGCCACGCCGTCGACCAGCACGACCTCCTCACCCAAGCCCAAGAGCGAGAAGCCCGAGTCGGCCAAGCCGGCCCCGTCCGACAGCGCCATCGCGGCCGCGCCCCAGGACAAGGTGACCGTCCAGGTCAGCGCCCCCGACGGCAAGAGCTGGATCTCCGCCAAGGACCACAACGGCCGGATCCTGTTCGACGGTCTGCTCCAGCAGGGCGACTCCCAGACCTTCCAGGACAGCGAGAAGATCAACCTCGTCCTCGGTGACGCCGGGGCGATCCAGCTGTACGTCAACGGCAAGAAGATCGAGGACGACTGGCAGCCGGGCGCGGTGGAGCGGCTGACGTACACCAAGGGCGACCCGACGGTCGGTTAGGGCCGGACAGGCGGTGCTGTAGGCGGGGTCGGGGTTGGCGGAGCAAGATCGCCAACCCCGTCGACGTGGGCTGTCGGTGGAACGAAGTAGTCTTGAGTCCATGCCTGAACGCCGTACCGTCGCACTCGTCACTCTTGGCTGCGCCCGTAACGAGGTGGACTCGGAGGAGCTCGCAGGCCGCTTGGAGGCGGACGGCTGGGACCTCGTGGAGGACGCCGCGGACGCGGACGTCGCCGTCGTCAACACGTGCGGCTTCGTCGACGCCGCCAAGAAGGACTCCGTCGACGCCCTCCTGGAGGCCAACGATCTCAAGGGGCACGGCAGAACCCAGGCCGTCGTCGCGGTGGGCTGCATGGCCGAGCGGTACGGCAAGGACCTCGCCGAGGCCCTCCCCGAGGCCGACGGCGTGCTCGGCTTCGACGACTACGCCGACATCTCCGACCGGCTCCAGACCATCCTGAGCGGTGGCGTCCACGCCGCCCACACCCCGCGCGACCGGCGCAAGCTGCTGCCGATCAGCCCCGCCGAGCGGCAGTCGGCCTCCGACGTGGCCCTGCCGGGCCACGGCGCGCCCGCCGACCTCCCGGAGGGCGTGGCCCCGGTCTCCGGTCCCCGCGCGCCCCTGCGCCGCCGTCTGGACGGTGCCCCGGTGGCCTCGGTGAAGCTCGCCTCCGGCTGCGACCGGCGCTGCACCTTCTGCGCCATCCCGTCCTTCCGCGGCTCCTTCATCTCGCGGCGCCCGAGCGACGTGCTGAACGAGGCTCGCTGGCTGGCCGAGCAGGGCGTCAAGGAGATCATGCTGGTCTCCGAGAACAACACCTCCTACGGCAAGGACCTGGGCGACATCCGGCTGCTGGAGTCCCTGCTGCCCGAGCTCGCCGACATCGACGGCCTGGAGCGGGTGCGGGTCAGCTACCTCCAGCCGGCCGAGATGCGGCCCGGGCTGATCGACGTGCTGACCTCCACGCCCAAGGTCGCGCCCTACTTCGACCTGTCCTTCCAGCACTCCGCCCCCGGCGTGCTGCGCGCGATGCGGCGCTTCGGCGACACCGACCGCTTCCTGGAACTGCTCGACACCATCCGGAGCAAGGCCCCGCAGGCCGGAGTGCGCTCCAACTTCATCGTGGGCTTCCCCGGCGAGACCGCGGACGACCTGGCGGAGCTGGAGCGGTTCCTGAACGGCGCGCGCCTGGACGCCATCGGCGTCTTCGGCTACTCCGACGAGGAGGGCACGGAGGCGGCCACGTACGACAACAAGCTCGACGAGGACGTCGTCGCCGAGCGCCTCGCGCGCGTCTCCCGGCTGGCCGAGGAACTCGTCTCGCAGCGGGCCGAGGAGCGCGTGGGCGAGACCGTGCACGTGCTGGTGGAGTCCGTGGACGAGGAGGGCGTGTACGGGCGCGGTGAGCACCAGGCGCCGGAGACGGACGGCCAGGTGCTGCTCACGAGCGGCGAAGGACTGAGCGTCGGTCGTATGGTCGAAGCGAAGGTGGTCGGCACCGAGGGGGTCGACCTGGTCGCCGAGCCGGTGACGGGCTCGCACGCAGGTAGTGAGGAGGCGCGCAGATGACCGGAGCACCGGCACCCGCCGCGGGCAGCCCCTCTCCGGCGGGTGCGGCCGGCACGGCGGGTGCGGCTGGCACGGCGGGTGCGGCTGGCACCGACGCCGGCGCCAAGTCCGTGCGGAGCGGCAAGATCGCCGCGGCGGCCGTCGACCAGGCCAGCCTCTGGAACGTTGCGAACATCCTGACGATGCTGCGGCTGCTGCTGGTGCCGGGCTTCGTCGCGCTGATGCTGGCCGACGGCGGGTACGACCCCGCATGGCGCTCGTTCGCCTGGGCGGCCTTCGCCGTCGCCATGATCACCGACCTGTTCGACGGTCACCTGGCCCGCACGTACAACCTCGTCACCGACTTCGGGAAGATCGCCGACCCCATCGCCGACAAGGCGATCATGGGGGCGGCGCTCATCTGTCTGTCCGCGCTGGGCGACCTGCCGTGGTGGGTGACCGGTGTCATCCTGGGCCGGGAACTCGGGATCACACTCCTGCGTTTCATCGTCATCCGGTACGGCGTCATCCCGGCGAGCCGCGGCGGCAAGCTGAAGACCCTCATCCAGGGCATCGCCGTCGGGATGTACGTCCTGGCGCTGACGGGATGGCTGGCCACCGCGCGGTTCTGGGTGATGGCCGTGGCGGTCGTGCTGACCGTGGTGACCGGCCTCGACTATGTAAGACAGGCCATTGTGCTGCGCCGGCAGGGAATCGCCGCGCGCGCGGCGGCGTTGGAGGAGACGGAAGCGTGAATTCCCCGGCCACTGAAGTGGTGCGACTACTCACGGTGAGGGCGGAGACGCTCGCCGTCGCCGAGTCGCTCACCGGTGGGTTGGTTGCGGCGGAAATCACAGCGGCCCCCGGGGCGTCCAAGGCCTTCCGGGGCTCCGTGACCGCCTACGCCACCGAGCTCAAGCAGCAGCTGCTCGGGGTGGACGCCACCCTGCTGGCGGAGCGGGGAGCGGTGGATCCGCAGGTCGCGGCCCAGATGGCGGCCGGAGTGCGCAAGGCGCTCGGTGCGGCCTGGGGCATCGCGACCACGGGTGTCGCCGGTCCGGTGGAACAGGACGGCAAGCCCGTCGGGACGGTCTATGTGGCCATCTCCGGGCCGCCCTCGCAGCTGCCCGATGGCGAGAAAGTGCTGTCGCTGCGGTTGAACGGCGACCGGGCGGAAATTCGTATGGAGAGTGTACGGAGCGTACTCGCACTGCTCCTTCAGGAGCTTGCGGGCGAACAGACCGGGAATGAGCGGGCACAGGATACGGAACGGAACGGGGGGTTTTGATGTTTGCAGCCCTGAGTGAACACGACATCGCTCCCCGCACGGCCGCGGCGCAAGGCGGTACGGTGGGGCGTAATGGATGCGGCTACGCGGTCCGAGGAGGGAGCCACCGATGATTCTGCTCCGTCGCCTGCTGGGTGACGTGCTGCGTCGGCAGCGCCAACGCCAGGGCCGTACTCTGCGCGAAGTCTCCTCGTCCGCCCGAGTCTCGCTCGGCTATCTCTCCGAGGTGGAGCGGGGGCAGAAGGAGGCTTCCTCCGAGCTGCTCTCCGCCATCTGCGACGCGCTGGACGTACGGATGTCCGAACTGATGCGGGAAGTGAGCGACGAGCTCGCTCTCGCCGAGCTGGCCCAGTCCGCTGCGGCCACCCCGAACGAGCCTGTGCCCACGCCGGTACGTCCGATGCTGGGTTCCGTCTCGGTGGCCGGTGTGCCACCGGAACGGGTGACCATCAAGGCGCCCGCCGAAGCGGTGGATGTCGTCGCCGCGTGAGCGTCACGGCGTTTGCGCTCGAGACGCGCTCGACCATGAGCTGACGACGCGCTGAGAAGTGCGGGAGGCCCTGACCGGGTTTCTCCGGATCATCCGGGGAGGCGTTGGTCGGGGCTTTCGTGCATCGTGGAGTGACATGGCCCGGGCCGCCGGTGGTGGATGTGCGGGCGGTGACTCCCTGCGCTGCCGGTGCGCCCGCGACCTGGGCGTTCGAGGTGGCCTGGGTCGGGGCTGTCGGCTCACTGCCGCGGCGGCTCATCGGTTCCTCGGGCTGGAGGTCGGTTCATGGCGCGACCGATAGTGCGCTGGGGGGTGGTGCTCGGGCTGGGGGCGCTGTGGTGGTGGGCGGTGCTGCGGCTGGCGCTGGCTCCCGGAGCGGGGGTGCTGGAAGGCGCTGTCGCGGCCGGTGGCTGGGGGCTGAGCCTGCTGCCGGTGCACTGCGTGCCCAGGGGACGGGCGGCCGGGGCGCTCGCCGCGGGACGGTGGCGGGCGGCCTGGCGGGTCACCACGGCATCGCCACCCCACCGTTCGGACGCAGGATCTGGCCCGTCGTGAAGGACGAGGCGTCGGACGCCAGATACAGCACCGCGTGGGCGACGTCCTCCGCCTCACCGACCCGGCCCAGCGGTGACATCCGGGCCATCATCGCCTCGGTGCGCTCCTGGGCCTCGCCGTGGCGGTCGGTCATGGGCGTGCGGATCCAGCCCGGCGCGATCGCGTTGACGCGGATGCCGTGCCGGCCGACCTCGGTCGCCAGGGTCTTCGTCAGCTGGACGACGGCCGCCTTGGCCGCGCCGTAGCAGAGCAGGCCGGGGCCGCCGGTGTCCACGGCGCCGGAGGCCATGGTGACGATGCTGCCCCTGGTCCGGTGCTCGAGCATCCGGCGGGCCGCCTCCTGGCAGGCGTACAGGACCCCTTTGAAGTTGACGTTCAGGACACGGTCGAGGTCTTCCTCCCGTGTCTCCAGGACCGGGCTGCTGTGCATGATCCCGGCGATGGCCGCCAGCACGTCGAGGCGCCCGCAGGAGGCGACGGCCCGACGGAGCTGCTCGCGGTCGGTGACGTCGAGGTGGTGGGTGCGGGCGGCGCCGCCCGCGTCCTTGATGAGCGTCGCCGTCTCGTGCAGGCCCTCGGGGTCCCGGTCCGCGCAGTGCACGGTGGCACCGGCCTCGGCGAGCAGGACCGCCGAGGCCCGGCCGATCCCGCCGGCGGCCCCGGTGACGAATGCGGTGCGTCCGGTCAGGTCGTACGCGCTGACGGTCATGAGGGGGACGGTACGAGTCTTTCTGACGGGTCGTCAATTAGTCGTACGGGGTGGGGTTCCGGGGGTTCGGGCCGGGCCCGGGCCCCGGGGGGCGGCCGGGGTGGGGCCGGTCTGGCAGGTGGGGCACCAGTAGGTGGGGCGTTCGCGGGAGCCGTCGCCCTGGTTGGCGAGGCGGACGGGGGTGCCGCAGCGCAGACACGGGCGGCGGGCGCGGCCGTAGACGAAGAGGTCCTGGCCGCGGCGGCCCGTGGTCATGCGGACCGGGCGGTCCCGGTTGGCCTCGAGGAGCTTCTTGGCGAGGACGGGCAGCTTCGCGGCGCGGTCCTCGGGCAGGGCCCCGGCGGGGAGCCACGGGGTGACGCCGAGCAGGAAGCAGATCTCGCTCTTGTAGACATTGCCGATGCCGGCGAGGTTGCGCTGGTCGAGGAGGGCCTCGCCGAGGGCGCGGTCGGGGTCCTGGAGGAGGTTGGCGAGGGCGCGGTCGGGGTCCCAGTCGGGGCCCAGGAGGTCGGGGCCGAGGTGGCCCACGACGCGGTCCTCGTCGGTGGTCCGCAGGAGCTCCAGGATCGGCAGGCGGTAGCCGACGGCCGTGCGGTCGGCGGTGCCGAGGATCGCGCGGATCTGGTGGGTGGGGCCGCCGGTCCAGCGCTGGTCGTTGCCGTACACGCGCCAGGAGCCGTCCATCTTGAGGTGCGAGTGGAGGGTCAGGCCGCCCTCGACGCGGGTGAGCAGGTGCTTGCCGCGCGGGGTGACGTCCAGGACGGCGCGGCCCGTCAGGTCGGCGGTGGCGAACTTGGGGACGCGCAGGTCGCTACGGGTGAGGATCTTGCCGGCGAGGGCGGTGTGCAGACGGTTCGCGGCTTGCCAGACGGTGTCTCCTTCGGGCATGGGTCAAGGGTGGCATGGGGTGGGGGTTGCGGGCGGGTGGGGGAGGGAGGGGGCGTGAGGGGGCGTTGGGTGGGGTGGTGGTGTGCGGGGCGGGGGTGCGAGGCGGTGCCTCTGGTGGGTGGTCCCGTGCGGGGTGGGGGCGCGGGGTGTAAGGCGTGCCTTTGGTGGGGTGGTCGCGTGCGGTGCGTGCGGTGCGTGCGGTGCAGGGGGCGTCAGGTGGGGGCGTCGCCTGCGGGGCGGGGGGCGTGAGGCGTGCCTCTGGGGTGGTCGCGTGCGGGGCGGGGGTGTGAGGCGTGTCTTTGGTGGGTCGCGTGCGGCGGGGGGGCGCGAGGCGTGCCCTTGGCGGGGCGGGGGCGCTAGGGGCGTGAGGCGTGCCCCTGGTGGGGTGGTTGCGTGCGGCGTGGAGGTCTGGTCATGCACGTAGGCGCAGGCCGCGTGGGGTGGCGATGAAGCCCGCTCCCTCCAGGAGGGTGCCGATGGGGGAGGTGAGGGCCGGGACGCCGTTGACGCGCTCCACGGTGACCGTGCCGAGCGAGCCCGCTCGGGCCGCCGCAGCGAGGGCGTCGGCCGCCGCCTGGAGGCGGGGATCGTCGGCGGGCTTGCCCTCCGGGTCCTCGGCCCAGGCCAGCAGGGTCTTGCCGCCGCGCTCCATGTAGAGCGCCAGCTCGCCGTCGACCAGCACGACCAGGGAGCCCGCCTTGCGGCCCGCCTTGTGGCTGGCGCCGGTCGGGGGCTCGGGCCAGGGCAGGGCCGCGCCGTACGCGTTCGCCGGGTCGGCGGCGGCGAGGACGACGGCTCGGGAGTCGGGGGTTCGGGTGGGCGAGCGGTGGGGGGTGGGGGCGTGGGCCGGGTTGTACGGGCCGCGGCGGGGGGTGCCGGGGCCACGGCCGGAACCGGGGAAGTCTTGGGGGGAGATGTAGTCGCCGGGGGAGGGGGAGGTGCCGGCGGAGGGCGGGATGTCGTCCAGCCAGTCGAAGTCGGGGTCGTCGGCGGGGACGGTGAGGCCGGGCGTTGCGAAGGGGTCCTGGGCAGTGGGGAGAGCGGGGGTGCCGAAGGGGTCGTGGGGGGTGGCGCCGTCGGGGGCCTCGAATGCGTCGCGTGCGCCCGGGGTGGCCGGGTGTGGCATGCCCTCGCCCCGTTCGCGGGCGTTGGCCACCGCGCGGAGGCGGTCGACCGCGCCGTCCATGGCGAACTGGGCGGCGCCGAGGCCCTCCACCACATAGCCGCGGCGGGCCTGGCCGGTCTCCTCGAAGGCGGACAGGACGCGGTACGTCGCCGAGAAGCCGCCCTCGACGCCCTCCGCGGACACCGCGCCCCGGGTCACCACGCCGTGCCGGTCGAGGAGGGTGCGGGCCAGGGCGTGGGCGCGCAGGGTGGGGTCCGGTTCGCGGTCGGGGAGGAGGGACCAGCGGCCGGCGACCGTCGGGGGGCCGCCCCGGGAGGCGGTGCGGGCGGCGGCGGTCAGGGCGCCGTAGCGGCCGCGCGGCATGGTGCGCTTGGCGCGGTGGGCCGTGGAACCGGCGGTGCGGCCCGAGCCCAGCAGGGAGCGCAGGGGGGTGAGCGTGTCGTTGGTGAGGCGGCCGGACCAGGCCAGGTCCCAGACCGCGTCGGCGAGTTGGGGGTCGGTGACCTCTGGGTGGGTCGTCGCGCGGACCTGGTCGGCGATCTGGCGGAAGAAGAGTCCGTAGCCGCCGGAGAGGGCGTTCAGGACGGACTCGTGGAGTGCCGTCAGCTCCAGGGGGTGGGGTGGGGGCAGCAGCAGGGGAGCCGTGTCCGCGAGGTAGAGGGAGACCCAGCCGTCCTTGCCGGGCAGGGAGCCGGCCCCGGCCCACACCAGCTCGCCGGCGGAGGTGAGTTCGTCGAGCATCGCCGGGGTGTACTGGGCGACGCGGGACGGCAGGACCAGCTTCTCCAGGGCGGAGGCCGGGACGGAGGCGCCCTGCAACTGCTCCACGGCACGCACCAGTCCGTCGATGCCGCGCAGCCCGTGCCCCTTGCCGATGTGCTGCCACTGGGGCAGGAACTGGGCGAGGGCGGGCGGGGGGACCGGCTCCAGTTCGTGGCGCAGGGCGGCCAGCGAGCGGCGGCGCAGTCGGCGCAGCACGGCGGCGTCGCACCACTCCTGGCCGATGCCCGCGGGGTGGAACTCGCCCTGGACCACACGGCCTGACGCCGAGAGGCGCTGGAGGGCGCCCTCGGTCACCGCGGCACCCAGACCGAAGCGGGCGGCGGCGGTCGCCGAGGTGAACGGGCCGTGGGTGCGGGCGTACCGCGCGAGGAGGTCGCCGAGGGGGTCCTTCACGGGCTCCATGAAGGCTTCCGGGACACCGACCGGCAGCGCCGTGCCCAAGGCGTCGCGCAGGCGGCCTGCGTCCTCGATCGCCGCCCAGTGATCCGTGCCGGCGATGCGGACCTTGATCGCGCGTCGGGCCCGGGCGAGGTCGCGTGCCCACTGCGGCTCCGCGCCCCGCTCGGCCAGTTCGGCGTCGGTGAGGGGGCCGAGGACGCGGAGGAGGTCGGCGACGCCTTCGACGTCCTTGATCCGACGGTCCTCGGTGAGCCACTGAAGTTCCCGCTCCAACTCGGTGAGGACCTCGGCGTCGAGCAGTTCGCGCAGCTCCGCCTGACCGAGCAACTCGGCCAGCAGGCGGGAGTCGAGGGAGAGTGCGGCCGCGCGGCGCTCGGCCAGCGGTGAGTCGCCCTCGTACAGGAACTGGGCGACGTAGCCGAAGAGGAGCGAGCGGGCGAACGGGGACGGCTCGGGGGTGGTGACCTCGACCAGGCGGACCTTGCGGGACTCCAGGTCGCCCATCAGCTCGACGAGGCCGGGGACGTCGAAAACGTCCTGGAGGCACTCGCGGACCGCCTCCAGGACGATCGGGAACGAGCCGAACTCGCTGGCCACCTGGAGCAGTTGTGCGGCCCGTTGGCGCTGCTGCCACAGCGGGGTGCGCTTGCCGGGGTTGCGGCGGGGGAGCAGGAGCGCGCGTGCCGCGCATTCGCGGAAGCGGGAGGCGAACAGGGCCGAGCCGCCGACCTGGTCGGTGACGATCTGGTCGACCTCGCCCTTGTCGAACACGACGTCCGCGGCGCCGACCGGGGCCTGGTCCGCGTCGTACTCCGTACCGAGCTTCGCCGGTTCCTGGTCGAGCAGGTCCAGGCCCATCAGGTCGGCGTCGGGCAGCCGCAGGACGATGCCGTCGTCGGCGTGCATGACCTGGGCGTCCATGCCGTAGCGCTCGGAGAGCTTGGCGCCGAGGGCGAGGGCCCAGGGGGCGTGCACCTGGGCGCCGAAGGGGGAGTGGACGACCACGCGCCAGTCGCCGAGTTCGTCGCGGAAGCGCTCCACGACGATCGTGCGGTCGTCGGGGATGTGGCCGCAGGCCTCGCGCTGCTCGCCGAGGTAGGCCAGGAGGTTGTCGGCGGCCCAGGTGTCCAGGCCCGCCGCGAGGAGTCGTGGGCGGGCCATGTCCTTCGGCAGCGAGCCGACCTCGCGGAGGAACGCGCCCACCGCGCGGCCCAGTTCGAGGGGCCGGCCGAGCTGGTCGCCCTTCCAGAACGGGAGCCGGCCCGGGACGCCTGGGGCGGGGGAGACCAGGACGCGGTCACGGGTGATGTCCTCGATGCGCCAGGAACTGGTGCCGAGGGTGAAGACGTCGCCCACGCGGGACTCGTAGACCATCTCCTCGTCCAGCTCGCCGACCCGGCCGCCGCCCTTCTTGGGGTCCGCGCCGGCCAGGAAGACGCCGAAGAGGCCGCGGTCAGGGATCGTGCCCCCGGAGGTCACCGCGAGGCGCTGGGCGCCGGGGCGGGCGGTGATCGTGCCGGCCACCCGGTCCCAGACCACGCGCGGGCGCAGTTCCGCGAAGGCGTCGGACGGGTAGCGGCCGGCGAGCATGTCCAGGACCGCGGTGAAGGCGGATTCGGGCAGGGACGCGAAGGGGGCGGCCCGGCGGATCATGGCCAGGAGGTCGTCCAGCTGCCAGGTGTCCATCGCGGTCATGGCGACCAGTTGCTGGGCCAGGACGTCCAGGGGGTTCGCGGGGACCTTGAGGGACTCGATCTCGCCGGTGCGCATGCGCTCCGTGACGACCGCCGACTGGACCAGGTCTCCTCGGTACTTCGGGAAGACCACGCCGGTGGAGACCGCTCCTACCTGGTGCCCCGCGCGGCCCACGCGTTGAAGGCCGGACGCCACCGAAGGGGGTGACTCGACCTGGACGACCAGGTCCACCGCGCCCATGTCGATGCCGAGTTCGAGGCTGGAGGTGGCGACGACCGCGGGAAGGCGGCCGGCCTTGAGGTCCTCCTCCACGAGGGCGCGCTGCTCCTTGGAGACCGAGCCGTGGTGGGCCCGGGCGATGACCGGGGGCGCGCCCTGGGCCGCGCCTGAGCCGCCCATGAGTTCGGCGGGGGTGTGGTTCTCGGAGAGGGGCTCGCCGGTCGCCCGCTCGTAGGCGATCTCGTTGAGGCGGTTGCACAGGCGTTCCGCCAGGCGGCGGGAGTTGGCGAAGACGATCGTCGAGCGGTGGGACTGGACGAGGTCGGCGATCCGCTCCTCCACGTGCGGCCAGATCGACGGGCGTTCCGCGCCCTCTTTGCCGTCGGCCACCGGGGAGCCGCCCAGTTCGCCCAGGTCCTCCACGGGGACCACGACGGACAGGTCGAACTCCTTGCCGGACTTCGGCTGGACGATCGCCACCTTGCGGCGCGGCGAGAGGTAGCGGGCGATCTCGTCGACCGGGCGCACGGTCGCGGAGAGGCCGATGCGGCGGGCCGGCTTCGGCAGGAGCTCGTCCAGGCGCTCCAGGGAGAGGGCCAGGTGGGCGCCGCGCTTGGTGCCCGCGACGGCGTGCACCTCGTCGAGGATGACGGTGTCGATGCCGGTCAGCGCGTCGCGGGTGGCCGACGTCAGCATCAGGAAGAGGGACTCCGGGGTGGTGATCAGGATGTCCGGGGGGCGGGTGGCCAGGGCGCGGCGCTCCGCGGCGGGGGTGTCGCCGGAGCGGATGCCGACCTTGATCTCCGGCTCGGGCAGGCCCAGGCGTACGGATTCCTGGCGGATGCCGGTGAGAGGACTGCGCAGGTTGCGCTCCACGTCGACCGCGAGGGCCTTCAGAGGGGAGACGTACAGGACTCGGCAGCGTTTCCTGGGGTCCGCGGGCGGAGGAGTGGAGGCCAGCTGGTCCAGTGCGGCGAGGAAGGCGGCCAGGGTCTTGCCGGAACCGGTGGGCGCCACCACCAGGACGTCCGAGCCCTCCGCGATGGCCCGCCAGGCACCTGCCTGGGCCGCGGTGGGCGCGTCAAAGGCCCCCGCGAACCAGCCTTGGGTCGCGGGGGAGAAGCCTGCGAGGGCTCGGTGTGTGGAGCTGGCCATGGGTCCATCCTGCACCCGGGTACTGACAATCGCCCTGACCTGGGGTTTCCGGGGTGGGGGTGCGTCTGTGACGGGGGCGGCCGATGGGTGCGGTTGGGACGGCGGCGGCTGGTTGGTGCGGTTGTGGCGCCGGCGGCCGGTGGGGGGTGCTGGGGTGTGCTGGGTGCGGCCTGGTGGGCGTGAGGGGTGGCGCCCGGGCGGCGGACAATGGGGGCATGGTGGGATCCGGTGAGCGGGCGCGGCATTGGCGGTACGCCGAGCTGCCCGGGGTGGATCTGCTGCGGGCCCGGTACATCCGGAAGAACTTCGTGCGGCACACCCATGAGAGTTTCGTGATCGCGGCCATCGCCGACGGTGTGGAGGTCTTCCACTACCGCGGGGCCGATCGGTACGCGGGGGCGGGTTCGCTGGCGCTCGTCAATCCGGACACCCCGCACACCGGGCGGGCGGGGGTGCCTGAGGGGTGGCGGTACGGGGCGGTGTACCCGGCGCCGGAGGTGGTGGCCGGGATAGCCGCGGAGACCACCGGCATCCGGGGCACCCCGGGGTTCGTGAGTCCGGTCCTTGACGACCCTTACGCGGCCGGGCTGGTGCATCAGGTGCTGCGTGCCGTGGACGAGGGGAACGCGCTGGCCGCCGACACGCTGCTGAGGGTCGCCGTCACTCGGCTGCTGCGGCTCAACGGCGGGGTGCTGGTGCGGCGGGAGGTGCGGACGGCCGGGGCGCGGATGGCGGCACGGGCGCGTGAGGCGCTGGAGGAGCGGATGACCGGGCCGCCGTCCCTGGAGAGGCTGGCCGCCGAGCTGGGGGTGGGGCCCTTCGCGCTGTTGCGGGCCTTTCGGGACGCCTATGGGATGCCGCCGCACACCTGGTTGACCGACGCGCGGGTGCGGCGGGCGCGGCTGCTGCTGGACGCGGGGACGTCCCCGGCGGAGGCCGCCGTTGCCGTGGGGTTCACCGACCAGCCGCATCTGAACCGGCATTTCACGCGGATCGTCGGGGTGCCTCCCGGCGCGTACCAGAGGGAGCGCAAGAACGTACAAGACGGCCCGCGAGGACCCGACATAGCGTGCGGCGCGTGGAAGAACAGACAGCAGTCCCAGACACACGCTCCGACGACGGAGAAAGGCCGGACACCGCCGTCGTACGAGACGCCCTCGGGGTCGGAGTCGCCGTAGGACTGTCCGGGTTCGCCTTCGGGGTGACCTCGGCGGGCAGTGGGCTCACCCTGGCGCAGACCTGCGCGCTCAGCCTGCTGGTGTTCACGGGGGCGTCCCAGTTCGCGCTCGTGGGGGCGCTCGCGGCCGGTGGCAACCCGTTCACCGCGGCCGCCGGGGCGTTCTTCCTGGGGGCGCGCAACGCGTTCTACGGGCTGCGGCTGTCCCAGCTGCTGGCTCTCCCGCGCGCGGTGCGGCCCTTCGCCGCCCAGTGGGTCATCGACGAGACCGCGGCCGTCGCGCTGGCGCAACGCACGCGACGCGGCGCGCGGATCGGGTTCACCGTCACGGGACTCAGCCTCTACGTGCTGTGGAACCTCACGACCCTGCTCGGTGCGCTGGGAGCCGAGGCGATCGGCGACACGGAGGCGTGGGGCCTCGATGCCGCGGGACCCGCCGTGTTCCTGGCGCTGCTCGCGCCCATGCTCAAGAGCGCCGTCGAGCGTGCCGTCGCCGGGCTCGCCGTACTGTTCGGGCTCGGGCTGCTGCCAGTGTTGCCGGCCGGGGTGCCGGTCCTGGTGGCCGCCTTCGCGGCGCCCGTCGTGCTGTGGGCCGAGGGGCGCAGGAAGGCGGAGCGGTGAACGTCTGGATCGCGATCGGCCTCACCGCGCTCGGTTGCTACGCCGTCAAGCTGGCGGGGCTCCTGGTGCCCACCGGAGCCCTGGAACGGCCCCTCGTCAAGCGGCTCGCCGCGCTGCTCCCGGTCGCGCTGCTCGCCGCGCTCACGGCTCAGCAGGCCTTCGCCGACGGTCGCGCCCTGGTGCTGGACGCCAGGGGCGCGGGGCTGGCGGCGGCCGCCCTCGCGCTGCTCTTGCGCGCCCCCTTCCTGGTCGTCGTCGCGGCGGCCGTGGCGGTGACGGCGGGCGTGCGGGCCTTGGGGTGAGGGACGCGGGGGGACCGGTGAGGCGCACGCCACGGGTGAGCGCCGAGTAGGTGGACGGTGAGGCGAACGGCACGCGCCGAAGACGTCCAGCCGGTCACCGGCGTCGGTTCAGCCGATCGGACGGCCGTAGGCCCTCAAGGTGCGCAGCGCCTCGATCGTGACTATGGGGCGGGCCTCCAGGGACGTGCCCGGGGCCCACTGGCGCCAACGGACCGGCCAGCCACCGTCCTCCCGCTGGTCGCCCGCGAGGAAGTCCAAGGAGCGTTCCATCTCCTCGTCGGTGAACCACGCGCGCGCGAGTGAGTGCGGCGTCCTGGCGTAGTCGTGCGGGAAGTGGTGCTCGCCCGGGGCGTAGCCGGGTGCCACCGGGTGGGTGTCCAGGCGCTCCGGGTCCAGCGCCGCGAGCCGCTGCTCGCGCACCAGGCGGCCGAGGCGGTCGGCGGCGGCCTCCGCGCGCGAACGGTCGGGAGCGGAGTCCAGGAAGGCCACGGCGGCCTGCACCTCGTACGGATGGGAGGTCCGCAGCGATTCGACCGTGTGCCAGCAGAAGTCCGTGGCGCGGAACAGCCACGCGTGCCAGACCTCGTTGTGGTGCAGCAGGCCCACCACGGGACCGGTGGCGAGCAGCGCACTGGGCGGGTCGTCCACGATCGGGATGAACGGGGCCGACGGATAGCCGCGCTGGCTGGGATGGATGGCCGGCAGGGCGCCGTCCGTGGTGGAGACGGAGGTCAGATAGCGGCACACCCGTTCCACGCGCTGTCCGCCGCAACGGTCGATGGCGTCCAGGACGCGCAGGGCATGCCCTGCGTGCAGCGGCTGGCTGACCGGGCCGCGCAGGTCGGGCTCCAGCGCGTGGCCGTAACCGCCGTCCTCGTTGCGGTACGCGTCCAGGGCGGTCTCCACCGGGTCGGCGGCGCCGTTCAGGAAGTGGTGGGCGAAGAGGCGCTGCTCCAGCACGCGCGCGGTGAGCCAGACGAAGTGCTCGGCGCGGAAGAGCGGGGAGTGCGCCGGGGGCGTCGGGGGGAGTGGGGAAGCTCCTGTTTCGGCCATGCGTCAGACCGTAGGACGGAAAGCGTTCTCGACAAGCGGTCCCGACCGAGGCCCACTCTCAGGGGCGGGATACTGGTGTCATGCGGTTGACGGTCTTCTGGCAGCGGATGGCGGATCACTTCGGTCCGGACTACGCCGACACCTTCGCGCGCGACCACGTCATGGCGGAGCTCGGCGGGCGCACGGTGCACGAGGCGCTGCAAGGTGGCTGGGACGCCAAGGACGTGTGGCGCGTGGTGTGCACGGTCATGGACGTGCCCCAGGAACAGCGCTGACGGTCACGGGGATCGCAGGGGAGGAGCGGATTGTCAGTCACGTGGGCGAAACTTGCACCGTGGCACCCACCGACGAGACCGACGCGGTCCCCCAGCACGCCTCCCCGTTCGGCACGACTCCGCCTCCCCGGCCCCCGGCCGACCATCCCGACGGGGCCAACTCCCGCATGCCGCGCTGGCTGCCGCGTGCCGTGGTGCTCACCCTCGCCCTCTACGCCGCCTTCCAGCTGGGCACGTGGGCCTTCCATCAGCTGACCGGGCTGCTGATCAACATCCTGATCGCGTTCTTCCTGGCCCTCGCCATCGAACCCGCGGTGAGCTGGATGGCCTCGCGCGGCGTGCGCCGGGGGTTCGGCAGTTTCCTCGTGTTCCTCGCCGTACTGATCGTCTCCGCGGGCTTCGTCACGCTCCTCGGCACCATGCTCGCCGGGCAGATCATCAAGATCGTCGAGGATTTCCCGGCGTATCTCGACTCCGTCATCAACTGGATCAACACGCATTTCCACACCGAGCTGAAGCGCGTCGACGTCCAGGAGGGCGTCCTCAACTCCGACTGGCTGCGCAACTACGTGCAGAACAGCGCCACCGGTGTCCTGGACGTCTCCGCCCAGGTCCTCGGCGGGCTCTTCCAACTGCTGACGATCGGACTGTTCTCGTTCTACTTCGCCGCCGACGGCCCCCGGCTGCGGCGCGCACTGTGCTCCGTGCTGCCGCCCGCCAAGCAGGCGGAGGTGCTGCGGGCCTGGGAGATCGCCGTCAACAAGACCGGCGGCTATCTCTACTCGCGCGGTCTGATGGCGCTGATCTCCGGTGTCGCGCACTACGTCCTGCTGCAAGCGCTGAGCGTGCCCAACGCGCCCGTGCTCGCCGTCTGGGTGGGTCTGGTCTCGCAGTTCATCCCGACGATCGGCACGTATCTCGCGGGCGCGCTGCCGATGCTGATCGCCTTCACGGTCGATCCCTGGTACGCGCTGTGGGTGCTGATCTTCGTCGTGATCTACCAGCAGTTCGAGAACTACATGCTCCAGCCCAAGCTGACCTCGAAGACGGTCGACGTCCACCCCGCGGTCGCCTTCGGCTCCGTCATCGCCGGTACGGCCCTCCTCGGGGCCGTGGGTGCGCTGATCGCCATCCCGGCGGTCGCGACGTTGCAGGCGTTCCTGGGGGCGTACGTGAAGCGCTACGACGTCACCGACGACCCGCGCGTGCTCGGGCACCGGCGCCTGGGCGGGGAGTCGGGGTTCCTCACCCGCGCGCGTGGGTTGGTGGCCCACCGGGGGGCGGGGGAGCAGCCGGAGTCGGGGGAACGGGATTCCGGGGAGCGTCCTTCTGGGGAGCGGGACTCCGGGGAGCGTCCTTCTGGGGAGCGGGACTCCGGGGAGCAGGGCTCCGGGGATGTGGCCGGGGGCTCCTCGGGGAGAGCTGCGGGGGGTTCCGGCGGTGATGCCGGGGATGGTTCGGAGGGTGGCCCTGGGAGGGGTTCGGGGGGTGGCTCCGGGGGAGGGGCCTCCTGAGGGGCGCTCGCGCTACGCGGTGCGCCCAGGAGAGGGCGGGGAGCGCCCCGGTCGCGGGAGGGCGTCAGGTGAGGGCGGGTATGAAACCGCCGCGCGCCGATCCGGAGTTCAGCAGGTGGGACCAGTCCAGTGTCCGGGGCAGCTGGGCGAGGGACAGTACGACCGCGCCGCCCGCCCGCTCGGCGTCCGCGCACCAGTCGGTCATGCCGTCCGGATCCGGGGCGCCGTCGGTCATCACCGGGGCCGCGAGGGAGGGGATGAGGACGCCTGCCTCGCCGGGGCCGTCCACGACACACAGGGTGAGCTTGGGGACGAGGCTCCATCCCTCGCACCGGGGCACGGTTCCGTCCTGTGCGGTCAGGACCGGCAGGTCGTGGTGAACGGGAGCCTCGGCGAGGAGGAGGGCGGGCGTGGCGCCCCGGACGAACAGGGTCTGTTCAGGAGTCAGCAGCATGACGGCACATTCGCAGATCCCGATGGCCGACGGGTCAGGGGGGCGGAGGGTGAGGCGGTGCGGGCGGTGGTGCGCCCCGGGTGCTGAGGGGGCGCGGAGGGGTGCCGGCAGGGGCTCTGGCGGTGCCCTGCGGATTGCCTCGGAAGTGCCGCGTGGTGCGCTTGACACGAAAATCGAACATCCATTCTTATGGAAGCTCCGGCGAGGCTCTTGGCGGGGATTTCGGCACGGTTTGAGTGGACAGGTCCCCTAGTTATCCACAGGCCGGACGGGCGTCGGGGCGCATTGTCAGTGGCAGGCGTTAGCGTCTTTGACGTGAAGCGATCGACTCAAGCAAATCGGGTGGAACCCATGGCAGGAACCGACCGCGAGAAGGCGTTGGACGCCGCACTCGCACAGATTGAACGGCAGTTCGGCAAGGGCGCGGTCATGCGCATGGGCGAGCGGCCCAACGAGCCCATCGAGGTCATCCCCACCGGGTCGACCGCGCTCGACGTCGCGCTCGGCGTCGGCGGCATCCCGCGCGGCCGCGTGGTGGAGGTATACGGACCGGAGTCCTCCGGCAAGACGACCCTGACGCTGCACGCGGTGGCGAACGCGCAGAAGGCCGGCGGCCAGGTCGCCTTCATCGACGCGGAGCACGCCCTCGACCCCGAGTACGCGAAGAAGCTCGGCGTCGACATCGACAACCTGATCCTGTCCCAGCCGGACAACGGCGAGCAGGCCCTGGAGATCGTGGACATGCTGGTCCGCTCCGGTGCCCTCGACCTGATCGTCATCGACTCCGTCGCCGCGCTCGTCCCGCGTGCGGAGATCGAGGGCGAGATGGGCGACAGCCACGTCGGTCTGCAGGCCCGTCTGATGAGCCAGGCCCTGCGGAAGATCACCAGCGCGCTCAACCAGTCCAAGACCACCGCGATCTTCATCAACCAGCTCCGCGAGAAGATCGGTGTGATGTTCGGCTCCCCGGAGACCACGACCGGTGGCCGGGCGCTGAAGTTCTACGCCTCGGTGCGCATGGACATCCGTCGCATCGAGACCCTGAAGGACGGCACGGACGCGGTCGGCAACCGCACCCGGGTCAAGGTCGTCAAGAACAAGGTCGCGCCGCCCTTCAAGCAGGCCGAGTTCGACATCCTCTACGGCCAGGGCATCAGCCGCGAGGGCGGCCTGATCGACATGGGCGTGGAGAACGGCTTCGTCCGCAAGGCCGGCGCCTGGTACACGTACGAGGGCGACCAGCTCGGCCAGGGCAAGGAGAACGCCCGCAACTTCCTGAAGGACAACCCCGACCTGGCCAACGAGATCGAGAAGAAGATCAAGGAGAAGCTGGGCGTGGGCGTACGTCCCCAGGAGCCGACCGCGGAGCCGGGTGCCGACGCCGCCGCGGTCACCGCCCCTGCGGACGACGCCGCGAAGACGGTGCCCGCACCGGCGGCCAAGGCGGCCAAGACCAAGGCCGCGGCTGCCAAGAGCTGACCCGTGACTCGACGAACCGACTGGGCCGAGTACGCCTACCAGGACGCCCCGCGTGAGCGGGCCGGGGGAGGCGACGGAGGAACCTCAGGGCTAGACGGCGATGCGCACGGGGACGGCAGGGGGTACGGCGCGGACGGGGGACACGGCCGCGTGTCGTCGTACGGCGGCACGGGGCGCGCGTACGGCGAGGACGAGGGCGGCGACCGGCCGTACGGCGACGCGCCGGACGGCGGGGTACCGGGCGGCGGGGAGTGGCTGGACGACGACTCGGCGACGGCCGGCTCCGCCGTCCCGTCCGGCGGCGGGTCCGGCGGCGGGTCCCGCCGTGGGCGCGGCGGGGGCCGTGCGGCACGTGGCGTGGGCGGTTCCCGGGGGCGTCGGCAGCGACGTGGCGGGGAGCCGTCCGGTACGGACGAAGGCGCCTCCTCCTCGTCGAGGGCCGAGCAGGGGGAGTCTTCAGGGGACCCGGTGGAGCGGGCGCGGGGCATCTGCCTGCGCCTGCTCACCGGGACCCCGCGCACGCGGAAGCAGCTCGCGGACGCCCTGAGCAAGAAGGGGATTCCGGACGAGGCCGCGGAGGAGGTGCTGTCGCGGTTCGAGGAGGTCGGGCTGATCAACGACGGTGCGTTCGCCGACGCCTGGGTGGAGTCCCGGCACCACGGGCGAGGTCTGGCCCGGCGGGCCCTGGCCCAGGAACTGCGTACCAAGGGGGTCGACTCCACGCTGATCGACGCGGCCGTCTCGCAGCTCGACTCCGAGCAGGAGGAGGAGACAGCTCGTGAACTCGTCGCCCGCAAGCTGCGCTCCACGCGCGGCCTCGACCGCGACAAGCGACTACGCCGTCTCGCCGGCATGCTCGCCCGCAAGGGGTACCCCGAGGGCATGGCCCTGAGAGTGGTCCGGCAGGCGCTCGAAGAGGAGGGCGAGGACGCGGAGTTCCTGGAGGGGGAGGGGTTCTGACGCGCCCGGGCCTTGAAGCGCACGGGTCCTGAAGCGCACGGATCCTGAAGGGCACGGGTCCGCAAGCGCACGAGAGGGCCCGGCCGTGCTGAGGCGCACGACGAGGCCCGGCCGCGCTGAAACGCACGACGAGGGCCCGGCCGTGCTGAGGAGCTCACGCTTCGCGGCCACCGTCGCCAACCCGGCCGAGAGCACGGGCGAGTTGGCGGTGACCAACGCGTTCGCCCTGCCGCGCTGCGACGACGACACCGACGAGATCGCCACCCCGGTGGTCCGCGTCACCAAGGGCGACGCGGACGCGGTCCTCTCCACCGCGCCCCCGCATCGACCGAGCCCGTGGGCCCGCCTCTACGACGTCAGCGGCGCCAGCACCGGCAGCCCTGCGGCCCGCCACGCCTGGAACCCGCCCACCAGGTCCGTGGCCCGGCGCAGTCCCAGCCGGTGCAGGGACTCGGCGGCCAGCGTCGAGGCGTAACCCTCGTCGCAGATCACCACGACGAGCAGGTCGTGGCTCGTCGCCTCGGGCACCCGGTGGCTGCCGCGCGGGTCGAGGCGCCACTCCAGTTCGTTGCGCTCGACGACGAGGGCGCCGGGAATCAGTCCGTCCCGCTCACGCAGGGCGGCGTAGCGGATGTCCACCAGCAGCGCCTGTCCGCGCGCGGCGGCGTCGTGCGCCGCCCGCGCCTCGATCCGCTCGTAGCTCTCGCGGACGCGTTCCAGCAACTCGTCGATGCCGAGCGAGGATCCGGGGCTCACTGCCAGTCCTCCGGGCGCTCCACGTGCTCCAGGCGCAGGACCGGCCCGGTGCGGCTGTAGCGCCGGATCTGAGGCAGCGGCGGGTAGTAGGCGTGCACAGAGACGGCGTGGCGCTCGGTGGACTCGTTGAGCACCTCGTGGACGTGGTGCTGTCCGAAGGAGCGTCCGGTGCCGGCCGGGAGCCGCCGCTCGCGGTCCACGCCTTCGGTGAGTTCGATGGTCTTCCAACCGTCCGCCGGGAGTCGAGCGGCCAGCGAGTTCTCCTTGAGTTCGCCGGCGGCCGTCACGAAGGCGCCGACGGACTCGGCGTGGTCGTGCCAGCCGGTGCCCGTGCCGGGCGGCCAGCCGATCAGCCACGCCTCACTCCCGCCGGGTCCCTCCAGACGCACCCAGGTGCGGCCTTCGGGGTCGAGCGGGAGAGAGGAGATCAGTTCGGCGTCGGCGGCGGTCCGCCGTACGAAATCGAGGAGTTCGGCCTGCGTGGGCGCGGAAACGGCGGACACGGAGGGGGAGACAGACACGGGTACCGTCCTGATGAGTGTTCGCGGAAAGCGCGCGGCAGCGCCGGGGCGGCGCGCGCGGAAGAAGGGGATGCGAATTCAGCAGGACTCGCGACACACGCAGCCCGCGTAACGGACGAGGTCCATATGGACCCTCCGCCACAGGCGCACACAGGTGTCGGTCATGACGCGGAGTACACCATGGCGGTACAGAGCGGTCAACTCACCGTCACTATGTGGAACGCACACATGTGCGGTCCCCACAGCCACGGCAGGTGTCGCTCACCGTGCTCCGAGGGCGCCCCCGGGCGGCCAGCCGCATGCAGACGCCGGCAACCGCATTGTGGACGGCGGCCTTCGCCTTGGCCGGCCCTCGCTCACCGTGCGGAGACCCGCCATCCGTCCGACGGCCGGTCCCGTTCCCCGGGTGCCCGTCGAAGCCATCGTCTCGGTCGGGCCCGCTGACCATGATCCGGCCGCGATCGCCCGCCCCCGCCCCGCCCGAAGCTCACCGCACCCCCGCCGAAGCCTCCGTCCTCCTCGGGCCGCCCAGGGTCGCCTCCGCGGCCGCGTACAGGTCGGCGGGGCGTACCCCGCTCAGCGCGGTCACCAGGTGGCCGTCGGGGCGTACCAGGAGGACGCTGTGGGCCGCCGCGCCCGGATACGCCTCCGCGACCAGCAGCTCGGCCGGATGGGGCAGCGCCGACACCGCGGCCGCCAGTCGGGGCATGAGGCCCGCGCCCACCCAGTGCTTGCGCTCCCACACCCCGGTGCCCGGCGCGATCAGCACCACGAGCAGCGCACCGCGGCCGAGCCGGTCCCGGAGCCGTACGAAGGAGCCGTCCTCGGCGGTGACCCGTACGTCCGCGACCTGCGCGCCCGGCGCGGTGTCCACGGGCACCTCCGCCTCCAGGTGCCGCGGGGCGAGCGGTGACGTGGCGTACGTCCCCGGCGCGCCGAGCGTGCCGCGCCCCAGGTGACCGTCGGTGAGCAGCGCGTCGTGGCCCCGGGCCGAGCCGGGGACGACGGACCGCAGTCCGCCGCCGCCCCGCACCAGCGGCAGCGCCTGGTCGGCGGCGCGCAGTCGGGCGGCGACCACCGCGCGCCGCTCGGCCTGGTAACTGTCGAGCAGCGCCTCGTGCGGACCGTGGTGCCAGGCCGACGCCAGCTTCCAGGCGAGGTTGTCGGCGTCCCGCAGCCCTTCGTCGAGCCCCTGTGTCCCGAGCGCGCCGAGCAGGTGCGCCGCGTCCCCGGCGAGGAAGACCCGGCCCACCCGCCAGCGTCGCGCGAGCCGGTGGTGGACGGTGTGCACGCCGGTGTCGAGGAGGTCGTAGGGCGGCGTCGGTCCGTCCGTCCAGCCGGCGAGGGTCTCCCGGACGCGGGACACCAGCAGCTCGGGTGTGACCAGGTCCTTGCCGGGCGGCAGCAGCCAGTCCAGGCGCCAGACGCCGTCGGGGAGGGGGCGTCCGGTGACCTCCCCGGCGGAGGGACCGGACATCCGCCACGGCGGCATCCGATGGAGCAACGCCTCGTCGTGCCACGGAAGTTCCGTGCGCAACGCGGCGACGGCGTGTCGTTCCACCGCCGTACGGCCGGGGAAGCGGATGTCCAGGAGTTTGCGCACCGTCGAGCGCGGGCCGTCGCAGCCGACCAGGTAGCTGCCGCGCCACCAGGTGCCCTTGGGGCCGCGGGTGTGGGCGGTGACGCCGCCGGGCTCCTGTTCGATCGTGTCGAGGCGGCTGTCCGCGGCGAGCTTGACGAGGCGTTCGCCGGCGAGGGCGTCGCGCAGGGCGCCGGTCAGCGCGTGCTGGGCGATGTGCAGGGGCGGCGCGGACCCGGGCTCGCTCGCGGCGCTGTCGGGGGCGTCGGCGGTGTCGTCGAAGGTGATCTCGCGCATCACCTGCTTGCGGCGGAACGACCGCCATCCGGCCCAGCGGCAGCCCACCTCGGCGAGGGGGACACCGGTGAGGCGTTCGAGGAGGGCGGCGGTGTCCTCGCGCAGGACGACGGTGCGGGCGGGGCGGGGTTCGTCCTTGCCGGGACCTTCGTCGAGGACCACGGACGGCACGTCCTGACGGGCCAGCGCGAGGGCGAGCGTGAGCCCGACGGGCCCCGCTCCGACGATGATCACCGGGTCCACGGCGTGGCGCCCCCTGCCCGCGAGGGCGTCCCGAGCGACGTGGGTGAACAGGAGATTGGAGCAGGGTGCACGATCACAGAACGTATGCAACCCATTGCCGGTGCTTGCGTCAAGTGACGGAGGCAGTGGCGATCATGCCACTGCCTCCGTACTGCTCACGGCGCTGTGTCCGTGCCGTTCAAGCCACTTGACTGCTCATCAGATCTTCAAGGTCCGACGGAACGGATCGTCAGGGTTTCTTGGTGAAGGTGAAGCCACCGGGGCCGCCACCCTCGCCACCGGTCCCGAAGGCGCCGCCGACTGCCGCCGGGTTCATCTCCGTGTCCTCGCCGAGCACCGCGCCCGTGCTCTTCTTGCTGCGGCGCAGCCTGCCCTCCAGCCAGCTCGCGAAGCTGGTGAGGAGGAAGTTCAGGACGATGTAGATGATCGCGACCACGATGAAGCTGGGGATGACGTTGGCGTAGTTGGCGGCCAGCGTCGCACGGGCGTTGAGCAGCTCGGTGAAGCCGAGCATCACGCCGCCCAGCGCGGTGTCCTTCACGATGACGACGAGCTGGCTGACGATGGCCGGCAGCATCGCGGTGACGGCCTGCGGCAGCAGGATGCTCGTCATCGTCTGGCCCTTGCGCAGGCCGATGGCCTTGGCGGCCTCGGTCTGCCCCTTGGGCAGGGAGAGGATGCCGGCCCGCACGATCTCGGCGAGGACGGAGGCGTTGTACAGCACCAGGCCGGTGACGACCGCGTACATCGGCCGGTCCTCGCTGCTGACGTCCGTGGAGCGGACGAAGAACTCGTTGGCGAACAGCATGAGCAGCAGCACCGGGATGGCCCGGAAGAACTCGACCACGGCGCCGGCCGTGCCGCGCACCCAGCGGTGGTCGGAGAGGCGCGCGATGCCGAAGACCGCGCCGAGGGGCAGGGCGATCACCATGGCGAGCGCGGCTGCCTTCAGGGTGTCGGCGAGGCCCGGCAGCAGGTACGTCGTCCACGCCTGTTCGGTGGTGAACGGCTCCCACAGGGCCCACTCCAGTTGGCCCTTGTCGTCCATGGCCTGCCAGATCCACCACAGGAGCAGGGCGAGCAGGATGAAGAAGACCACCGAGATGAGGACGTTGCGCCGTTTGGCGCGGGGTCCTGGTGTGTCGTACAGAACGGAGCTCATCGCTTCACCGCCAGTCGCTTGCTCAGCCACCCGAGGATGAGACCGGTCGGCAGGGTCAGAATCACGAATCCGAGGGCGAAGACGGCGCCGATGGCGAGCGTCTGGGCTTCGTTCTCGATCATCGTCTTCATCAGGGCGGCGGCCTCGGCCACGCCGATCGCGGCCGCCACGGTGGTGTTCTTGGTGAGGGCGATCAGCACGTTGGCCAGCGGGCCGATGACCGCGCGGAAGGCCTGCGGCAGGATGATCAGCCGGAGCGTCTGGCTGAAGTTCAGCCCGATGGCGCGGGCCGCCTCGGCCTGGCCGAGGGGCACGGTGTTGATGCCGGAACGAATCGCCTCGCATACGAAGGCCGCGGTGTAGGCGACGAGTCCGAGGATGGCCAGCCGGAATCCCTGGACGTCGAACTCCTCGGAGCCCAGGGTCATCCCGAAGATGTCGGCGAGGCCGAGCGACGTGAAGATGATGATCACCGTCAGGGGGATGTTCCGGACGATGTTCACGTAGACGGTGCCGAACCCGCGCATCAGCGGGACCGGGCTGACCCGCATCGCGGCCAGCAGGGTGCCCCAGATCAGGGAGCCGAGGGCGGAGAGGACGGTGAGTTTCACCGTCATCCAGAACGCCCCTAGGACGTCGTAACCATCAAGAAAGTCGAACACGATCTCCCGCGCTTCCGGGTGTCTGGGGTACGTGGAGGGGCGCGGCGCGCCGCCGCCCTGATCGCGGCGGGCGGCGGCGCGCCAGTGGATCCCTGCGTTACTTGACGACCACGCCGATCTTCGGGGCGGGCTCGTTCTTGTAGTTGGCCGGGCCGAAGTTGTCCTGGACCGCCTTGTCCCAGGCCTTGTCGGCGACCATCTTCTCGAGCGCCTTGTTGATCTTGTCCACGGTCGCGGTGTCGCCCTTCTTGACACCGATGCCGTAGTTCTCGTTGCTCAGCTTGAGGCCGGCGAGCTTGAACTTGCCCTTGTACTGGTCCTGCGCGGCGAAGCCGGCGAGGATCGAGTCGTCCGTGGTGAGCGCGTCCACGGAGCCGCTCTGGAGGCCGGCGATGCACTCGGAGTAGCCGCTGACCTCCTTGAGGTTGGCCTTCGGGGCGAAGTCCTTCTTGACGTTCTGCGCCGAGGTCGAGCCGGTCACCGAGCACAGCTTCTTGCCGTTGAGGTCGGTGGCCTTGGTGATGTCGGAGTCCGCCTTGACCAGCAGGTCCTGGTGGGCCAGCAGGTAGGGGCCGGCGAAGTCGACCTTCTGCTTGCGCTCGTCGTTGATCGAGTAGGTCGCCGCGATGAACTTCACGTCGCCACGGGCGAGCGCGTTCTCACGGTCGGCGCTCTTGGTCTCCACGAACTCGATCTGGTCCGGCTTGTAGCCCAGTTCCTTGGCCACGTACGTCGCCACGTCCACGTCGAAGCCGGAGAAGGAACCGTCGGGCTCCTTGAGGCCGAGACCCGGCTGGTCGTACTTGATGCCGATCTTGATCTTGCCGCCGCCGGAGCCCGTGTCCGAGCTGTCGCTGTCGCCGTCGTCCCCGCCGCACGCGGTCGCGGTCAGGGAGAGGACCAGCGCAGCGGCGGCCGCGGCGGTGACCTTGCGGAGCTTCATGGTGAACATCCTTTTGTGGGAAGAGAGATGCGGTCCGTCGAGACGGGGCGGCGGATGACGAGGGTCGTGCCGTACGCCGTCAGTGGTGCAGGATCTTGGACAGGAAGTCCTTCGCGCGGTCGCTGCGCGGAGCGCTGAAGAACTGGTCCGGCACAGCCTCCTCGACGATGCGGCCGTCCGCCATGAACACCACCCGGTTCGCCGCCGAACGGGCGAATCCCATTTCGTGGGTGACGACGATCATGGTCATGCCGTCGCGGGCGAGCTGCTGCATGACCTCGAGGACCTCGTTGATCATCTCGGGGTCGAGCGCCGAGGTGGGTTCGTCGAAGAGCATGACCTTGGGGTCCATGGCCAGCGCGCGGGCGATGGCGACACGCTGCTGCTGGCCGCCGGAGAGCTGTGCGGGGTACTTGTCCGCCTGGTTCGCCACACCGACCCGGTCGAGCAGGGCGCGGGCCTTGTCCTCGGCCTGCTTCTTGTCAGCCTTGCGGACCTTGACCTGGCCGAGCATCACGTTCTCGAGCACGGTCTTGTGCGCGAAGAGGTTGAAGGACTGGAAGACCATCCCGACGTCGGCGCGCAGCCGGGCCAGCTCCTTGCCCTCCGCGGGCAGGGGCTTGCCGTCGATGGCGATCGTCCCGGAGTCGATCGTCTCCAGGCGGTTGATGGTGCGGCACAGGGTGGACTTGCCGGACCCGGAGGGTCCGATGACCACGACGACCTCGCCGCGGGCGATCGTGAGATCGATGTCCTGGAGAACGTGCAACGCGCCGAAGTGCTTGTTGACGCTCTTCAGGACGACCAGTTCGCCGGTCGCGGCCATGTCTTCCTTGGCCACCGATACTTCGGTCATCGCTATCGGGCTCCGTCCTCCTCGGTTTCGGAGGACAGTAGTGACCCCACGCGACCTGCGTCATTACCTTTGAGGGGAATCTGAGCATCACGATCCGATAGCAATCGGACACGTGTCGTAGCAGTTGTGAGCAGGGCGCATATCGGCCGGGTAACGGAAGCGGCTCGCAACCGGAACCCACTTGACTCCGTCCTCTTCCATCAGCGTGACTGCACGGGGCGCACGCGCGCGTGTGCACGCGTTGTTGTACACACCCAGAACGTAGTTTTTCACCTATTCCGATCGTACGGCCGATGAACCGAAGGAGGCCCGGATGAGACTGCTGCTCGTAGAGGACGACAATCATGTCGCCGCCGCTCTGTCCGCGGTTCTGGCACGGCACGGTTTCGACGTCACCCACGCGCGCAGTGGCGAGGAAGCCCTTCAGGCACTGGTCCCGGAGGGCGACGGCTTCGGGGTCGTCCTCCTCGACCTCGGCCTGCCCGACCAGGACGGGTACGAGGTCTGCGGCAAGATCCGCAAGCGCACCAGCACCCCGGTGATCATGGTCACGGCCCGCTCCGACGTCCGCTCCCGCATCCACGGCCTCAACCTCGGCGCCGACGACTACGTGGTCAAGCCCTACGACACCGGGGAACTGCTCGCCCGCATCCACGCCGTCAGCCGTCGCACCGTCCACGAGGACGCCGCCGCGGACGGCGAGAGCGCGCTGATCCTCGGCCCCGTCCGGATCGAGTTGCCGACCCGCCGGGTCAGCGTGGACGGCGCGGTCGTGCAGCTGACCCGCAAGGAGTTCGACCTGCTCGCCCTGCTGGCCCAGCGCCCCGGAGTCGTCTTCCGCCGGGAACAGATCATCAGCGAGGTGTGGCGCACCAGTTGGGAGGGGACCGGACGCACCCTGGAGGTGCACGTCGCCTCCCTGCGCGCCAAGCTGCGCATGCCCGCCCTCATCGAGACCGTGCGCGGCGTCGGCTACCGGCTCGTCGCGCCGTCGTCCTAGCGGGGCCGGGTGCGCACACGACTTCTCCCGCTGCTCATCGTCCTGATGGCGGCCGTGCTGCTGGCGCTCGGCATCCCGCTCGCCGTCGGGGTGGCCGCGGCCCAGCAGCAGAAGGTGGTCGTCGACCGGATCGACGACACCGCGCACTTCGCGGCGCTCGCCCAGTACGTCACCGGCGAGGGCGGCGAGCGCCAGAGGACGCTGCAGAGCGAACTCGACAGCTACTACGAGGTCTACCGCATCCGCGTCGGCGTCTTCTACCAGAACAAGAGCATCATGGCCAACGCTCCGATGACCTTGTTCATCCCCGACGCGGGCGAGGTGCGGGAGGCGTTCGACGAGGCGCTGCTCAGCCGGCGCAGCGAGGACCCGCCGCAGGTCTTTCCCTGGCAGCGGGGCCGGATCGTGGTCGCCTCCCCGGTCATCCGGGACGGTGACGTCGTCGCGGTCGTCGTCACCGACTCACCGACGGGGGAGATGCGTTCGCGGATCCTGCACGGCTGGCTGGTCATCGGCGCGGGCCTGATGGCCGCGATGCTGGTGGCCGTCGGCGCCGCCCTGAGGCTGACCGGGTGGGTGCTCCGCCCGGTGCGCGTGCTGGACGCCACCACGCACGCGATCGCGAGCGGCCGTCTGAAGTCCCGGGTCGCGGCCGCCGGCGGGCCGCCGGAACTCCGGCGCCTGGCCCGGTCGTTCAACGAGATGGCGGACAACGTCGAGGACGTCCTGGAGCAGCAGCGCGCCTTCGTCGCCGACGCCTCGCACCAACTGCGCAACCCCCTCGCCGCGCTGCTGCTGCGCATCGAGCTGCTCGCCTTCGAACTTCCCGAGGGCAACCAGGAGATCGCCTCGGTGCAGACCGAGGGCAAGCGCCTCGCGCAGGTCCTCGACGACCTGCTCGACCTCGCCCTCGCCGAGCACACGGACGCCGACCTACGCATCACCGACATCGGCGCGCTGGCCTCCGAACGCGTCGCGGCCTGGGCGCCGACCGCCGAGGCCAAGGGCGTGACGCTGGTGGGCGACTGTCCGCCCACCACCGGCTGGGCCGACCCGGTCACCCTGTCCAGCGCGCTGGACGCGGTCATCGACAACGCCGTCAAGTTCACGCCCGAGGGCGAGTGCGTCGAGGTGACCGTCTCCTCCAACGGCGAGACCACGACCGTCGTCGTCACGGACAACGGGCCCGGGCTGACCGACGAGGAGCTGGCCCGTATCGGCGACCGCTTCTGGCGCAGCAACCGCCACCAGAACATCAAGGGCTCGGGCCTGGGCCTGTCCATCTCGCGGACCCTGCTGCACGCGGGCGGCGGCACGATCGCCTACGACCATCACGAACCGCACGGCCTGACGGTGACGGTGACGGTGCCCCGCAGCGGCGCTACGGCTTGACCGAGCGGTAGTACCGCTGCGCGCCCTCGTGCAGTTGCAGCGGAGAGGTGTAGATCGCCGTGCGCAGGTCGACCAGCTGGGCGGAGTGCACCTTGGCGCCGATGTCGTCCCGGCTGCGGATCACGGTCCGGGTCAGCCACTCGGTGAGCCGCGGGTCCAGGTCCTTGCGGGTGATCAGCAGGTTGGAGACGGCGATCGTCGGTACGGCGTAGGCGTCCTGGCCGTGGTAGGCCGACTCGGGGATGTTGGTGGGCCGGTAGTAGCGGTTGGCGGCGCTCTGGGTGTGCAGCTTGGTGACGAAGTCGCCCTCGATCGGGACGAACTTGAACGAGGACGTCCGCGCGAGCGTCTTCAGCCCGTTCGTCGGCAGCCCGCCGGACCAGAAGAACGCGTCGATGGTGTGCCCGAGCTGGTCGGCGTCGTTGATCCCGTACGCGAACGGCTTGATGTCCTCGGCCGGATCGATGCCCGCCGCCTCCAGCACCCGGGTCGCGATCAGCCGCACGCCCGACGTCTCCAGCCCTATGGCGACCCGCTTGCCCTTCAGATCGGCGACGGAGTCGATGGCGGAGTTCCGCGGGACGACGAGCTGGACGTAGTCGTCGTACAGGCGGGCGACACCGCGCAGCCGGGCGGCCCGCTCCGGGTTCTTGAGCGCGTACGACTCCACCGCGTCGGCCGCCGCGATGGCGAAGTCGGCCTCACCGGACGCCACGCGCGCGACGTTGTCCTGCGACCCGTCGCTGGTCTCCAGGTCCACCTGGAGGTCGGGCATGTCCTTGGCGAACGCCTGGGTGAGGTCCTTGCCGTACTCCTCGTAGACCCCGCCCGTCGAACCCGTGCTGAACACGATCTTGCCGCCCGGCGGCGCCTCGCCCGGCAGCAGCCACCACAGGAGCAGCCCGAAGACCACGAAACCGGCGACCGCACCTTGCAGCGCCCGGCTCCTGCTCATACGGGGGAACAGCTTGGACATGCGGGGATCCTGCCAGCTGGGAGCGGTGGTGGCCAGGGCGGGGGTCACGGGGGAGGGGGTACGGGGGCGGTGGGTGCGCTCCCCAGTCACCCGGCGCCGCCGGAGAGCGCCGGGCACGCCCCCAGCCACCCGGCATCGCCACGCACCCCGCCCAGGCCATCCCCGCCGTACACCCGCCGCCCAGGCCGTCCCGGAGGGCGCCGGAGGAAGCCGGGCTGTCAGTGGTGATCGCTAGAGTCGCCGTATGAGTTCATCACCCGCCGACCTGGTCCGTGAGTTCCACCTGGCCTTCGAACTGGACGCGCGCAGTACGCCGACCGCGGTGCCGCCGCAGCTGGCCGCGCACCGGGGCGAGCTGCTCGCTGAGGAGGCCGCGGAGGTCGCCGAGGTGGCCGTCGAGGGCCCTCTGGACCGGCTGGCGCACGAACTCGCCGACGTGGTCTACGTCGCCTACGGCACGGCCCTCGTCCACGGCATCGACCTCGACGCGGTCATCGCCGAGATCCACCGCTCCAACATGACCAAGCTGGGCCCCGACGGCCACGTCACCCGCAGAGCCGACGGCAAGGTCCTCAAGGGGGACCACTACCAGGCACCGGACGTGACGGGGGTGCTGCGCCGGCAGGGGTGGGTGCCGGAGGCGCGGGCTGAGGAGGGCGCCGGCTGAGGGGGCGCGGGCTGAGGGCGCGCGGGCTGAGGGGGCGCGGACCACTCCTGGCCGTACTACGCCGTGCGCGCCGGCTCACCTCTCCAGCACTCCAGCGGCCCGCGCCACCCTCAGCTCGTTCCCTCCACGTCAGTCCGCCACCGAAGCCTCCGCCACCGCCGTCGCCCCCGTCTCCCGGCGCTTCCCGAGGCGCCCCGCCCAGCGGGCGGCCAGAGGCTCCGTGTACCGCGCGGTCAGGGGGCCGAGGACGACCAGGATCAGGACGTACGCCGTGGCCAGTGGGCCGAGGGACGGCTCGATGCCCGCGGTCACCGCCAGACCGGCGATGACGATGGAGAACTCGCCGCGAGCCACCAGCGCCCCGCCCGTACGCCAGCGGCCCTTGACGGAGATCCCGGCGCGCCGGGCCGCCCAGTACCCGGTGGCGATCTTCGTGGCGGCGGTCACCAGCGCCAGCACGAGCGCGGGCAGCAGGACCGGCGGGATGCTCGCCGGGTCGGTGTGCAGCCCGAAGAAGACGAAGAAGACCGCCGCGAACAGGTCCCGCAGCGGGCTCAGCAGCGTGTGCGCGCCCTCCGCGACCTCCCCGGACAGCGCGATGCCGACCAGGAAGGCACCCACCGCCGCCGACACCTGGAGCTGCTGGGCGACGCCCGCGACCAGGATCGTCAGTCCCAGCACCACGAGGAGCAGCTTCTCCGGGTCGTCGCTGGAGACGAAACGGGAGATCAGACGGCCGTAGCGGACCGCCACGAACAGCACCAGACCCGCCGCGCCCAGCGCGATCGCCAGGGTCAGGCTGCCGGCCAGCAGCCCGGCGCCGGCCACCAGCGCGGTCACGATCGGCAGGTAGACCGCCATTGCCAGGTCCTCCAGGACCAGCACGCTGAGGATCACCGGCGTCTCCCGGTTGCCCACCCGGCCGAGGTCGCCGAGCACCTTCGCGATCACGCCGGACGAGGAGATCCAGGTGACGCCCGCCAGGACCACCGCGGACACCGGGCCCCAGCCCAGCAGCAGCGCGGCCAGGGCGCCGGGGACGGCGTTCAGGGCGCAGTCGACCAGCCCGGACGGATAGTGGGCCTTGAGGTTGGTGACCAGGTCGCCCGCCGAGTACTCCAGGCCGAGCATCAACAGCAGCAGGATGACGCCGATCTCGGCGCCGATGGAGACGAACTCCTCACTCGCGCCCAGCGGCAGCAGCCCGCCCTTGCCGAAGGCGAGCCCGGCGAGGAGGTAGAGCGGGATCGGGGAGATCCGGAAGCGGGCGGCGAACCGGCCGAGCAGGCCGAGGCCGAGGATGATGGAACCGAACTCGATCAGCAGGACCGCGGAGTGCACCGGTTCACTCCCGCCCGAGTATCGCCGCGGCCGCGTCGACGCCCTCACGCGTCCCGACGACGATCAGCGTGTCCCCGCCCGCGAGGCGGAAGTCCGGCGCCGGGGACGGGATCGCCTCGGCCCGCCGCAGCACCGCCACCACCGAGGCGCCGGTATCGGTCCGCATCCGGGTCTCGCCCAGCACCCGCCCGTTCCAGCGTGAGGCCGCGGCCACCTCGATTCGCTCGGCGACCAGTCCCAGATCGGTGGTGTAGAGCAGGCTCGCGCTGTGGTGCGAGGGCTTCAGCGCGTCGATCAGCGAACCCGCCTCCGCTCCGGTCAGCCGCAGCGACTGCGCGCAGGAGTCGGGGTCGTCGGCCCGGTACACGCTGACCGTCCGGGCACCGTCGCGGTGTGCCACCACGGACAGATGGCGGTGTTCGCGCGTCACGAGGTCGTACTGGACCCCGATCCCCGGCAGCGGCGTCGCCCTCAGGCGCGGTGCAGACACGTTTCTCCCTTGGTGATTGGCCCATGTACTGAGCGTGATGTCGGTGCCGAATCCGCCATGCTGCCATTCGCCCGTACGGTGGCGACATGGGTGTCGGCACGGATATACGCGACCCGCGCGGGGCGACGAGGCTGGTCGGAAAGAGGCGAGGAGAGAGGGGCGGGTCGGGGCACGTGTCACTGTTCTGGCGGATCTTCTCGCTCAACGCCGTCGGCCTCGTCGTCGCCGCGGCCCTGCTGCTCGGCCCGGTGACCGTGTCGACCCCGGTCCGGCGGGCCGAGGCCCTGGTCGTGCTCCTCGGCCTCGTCGTGCTGCTGGTCGCCAACGCCCTGGTCCTGCGGATCGGCCTCGCCCCGCTGAAGAGGCTCGGCCGGGCCATGTCCACCGCCGACCTGCTGCGCCCGGGCGCCCGCGCGGACGTCGCCGGTCCCGCCGAGGCCGCCGAGCTCATCACGACGTACAACACCATGCTCGACCGGCTGGAGGCCGAGCGGGCCTCCGGAGCCGCCCGTGCCCTGTCCGCCCAGGAGCGTGAACGGCACCGCATCGCGCGCGAGCTGCACGACGAGGTCGGCCAGACCCTGACCGCCGTCCTCCTCCAGCTCAAGCGGGTCGCCGACCGGGCCCCCGAGGAACTGCGCGAGGAGGTGGCGCAGGCCCAGGAGGCCACCCGCGCGGGGCTCGACGAGATCCGTTTCATCGCCCGTCGGCTGCGCCCCGGCGTCCTGGAGGAACTCGGCCTGGCCAGCGCCCTGCGCTCGCTCGCCGGGGAGTTCAGCGCCCATGGCCTGACCGTGCGCCATCACGTCTCCGGCGGCCTGCCGCCCCTGACCGAGGAGTCGGAACTCGTGCTCTACCGGGTCGCCCAGGAGGGCCTCACCAACACCGCCCGGCACGCCGCCGCCGACCACGCCGAGGTCCGCCTCCGGCAGGTCGACGGTGGTGTCGAGCTGCTCGTCCGGGACAACGGCAAGGGGCTGGGCGACGCACCGGAAGGCGCCGGGATACGGGGTATGCGGGAGCGGGCGCTGCTCATTGGGGCGGCCCTCACGGTCGGCCCGGCACCGGGCGGCGGCACGGACGTACGCCTGCGCGTCGGAGGCCCGCGGTGACCCCGAGGACCCCTGTCCGCGTCCTGCTCGCCGACGACCACACCCTCGTACGGCGAGGAGTGCGCCTCATCCTCGACGGCGAGGACGACCTCACGGTCGTCGCCGAGGCCGGTGACGGCGCGGAGGCCGTCGAGCTGGCACGCGCGCGTGACGTCGATCTCGCGGTCCTGGACATCGCCATGCCCCGGATGACCGGCCTCCAGGCGGCCCGCGAGCTCTCCCGCCGCCTGCCGGACCTGCGGATCCTGATCCTGACGATGTACGACAACGAGCAGTACTTCTTCGAGGCCCTCAGGGCCGGCGCCAGCGGCTACGTCCTCAAGTCCGTCGCCGACCGCGACCTGGTCGAGGCGTGCCGCGCGGCGGTGCGCGACCGGCCGTTCGTCTACCCGGGGGCCGAACGCGCCCTGGTCCGCTCCTACCTCGACCGCCTCCACCGCGGCGACGCCCTGCCCGAACGGGCCGTCACCGAGCGCGAGGAGGAGATCCTCAAGCTCGTCGCCGAGGGCCACACCTCCAAGGAGATCGGCGAGATGCTGTTCATCAGCGCGAAGACCGTCGAGCGGCACCGCGCGAACCTGCTCCAGAAGCTGGGGATGCGCGACCGGCTGGAACTCACCCGGTACGCGATACGCGCGGGCCTGATCGAGCCCTGAACCCGCGGTTGTCCACAGGGCGGCCGGAGCCCGACCCGGCACCGCCTACCCTTGTCCCATGAGCAGCATCGACCGGAGCCAGGCCGTGGACGTCTCCTCCTCTTCCAAGACCTACGAAGTGCGCACCTACGGGTGCCAGATGAACGTCCACGATTCCGAGCGATTGTCCGGTCTGCTCGAGGACGCCGGCTACGTCCGCGCGCCCGAGGGCTCCGACGGTGACGCCGACGTCGTCGTGTTCAACACCTGCGCGGTGCGGGAGAACGCCGACAACCGGCTGTACGGCAACCTCGGCCGCCTCGCGCCCATGAAGACCAAGCGCCCCGGGATGCAGATCGCGGTCGGCGGCTGCCTGGCGCAGAAGGACCGCGACACCATCGTGTCGAAGGCGCCCTGGGTCGACGTCGTCTTCGGCACGCACAACATCGGCAAGCTGCCCGTCCTGCTGGAACGCGCGCGCGTCCAGGAGGAGGCGCAGGTCGAGATCGCCGAGAGCCTGGAGGCGTTCCCCTCGACCCTGCCGACCCGGCGTGAGAGCGCCTACGCGGCCTGGGTGTCGATCTCCGTCGGCTGCAACAACACCTGCACCTTCTGCATCGTCCCGGCGCTGCGCGGCAAGGAGAAGGACCGCCGTACCGGCGACATCCTCGCCGAGATCGAGGCCCTGGTCGCCGAGGGCGTCTCGGAGATCACGCTGCTCGGCCAGAACGTCAACGCGTACGGCTCCGACATCGGCGACCGTGAGGCGTTCAGCAAGCTGCTGCGGGCCTGCGGCACGATCGAGGGCCTGGAGCGCGTGCGCTTCACCTCCCCGCACCCGCGCGACTTCACCGACGACGTGATCGCGGCCATGGCCGAGACGCCGAACGTGATGCCGCAGCTGCACATGCCGCTCCAGTCCGGCTCGGACACGATCCTGAAGGCGATGCGCCGCTCGTACCGGCAGGAGCGTTTCCTCGGGATCATCGAGAAGGTGCGCGCCGCCATGCCGGACGCGGCGATCTCCACCGACATCATCGTGGGCTTCCCCGGCGAGACCGAGGAGGACTTCGAGCAGACCATGCACGTGGTCCGCGAGGCCCGCTTCACCAACGCCTTCACCTTCCAGTACTCCAAGCGCCCCGGCACCCCCGCGGCCACCATGGAGGGGCAGATCCCCAAGGAGGTCGTCCAGGCGCGCTACGAGCGTCTCGTCGCCCTCCAGGAGGAGATCTCCTGGGAGGAGAACAAGAAGCAGGTCGGCCGCACGCTCGACCTCATGGTCGCCGAGGGCGAGGGCCGCAAGGACGGCACCACCCACCGCCTCTCCGGCCGCGCTCCCGACAACCGCCTGGTCCACTTCACCAAGCCGGCCGAGGAGGTCCGCCCCGGCGACGTGGTCACGGTCGAGATCACCTACGCCGCCCCGCACCACCTCCTCGCCGAGGGCGAGGTCCTGAAGGTCCGCCGCACCCGCGCGGGCGACGCCTGGGAGAAGCGCAACGCCGCCGAGGCGGCGAAGCCCGCGGGCGTGCTGCTGGGCCTGCCGAAGATCGGCGTACCGGAACCGCTGCCGGCGGTGACGGGGGGCTGCGCGGTCGACTGAGCGCGCGCCATACTCGTCGTGGCGACGAGGGACGGGGGGCGGCATGCCGCGCTGGGTGGTCCTGGTGCAGGCCGGGTACGGGGAGTCGTACAGCCTCGACGAGGTGGAGCACATCGAGGACACCCTCGAACGGGCCCGCGCGAGGCTGTACGAGATCGCCTGCACCCACAAGCCGTCGTCCCGGCTGCGGCAGAAGAGCCGACGGGTCTACCGGATCGGTGACGGCGACGCGTACTACGCCACCATCGAAGGCAGGCTGTCGACGCATCACGTGCTGTACCGCCTGGCCGAACTGGTGTGGAGCACCGACACCGAGCCGAACCCCTGGCAGTAGGCTGCCGATCATGCTGGTCGCCGCCGCCGTCTGCCCATGTCCGCCACTCCTCGTGCCCGAGGTCGCCGCGGGTGCCGCGCCCGAGCTGGACTCCGCGCGGGCCGCGTGCGCCGACGCCCTCGGTGTGCTCGCCGCCGCCCGGCCGGACCTGCTCGTGGTGATCGGCCCCGCCGAGAAGGACGGTCGGGGCACGCACGCGGAGGGGACGCGCGGCTCCTTCCGGGGCTTCGGTGTCGACCTCGACGTACGACTGGGCGCGGACCGGGACGGGCGACCGGGCGCTGACCAGGACGGGCGACCGGACGAGGACCGGGGCGAGGCGTCCGCGCGCGCCCTGCCGCTCGCGCTCGCCGTGGCCGCGTGGCTGCTGGAACGCGTCGGCTGGTCGGGTGCCCCGATCGAGGGACTCGGCGTGGGGGAACCGCTGGCCGCCGAGCGGTGTATCCAGGCCGGGAGGGACATCGCCGCGCGGGCCGAGCGCGTGGCGCTGCTGGTCATGGGCGACGCCAGCGCCTGCCGCACGCTCAAGGCACCGGGCTACCTGGATGAGCGGGCGGCGCCCTTCGACGAGGAGGTCGCGCGTGCGCTGGGGGCGGCGGACCTGGCGGCCCTCCAAGCGCTGGACGCCGAGCTGGCGTACGAGCTCAAGGCGTCCGGGCGGGCTCCCTGGCAGGTCCTCGCGGGCGCGGCCGAGGGTGCGGGCCTCGACGGCCGGCTGCTGTACGACGACGCGCCCTACGGCGTGGGGTACCTGGTCGCGGCCTGGTCCTGACGGGTCGGGAAACGGCGGACGGCCGGGAGGTCCGAACCCCCGCGGCCGTCCGTCGATATGCCGTTCAGGAAGCGGGCGGCGGTGCGGACGGGGGCGTGGTGGGGCCGCCGCCCATGCCGTCGTCCTTGTGCGCGAGTCGGTCCATGGCGTCCTTGGCCTTGCCCGTGCCCGTCTGGATCTTGCCGCTGTACTTGCCCTTGGTCTTCTCGTCGACCACCTTCGCGGCCTTGTCGAGACCGTGCTGGATCTTGTCCCCGTGCTGCTGCGCGAGGCCGGAGACCTTGCCCTTGGCCGGGCTGAGCTTGGCTTTCAGATTGTCCAGGAGACCCATCGTTCACCTTCCCACGCGGGGGCAGTTACGTGCGGGCGCTGTCGCCGGCGTCACGGTCGGCCGCCTCTTCGGCGGACTGCTGCTTGGGGATGTCGACGTTCTCGGCGGCACCGGACTCGACGGACTCCGTGGCCGTCGGCTCGGCCGGCTTCCCGGCCTCGGACGCGGCCTGGGGCTCCGTCCCGGCCGGCTCCTTCGCCGCTGCCGCCTCCGCCACCTCGGGCTCGGCCGTCAGTGGGGCGGCTCCCGCCTCGGTGGTCGACGTCTCCTCCGTAGCCTTCGACCTCCGAAGAAGTCGTGCGAAAACACCCATATCCACTCCATACGGTACTCGTGCGGGGAAAACCCGCCTTGCCCGGTGCGTCCGTTTGCGCCACCCCGGGTGCCGCCTCTAGAAACCGGCGGCGAAAACCACGCAACAGCCAACGACACCGCGCGCGTGCCGTCACGTAACTCGTTCGAGGCCACACCCTGACGTTTGCGAGACTGGGGCGGTGAGCAGCGCACCCCCCGCCCCCCGCGTCATCGCCGTCGTCGGACCGACCGCGGCCGGAAAGTCCGATCTGGGAGTCTTCCTGGCCCGACGTCTCGGCGGCGAGGTCGTCAACGCCGACTCCATGCAGCTCTACCGAGGGATGGACATCGGCACCGCCAAGCTGACGCCCGAGGAGCGCGACGGCGTCCCGCACCATCTGCTGGACATCTGGGACGTGACCGTCACCGCCTCCGTCGCCGAGTACCAACGGCTCGCACGCGAGCGGATCGACGCGCTGCTCGCCGAGGGACGCTGGCCGATCCTGGTCGGCGGCTCCGGCCTGTACGTCCGCGGCGCCGTCGACAACCTCGAGTTCCCCGGCACCGATCCCGACGTCAGGGCCCGACTCGAGGAGGAGCTCACGCTCCGCGGCTCCGGCGCGCTGCATGCCCGCCTGGCCGCCGCCGACCCCGAGGCCGGCCGGGCGATCCTGCCCAGCAACGGCCGTCGGATCGTCCGGGCGCTCGAAGTCATCGAGATCACCGGCCGGCCCTTCACCGCCAACCTCCCCGGCCACGACTCGGTCTACGACACCCTCCAGATCGGCGTCGACGTCGCGCGCCCCGAGCTCGACGAGCGCATCGCGCGCCGGGTCGACCGGATGTGGGACGCGGGCCTGGTCGACGAGGTACGGGAGCTCGAGGCGCACGGGTTGCGCGAGGGGCGTACGGCCTCGCGTGCGCTCGGGTACCAGCAGGTGCTCGCGGCGCTCGCCGGGGAGTGCACGCTCGAGGAGGCGCGGGAGGAGACCGTCCGTGCCACCAAGCGCTTCGCGCGCCGCCAGGATTCATGGTTCAGGCGCGATCCGCGGGTGCACTGGTTGAGTGGGGCTGCGGCGGATGTCACAGAACTTCCGCAGCTCGCACTGGCGTTGGTCGAACGACCGGTTACAGCCTGATCACGTCCTGGCATCGGGACGCCCCGGCCGTCATCCCGGCATCCGGCGCCGTGCCATCATCGAGCTTCGATCGACCAAGTGAAGTCCGAGTTGGGAGGGCGCGTGGCGATGGAGGCCGGCCCTCGCGACACCGCACACGGCACCGAGCCCCTCACCGCTGACAGCGGTGAACCGGAGCAGGACGAGGACCGTCTGAGCCCCGACGGGCCCGACGAGACGCCGGACGGCGTCACAGCCGACGGCCCCGAGCCCGAGGAGATGTTCCCGGGCGGCCCGGAGGTCGAGGTCGAGCTGCGTCCGCAGCGCCGGATGCGCATCTGGCAGCTGGCGCCCATCGTCTCCCTGGCCGCGGTCGGCTCCCTGATGTTCGCCTTCCCGCTCGCCTTCGACTTCGGCGACAGCGGGGCCGTGATCGCCATGCTCGGTCTGCTGATCTGCTCGTGTGCGGCCGGCTGGGGCATGATGGCCGCCCGTCGCGTCGGTTACACGTGGCCCGGCTGGCCGCAGCGGGGCTCCGGGCGGCGCCCGGACTGGCGTGTGGTGCTGTTGTACGCCGTGGTCGTGGCCGCGGTGACAGCGCTGGCCGTCCTCCGCGTGGCCCGCCTGCGCTGACCTGTACGCGCGTGGCACGACGTACGGCCACGCGCGCGTACGGACGCCGTGCGACGGTCCGTGACCCGGTGTCGTACCCACCCCGTACGATCGAGGGATGAGCACGCGGATCGCCTTCCTCAAGGGTCACGGCACCGAGAACGACTTCGTGATCGTCCCGGACCCCGAGAACGCCGTAGACCTGTCCCCGGCCGCCGTGGCCGCCCTGTGCGACCGCCGCGCGGGCATCGGCGCCGACGGCGTCCTGCACGTCGTGCGGTCCGCCGCGCACCCCGAGGCCCGGCACCTGGCGGCCGAGGCGGAGTGGTTCATGGACTACCGCAACGGCGACGGCTCGATCGCGGAGATGTGCGGCAACGGCGTCCGGGTCTTCGCGCGCTACCTCCAGCACGCCGGACATGTCACCGAGGGCGACCTGGCGATCGCCACGCGCGGGGGCGTGAAGTCCGTGCACCTCGCCAAGAACGGGGACGTCACCGTCGGCATGGGCAAGGCCCGCCTGCCCGAGGGCGAGGTCACCGTCAGCGTCGGCGAGCGCAGCTGGCCCGCGCGGAACGTGAACATGGGCAACCCGCACGCCGTGGCCTTCGTGGACCACCTCGCCCACGCGGGCACCCTGTACTCCCCGCCGCCCTTCAGCCCGGCCGCCGCCTACCCCGACGGGGTCAACGTGGAGTTCGTCGTGGACCGCGGCCCCCGGCACGTCGCCCTGCGCGTGCACGAGCGCGGCTCCGGTGAGACCCGGTCGTGCGGCACGGGCGCGTGCGCGGTCGCCGTGGCCACCGCCCGCAGGGACGGCGCGGACCCGGCCGTGACCGGGACCCCGGTGACGTACACCGTCGACGTGCCCGGCGGCACCCTCGTGATCACCGAGCGGCCCGACGGCGAGATCGAGATGACCGGCCCCGCCGTGATCGTGGCCGAGGGCACGATCGCCGCGGAATGGCTGGAAACCGCGGCCCGCTGACCGTGTAAATCGACGGGCTCGGTGGTATTAGGCGCTCGGATCCGCAGCTCCGGGCATCCGGAACGGTGTGAAACGACGGACAACCGCAGGTCAGCTGGCGCGAAACCGTAAACCTGGAAACCGTCGCTCGAATGGGTGATCCGTTTCACGCTCGACGAGAGGCGGTCAGCCGCACGTGGTGGGCTCGGTAGCATCAAGCACCGGCCCGGACGGGGGATTGATGCCATCCCCTGAGCCGTGTCCGCCCTGGGGCACCCCGTCCGCCGGTTGACGCAGCCGGAGGTGCCCATGAGTGCGGAGGCCACGAACCCCGCGACCCCAGGTCCGGTAACGGGACCCGCGGCCCGCTGGCGGGCGCGGATCGACCTGCGCCGTCTGGGCCGCGCCGCCCTGCTCGGCCCGACCGCGCGCGACCGGATGCCCGACGCCATCGGCCATGTCGCGGAGGCCCACCGCGCCCACCACCCCGACGCCGACCTGGAACCGCTGCGCCGCGCCTACGTCCTCGCCGAGTCCTCGCACCGCGGCCAGATGCGCAAGAGCGGCGAGCCGTACATCACGCACCCGCTCGCCGTGACCCTGATCCTCGCCGAACTCGGCGCCGAGACCACGACCTTGACCGCCTCACTGCTCCACGACACCGTGGAGGACACCGAGGTGACGCTCGATCAGGTCAGGGAGCAGTTCGGCGAGGAGGTGCGTTTCCTCGTCGACGGCGTCACGAAGCTGGAGAAGGTCGACTACGGCGCCGCCGCCGAGCCGGAGACCTTCCGCAAGATGCTCGTCGCCACCGGCAACGACGTCCGCGTGATGTCGATCAAACTCGCCGACCGGCTGCACAACATGCGCACCCTCGGCGTGATGCGCCCCGAGAAACAGGAACGCATCGCCAAGGTCACCCGCGACGTCCTCATCCCGCTCGCCGAACGGCTCGGCGTGCAGGCGCTCAAGACCGAACTGGAAGACCTGGTCTTCGCGATCCTGCACCCCGAGGAGTACGAGCACACGCGGGAGTTGATCGTCGACAACGCCTCCCGCGCGGACGACCCCCTCGCCGAGATCGCCGACGAGGTGCGCGGCGTGCTGCGCGACGCCGGCATCCCGGCCGAAGTCGTCATCCGGCCACGGCACTTCGTCTCCGTGCACCGCGTCGCCCGCAAGCGCGGCCAGCTGCGCGGCGTCGACTTCGGCCGACTGCTGGTCCTGGTCAACGAGGACGCCGACTGCTACGGCGTCCTCGGCGAGCTCCACACCTGCATGACGCCCGTCGTCTCGGAGTTCAAGGACTTCATCGCCGTACCGAAGTTCAACCTCTACCAGTCGCTGCACACCGCGGTCGCACGCGGGGACGGCCAGGTCGCCGAGGTCCTCATCCGCACCCACCAGATGCACAAGGTCGCCGAGGCCGGCGTCGTCGCGCTCCGCAACCCCTACGCGCCCCCTGCGGAGGAGCCCCTGGACGGCGAGCGCGAGGACCCGACTCGTCCCGGCTGGCTGTCCCGCCTCCTCGACTGGCAGGAGGCCGCGCCCGACCCGGACACGTTCTGGTCCACACTCCGCGAGGACCTCGCCCAGGACCGCGAGATCACCGTGTTCCGGCCCGACGGCGGGACCCTGGGCCTGCCCGAGGGCGCGACCTGTGTGGACGCCGCCTACGCGCAGTACGGCGAGGACGCGCACGCGTGCATCGGCGCCCGCGTGAACGGCCGGCTGGCGACGCTGAGCACCGTTCTGCGGGACGGCGACACCGTCCAGCTCCTCATGGGCCAGGACCCGGCCTCCGAGCCCTCCAGGGAGTGGCTGGAGCACGCGCACACACCCGCCGCCCGGATCGCCATCCAACGCTGGATCGCGACCCATCCCTCGCCCGAGGAGCCGCAGGAGGCCGACGCGCCCGCGGAGCGCGAGGTCGCCCCGCGCGCGACCGCCGAGACGCCGGCCGCGGACGCCCCGGCCCTGCGCCCGGGCGGCGCCGACGTCCTCGTCGACCCACCGGGCGCCACCGTACGGCTCGCCGGCTGTTGCACCCCCGTACCGCCCGACGACATCACCGGATTCGCGGTGCGCGGGGGAGTGGTCACCGTGCACCGGGTCGAGTGCCCGGCGGTGGCGCGCATGACAGAGGCGGGGCGCGCGGAGGTCGCCGTGCGCTGGGGCGAGACCGCCGGCTGCCGGGTCACGCTCTTCGCCGAATCGTTCGGCCGCCCCCATCTGCTCGCCGACCTCACCGAGGCCATGGCCCTCGAAGGCGCCGAGATCGTCTCCGCGACCGTCGAACCCCCCAGCCAGCAGCGGGTCCGCCACACCTACACCGTCGAACTCCCGGACGCGGCCCTGCTGCCCACGCTCATGCGGGCCATGCGGAACGTCCCCGGGGTGTACGACGTGAGCAGGGCGCAGACGACGAGCGCGTGAGCGGCGGGTACGCGCGCCCGTGCCCCCGGCTCCGCCCTCGGCGCCACTCCGGACACACTTGCGCGTCCCCGCCCGCATCCCACCAGGCCGTTACCCGTTCGGGTGGGCCGGGCGCGAGTCGTCGCCGTGCGGTACGCGCGCACTGGTAGCGGTGGTGCATGCTGCTCACCCCCCACGCCAGGAGCCCGCGCCGGCTCAAGGCGGCCGCGCTGCTCGCCTCCGCCGTGTCCGTCTGCCTCGTCGCCGCAAGCGCCCCCGCCACCCCGCTCGGCGTCGGCGACCGCCTCTTCCCGCACCTGGGCAACCCCGGGTACGACGTGGCGTCGTACGACCTCTCCTTCACCTATCCCGGCTCCAACAACAAGCCGCTGAAGGCCGTCACCACGATCGACGCCTGGACGACGACCTCCTTGGACCGCGTCAACCTCGACTTCGCGCACGGCACCGTCGAGTCCGTGGAGGTCGACGGCGATCAGGCGTCCTTCGCCGACGCCGGTGAGGACCTGGTGGTCACCCCCGAGGAGCCGCTGCCCGGCGGCAGCTGGACGCGGATCACCGTGCGGCACACCAGCGACCCCGTGGCCGCCGGGAACCGGGACGGCGGCTGGGTGCGGACCACGGACGGCCTCGCCATGGCCAACCAGGCCGACGCCGCCCACCTGGTCTTCCCGTGCAACGACCACCCCTCCGACAAGGCGATGTTCACCATCAGGGTCACCGCGCCCGACGAGTACACCGCCGTCGCCAACGGACTGCCGACCGGCGTGGACCGGGTCGCCGGGCAGACCACCTGGACGTACCGGACCCAGCACCCCATGGCGACCGAGCTCGCACAGGTCTCCATCGGCCGTTCCACCGTGCTGCACCGCACCGGACCGCACGGACTGCCGGTCCGTGACGTGGTGCCCACCCAGCACCGCGCGGCGCTCGAACCCTGGCTGGCGAAGACGCCGGACCAGATCCGCTGGCTGGAGGGCAAGGTCGGGCGCTACCCCTTCGAGACGTACGGCCTGCTCATGGCCGACGCCGACACCGGCTTCGAACTCGAGACGCAGACCCTCTCCCTCTTCGAGAGGGACCTGTTCACCGAGCCCGCCTACCCCAAGTGGTACGTCGAGTCGATCATGGTCCACGAACTGGCCCACCAGTGGTTCGGCGACAGCGTCAGCCCCCGCACCTGGTCCGACCTGTGGCTCAACGAGGGACACGCCACCTGGTACGAGGCCCTGTACTCCGACGAGAAGGCCGGCAAGTCCATGGAGGCGCGGATGAAGGCCGCGTACGGCGCCTCCGACCGCTGGCGCGCCGCGGGAGGCCCCCCGGCCGAGCCCAAGGAGCCCGACGCCGGCCAGAAGATCAGCATCTTCCGCCCCAACGTGTACGACGGCGCAGCGCTGGTCCTCTACGCCCTGCGCCAGGAAATCGGCCGCCCGGCCTTCGAGGAACTGGAACGGGCCTGGGTGAGCCGCCACGAGGACGGGGTCGCCACGACCGCCGACTTCGTCGCGCTCGCCGAGGAGATCTCCGACCGCGACCTGGGCGGATTCTTCCAGGGCTGGCTCTACGGCGAGAAGACGCCGCCGATGCCGGGGCACCCGGGGTGGACGTCGGTGGCGTCGACTAAGACGCCCGCCAAGGCATCCGCGAAGACGGCCACCAAGGCATCCGCGAAGGCACCCGTCGGTGCGGCCGCCGGGGGCGCCGCGAAATAAGGCGATGACGAGACGGGCCGTGCCGTGCGACCATCTTCGGGTCGGCGGCACGGGACACGGGAATCTCCCGGGGTACTCGTGCGTTGAGCACAGTGATCGGCCCGACCATCGCGGTCATCGCCGTGACGATCGCCGAATCAAGATCCCCAACGACGTAAGGACCCAATGACCTCCTCTTCTTCCCCTTCCCAGGACTCGCAGCGCTTCGCGCACTCACACCCCGAAGGTCTTCGGGCCGATGCCCTGATGGAAGAGGACGTCGCCTGGAGCCACGAGATCGACGGAGAGCGGGACGGCGACCAGTTCGACCGCTCCGAGCGCGCGGCCCTGCGCCGTGTGGCAGGCCTCTCCACCGAACTCGAGGACGTCACCGAGGTCGAGTACCGCCAGCTCCGTCTGGAGCGGGTCGTGCTCGTCGGCGTCTGGACCTCGGGGACCGCGCAGGACTCGGAGAACTCCCTCGCGGAGCTCGCCGCCCTCGCGGAGACCGCGGGCGCACTGGTGCTCGACGGCGTGATCCAGCGCCGCGACAAGCCCGACGCGGCCACCTACATCGGATCCGGCAAGGCCACCGAGCTGCGGGACATCGTCCTGGAGACCGGCGCCGACACCGTGATCTGCGACGGTGAGCTCAGCCCCGGCCAGCTCATCCACCTCGAAGACGTCGTGAAGGTCAAGGTCATCGACCGTACGGCCCTGATCCTGGACATCTTCGCCCAGCACGCCAAGTCCCGAGAGGGCAAGGCGCAGGTCGCGCTCGCGCAGATGCAGTACATGCTGCCGCGACTGCGCGGCTGGGGTCAGTCGCTGTCCCGGCAGATGGGCGGCGGCAAGGGCGGCGGCCTCGCCACCCGTGGTCCCGGTGAGACCAAGATCGAGACGGACCGGCGCCGGATCCGCGAGAAGATGGCGAAGATGCGCCGGGAGATCGCGGAGATGAAGACCGGCCGCGAGATCAAGCGCCAGGAGCGCAAGCGCAACAAGGTGCCGTCCGTGGCCATCGCGGGCTACACCAACGCCGGCAAGTCCTCGCTGCTCAACCGCCTCACCGGCGCGGGCGTGCTGGTCGAGAACGCCCTGTTCGCGACCCTCGACCCGACCGTGCGCCGGGCCGAGACCCCGAGCGGCCGGCTGTACACGCTGGCGGACACCGTCGGCTTCGTACGCCACCTGCCGCACCACCTGGTCGAGGCGTTCCGCTCCACCATGGAGGAGGTCGGCGAGTCCGACCTGATCCTGCACGTGGTGGATGGCTCGCACCCGAACCCGGAGGAGCAGTTGGCCGCCGTGCGCGAGGTGATCAGGGACGTCGGCGCCACCGGCGTGCCCGAGATCGTCGTGATCAACAAGGCCGACGCGGCGGACCCGCTGACGCTCCAGCGGCTGATGCGGATCGAGAAGCGCTCCATCGCGGTCTCGGCCCGTACCGGCCGGGGCATCAAGGAACTGCTCGCGCTCATCGACAACGAGCTGCCCAGGCCCTCGGTCGAGATCGAGGCTCTCGTGCCGTACACGCTCGGCAAGCTCGTCGCCCGCGCCCACGACGAGGGCGAGGTGATCTCCGAGGAGCACACCCCGGAGGGCACCCTGCTCAAGGTGCGGGTGCACGAGGAGCTGGCGGCGGAACTGGCGGCGTACGTGCCGGAGCCGGTGTCGGTCGCCTGAGCTTCTACGCCGGTGGCGTGAGGCTGTGTCGGGTTGCTGAGCTGATGCCGGTCGGCTGAGTTGTTCGCTCGGCGCAGGACAGCCGTTCGTCACAACAACGCCGTTCGTCACTGGACAGCGAGAAGGCCCGCCCCTCGTCCTGAGGGGCGGGCCTTCCGGCGTGTACGGGTCACTTGCCGCCGTACGTCTTGCTCATGTTCTGGTAGATCGCCTCGGCCTCCTGACCCAGCTGCGGGCCCGCCAGCCAGGTGTTGTCCGCCGGGCCGATCGAGGTGTTCGAGACCAGCTTGGTCCTGCCGTCCACCACCCGGAACCAGCCGCCGCCGGACGAACCGCCGGTCATCGTGCAGCCGATGCGGTACATCGTCGGCAGCGTCGTGCTCAGCGAGAGCCGGCCCGGCTGGTCGATGCACTTGAACATCTTCAGACCGTTGTACGGCGCCGCCTGCGGGTAGCCCCAGGCGCCCATCTTGGCGACCTCGGTCGCGGAGGGGGCGGAGAAGTCCACGTCCAGCGCGGCACCGACCGTCTCCTCCAGCGACTTGGCGCCCGACTCCGGCTGCACGTGCAGCACCGAGTAGTCGTACGCGGCCCCGTCGCCACCGGTCTCCGAGCCGCCCGCGATCCACTGGTTCGAGGTCGAGGCCCAGTCCGCCCACCACTGGCCGTACGGAGCGATCTCGGTGGGGTTGGAGTCGGTGAGCTGCGCCTCGGACTTGCCGTAGTCGTTGTACGCCGGGACGAACATGATGTTGCGGTACCAGCCGCCGCCGTCGCCCGCGTGCACGCAGTGGCCCGCCGTCCACACCAGGTTCGACTTGCCCGGGTGGTTCACGTCCTTGACGACCGTGCCCGAGCAGACGGCATGTCCCTCCGGAGTGTCGAAGAAGATCTTGCCGACCGGCGCCGCGTTCTGGTGGTAGGGCGTCTTCTCGGCCGAGGCCTCGACGGGTGCCGGGTCCGGGTCGGTGACGCCCTGGGCGGCTGCCGCGTCCTTCGTCGAGTACGTCTTGTTGGCCTCCTTCGCGGATTTCATCCGCTCGGGCTTCCAGAGGCCCTCGATCACCGGGTTGACGAAGTCCTTGGCCTGACTGAGCCACTTGTCCCGGTCCCAGTCCCGCCAGCCGCCGTCCTTCCACTTGTCGACGTCGATGCCGTGCTCCTTGAGCTTGCCGGCGAGGTCGGCAGGGATCTGGATCTTGTCGTTGCCGCTGTCGGCGGCCTGGGAGGTGGTGGCGGCAGGCTTGTCGCTCGCCGTGTCCGAGCCTTCGCAGGCGGTCGTGGTCAGCGCCAGGGCGGCGACGAGGCCGGTGGCGGCGAGAGCGGTACGGCGCCGACGCCGCGCTGTCGCGGGCGTACGTGTGGAACGCATGGTGCGGTAACCCCCGTTGGAGCGATCGGTGTTTCACTGCGCGCGAGTACGTCACCACGCGCTGATGTCATGGGCGTGTCATTCGGGGGGTGCGCGCTCTGCGTGAACCCCCCGAGTCACGCGACACCCCACTATGCCCGTGGAGTTGAGGGCGAACGGCGGCGGGACGGTGAAGGTTTCCGAGAGCCGTCCCGCCTCTCCGATGCCGGGCCGCTACTGGCCGGCGAACTTCTTGCTGACCGAGTCGTACACGCCCTTGGCCACCTCACCCAGTCGCGGTCCGGCCAGCCAGCCTGCCGACACCGGGCCGATCGAGGTGTTGGACACCAGCGCCGGCTTGCCGTCCGAGCCCGTCGCGACCCAGCCGCCACCGGACGAACCGCCCGTCATCGTGCAGCCGATGCGGTACATCGTCGGGTCCGACACCTTGAGCGACAACCGCCCCGGCTTGTCCTGGCACTGGTACAGCGTCTGACCGTCGAACGGCGCCGCCGCCGGGTACCCCGTCGCCGTCATGCTCTGGATCTTCGTCGCCGCCGGAGCCTTGAAGTCCACCGGCAGGGCCGAACCGACCGTCTCCTCCAGCGACTTGCCCGAACCGCCCTCCTCCGGCGTCACATGGATGACCGCGAAGTCGTACGAGGCACCGTCGCCGCCCGTCGCCCCGCCCTGCTCGATCCACTGGTCCGAGGTCTGCGCCCAGTCACCCCACCAGACGCCGTACGGCGCGACTTGCTCCCTGGTGGCACTCTCCAACTCGGACGTCGCCAGCGCCTTGTCGTTGTACGAGGGCACGAACGCGATGTTGCGGTACCAGCCGCCGCTCTTGCCCGCGTGGACACAGTGGCCCGCCGTCCACACCATGTTGGACTTGCCGGGGTGCGCCGGGTCCTGCACGACCGTCGCCGAGCAGACCATCTGTCCTTCGGGGGAGTCGAAGAACACCTTGCCCGCCTCGGGAACACTGTCGTGGTACGCAGGCGACACGGCCTTCGCGTCCACGGGCGCCGGCTCCGGGTCGGTCACCCCCTGGTCACCGTCGAGGTCACTGTCGTCGACCTCCTGGTCCGGCTCCTCGGCCTCCCGCATGCGGTCCGCGTCCCACAAGCCCTCGATGATCGGGTTGATGTAGTCCCCGGCCTCGCGGAGCCAGTCGTCCTTGCTCCAGTCCTTCCAGGCCCCGTCCCTCCACTTGTCGACGTCGATCCCGTGCTCCTTGAGCCGGTCCTTGATGTCGTCCGGGATCGTGATCTTGCCGTCGCCCTCGGACGCGGCGGTGGCGGAGGCCTGCGCGTCGGCGTCGGCGTCGCCCGACTCACACGCGGTGGCGGTGAGCGCGAGCGCGGAGGCGAGGGCCACGGCGGCCAGCACGGGGGAGGTCCTGCGGCGCGCGCCCCCTTCCCGGCGGACGGTGGGCAACGGCCGTATGGATCGCATGATCTGACTCCCCCTGGGGTGAACGAACTCGGTGCGTGGCCGTGATCCCACATCAACCCCCCGGCGGCTCTTGCCGTCCGGTGCCGATCTCCTGTGCGCACGGCCTCTTGGAACGGCAACACACACTATGCGCTCGCTGCGGGGGACTTCCCACGGAACGGCAACGGTTCCGTCACGGCAAGGATCTTGCGGCAACCCGTAACCGGGTGAACCGTCCGGGGTTGGTAGCCATGGGGGCCTGCGGTGTGTGCGGTCCCCTGCGCCCATGCTGCGACTCCGGCTCGCCGTTGGGCGCGGACGGCGGCGGGAGGGCAGGGTGACGTGGCCGAGACTTCGTACGGCGGGTGCGTGTCCGAGGGGAGTCCCCGGCGACAGTCGGCACGCGAGCCGGCGGCACGCACCTATGCGCGCGCCCTGCCGATCGTGCCCGTGCGGGCCCGCGGACTCACCATCGAGGGCGCGGACGGCCGCCGTTACCTGGACTGTCTCTCCGGCGCGGGAACCCTGGCCCTCGGGCACAACCACCCCGCGGTCCTGGAGGCCATCCGCAAGGTCCTCGACTCCGGCGCGCCCCTGCACGCCCCGGACCTCGTGACACCCGTCGAGGACGCCTTCGTCACCGAGCTGCTCCGCACCCTGCCGCCCGGCCTCGCCGACCACGCGCGCGTGCGGTTCTGCGGGCCGAGCGGCACGGACGCGATGCGGGCCGCCGTGGACCTCGTCCGAGCGGCAACCGGGCGCAGAGGCGTCGTCACGTTCACCGGGGGCGGGCGGGGCGTGGTGGGCGTCGGGGGCGTGGGCTTGGGCGTGGGCGACGGGGACGTCATGGGGGTGCGTTTTCCGCGGGGGTGGTGGGGCGGTGACGGTGGTTGTGAGGGTGCTTGTGCCTGTGCGGGTGCCGGCGGCTGTGGTTGTGGGGTGGGTGGTGGCGTCGGTCTCGGCTTGGGCGGCGCGAGTGGGGAAGAACTCGCCGGCCCTTGGACGCAGCTCCTCGTGGGTGGCTCCGGGGCGGATGCTCCGATCCCTGCCGGGGTGGTGGTGGAGCCCATCCAGGGAGAAGGTGAGGTGATTTCGGCGCCGGGTGCCTGGATGCGGCGCTTGCGGCAACTGACGGCGGACCGTTCCGTTCCCCTGATCGCCGACGAGGTTCATACCGGCGTCGGCCGCACCGGTGTCTTCTGGGCGGTGGAGCACAGTGGCGTCACCCCCGACGTGATGGTCCTCTCCAAGGCCATCGGCGGCAGCCTGCCCCTGTCCGTGCTGGCCCACCGCGACGACCTCGACGTCCGGGAACCCGGCGCCCCTGTCACCGGCAATTTCCGCGGCAACCAACTCGCCCTGGCCGCGGGCACGGCGACACTCGCCCACGTCCGCGAGAACGGGCTTGCCGAGCGTGCGGCGCTCCTGGGCGCGCGGATGCTTTCCCGGCTGCGGGAGCTGGGGGAGCGGTTCGCGTGCGTGGGGGCTGTGCGGGGGCGGGGGTTGATGGTGGGGGTTGAGCTGGTGGATCCGGCCGTGGGGGACGGGCGGGGAGGCGGCTTGGTGAGGAGTGCGCGCTTGTGGGGCGGGAGCGCTGGTGGGGGTGCGCCCCGCGGGGGTGCGGGTGGGGGTGCGCCCGGTGGCGCCGGTGTCTTTCGGTGTGAGGGGGCTGGAGGCGCGGGTGCCGGGAGGGCGGGCGTCGAGAGAGGGGAGGGTGGGGGTGTGGGCGCCGGTACCCGTGCTGCCGCCCCCGAACTCGCCGCTGCTGTCCAGCGAGAGTGCCTGCGACGCGGTCTCATCGTCGAACTCGGTGGAGTCCACGCGAGCGTCGTACGCCTGCTCCCACCCCTGACGATCAGCGACGAGCAGGCGGACGCGGTGCTGGAACGGTTGTCCGAGGCGGTGGAGGCGGTTGAGGCGATGGCTGGCGGCAAGATCCCCCGCGTCCGGATTCCGCACAGTCCGAAGAAGGCAACCGGCCAGACACGTGACCGGCCTGCCGATCGTGCCCCACGGGAGGGCCAACCTGTCGATCGGTGACCTGGCTGCCTTCAAGGGCCCCACGCGTAGTGCCGCTCCATGCAGCGCCGCTCCACGCAACCCCCCTTCACGCAGCGCCACATGAGTCAGTCCCCACCTATTGCTCCAGCCCGGGAACCACATCTCGCCTCCACTTGACCCGACTTCACCTGAGGCCTTGCTCACCGACGCACCGCCATCCCCCGAACCGCCGCACACCAAGACCCTCCGCTCCACCCCCTCCCACCTGACCCACCCCACTCCCACGACCCGGAACCCCGCTCACGAGGAACAGCCTTGAACTCCACCCCCGCCGCCCCCGACGGCCTCGTCCCCAGCACGCCCACTCAAGGCGCCTCTTCCACGGAGGCTTCCCAGGAGCCTCAGATCGGTGCGACCGTCGCCACGAGCCCCCGCCCTCAGGAACGGGTCCCGGAACAGGGGCGCGGCCCGCTGCGGGACAGGCCCTCCATCCCGGGTGACAGCCAAGAGCAAGGACAGGTTCCGGGGCAGGCCATGCCCCGCACACCGGGCAACCGCCGGAACGCCGAGTGGCTGCGTGGCGCGACCGCAGACCCCTGGGACCACCCGGACCCGCACACCGCGGCCCAGTCCGCAGCCGTGGAGAACCTGCTGCGCTGCTGGGTGCGCGAGACCGACCTTCCCGCTCCCATCGACGGCACCCTGCGCATTCCTCTGCCCGCCAGCGGCACCGCTCTGCTCACCCCCGTCCATTACTGGTCGCCGACGGGATGGCACCGCTTCGGGCCTCCCCGCCTGGCCGACACCCCCCAACAGTCCCCGCCCCTCGACTGCGTCACCCTCGCTGCTCTGCTCACCCGGGAAGCCCCGGAAGCGGGCAGCATCACCGTCACACCGACGGCCCCCATCGGTCCGGCGGCTGCTCCCACGCCAACGACCGCCCGCATCCCGGCTGTAGCCCCGACGTCGGTCACGGCTCCCGAGCGGGCCACTGCCGAGACGCCGGGCACCGCCCCCACTCACACAGCCACCACCCCCGAGGTCACCCCCACCCACGGCACCGACCTCGTCGCCCGCGTAGCCGACTCCGTACGCCGAACCATGACCTTCATCGACGACCGACGGAAGCGGCCTGCCGACGCACCGGACCTCTTCCTCGCCGCCGAACAGGCCCTGGTGCTGGGCCACTCCCTGCACCCGGCGCCCAAGAGTCGTGAAGGGCTGTCCGAGGCGGAAGCGCCCTTGTACTCACCGGAGTTGCGAGGCTCCTTCCCTCTGCACTGGCTCGCTGTTGCTCCTTCCGTGCTCGCCACCGACTCGGCCTGGACCGAGCGAGGGCGTCCCGTCCCGGCGGAACGGCTCACGGCTCGCCTCCTCGGCACCGAGCCGCGCCTCCCCGACGGTTATGCGGCCCTGCCTCTGCACCCTTGGCAGTCACGAGAGGTCCGGCATCACCCGGTGGTCGCCTCCCTGCTCGACGCTGGGCTGCTCCGGGATCTGGGAGCGCACGGCTCTCCCTGGCACCCCACCTCTTCCGTCCGCACGGTGTACCGCTCCGGCGCCTCCGCCATGCTCAAGCTCTCGCTGGGCCTGCGCATCACCAACTCCCGTCGTGAAAACCTCCGCAAGGAACTCCACCGCGGCGTCGAGGTCCACCGTCTTCTGCGCAGCGGCCTCGTCGAGCAGTGGCAAGCCATCCACCCCGGATTCGACATCGTCCGCGACCCGGCCTGGCTGGCTGTCGACGGGCCGGACGGCACCCCTGTGCCCGGACTGGACGTGATGATTCGGCACAACCCGTTCCGCCCCACGGACGACGTCTCCTGTGTGGCCGGGCTTGTTTCTCCCCGGCCCTTCGCGCATCCGGGCACCGCTCCAGGCATCAGCACGGGCACCGCCTCGAACGTCGGCACGGCTGACCTGCCGGCCATGCGCTCCCGGCTCGCCGAGATCGTCACGCGCCTCGCCACCCGGACCGGTCGGCCCTTGGGCGCCGTCGCCGCGGAGTGGTTCCTGCGTTACCTGGAGCAGGTCGTCCGTCCAGTGCTGTGGTTCGACGCTGAGGCAGGGATCGCCCTGGAGGCGCATCAGCAGAACACGCTGGTTCAGTTGGACGGCGACGGCTGGCCGATCGGCGGCCGCTACCGGGACAACCAGGGTTACTACTTCCGAGAGTCCCGGCGTGCGGAACTCGAGGCCAGGCTCCCCGGAATCGGCGCGCACAGCGACACCTTCGTCTCCGACGACGTCACCGACGAGCGCTTCGCGTACTACCTCGGCATCAACAACGTCCTCGGTCTCATCGGAGCGTTCGGCTCCCAGCGCCTTGCTGACGAGCGCCTGTTGTTCGCCGCCTTCCGCCGCTTCCTGAGCGAGGTCGCCTCCGGGCCCGCCCGACTGCGCACGTCACTGCCGTCCCGCCTCCTCGACTCACCCGTCCTTCGTTGCAAGGCCAACCTCCTCACTCGACTGCACGGCCTCGACGAACTCGTCGGCCCGGTCGACACCCAGTCCGTCTACGTCACCATCGCCAACCCCCTGCTCTCGTGATCACCACCGGGAGCGCGCAGCTCACCATCGACCCGCCTTGTGAGTGATCACCGCCAACCTCCCGCACTCCTCAACCTCCCGCATCCCTCAACCTCCCGAGTCCCTGAGGAACATGCCCCGACCCGTCTTCTGAGAGGAACGCCCCCGTGTCTCCCACCGACGCGACTGCCGACACCGGTACCGCCCCCACCCCTGATGTCGGCGGCCAAACCAGCCCCGGCGCGGCCGGCCGGCCCACGCCCCTCGACCCTGGCTCGGCCGACATCGACCGTGACGCCTCGTGGTCCACGGACAGTGAGGACACCCTCGAGCTGCGCCTGCCCGACGAGTTCCTCGCACTCATCGCAAGCGAGACCGACCACGGCAGCTCTAATGGCCATGGCGGACGCGGTGCAGGTGGGTCCGACCCGGTCGTCGGAACCCGCGACGACCTCCTCGACCGCGTCGCCGACTGGGGGTCGGTGACCACACCCGTGGGCGTTTTCCACCTCGTCCCTGTGCACGTCGAGCGGGACCTTCCACTCATCGGCCGCTGGATGAACGACCCGGTCGTCGCGCGGTTCTGGGGCCTGTCCGGCTCTCCAAGCCTTGCCGAGCGCCACGTCCGCGCCCAACTCGACGGGGACGGTCGAAGCGTGCCCTGCCTCGGCGTGCTGGACGGCACGCCGATGAGCTACTGGGAGATCTACCGTGCCGACCTCGACCCCTTGGCCCGCCACTATCCCGCTCGCCCGCACGACACCGGTATCCACCTCCTCATCGGCACGGCCGCAGACTGTGGACGAGGTCTCGGCAGCGCGCTGCTCAGAGCCGTCGCCGACCTCGCACTCCACAAACGCCCCACCTGCGCACGGGTCATCGCTGAACCCGACATCCACAACACCCCTTCCGTCTCCGCTTTCCTGCGCGCCGGTTTCCGGCACTCCGGCGAGATTGACCTCCCCGACAAGCGAGCCGCCCTCATGATCCGAGACCGCCCGGCTCGCCTGGCGTGACGCAACGTCGTACTGTCATCACTTTTGGTACACCGCCCGTCCCGGCTCGGTTCCCACTCCGGCCACACTTTTTCCGGCCGACCGACATCGCCGCGACGACGGGAGGTTCCGGGCCCCGCCCGCCGCCCGGAAAGGCCGCACTGCCCTCACCCCCGGTACCGCCCACCCCACCCCCCACTGCAGCCGCCTTCGCACCCCCGCCCCCCACCCGCAGCCCTCGCACCCCCGCCCCGACACCCCCCCCACCCCCACCCCCTCCGACCACCCCCGTCCGAAACCGACCGATCCCGCCCACCTCCGACGCCTCACACCCCAAACCCAACCCACCTCACCCCCGAACAGACCGAGACCGGTCTCGACCCGTCCAAACTCGGTCCCAGGCGAACCATCCCGATCCCCGTCCCCACCCGCCCCCGGTCTTGATCCCGTCCCTCGTCCCCCCGTGGCCTCTCGTTTGTCAGTGGTGGGCCGTAGGGTTGTCGCGCTATGACAAAGCCCTCACTCCCCGAACTCCTGCATGCCGCCGTCGCCGCTGTCGGTGGCACGGAGCGCCCCGGCCAGGTGACCATGGCCGAAGCCGTCGCGGAGGCGATCGACGACGGCTCCCATCTGCTGGTCCAGGCCGGCACCGGCACCGGAAAGTCCCTGGGCTATCTCGTGCCCGCGCTCGCCCACGGGGAGAGAGTCGTCGTCGCCACGGCCACCCTGGCCCTCCAGCGCCAGCTGGTCGAGCGGGACCTGCCGCGCACGGTGGACGCGCTGCACCCGTTGCTGCGGCGTCGCCCGGAGTTCGCGATGCTCAAGGGCCGGTCGAACTACCTGTGCCTGCACCGCCTCCATGAGGGCGTGCCGCAGGAAGAGGAGGAGGGTCTCTTCGACCAGTTCGAGGCCGCGGCGCCCACGAGCAAGCTGGGCCAGGACCTGCTGCGCCTGCGTGAGTGGTCGGACGAGACGGAGAACGGCGACCGGGACGACCTCACGCCGGGCGTCTCCGACCGGGCCTGGGCCCAGGTGTCGGTCTCGTCGCGCGAGTGCCTGGGCGCCACGAAGTGCGCGTACGGTGCCGAGTGCTTCGCGGAGATGGCTCGTGAGCGGGCCAAGCTCGCCGAGGTCGTCGTGACGAATCACGCGCTGCTCGCCATCGACGCCATCGAGGGCGCCCCGGTTCTCCCGCAGCACGAGGTGCTGATCGTCGACGAGGCCCATGAGCTGGTCTCCCGCGTGACCGGGGTCGCCACCGGCGAGCTCACTCCGGGGCAGGTCAACCGCGCGGTGCGCCGTGCGGCGAAGCTCGTCAACGAGAAGATCGCCGACCAGCTCCAGACCGCAGCCGAGGGCTTCGAGCGGCTCATGGAGCTGGCTCTGCCGGGTCGCCTGGAGGAGATCCCCGAGGACCTCGGTTACGCCCTCATGGCGCTGCGCGACGCCGCTCGCAATGTCATCTCGGCGATGGGTGCCACCCGTGACAAGTCCGTCCAGGACGAGGACGCGGTCCGCAAGCAGGCCCTGGCCTCCGTCGAGAGCGTGCATGACGTGGCGGAGCGGATCACCAACGGCTCCGAGTGGGACGTCGTCTGGTACGAGCGCCACGACCGCTTCGGCGCCTCCTTGCGCGTCGCCCCCATGTCGGTGTCCGGCCTGCTGCGGGAGAAGCTCTTCGCGGACCGCTCCGTCGTCCTCACCTCCGCGACGCTGAAGCTGGGCGGCGACTTCAACGGTGTCGGCGCCTCGCTCGGTCTCGCCGCCGAGGGCATCGAGGGAGACGACCTCCCGCAGTGGAAGGGCATCGACGTCGGCTCGCCCTTCGACTACCCGAAGCAGGGCATCCTGTACGTCGCCAAGCACCTCTCGCGCCCCGCGCGGGACGGCGATCGCGCGGACATGCTCGACGAGCTGACGGAGCTGATCCAGGCGGCAGGCGGCCGCACCCTGGGCCTGTTCTCCTCGATGCGAGCCGCCCAGCTGGCGGCGGAGGAACTCCGCTCCCGCATCCCCGAGTTCCCCATCCTGCTCCAGGGCGAGGAGACCCTCGGCGAGTTGATCAAGAACTTCGCCGCTGACCCGAAGACCTGTCTCTTCGGCACGCTGTCGCTCTGGCAGGGCGTCGACGTCCCGGGCCCCAGCTGTCAGCTGGTCGTCATGGACAAGATCCCGTTCCCGCGCCCCGACGACCCGCTCATGAGCGCCCGGCAGAAGGCGGTGGAGGACGCCGGAGGCAACGGCTTCATGGCCGTCGCCGCGACGCACGCGGCGCTGCTCATGGCACAGGGCGCCGGTCGTCTCGTACGGGCGTCGGGGGACCGGGGTGTGGTCGCCGTACTGGATCAGCGGCTCGCGACGGCCAGGTACGGGAGCTATCTGAAGGCCTCGCTCCCCGACTTCTGGTACACGACGGACCGCAACCAGGTCCGGAAGTCGCTGTCCGCGATCGATGCGAAGGCGAAGCAGAGCGAGGAGCGGGACGGCGAGGAGTGAGGGGCGTGGGGGGGGGGGGGGGGGGGGCGCGGGGGCGCCCCCCCCCCCCCGCGCCCCCGCCCCCGCCCCCCCGCCCCCGGCCCCCCCCCCCCCCGCCCCCCCCCCCCCCCCCCCG
>NZ_JBIRUZ010000003.1:70979-161142 GCF_044386545.1 Streptomyces sp. NPDC020489
CGCCCCCCACCGTGGTCCTGCCGCGGCGCCCGTCCATGCTGCCGGCGCCTACCCCGCGGGCGGGGGGGGGGGGGGGGGGGGGGGGGGGGGGGGGCGGCCGCCCGGCCGCCGCCCCCCCCCCCCCACGCCCTGGGCACGGCAGTCCGTGCACGGCAGTCCGTGCCCCAGCCGTCCGTACGCGCCCGGCACAGCGCTGGGCCCCGGAACCGGCGCAGGGGTTCCGGGGCCCGGTCTTGGGGGCCGACCTCGATGGGCCCGCCCGCCGCGGCCGTCACACGCGGCGCAGCACCGCCACCACCTTGCCGAGGATGGTCGCGTCGTCGCCGGGGATCGGCTCGTAGGCGGCGTTGTGCGGGAGGAGCCAGACGTGGCCGTCCTCGCGCTTGAAGCGCTTGACGGTGGCCTCGCCGTCGAGCATCGCGGCCACGATGTCGCCGTTCTCGGCGACCGGCTGACGGCGGACCGTGACCCAGTCGCCGTCGCAGATGGCGGCCTCGATCATGGAGTCGCCGACGACCTTCAGCACGAACAGCTCGCCGTCACCGACGAGCTGCCGGGGGAGGGGGAACACGTCCTCGACGGACTCCTCCGCGAGGATCGGGCCACCGGCGGCGATGCGGCCGACGAGCGGGACGTAGGACGCGGCGGGCTTGCCGGCGGTGTCCGTGGGCTGCACGGAGGCGGCCTGGTCGGAGCCGCGCACCTCGTACGCGCGCGGCCGGTGCGGATCGCGGCGCAGGAAGCCCTTGCGCTCCAGTGCCATGAGCTGGTGTGCGACGGAGGAGGTGCTGGAGAGGCCGACGGCCTGTCCGATCTCCCGCATGGACGGCGGGTAGCCGCGCCGCTGCACGGAGTCCCTGATGACCTCGATCACCCGGCGCTGCCGGTCGGTCAGTCCGGAGCTGTCCGCCCGGATGCCTGGAGGTCGGCCCGGCAGGGACCGCTTGTGTCCCTCGGGATTCGTGGCTTCGTTCATCGCATGCACCGGCTCGAGTCGGCCCTGGGAGCGGTCCTGGGCAGTGATGGTGGCACTGTCTGCGGTGGTGGTCACGTCGGCCCCTCTCGATGGTCTCCCTGCTGGACAACGGTAGTTGCTTTCGAAAGGTTGCGCCAAACACACGTTCGAGTGAAAAATCGCAGATCGCCTGACGTGATCGTGCATCTGGGTGTATGGCTAACGCGGTGCCTGGCGGACAAAGGGGCCCATTGCTGTACTCTTCACCGCCGAGTGACGCCCTCGCGGGTTGTCGGCCCAGTCTGCCACCCGGAATTCCGGCGACAGCGCGTCGGTCCTCATCTGTGCGGGAGAACCACGTTCCCTCCGTGCGGTGCCCACCGTATCTCCGCATGCGCCGCAGGGGTACGGCCTGTGCGCGGGTGTCCCTCCGTGACGGCTCGGTCGCGCGGCACATACCTATACGGGCGCGACACGCGTGTACGGCGTGTTTGCCGAGACGATCCCTACATCTAGTGCTTGGATTGCTACAGCAGCCCAGAAGTTGTGGTCCCCGGGGTCTTCGAGTCCCCAGCCATCGCCTATGCTGGGGGCTGCTTCGAGGGGCCCATGAGGTCCAGCGAGGCTATTGAGTCTGCTGTGAGGAGGGTTGGGAGTTCATGCACTGCCCCTTCTGCAGGCACCCCGACAGCCGTGTCGTCGACAGTCGTACGACCGACGACGGCACGTCGATCCGCAGGCGCCGCCAGTGCCCGGACTGCTCCCGTCGTTTCACGACCGTGGAGACGTGTTCGCTCATGGTGGTCAAGCGGTCCGGAGTCACCGAGCCTTTCAGCCGTACCAAGGTCATCAATGGTGTGCGCAAGGCATGCCAGGGACGGCCTGTCACCGAGGACGCGCTCGCCCAGCTCGGCCAACGGGTCGAGGAGGCGGTGCGGGCCACCGGGAGCGCCGAGCTGACCACCCATGACGTGGGGCTGGCCATACTCGGCCCGTTGCAGGAGCTCGACCTGGTCGCTTATCTGCGATTCGCCTCCGTCTACCGGGCGTTCGACTCGCTCGACGACTTCGAGGCCGCGATCGCGGAACTGAGGGAGGCGACGGGCCGCTCCGACGCGGACGTGGGGAGCCAGGAGAACGCCGGGTCGGGAGAGGCCGTTCAGGTCCCCGAGCCCGCAGGTGCCGCCGACTGATCAGCGGGCCGGGCCGGGCGCAGACCCAGGGCCGGCCGGACGGCGGCGATCGAAGACCTGTTGCGGGTGGCAGCGAGGGTGCCCGCAACACCAGACAGAACACCGTGCCACGGGAACATCGGGGCACTTCAGGGCGTTTTAGCCCGTACAGGGAGGCGGCATGACAGAGACGGCGAGCGGTCCGGCACGGAGTTCCCGCGCCAAGGGCACCAAGGCGGCTGCGAACAAGGGCCTGCGCATCGAGCGCATCCACACCACCCCCGGCGTGCATCCGTACGACGAGGTGGCCTGGGAGCGCCGTGACGTCGTCATGACCAACTGGCGCGACGGCTCGGTCAATTTCGAGCAGCGTGGCGTCGAGTTCCCCGACTTCTGGTCGGTGAACGCGGTCAACATCGTCACCAGCAAGTACTTCCGCGGTGCCGTGGGCACCCCGCAGCGCGAGACCGGCCTCAAGCAGCTGATCGACCGCATCGTGAAGACGTACCGGAAGGCCGGCGAGGACTACAAGTACTTCGCCTCGCCCGCCGACGCCGAGATCTTCGAGCACGAGCTGGCGTACGCCCTCCTGCACCAGATCTTCAGCTTCAACAGCCCTGTGTGGTTCAACGTCGGAACCCCGCAGCCGCAGCAGGTCTCCGCGTGCTTCATCCTGTCCGTCGACGACTCCATGGAGTCGATCCTCGACTGGTACAAGGAAGAGGGCATGATCTTCAAGGGCGGCTCCGGCGCCGGCCTGAACCTCTCCCGCATCCGCTCCTCCAAGGAGCTGCTGTCCTCCGGCGGCAACGCCTCGGGTCCCGTCTCCTTCATGCGCGGTGCCGACGCCTCCGCCGGAACGATCAAGTCCGGTGGCGCCACGCGGCGTGCCGCGAAGATGGTCATCCTCGACGTCGACCACCCCGACATCGAGGACTTCATCGAGACCAAGGTGAAGGAAGAGGAGAAGATCCGCGCCCTGCGTGACGCGGGCTTCGACATGGACCTGGGCGGCGACGACATCACGTCCGTCCAGTACCAGAACGCCAACAACTCGGTCCGCGTGAACGACGCGTTCATGAAGGCCGTCGAGCAGGGCGGCAAGTTCGGCCTGACCTCCCGGATGACCGGCGAGGTCATCGAAGAGGTCGACGCCAAGGCGCTGTTCCGCAAGATGGCGGAAGCCGCCTGGGCCTGTGCCGACCCGGGCATCCAGTACGACGACACCATCAACCACTGGCACACCTGCCCGGAGTCCGGCCGTATCAACGGCTCGAACCCCTGCAGCGAGTACATGCACCTGGACAACACGTCCTGCAACCTCGCCTCGCTGAACCTGATGAAGTTCCTGAAGGACGACAGCAAGGGCAACCAGTCCTTCGACGTCGAGCGCTTCGCGAAGGTCGTCGAGCTCGTCATCACCGCGATGGACATCTCCATCTGCTTCGCGGACTTCCCGACGCAGAAGATCGGCGAGAACACGCGCGCGTTCCGCCAGCTCGGCATCGGCTACGCCAACCTCGGCGCCCTGCTGATGGCGACCGGCCACGCGTACGACTCCGACGGCGGCCGCGCCCTCGCCGGTGCCATCACCTCCCTGATGACCGGCACGTCGTACCGGCGCTCCGCCGAACTCGCCGCGGTCGTCGGCCCGTACGACGGCTACGCCCGCAACGCGCAGCCGCACCTGCGGGTCATGAAGCAGCACGCTGACGAGAACACCAAGGCCGTCCGTGTGGACGACCTGGACACGCCGATCTGGGCCGCCGCCACGGAGGCCTGGCAGGACGTGCTGCGCCTCGGTGAGAAGAACGGTTTCCGTAACTCCCAGGCGTCCGTCATCGCCCCGACCGGCACCATCGGTCTCGCGATGTCCTGCGACACCACCGGCCTCGAGCCCGACCTCGCCCTGGTCAAGTTCAAGAAGCTGGTCGGCGGCGGGTCGATGCAGATCGTCAACGGCACCGTCCCGCAGGCCCTGCGCCGCCTGGGCTACCAGGAGGAGCAGATCGAGGCGATCGTCGCCCACATCGCGGAGCACGGCAATGTGATCGACGCCCCCGGCCTCAAGCACGAGCACTACGAGGTGTTCGACTGCGCCATGGGCGAGCGCTCCATCTCCGCGATGGGCCACGTCCGCATGATGGCCGCGATCCAGCCCTGGATCTCCGGCGCGCTCTCCAAGACCGTCAACCTGCCGGAGACGGCGACCGTCGAGGACGTCGAAGAGGTCTACTTCGAGGCCTGGAAGATGGGCGTCAAGGCGCTCGCCATCTACCGCGACAACTGCAAGGTCGGCCAGCCCCTCTCCGCCAAGACCAAGGAGAAGGAGAAGACCGAGATCACGGAGAAGGCCGAGGCCACCATCCGTGAGACGGTCGAGAAGGTCGTCGAGTACCGCCCGGTCCGCAAGCGCCTCCCGAAGGGCCGTCCCGGTATCACCACGTCCTTCACCGTCGGCGGCGCCGAGGGTTACATGACCGCCAACTCCTACCCGGACGACGGTCTCGGCGAGGTCTTCCTGAAGATGTCCAAGCAGGGATCCACCCTCGCGGGCATGATGGACGCCTTCTCCATCGCGGTGTCCGTGGGTCTGCAGTACGGCGTTCCGCTGGAGACGTACGTCTCGAAGTTCACCAACATGCGCTTCGAGCCGGCCGGTATGACGGACGACCCGGACGTGCGGATGGCGCAGTCGATCGTCGACTACATCTTCCGCCGCCTGGCGCTGGACTTCCTGCCCTTCGAGACGCGCTCCGCGCTCGGCATCCACTCCGCCGAGGAGCGCCAGCGTCACCTGGAGACCGGTTCGTACGAGCCGTCCGACGACGAGGTCGACGTCGAGGGTCTGGCCCAGTCGGCGCCGCGTGCCCAGGAGCTGAAGGCCGTCGTCACCCCGAAGGCCGAGGTCGAGGCGGCCAAGCCCGCCCTGAAGCAGGCCCACACCAGCGCCGAGCTGGTGGAGATGCAGCTGGGCATCCAGGCCGACGCCCCGCTCTGCTTCTCCTGCGGTACGAAGATGCAGCGGGCCGGTTCCTGCTACATCTGCGAGGGCTGCGGCTCGACCAGCGGGTGCAGCTGACCGTACGCGCCGTCCAGGCGTGAACTGAAGGTGTGAAGTGGGGAGTCGGCGCGATGCCGGCTCCCCGCTCGGCTTTCTCGATGGTCAGCGGCCCATGGCGCTGGACAGCTCGTCCACGCCGCGAGCAGGCCGGGGGGCCTGGCAGGACGGTTCAGACGATCGGGGTCCACTCGCGCGTGCTCGGTCCTCTCGCCGTACCGGTACTGGCACGGCTGCCGGGGAGCTCCGGGACGCTGGGGGCTGAGCGCATCCGTACCCCTGATCAGGGGCGATGGACCTGCCCCATGCTCCGCGTGAACTCCGCCGGGTCGTCCTCGAAGCCGTGGATGCCCGGGTGGAGCTCCCAGGTCCCGGACCCGTCCCGGACGAACTCGGCCACCGTCGCCGCGGTCGCCCCGAGGACACTGCCGAAGTCGTCCTCGGTCAGCACCGTGTACCCCTCACGGATCCGCAGCGCCGGGTTGATCACGCCGACGAACGTCCGTTCCTCGGAGCGCTGCTGGATGACGACACCGACGACCACGCGCGCGTACCGGCTGTCGAGCCGGTCGAGCTCCAGGGTCATGACCTCGTCCCAGCCGAAGCCCTTGCCGTCCTTGCTGTCCCGGTTGAGAGTGATGGTGCCGTCGGGCGAGCGGCTGTCGAAGTGCACCGCATAGGCCGGGTCACCGTACGGCTCGGCGGCCAGATAGGTCGCGGCGACGATGTCCAGGTCGGTGGCGCTCTGCCCCGCCGGGCTCGGGTCCCACTTCAGCGAGACTTCCACCTTGCGGATCCCCTTGTTGAGGCCGTTCACCAGGCTTCCCCTTCCCCGTGGTCCACGGTCCGAACTGCCAGGCAGTCGCGGCCGGTTGTCCATCCTGCCACGCGCGCGTGCCGCTCGCGGGAGAGATCTCCGTCAGAGCGTGACCGACGCCACGGTGCGTGGCCTTACGATGGCGCGGTGCTGGTCAAGTGGATTCGCTGCACCGTGGTGGACCGCCGCGGGTTCGAGCGCGGGCAGCGGAAATGGGCGGGGCTTCTGGGGGAGCCGGGGTTTCGGGGACAGGGCGGAGGCTGGAGCCGGGGACGACCCGGGGTGGCGCACATCTTCTCCTTCTGGGAGAGCCGTTCCTTCTACGACTCCTTCATGGCCCGCTCCCACGACCGGCTGGCCTCCGCACAGTCCGGCACCTTCAAGGACCCACAGGTCAAGCTCTTCGACTACCGCTTCGATGTGAAGACCGGCTTCGAACCGCGCTTCACCGACACCGATCTGGTCCGGGTGGCCCACTGCCGCGTCCACCAGGAGCGCGCCGAGCACTTCACGCTGATGCAGGAGAAGGTCTGGAACCCCGCGATGGCCGGCTCACCCGGCATGATCCGCGGCCTGTTCGGCGAGGCTCCCGGCCATGAGTTCCTGGTGCTGTCGATGTGGCGGTCGGCGGCGGAACACGGCAAGTACCGCACGGAACGGATCGAGCGGCTCGCCCTGCGCGCCCAGACGGAAGCCGACGTGGCTTCCTTGACGGGCGACATCGTGGAGCTGGAGCCCAGCTGGACGGTTTGAAAACCGGACTGACTCATCGGCCGTGATCCAGGTGCGGGAAGTGTGTGACGTACGCCGTATGGAGGCCCTACGGGTGCTCGATCGGCCGTCACTCGATCTAGGGTCTTGGCATGGCACGACCACGGCGAATCGTCCTTGTCCGGCACGGGGAGTCAATGGGCAATGTTGATGACACCGTGTATGAACGCGAGCCAGACCACGCGCTGGCACTGACCGAGCGAGGCTGGCAGCAGGCCGAGGAGACGGGAAAACGCTTGCGCGAGGTCTTCGGGCGCGAGCGCGTCAGCGTGTACGTCTCCCCGTACCGCCGCACCCATGAGACCTTCCGCGCGTTCCACCTCGACCCCGAACTCGTACGGGTGCGCGAGGAGCCCCGGCTGCGGGAGCAGGACTGGGGGAACTGGCAGGACTGTGACGACGTACGCCTGCAGAAGGCCTACCGGGACGCCTACGGCCACTTCTTCTACCGCTTCGCGCAGGGAGAGTCCGGTGCCGACGTGTACGACCGGGTCGGCGGCTTCCTGGAGAGCCTGTTCCGCAGCTTCGAGGCCCCCGACCACCCGCCGAACGTCCTGCTGGTGACCCATGGGCTCGCCATGCGGCTGTTCTGCATGCGCTGGTTCCACTGGTCCGTCGCGGAATTCGAGTCGCTGGCGAATCCGGGGAACGCGGAGATGCGGATGCTCGTTCTCGGGGACGACGGCAGGTACGTGCTCGACCGCCCTTTCGATCGGTGGCGTGATCCGGAGTCCTACGGGATCAGTGGATAGGCCCCCATGGCGTGTCGAGCCGTGTTCGAACGGGCGGGTGGGGAGCTTTGGTGGACGTGGTGCGCGTCATGGAGGCGCTGGCCGAACAGGGGGTCACCGTCCTGTTCAAGGCCGACGCGGAGCGCATGCGGGACGGCGTGAAACCGTGGACCTTCGTGGCGACGGGAGCGCCCTTCCACGAGGGCCTCCTGGTGCGCACGGACGCGGTGTCCGTGCAGTCCTGCCTCAAGATCTGCCTGCCCCGGCTGCGCGAGTACGGCCTGGTCATCCCCGAGTGACCCCGGATCTCGCCCAGGCCGACCGCGCCGGCCGCGGGGTGCTGGACCCTACGACGACGAATTAGAGTGGCAGGGCGATGACCGCTGACTCCTCTCCCGACGGGCGCCTGGACCGCGCCCTGTCCAGCCTGCGCGGGCTCGCGGTGGGTGACGCGCTGGGCTCCCAGTTCTTCGTGCCGGTGAACTACCCGCTGCTCAAGCGCCGCGAGCTGCCGGCCGAGCCCTGGCAGTGGACCGACGACACCGAGATGGCCTGCTCCGTGGTGGCGGTCCTGGCCGCCCACCACCGGATCGACCAGGACGCGCTGGCCCACTCCTTCGCCCACCACCACGACTTCGACCGCGGCTACGGCCCCGCCGTCAACCGTCTGTTGCGGCTGGTCCGGGAGGGCGGCGACTGGCGCGAACTCGCCGCCGCGCTCTTCAACGGGCAGGGCTCCTGGGGCAACGGCGCCGCGATGCGCATCGCGCCCCTGGGTGCCTGGTACGCCGACGACCCGGAGCAGGCCACCCATCAGGCGGAGATCTCGGCCTACCCCACGCACCAGCACCGCGAGGCCGTCGTCGGCGCCATGGCCGTCGCCGCGGCGGCATCGCTGGCCGCTGCCCCCGGCGGTCCGCCGAGCCCCGAGGCACTCCTCGACGGCGTCATCGCCCTTGTCCCGAAGAGCGCCGTCGGAGCGGGGCTGCGCCGCGCCCGGGACATGCTCGACTACGACGACGCCGGCACCGTCGCGGCCGTACTGGGCTGCGGGCGGCGTACGACGGCCCACGACACCGTGCCCTTCGCGCTGTGGTCGGCCGCGCGGTCCCTCGGGGACTACGAGGGGGCGTTCTGGACGACCGCCCACGTCGGCGGTGACGTGGACACGACCTGCGCCATCGTGGGCGGGGTGATCGCCGGGAGCAAGGCCGGGACGCCGCCCGCCGAGTGGGTGGGGCGGACCGAGGCGCTGCCGGAGTGGGTGCCGGGGGGTGGGTGAGGCTGCGGTGGCGTGGGTGTGCGCTGTGCCGTGGCGCGAGCGCCGGTGCCGGCCTCTCGGCGCGGCTGTGGCGTGGGTGGCGGTGTTTCCGGACGGCTGCCGTCTCCATGGGGAGGAAACTCTCTGTGCACGCCGGGAACTCTGCGTTACCGTGCGCTCGTTGTTGTGACAACCGCTGTGTGACCCCTGGGGGGCGCAGGGCGGGGCGACTCACGAGGGGTACGGGGGTGGTGGTCATGCGGTTCGAGTCGATGCTTCTGCTTTTTCTCCTGCGACTGCGACTGCGACTGCGACTGCGGTTGCGGCTGGTACCGCTCTTGCCGCGACCTAGAAGGCTGCCGGCCGTGGCGGGTGAAGCCTTGACCGTACGACCACGCGCTGGCCGCGTCCGGTCGCGCCCTGTAGGGGTGGTGTGGATGGGCGAACCTCGTCCACGCCGCCGGTTCCCCGGATGGGGCCCAGTCATCCGGGGTCCTGCGCGGGCCAGGTGGAGTCAGCCGATGCCGGGGCCTGCCGTGCCCGCGAGCGCCTCCAGGTCGCTCTTGCGGACCCGGATGACGAACCCGGCCGTGGCCAGGGCGAGTACGGCCATGGCTACAGCTGGGATGAATGCCGTGGAGATCCCGTGGGCGAGAACCTCATGGCTCCAGGGGGCAGGCAGCTGGTGGGTCTTGGCGAACGACGCCTTCTGTTCCGGTGTGGCCTGGGCCATGAACGACGCGACCTGCTTGCCTGCCTCGTCGCGGCTGGCGGAGCCGAACACGGTGGTGAGGATCGACAGGCCGAGCGCACCGCCCACCTGCTGTGTCGTGTTGAGCAGGGCGGAGGCCGCGCCTGCTTCGTGCGGGGCGACACCGGACACGGCGGTCACGGTGAGGGTGACGAAGTTGAGCCCCATGCCGAAGCCGAAGAGCAGCATCGGGCCGAGTACTCCGCCGACGTACGAGCTGCCGGAGTCGACCAGCGACTGCCAGACGAGCCCGATGGTGACGAGAGTGGTGCCGGATATCAGGAACGGCTTGGGGCCGAGTACCGGCAACAGTCGCTGCGACATCCCCGCGCCTGCCGCGATCACCACGGTGACGGGGAGGAAGGCCAGACCGGCGCGGATGGGGGAGTAGCCCAGCACGTTCTGCACGAAGAGCACGATGTAGAAGAACATGCCGAACATCGCCGCCGCGAGGCTGATCATGATCACGTACGTGCCGGAGCGGTTGCGGTCGGCGAACATCCTCAGGGGGGTGATCGGTTCCTTGGCGCGGTTCTCGACGATGACGAAGACGGCGAGCAGTGCCACCGCGGTGCCGAAGGCGCCGACGGTCAGCGAGTCCCGCCAGCCGTCGGATGCCGCCCTGATGAACCCGTAGACCAGAGCGACCATGCCGAGCGTCGAAGTGAGCGCGCCGGTCAGGTCGAAGCGGCCCGGGTGGCGCTCGGACTCCTTGATGTAGCGGGGTGCGAGTCCCGCGATGGCAACGCCGATGGGCACGTTGACGAAGAGGACCCAGCGCCAGTCGAGCCAGTCGGTGAGCAGTCCGCCGGCCAGGAGCCCGATGGCACCGCCGCCCGCGGACACGGCAGCGAAGATACCGAGCGCCCGATTGCGCTCGGGACCTTCCGGGAACGCGGTGGTGATGAGCGCGAGTGAGGTGGGTGACGCGATCGCACCGCCCATTCCCTGCAGGGCTCGTGCGGTCAGCAACTGCCAGGGCTCTTGGGCGAGTCCGCCGAGCAGCGAGGCGAGGGTGAACAGCAGGATGCCGGCGATGAAGACCCGCCGTCGTCCGAGGATGTCCCCGGCTCGCCCGCCGAGCAGCAGCAGGCCGCCGAAGGTGAGGGTGTAGGCGCTGACCACCCACGTCAGGTCGGTCGTGGAGAAGTTCAGCGCGGTCTGGATGTCGGGCAGGGCGATGTTGACGATCGTGGCGTCGAGCACGACCATCAGCTGGCACGCAGCGATGACCGTGAGTGCGATGCCTGGGTGTGATGGGCGCGAGCCTGTACCCGGTGGCGATGGTGACTGGGTCTGTATCTGATCGTGCGTCACGGCATGTCCCCCAGAGACAATGTAGTGAACGTACGCGTTCACTAATCGGGACGATAGCGAGTCGGCCCTAGTGAACACAAGCGTTCTCTAAGGTGGTTGGCCTGGAGGTGGTGGCGTCGGTTGGGAAGGCTGGCAGGCGCAGGCCGACGTCACGCTGCTGGGGCGAACAGGGGTGGTGACGGGGTGATGATTCCGGAGAAGGCGGCGTGACTTGGCTCGTCAGTCGGTGTCGAGGGAGAGAGAGGGAGTGCGGCGTGGGTGACCCGATGCGTGCCGTGTAGAGCGGCAGCAAGGGCATACGCGGCGAGCGGGGCGGGGGTACCGTGGTCGACTTCCGGTGTGTGCATGACCTTGATGACTCCGGAAGCAAGGAGGGGGCTGTATGAGCGTCGGCGACCCGCGTCACGGCATCATCCTGGGCCGGCGTCCGAGTGGTGGTGGGCCCGGCGGTGCGCTCGGCGCCTACGTCGTACAGGGTGATGAGGACGAGCGCTGCTACGGCTTCGGCCACCGGCGGATCGTCACCGAGGGATTCCGCACCACTCGGACCGGCGAAGGCGTCCGCTTCCGCGCCGGCGCCGAGAGCCTCGACCGGGCGGAGTTCGTCATCCGCCTCGGCCGGCCCGACCCCGCGGAGTACTACCGGTGACCAGTCATGGAGAGCCGCAGCTCGCTGATGTCACAGGGGCACGCCAGGAGCTGACCGTCGCCCTTCCGGTGCGGTTGCTGCGGGTCCCCGGCTGGCCCGAAGGCCCCTTCCCCTTCGAACTGGGCAGCCGCCGCACCGACACCCGGACCCGGTCCACCTATTTCGCCCCCGCCTCCGCCCGCGCCCTCTACGGGGCACCCGGGCGACCGCGCCGCTGGCACCTGCCAATGGACGTCAAGCACGACGGGCTGCACCTGCTGGGCATGGAGCTCCTCCGCGCGGCCACCGCTCGCGACCCCGAACGCGCCCTTGCCGTCCTGCACTTGAGCGTGGAGAGGCCGCTGCTGCCCGTCCTGCGGGCCCTCGCCGGTCGGAGACTGAGCGCCGCCGACGAACCGCTCACGGGCCCCTTCGACCCCGCCGGGCTCCTCGCCGGTATCGCCGATGTCCGTACCGCCGACTCGCCGTTCGCCATCGCCAGGCCCTACACCGTCGCCTTCATGACACCCACGGCCCGGCACACTCCCGCCCTTCGCACCGGCGACGGAGGGGTCCTGCCCGCCACCGCGGACCACTGGCTGTGGCAGCTGGCCTCGCGCTCCACGCCGGAGGACTTCCCCCTGCCTCCGGAAACCGCCGCCGAGCAACTCCATGACGCCGTAAGGATCTCGGCGGACTGGAGCGCCCTGGTGCTGCGTCAAGGAGCCGCCTTCCTCGGCCATCGGCCCGATACCGGTGCGGGCGACTTCTTCGAATTCGGCGCTCTGCACTCCCGGACCGTCTATCTCGACGCCCTGCTCCTCGGCTCGCTCCAACGCGATCACATCGACGAGCTCACCGACGAACTCTCCGAGGTGTTCAACTCCTCCCGTCTCGCGCGCCGCGTTGCCGCGCTGGAGCGGAACATCGCCGTCTTCCGCAGTACCTACTGGCGCCAGCACCTCACCGCCCACGGTGCGGCGAACGACCTGCTCCTCGCCTTCCAGAACCAGCACCGGCTGCCCGCGCGCTTCGGCGAGATCCTGGCCGAAGCGGCCGACTACAGCAGGCTCGTCCAGACCCAGGAGAGCCAGCAGATCAGCGGGGCCCTGGGCGTCCTCACCATCCTCGGCCTGCCGCTCGGCACTGCCCTCAGCATCCTGCAAGTCCTCGACGACCACTCCACGTTCCACCTGTTGATCGCGCTCGGGCTGTCGGTCGCCGCCACGGCGGGAGCCCTCACCACGCGGTATGGGCGCCTGGTCCTGTCATCCCTGCGGGGTGGGGTCGGGAAGACGTAGGGCGCTGCGGCAGGCGACGGGACGGGCGGGGTGAACGGAGGTTGGTCGAGTCCGAGGTGGGCAAATCCCTCATAGGGTGCTGGACTGCCTGCTGGCAAGGGTGATGACGATGACAGGGGCGGTGCAACACGCGTCGGAATGATCATGTCCAGGGCCGCCTGGATTGGCAGGCCGGGAGATGGCGGTGAGGGCGATGCCGATGCCGGGGTGTACCTTCCGGCGGGCCGCGCCTGGCCTCTACTCCTTGATCAACTGCGAGGCCGTCGCTATGGTGCTCCACGAATGCGTTAGTGAACGCTCTCGTTCACTGTCGCGTCGGCCGTACTGAGTCCCTCGTGGTGCACGCAAGCCTGCACCTCGCGTTCTCGCCGCGTGGCGTGTCCCCCGTAGGTGTCGCGCGCCGTCCCCCTCCCCGGAATTCCCGCTTCCTCTGCTCGCTGGAGTCGCTCAGATGGTTACCTCGCGCTGGATGGCCGCCCCCGCCCAGGCGGCCTCCCTCCGTCGGCGCGGCGCCGTGCTCGAACGCGCGATCCTCGATGCCGCGCTGGAGCAACTCAGTACGGTCGGGTGGAGGGGCCTCACGATGGAAGGTGTGGCCGCCGGTGCCCAGACCGGCAAGGCGGCGGTCTACCGGCGCTGGCCGTCCAAGGAGGATCTCGTCGCCGACGCGCTCCAGTTCGGGCTGCCGATCATCGAGACGGCACCCGATCTGGGCAGCGTGCGCGAGGACCTTCTCGAACTGTGCCGGCAGGCACGGGACGCGATGTTCTCGCGGCCCGGTCTCGCGCTCCGCGCGGTCATTCACGAATGCGACCCCACGCAGGCGGAGCGCTTCCACGCAGTGATCTTCGACGGAGTCGTCGAGCCGATGACGAGGCTCCTCCAGGAGGTCATCGCTCGCGGGATCGAGCGGAACGAGGTCCGTGCCGACGCTGCGAACAGCTATGTCTTCGACGCCGTTCCGGCCATGATGATGTACCGGTCCAAGATGTGCGGCAGTGAATGGAGCGATCGTGATCTCGAGGAGATGATCGACCAGTTGATGGTCCCCCTGCTGCGGAAGGGTGACGCCTGAACACGGCTCGGACCGGCGTCCGTGCCGCACGGGGAAACCGGGGTGTCGCCGGGTGATCCGGGCGGCGTAGGCTAAGGGCGCCATGCCGTACGAACCGCCTACACACACCGTCGAGCGCTCCCTTCGCGCCACGACCGGAGCAAAGATCATTGCCGGTGTTGACGAGGTGGGGCGCGGCGCGTGGGCCGGTCCCGTCACCGTCTGTGCGGCGATCACCGGACTGCGCCGACCCCCCGAAGGTCTCACCGACTCCAAGCTGCTCACCGTCAAGCGGCGCACCCTGCTGGCCGCGCAGTTGCAGACGTGGGTGACGTCGTACGCCCTGGGGCACGCCTCTCCCGAGGAGATCGACCATCTCGGCATGACGGCCGCGCTGCGCCTGGCGGCGGTCCGGGCGCTGGAGGCTCTGCCGGTCCGGCCCGACGCGGTGATCCTCGACGGCAAGCACGACTATCTCGGAGGGCCCTGGAAGGTCCGTACCGTGATCAAGGGCGACCAGTCGTGTGTGGCGGTCGCGGCGGCGTCGGTGATCGCCAAGGTTCAGCGCGACAAAATGATGGCCGAACTGGGTAGCGACCATGCAGACTTCGGTTTTGCGGACAACGCCGGGTATCCGTCGCCCGTGCACAAGGCCGCACTGGAGGAGCGGGGACCCACCCCGCACCACCGGATGTCGTGGGCGTATCTTGATGCGCTGCCTCAGTGGCGGCACCTCAAGAAGGCCCGCAGCTGGGCGGAGGGGCGCGTCCCGGAGATCGAGGGCCAGCTCGGATTCGATTTCTGACCGTTCCGCTCGCACTCATGTGCCACCCGCCGGTGCGAGCCGCACTAACGTTTGATAAAAGTCAGCCATGCCTCTCCTTCCCGAGGAGCCTCAGATTCACGAGAGTGCCCAGGGTCCCCGCGCCACTTCGGCCAGTGGCCGTACCGCGCCGACCCCTCGTCCCGTACCCGGCCCCAGGCCTGCGGCGCACCCGCGTCCCGGTCGTTCGGGCCCCCTCCGGCCCACGCCTCCGGTGCAACGCACGCCGCGCGACGTTGCCGTCAAGCCCGGACCGTCGAGTCCGGCCGCCCACACCGCCGCCCCGGTGGCAGCTCCGCAGATCCAGCTGATCCCGGCCTCTCCGGAAGGTGCGCTCGACGCCGCCGAGGAAGCCGTGGACCTGCTCCTGGACTCGGGCCGTGCCCCCGGAGACGTACTGGTGATCACGACCGGCGAGCAGCACCCGTGGGCCACCCACGAGCTGTCCTTCGGTGAGACCTCCTACTGGGCCCAGCACGACGCGGGCGACGACGTCTTCTACGCCGACGCCGCCGCGGCGGGCCGGGTCACCACGCGTCCCGTGGTCGTGGTCGCCGTCAACGGGGGCCCCGACTCCGTCGCCGCGACCGCTCTGCCTCAGGCACTCGGTCGGGCCGGCGCCCTGCTGATCGTCTGCGGTGACCCGCAGCAGATCAACTCGGTGTTGGGCGCGGGCGTCTGACCCCGTTCCTAAGGCTCCGGGGCTCTAGGAGTGACGAAGGCGTCGCCGCGGCGGCGCCTGCACGGTGGGGGGTTTGTCGTGCGCGGATGGTCGGGGGACGGTCCGTGGGCGTCTGCCCACGCCTGGGCGGGCCCGAGGTTGCGCGACGTCCGCTCGTCGTCCGGCGCGTGAGTCGGTGCGGGCTGCCTGAAGTGGTCGCGCCCCTGATGCATACGGGCGCGCTGGGATCGGCGTGCCATCGGCATGCCTCTGAAGTGGAGCTCCCCGCGCCGAGGTTGGGCCGCCGCCCGGAGCGATCCGTCGGCAGGCGCAGCCGGACCGCTCCCACCTCCGCCTCCGGAGCGGCCGATCGGTCTCCCGGGCCGCACCGGTTGGCTGTGCCCTGCCGGGGTTGCTCAGCGGGCCGCCGCGCGGCGCAGGACCTCCGAGGCGGCACCGCCGGTGCGGGGCAGCGGGGGCGGCGCCTCGGACAGGGCGAGGGGTTCGGGTGACGACTCGGAGTGGGGTCGGCGTCCGCCGCGTCCCTCGCCGAGAACCTGCCAGCCGTCACGGGTCAGCGTGATGTACGCGCCACAGCGCAACCCGTGCAGCGTGCAGGCGTCTCGCAGGCCCCACATCCACGCGCCGTCCTCCTCGGTCCAGCGTGCGTCGCCGTCCCGGCAGTAGAGCAGCACGGCGGTGCGTACCGGTGTGCGGCGCCGCAGGTCGTGCGGGATGACCCGACGCAACTGGGCGAGCAGCGCGTTACGGAACATCCAGCCGTCGGCCGGGGCCGGGCGGCGGACGAACGACGCACTCGCAAGCAGCCGCTCGTCCGGATCGAGCACGGCCACGATCGCGGTCGACGGCTTCGGGTGGTGCCGGGTGTGGAGTCCGCTGACGACCTCACGGGGGTTGCGCAGCAGGGGGATTCCGGCTGCGGCCCACTCCGCGGGTTCGAGCATGCGGGTCAACGGGTTGGCGGATGCGGCGGACAGGTCGGCAGTCGTCGACGTGGATGCCGCGGGGGACGGAGCGAATCCGAAGGTCACGGTCCTCCCTTCGGCTACGCGCCCACACTGCGGGCGGGGTCGGATTCGGGGGAGCGCACGCCGCAGCAGAGCCCTACCGGACCACGGCGAGCCGTGCGGGGAGCGGACTTCAATTCTTCCTGTCGAACTTGGTTGCGGCAACGAGCAATTGGGGCCGTCGACCGATATCTGATGGTGTGTGGTTTATATCCTTACCCGGCGAACCGCCGCGCGACGCATGGGACGTCCGCCCATGTCAGAGGCCGCGCGCTCCCGGGGCGCCGGGAAGCCGGAGCATGTCGTCAGAGTCGTGGTCGGTGACTCTGTGCCATCGACATCACCGATGGCACCACTGTCATCAACCCTGTACGGCGGCAACAACCCTGTACGGCGTCATCACCCCTGTACGGCCAGCACCAGAGGCAGCACTGCCTGCGCACCGGCGCGACGGAGCATCCGGGCCACCACGGCGAGAGTCCACCCCGTCTCGGTGAAGTCGTCCACGAGGAGCACGGGGCCACCGGCGTCGGCCAGGGCGGCGGCGAGGTCGGGCGGCATCGCTAGGGCGCCGTCGAGCGCCTTCAGGCGTTGAGCGCTGTTGCTTCTGGAGCGCGGGGGCGCGTCGCCCGCGTACTCGAGCGATCCCAGGAGCGGCAGCCGGCCGACCTCCGCGATGTGCGCACCGAGGGAGTTGATCAGCCGAGGCCGTGTGCGTGAGGGGATGGTGACCACACCCACGGGCCGCGGCTGGCCGTCCGCCGCTCCCGAAGCCCAGCCGCCCGGCCCCTTGGCCCAGTCGGCGAGCACGCCCACCACGGCCTTCGCGACATCGTCCGGCACGGGACCGTCCGTGGCCTGAGGGGTGAACATCGGCCGCAGTCTGTTGCCCCACCCGATGTCCGACAGGCGGCCCAACGCCCGCCCCGGCGAGGCCTGTTCGCCGGCCGGGATGCGTCCCTTGAGCTCCACGCCGATCGCCGGCAGCCCCGTCGGCCACATCCTGCGCGGCTCGACCTCGACGCCCGCCCGGCCCAGATCGACGCGCGCGGCGGCCAGTGCGGCCGTGGACGTGTCCGCCGTGAAACGCGCTCCGGCGCAGTTGTCGCACCGGCCGCAGGGCTTGGCGCCCTCGTCGTCCAGCTGGCGTTGCAGGAACTCCATCCGGCAGCCCGTGGTGGACGCGTACTCGCGCATGGCCTGCTGTTCCGCCTTGCGCTGCCGGGCCACCCAGTCGTACCGCCCCGTGTCGTACGTCCACGGCTCACCGGTCGCGACCCAGCCGCCCTTCACACGCCGGACGGCCCCGTCCACGTCCAGGACCTTGAGCATGGTCTCCAGCCGGGAGCGGCGCAGCTCCACCAGCGGCTCCAGCGCGGGCAGCGACATCGGGCCCGACGCGCGCGTGAGGACGTCGAGCGTGCGGCGCACCAGGTCCTCCGGAGGGAAGGCGAGGGAGGCGAAGTACTCCCAGATCGCCTCGTCCTCCTTGCCCGGCAGCAGGAGCACCTCGGCGTGCTCGACGCCGCGCCCCGCGCGTCCCACCTGCTGGTAGTAGGCGATGGGGGAGGAGGGCGAGCCGAGGTGGACCACGAAACCGAGGTCGGGCTTGTCGAAGCCCATGCCCAGCGCGGAGGTGGCGACCAGCGCCTTGACACGGTTGCCGAGCAGGTCGTCCTCGGCCTGCTGCCGGTCGGCGTTCTCCGTCTTGCCCGTATACGAGGCGACGGTGTGGCCTCGGTGCCGCAGGAAGGCGGTGACCTCCTCGGCCGCGGCCACGGTGAGCGTGTAGATGATGCCGGAGCCCGGCAACTGGTCGAGGTGGTCGGCGAGCCAGGCCATCCGGTGCGCGGCGTCCGGCAGCGGCAGGACGGCCAGGCTCAGGCTCTCGCGGTCCAGTGGGCCGCGCAGGATCAAGGCGTCCGAGGTGCCTCCGGTGCCGAGTTGCTCCGCGACGTCGGCGGTCACGCGCGCGTTGGCGGTGGCGGTCGTCGCCAGCACCGGGACGCCCGGCGGGAGGTCGGCCAGCATGGTGCGCAGCCGCCGGTAGTCCGGGCGGAAGTCGTGGCCCCAGTCGGAGATGCAGTGGGCCTCGTCCACCACGAGGAGCCCGGTGGCGGCGGCCAGCTTGGGCAGCACCGAGTCACGGAAGTCCGGGTTGTTGAGCCGCTCGGGGCTGACCAGCAGGACGTCGACCTCACCGGCCGCGATCTCTGCCTGGACCGTGTCCCACTCCTCCGTGTTGGCGGAGTTGATGGTGCGGGCGTGGATGCCCGCCCGGGCCGCGGCGTCCACCTGGTTGCGCATCAGCGCGAGCAGCGGCGAGACGATCACGGTGGGACCGCTGCCCCGGGCGCGCAGCAGCGACGTCGCCACGAAGTACACGGCGGACTTGCCCCAGCCCGTGCGCTGTACGACCAGGGCTCGCCGCTTGTGGGCCACCAGCGCCTCGATCGCCCGCCACTGGTCCTCCCGCAGCCGGGCGGTGCCGGTGGTGTCCCCGACGAGACGGGCGAGAACCGCGTCGGCGGCCGCCCGGAGATCGACGTTGCTCGTGTGCTCCATGTGTCCATACAACAGGACGCCACTGACATTCCGGGGCCGGCCCTGCTGGGGATGGGGGCGCGGATCGGGGGCGGGGCTTGCCCGGGGGGTGGGTGCGGGGGTGGCGGGGGCCTCGCTCGGGGTGGGGGCACCGCGATCGAGCCCGGGTTGACGTGTCCCTGGTCGAGGTTATCCACAGGGCAAAACGGAACTTCGTGATTCGCGAGATCGTCTGCGCATGACGAACCACAGCGAAACGACTGGATCCCCCGAAAACGGCGACGCGGCGGGGCGTGGCCGACCCGACCGGCATGACAGGCGCGAGCGGTCTGAAGACCTCGGAGGGCAGAGCGGCCGTCCCGCTCCCACGGGACACCTCGACTGCACCCCGTACGACGGTCACACCGGCGAGCACCAGCTGACCCTGCGCAGCCCGGCCGAGCTCGCCGACGCCCTGCCGTATCTCCTGGGGTACCGCCCCGAGGACAGCATCGTCCTGGTTGCCCTCCACGACAGGGACGGGCGAGGCCGTTTCGGAGGCCGGGCCCGGCTCGGCATCCCGGCCGGCGGCGAGGACTGGCCTGCCGTGGCCCGGCAGCTGGCCCACGGACTCGTCACCGGCAGCGAACGCAGGGGAGCGCGCCCCGAGCAGATGGTGGCCTACCTCTGCCAGGAGCCCGGGAAGGGTGAGTCCGGCCGGCAGGTGATGGAACGCCTGCGGCCTCTCGCGCAAAAGCTTCGCGTCGAGTGCGGGCTCCTCGACGTACCCGTGATCGAGGCTCTGTGCATTTCGGACGGCCGCTTCTGGTCCTACTGCTGCGCCAGCGAGGAGTGCTGCCCGCCCGAGGGCGAGGCGATGGGCCTGCCCGGCACCTCGGTACTGGCGGCGGCCGCCACCTACGCCGGACTCCAGGTGCGCGGCACCCTGAGCGAGCTGCGAGGCAGGCTGCTCCCCTGGGAGAACGCCACAGCCCTGGCCCAGGAAATCGCCCTGGACACGGGCAGCATGGCGATCGTGCCGAGGATCCTCGACGATTCGAGCCGGGCGGGGATGGCCGAGGAGACGCTGGAGCTGGCGAGGCAGATCATGCGGCGCTTCGGCCAGGCTCCGCGCGTGTCCGGCACGCTGACCGAGGATCTCCGAGACGACCAACTGCTCGACCACGACGAGGCCGCGATGCTCATTCTGGGCCTCCAGGACCGCACGACCCGCGATCGCGCAGCCGAGTGGATGGAGGGTGACGAGGCCCTCCTGGCCCTCCGCCTGTGGCGGGCTCTGGCACGGCGCTGTGTCGGACCGTACGGCGAACACGCGGCGGCGCCCCTCACCCTGGCCGGCTGGGTCGCCTGGTCCACCGGCGACGAACTGGAGGCCAGGGAGGCCTTGGCCATGGCGCTGGGCGCCGATCCCGACTACCTCTTCGCACGGCTGTTGCACCAGGCCTGCAACGAGGGGCTGGACCCGGAGTCGATCCGCCGCTGTCTGCGGGCGGAGCGGGTGGAACGGGTGGACGAGGAGGAACCCGCCTCCGAGCGCTCCCGCAGTGCCGGGCCCACGGCGCCGGGCGACACGGACGGATCCGCGCCTCGTCCCGCACCCGCCACCGGACGCCGCCGCAGGGTGCGGTCCGACGGCTCCGCCACCACGAAGCCGCAGGGACAGGGCTCGAACGGCTCCCGTCCGCGTACGCCGACCACGGGAGGCACCAGGCCTCTCGCCGCACGTGTGAACCGCACGCGCAGGAGGGTGGTGCGTGAGAAGGGCGGCGACACGGATGGGGGTGCGTGAGGGGGTGCCGTCTGTATGCGGGGCGACATCGACGGCGAAGGGCTGGACGGGACGGAGGGCGATCCTGTGGTGCATGGGTATGCGTCGGCACTGAGGCGGGCGCTGCGGGTGGGGAGAAGAGCGGACTTCATGTCGGTGCGCGTGGGGAGCTTTGGGTCCCTGGATCTCCGGGACCGAGGAACAACCGGGAGTCCGGAGTCCGCGGGTCGGGGAGGCTCGAAGTCGGGGAGTCCGGGAGTCCGGGCCTCCGGGAGTGCGGGAGTCCGGGCCTCCGGGAGTGCGGGAGACCCCAAGTCCCGGAGTGCGGGGGGTTGGAACGCTGGAAGTCCCCGAGTCCAATAGCCCCGCAGTCCCGGCCGCCGGAAGGCCCAAGCGCCTGACACTCACATGCTCCGGGCGACCGAACCCCCTCTTCGACCTGTCGGCCCACGCCGAGCACCCCGCGCCTCGGTCGACCGAACACTGGCCGCCATCCGGTTGGCTCGGCCGATTGCAGGCGTGACTCCGAGGAGCCCTGTTCCGTTCACCTGAGTGGCGGAACGCCTGGACGGGCCCTGCCGACGCACCACCCTGGCCGTTCAGGAACCCCTACCCCGACGCCGGCCCCGCCCGAGGCGCACAGAGCGCAGAAGAAGCCGCCCATGCATCAGTCGACTCCGCCCTCCGCCTCCGACGACGACTGCACCACCGCAGGTGGACCAGCGCCGCAGATCGGTCTGCCACCGTCTGCGGGCGGCGCCGGCCGACACGATCCGCGGGACGCGGGCCGGCCCCCCGCGTCTCCCGACCGGGACTCGATCCCCCGCGAGGCGCAGCTGGACCGCACGCCTGATCCGGCGAGGGACCTAGGCGCGACTCTCGCACACGAGCCACACCGAAACCGTCCCCCCGATCCGTCGAAGGCGCCGGCAAGGCCTCTCGCGCACGAGTCACACCGAACCGATCCTCTCGATCCGGCGAGGGACTCGGGCACGCCTCCTGCGCACGATTCACACCGAACCGGTCCCCTCGATCCATCGACGACCCCGGCCTCGCCTCTCGCCCACGAGCCACACCGAACCCGAACCGATCCCCCCGATCCGGCAAGAGCGTCGGCCGCATCACCGGGAGCGGAACCAGCCGCTCACTCCGACCGCGCAGGGAGGCTGGGCCCTTCCATGCCCGGGGAAGGGGATCCGGCTGTTCCGCCGCGTGGTCCGGCCCCTGCCGGACCGCAAGGCCGACCACGCCGCCCGGGCCCGCTGGCAGGAGCAGGACTCCCCTCTTCACCCCCCGTGGGCCAAGGCTCCGCGCCACCCCGCCAGGCCCGCCAGGCCGGACAAGTCGGCCAGGTTGGACAGGTTGCGCAGGCCCCCCAGCCCGGGCAGGCCCGGCAGGTCGGACAGGCCGGGCAGGCAAGCCGCTCACCCATCCCACCCCCTCTCAGCGGTGCGCCTGCGCCCCCGGCACCGCGTCGCGTCGGCGAGCTGCCGCCCACCCACACCGCCCTGATCTGTGTCGCCCTCCCGGGCCTCGCGATTTCCACGGAGCACGGGCAGTTGACCGGTCGTGGGCTGGAGGGGTTCTACCGGGGCGGTCGACGGGTGTTGTCCCGCTGCCAGGTCCGGGTTGCCGGACGGGAGCCGCTCGCGGTTCAGTCGCGCATGAACACGGCCGACAGCGCCCGTTTCGTGGGGACCGTCCGCACCTCGGCGCATGCGGGTCCGGACCCGGACGTCGTCGTGGAGCGCCTGCGCCACGCGGACGGCACCGAGCGGATCACCCTGCACAGCGCGGCCCCGCGCCCGCTGCGTCTGCCGGTCGAGGTGGCCCTCGGCGCCGACCTGGCCGACCTGGGGGCGATCGCGAGCGGCACTCCCGGCCCCGAACTGCCCGCGAGCGTCCACGACTCCGGTCTGCGCTGGTCGTCCCCCCTCGGCAACTCGTCGGTCACGGCCGACCCGCCGCCGTCCGACGCCTTGGCCTCGGCCGGGTTGCTGCGCTGGGAGTTCGTCCTGCCCCCGGGAGGCAGTACCAGCGTGGAGCTGCGGGTTCGTACGGACGGCGCGGGACCCGTCCGGGCCGTGGGACGGGCCGCCACGAGCCCTCTCGCGCCCGCGCGGGCGTCAGGCGACGACCCCAGAGTCCAGGAACTGCTCCGGACGAGCGTCGAGGATCTCCAGTCCCTGCTCCTGCGCGACCCGGCGCACCCGACCGACACACATCTGGCCGCCGGAGCGCCCTGGCGCTGTGGTCTGGCCCCGGCCGAGGCGCTTGCCGCGGCCCGGATGACCCTGCCCCTGGGCACCAGGCTCGCGGCGGGCACCCTGCGCACGCTCGCCCGCACCCAACTGCCCGGCCCGGGACGGCAGTCCGGCATGATTCCCGGCCCCAGACGCGACGCGGGCCCGCACCTCCCGCCGAGCTGCACCGGCACGGAGGCCACGCTGCTCTTCCCGGTGCTCCTCGCGGAGGCCCGCCGCTGGGGTCTTCCCGATGCCGAGACGGAGGAGTTGCTGCCGGCCGCCGAGCGCTGTCTGACCTGGCTGCGGACCACTGTGGGCGAGGCCCCGTATCTGAGCGACCCGCAGCCCGGCGGCCCGGCCCGCTGCGAGACGCAGGCCCATGCGCACCGCGCCGCGTTGCTCGGCGCCGATCTGCTCGACGACTGCGGCAGACCGGGCGGCGCAGGGCTGCGGCAGTGGGCGCAGGACCTGCGGAGGTCGTTCCGGGAGGAGTTCTGGCTCGACGACGCGGGTGGCGGCCGACCGGCGGCGGCCCGCGCCCCGGACGGCCGACCCCTCCCGCACCTGGCCGCGGTCGCCGTCCACCTTCTCGACACGGGCCTGCTGGGCGGGGGCGAGCCGGCGGCAGGCCTGCTCGACAGAGTCCAGACCGAACAGCTCGCCCGGCTGCTCGGCGGCCCCGCCATGGACTCGGGCTGGGGGCTGCGCGGTCTGGGCGCGAAGGAGGCGGGGTACAACCCGTTCGGCCACCGCGGGGGAGCCGTACGCACGCATGAGACGGCGGTCGCCGTCGCCGGGCTGGCCGCCGCCGGCTACGAGAAGGAGGCGACCTCGCTGCTGCGAGGCGCCCTGGCGGCGGCCGAGGCCTTCGGCCACCGGCTGCCCGAGATGTACGCGGGAGAGCAGCGCACCGACGGAAGCGCACCGGTTCCGCATCCGGCGGCATGCCGACCCGCGGCCACGGCGTCGGCAGCGAGCGTGCTGATGCTGACCACCCTCGCGGGTGTCCGCCCCGACGCCCCCGCCGGGACCGTCACCCTGCGCCCGGTGCGCAGCGCGCCGCTGGGCGAGATCGTCCTGACGGGACTGAGGGTCGCGGGCGCCCCGTTCTCCGTACGGGTCGGCCGACTGGGTCTCGCCATGGTCGAGGAGGCTGCCGACGGGCTGCAACTGGGAGCGTGACCTGGTACGACGTGCTGGGCCGAGGTGCCGGACCGAGACGAGCGGGAGCCGGTGGAACCGGTGTCTAGCCGCGGTGGACGAGCGATGGATGCGGTCGGTGAACGGCGTGTTTATCGTCAGGCAGACGACTATGATCGCGGCATGCCCTACGACCCGTCAGCCTTTCCGCCCTTCGCCGTCACCGTGGACCTGGTCGTGCTGACCGTGCGCCGCCATGCCCTGTGCGCGCTGGCGGTGCGCAGGGGGGAACCGCCGTTCCAGGGGCGCTGGGCGCTTCCCGGCGGTTTCGTCCGGGCCGACGAGGACCTGTCGCAGGCCGCGGCCCGGGAGCTGGCCGAGGAGACCGGGCTGCGCGCCCATGAGCCCGCCGCCCCCGTCCAGGACAACGGAGCCCACCTGGAGCAGCTCGCGACGTACGGCGACCCCAAGCGCGACCCCCGGATGCGGGTGGTCAGCGTCGCCCACCTCGCGCTCGCCCCCGACCTGCCCGCGCCCCGAGCGGGCGGCGACGCCAGCAACGCACGCTGGGCGCCGGTCGAGGAACTGCTCCAGCAGGGCGGTTACGGCCGGGACGGCGAAGCGGTCGCACCGCTCGCCTTCGACCATGCCCAGATCCTGGCCGACGGGGTGGAGCGCGCGCGCTCCAAGATCGAGTACTCCTCGCTGGCGACGGCGTTCTGCCCCACCGAGTTCACCGTCGGCGAGCTGCGCCGTGTCTACGAAGCCGTGTGGGGAGTGGCGCTGGACCCGCGCAACTTCCACCGCAAGGTGACGGGGACGCCCGGCTTCCTCGTCCCCACCGGCGGCACCACCACCCGCCAGGGCGGCCGCCCGGCCCAGCTCTTCCGAGCGGGCGGTGCCACGCTGCTCAACCCACCGATGCTGCGCCCCGAAGTGTGAGGTTCACTCAACCTCCCTGCCGACCAGTCGAGATGTGACGCTCGGGCCATCGCTCGCGCAGGGGTGGAGTTCGGCGCGGGGCGCAGGTCCCCGGAGCCGGATCGCTCACCGACTGTCGGTCGAACGAGCCTTGCAGTGACGGAAAAAACGGACATAGCGCGCTATCTTGCTGAGGGTGATCCAGGCCTTCGGACTGACCAGCAACCCTCGCAAGGAGCTTCCACCCGCTGTCGACGACGTCTCCTTCGAGGCGCCCGCGGGTCGAGTCACCGCGCTGCTCGGCGCCCCGGGGGCGGGCAAGACGACGGCGCTCAGGCTCATGCTCGAACTGCAACAGGGGCGCGGGGTCACGTACTTCAGAGGCCGGCCCCTGCATCGGATCGCCCACCCGTCGCGTGAGGTCGGCGTGCTCCTCGGCGACGTGCCGGGGCACCCGTCCCGCACGGTCCGCAACCATCTGCGGATGCTGTGCGCCGCGGCCGGCGTCCCGGTCCGCCGTGCGGACGAAGTGCTCGAGGTCGTCGGCCTGGTCAGCCTGCGCGAGGAACGCCTCGGCACCCTCGCGCGCGGCATGGACCGCCGTCTCGGCCTCGCCTGCGCCCTCCTCTCCGACCCGCACACCCTCGTCCTCGACGAACCCGCCCACAGCCTCTCCGCCCGCGAGGGCCGCTGGCTGTACGGCATGTTGCGGACCCACGCGGCCCAGGGCGGCACGGTCCTGATCACCACGGCCGACCCCAAGGAGGCCGCTCGCACGGCCGACCGGGTCGTCACGCTGGAGGAGGGCCGACTCGTCGCCGATCAGGAGGCCGACGACTTCGCCCGCACCCGACTGCGCCCTCGAGTCGCCGTCCGCACCCCCCACGCCGCCCGTCTCGCCACCCTGCTCACCAGGGAGGCCCGCACGGCACAGCGCTCCGTCGAGGTCGTCCGGGAGGGCGGCAACCGGCTCTCCGTCTACGGCAGTACCTGTGCCGACGTCGGCGAGACAGCGTTCCGTCACGGCATCCTCGTACACCAACTCGCCGACGAGGTGGGGGACATGGGGCCGGGAGCGGGGGAGGCTCCGCGGGACACGTCCGAGGGTGCTCTTGCCCCGGCTCCGCAGGTCCGGGCGCCCGGGCCCGCTCGGCCCGCCCCTTTCGAGGGGCACCGACTCGCTGGCATCCCGAGGCCCGACACCGAGCCCCGGAGCCCGGCCTCGGACGGGACCCCCGTAGAGGACGGAACCTCCGTGGGAGACGCAACACAGGTAGACCCCGTAGGAGACGCGCCACAGGCAGATCTCGGCGAGGAGGCCCAGCAGCCCTCGGCCCCCTCCGTGCCCCGCCCCGTCGAGGGCGTCGCACCTCGGCGCGGTACGCGGCCTCGACCTCCCGCCGGGCTCACCAGTCTCGACGTTCGTGTCGAACTGCCGGCCCCCATCTCGGTCCGTTCCGCCCCCAGCCCGCTCCGTCCGCTGCGGTACGAGGTGCGGCGTGCCACCGGTGTCGGGACCGGGTTCCTGACCGGGGCCGCCGTGCTCGTCGTGTCCGCCCTGACCGCCGTACTGCTGGCCCGGGTCGGTCACACCCCGCAGCACCGCCTGCTGGCCGCCTGGCCGCAGGAGCTGCCGCTGCCGCCCGCAGCGCTCGGCGCGGGTCTGCTCGGGGCGTTCGCCTTCGGCGACGAGTTCCGCCACCCCGCGCTGGCGGCGGACCGCGGCACCGTGCCCCGCCGACTGGGGCTGCTCGCGGCCAAACTCGTCGTCTCGGCGGTCACCGCGCTGCTGCTGGCCTTTCTCACGGTGGGTTGCGACGCCGAAGTGCTCTACCTGCTCTACGGACGGGAGCTCGCGCAGGTTCCCGCGGACTGGCTGACCTTGGGCGCGAGTTGGATCAGCCTGGTGGTCGGGTGCGGCTGGGCCGGTGTGCTGGCCGCCGGGATCTTCCGGTCCACCGCGGCGGGGCTGGCGGCGGTGGTCGCGGTGCCCGTCGTCGTCGTACCTCTCGTACAAAAGGCCTTGGAGGGACCGGCTGTGCGGACGGCGGCCGGGTTTCCGCAGCGGCTGCGGGAGGTGTTCCTGGTGCAGTGGCCCTTCGGCGGAGAGCGCTGGCTCGCCGCCGCTGTGCGCATGATCGCCCAACCCGTGGGTGGCGCGCTGATGTTGTCGCTGACGGCCCTGCTCTGCGCATATCTGCTCACGACCCTGCGTAGCAGGGTCCGATGACGACCGTCCGCGTCCGTCCGGTCATGCTCTGCGCACAACTCCCCGTGGAAAGCCCATTTCTTTCCGATAAGGCGTCAATTGCGACGGGGTGAGCGATCACCCTTTCGTGTGCTTTTCACCAAAGACCTCAAGGCAGTTGGAGAGGGCGCCGACAAAAGATCCGTGAGTACCCTTGCGCACACCATGATGACCGCCGCCCGCTCCGCAGACTCCGGCCTCGCCGGCCCGGGCGGACTCGACCGCTACCCCTACGCGGAGGCGCCCGCCGCCGAGCGCGTCGGGGCCTCCGCGTGGGACGCCGCGGATCCCGAGCTGGGGCGTGTGGGCCGACGCGCCGCGGGCAGCCGGGGACGCGGACTGCACGGCCAACTCGTCCAGCAGCTGGGACAGATGATCGTCTCGGGCGACCTCGGTGCCGACCGCCCGCTGGTGCCCGAGGAGATCGGCCAGCGTTTCGAGGTCTCCCGCACCGTCGTCCGTGAGTCTCTCCGGGTCCTGGAGGCCAAGGGCCTGGTCAGCGCCCGGCCGAACGTCGGCACGCGCGTGCGCCCCGTCAGTGACTGGAACCTGCTCGACCCGGACATCATCGAGTGGCGTGCCTTCGGGCCGCAGCGCGACAACCAGCGCCGTGAGCTGAGCGAGCTGCGCTGGACGATCGAGCCGCTCGCCGCGCGCCTCGCCGCCGGGCACGGGCGCGACGACGCCCAGCAGCGGCTCGCCGACATGGTCGAGATCATGGGGCACGCTTTGGGGCAGGGTGACGCGCTGACCTTCTCGCGCGCGGACGCCGAGTTCCACTCCCTGCTCATCCAGCTCGCGGGCAATCGCATGCTGGAGCACCTCTCGGGCATCGTGTCCTCGGCGCTTCAGGTGTCCGGCGGTCCGGTGACGGGTTGCGACCGGCCGAACGAGGCGTCCCTCGTGCAGCACGGCAGGATCGCCGACGCCCTCGCCGCCGGCGACGGCACGGCGGCCGAGGCGGCCATGCGTCAGCTGCTCACCGTCCACCCCGAGGTCGAGCGTGTGGTGCCGGCGCCGCGCGAGCACTGACCACACACCGCGGGCGGTACGGCCGGAGGATGCCTCCCCCTCCTGGGCATCGTTCGGCCGGCGAACCGCCCCCCGTCGGACCCCGCAGGATCCTTCGGAATCCTGCGGGGTCCGACGGCGCGACAGGGCGGCTCCTCCAGCTCCTCCCTCGAAGCGCCCAATGCTGCCCACCTTTGCCCGTATCTGAACGTTTTTGATCGCTTACGGGGTGTGACTCGGGCCACGCAGATTGGGCGTAACGCTTGTGGAAACAACGCGATGACCTAAGAGGTGACAGCCGCGGAGGGAATACGGACGCCATAGAAGGCGCTGTGCATCTTCCCGGCCCCCGCCCGCACCGTCGGCCCATCTCCACGGCCGGTGGTCGGTTCCTGTCCAGCCCGGACGGGGCCGGAAGCCGTTTTCCAACGTTCCGAGAGGTTGTTCGTGTCGGCCAGCACATCCCGTACGCTCCCGCCGGAGATCGCCGAGTCCGTCTCTGTCATGGCTCTCATTGAGCGGGGAAAGGCTGAGGGGCAGATCGCCGGCGATGACGTGCGTCGGGCCTTCGAAGCTGACCAGATTCCGGCCACTCAGTGGAAGAACGTACTGCGCAGCCTCAACCAGATCCTCGAGGAAGAGGGTGTGACGCTGATGGTCAGTGCCGCGGAGCCCAAGCGCACCCGAAAGAGCGTCGCAGCGAAGAGTCCGGCCAAGCGCACCGCCACCAAGACGGTTGCCGCGAAGACGGTGACCACCAAGAAGGCCACCGCCACCGCCACCCCGGCGGCGCCCGCCGCCGAGGCTGCCGTGGACGACGAGGCGCCGGTGAAGAAGGCCGCCGCCAAGAAGACGACGACGGCCAAGAAGGCGGTCGCGAAGAAGGCGACGACCGCCAAGAAGACGGCCGCCAAGAAGACGACCGCCGGCAAGGACGACGCCGAGGTCATCGAGGACGAGGTCCTCGAGGAGATCAAGCCCGGCGAAGAGGAAGAGGAGGGCGGCGAGAGCAAGGGCTTCGTCCTCTCCGACGACGACGAGGACGACGCGCCGGCCCAGCAGGTCGCCGTCGCCGGCGCCACCGCCGACCCCGTCAAGGACTACCTCAAGCAGATCGGCAAGGTCCCGCTGCTCAACGCCGAGCAGGAGGTCGAGCTCGCCAAGCGCATCGAGGCCGGTCTGTTCGCCGAGGACAAGCTGTCCAACGCCGACAAGCTCGCGCCGAAGCTCAAGCGCGAGCTGGAGATCATCGCCGAGGACGGCCGCCGCGCCAAGAACCACCTCCTGGAGGCCAACCTCCGTCTGGTGGTCTCCCTGGCCAAGCGTTACACCGGCCGCGGCATGCTCTTCCTGGACCTCATCCAGGAGGGCAACCTCGGTCTGATCCGCGCGGTGGAGAAGTTCGACTACACCAAGGGCTACAAGTTCTCCACGTACGCCACCTGGTGGATCCGTCAGGCGATCACCCGCGCGATGGCCGACCAGGCCCGCACCATCCGTATCCCGGTGCACATGGTCGAGGTCATCAACAAGCTCGCGCGTGTGCAGCGCCAGATGCTCCAGGACCTGGGCCGCGAGCCCACCCCGGAGGAGCTGGCCAAGGAACTCGACATGACCCCCGAGAAGGTCATCGAGGTCCAGAAGTACGGCCGCGAGCCCATCTCCCTGCACACCCCGCTCGGCGAGGACGGCGACAGCGAGTTCGGTGACCTCATCGAGGACTCCGAGGCGGTCGTCCCGGCCGACGCGGTCAGCTTCACGCTCCTCCAGGAGCAGCTGCACTCCGTCCTGGACACCCTGTCCGAGCGCGAGGCGGGCGTCGTCTCCATGCGTTTCGGTCTCACCGACGGTCAGCCGAAGACCCTCGACGAGATCGGCAAGGTGTACGGCGTGACGCGCGAGCGCATCCGCCAGATCGAGTCCAAGACCATGTCGAAGCTGCGCCACCCGTCGCGTTCGCAGGTGCTGCGCGACTACCTCGACTAGGTCGAGGCCGTACGACGTCGAAGGCCCGGTTCCCGTACAGGGGGCCGGGCCTTCGGGCTGAGCGGGTGCGGGCGACGCCTCGGTGGATCACCCTGGGTGTCCCATGACCACCCCAGAGTGAGGAACGTGCATGCGTCGTCCCTTTGCCCGGCCGCTGACCGGGTCGCTGGTGCTCGCGGCCTTGGCGGGTGCCATACCGCTGGTGTCCGCCGCTCCTGTGGCCGCCACCCCAGTGGCCGCCGACAGCGTCGTCGTAGGCGGATTCCCCGTCGACATCTCCGAGGGTCCGTGGACCGTGGCGCTGTCGAGTCGTGACCGGTTCGGGGGTACGCGCGCGGGGCAGTTCTGCGGTGGCGTGGCCGTCGGTCGGACCACCGTGCTCACCGCGGCCCACTGTCTGGGCGAGGACGTCCTCGGGGGGCCGCCGGACCGGGTGGGTGACCTCAAGGTCATCGCGGGTCGAACGGACCTGCTCTCGAACGAGGGTCAGGAGATCCCGGTACGCGCCACCTGGGTGAACCCCGCTTACGACGCGGGCACCAACGCCGGGGACTTCGCGGTCATCACCCTCGCCACAGCCCTGCCGGGCAGCTCCGCCATCACGATGGCGCCGGCCGGCGACGCCGCGTACGAGCCTGGCACTTCCGCCACCGTGTACGGCTGGGGCGACGCCACGGGCGGCGGCGACTACGCCCACAGTCTGCGGGCGGCACACGTGCATGTGCTGTCCGACGCCCTGTGCGAGCGCGCCTACCCCGGCAGCGCCGACGGCACCTACCTCGTCGGCACGATGCTCTGCGCCGGTGAGGCGACGGGCGGCATGGACGCCTGTCAGGGGGACAGCGGTGGACCGCTGGTCGCTCAGGGGAAGCTGATCGGGCTCGTGTCCTGGGGGAGCGGCTGCGGACGTGCGGGGAGCCCTGGGGTCTACACGCGCGTGTCGGACGTGCTGCGGACGCTCGGGTGGAACGGCGGGCCGGAGGCCGTGGGGGGCTCTGACGGGGCCAATAGGGGGCAGGGGGCCGTGAGGGTCCCTGAGCGGGCCAACGGTGGGCGGGAGGCCCCGAGGGTGCCCGACGAGGGTCTGACGGTGCGTGAGAGGCCGTAGGGGCGCTGACGGGGCCTCCTCAGGGCGCTCACGGAGGCCCGTGGCGGCACCTGCGGACGGCTGGCTGCTCGTGGGGCCACTCACGGTCGGCCCCAGAGCCGAACTCACGGACGACCCGTAGCTGCGCTCACGGTCGGTCCGTAGCCGTGCTCGCGAACGAACGGCCCGTAGTGGCGGCTCATAGTGCCGACAAGACGGCAGGCCCCGTACCCGGTGGCTGGCGCGGCCGTACCCGTCGGTCACGGCGCGCCCGTCCCTCCAGACACGGCGCGAGCGGCCGCCCCTCTTCAGGGGCGGCCGCTCGTGTGCCGGCCTGTGCCGGCGCTGGCTCGTCGTGATGCGAGGTGTCAGCGATCTTCTTCCGAGGCGGATGCGGGAGCGGTCGTCAGGCGCTCCGTCTCGTCCTGTATCTCAGCGGCGATCTTCTTGAGTTCCGGCTCGAACTTGCGACCATGGTGGGCGCAGAAGAGCAGTTCACCGCCACTGAGCAGGACGACGCGCAGGTATGCCTGGGCGCCGCAACGGTCGCAGCGATCGGCGGCCGTCAACGGGCTCGCAGGGGTCAGAACAGTAGTCACGTCGCCTCTTCTCTAGCTCGACGAGCTGTCGTACCAGGGTCAACATCCAACCAACCCCAAACGTTCCCGCTCAGGGCTTCTCCTCGAAAAAATCTTTCGAGGCCGGCCGTCTGCTGCCGGTGGCGGCGAATGTGCCGTATTGCGTGTCTAGGTGTCTTACGGATTCGCTCTTGCGGTCAAAGTCCGTCCTCCCGGCTGGGTTGCCGGTTGTTCATGAGGACGTGCCCGGAGCCTAAATGGTTCATGCCCCGAAGGGAACGTGATATGTACTTCACTCCATCGAGGGATCGAACATGCATGCGACTCTGGACTATCGTGACTTCCGACGAGGGTGGCGTTACAACGGCTCTACCAGGCCTCGGTACCCTCTTGGCGGCGACCGAAGCCGCGCCCTTACCCATCAGGGCGACATCTGAAATTCAGCGAGGAGCGAACCGCGTGACCGCCGAGACGTCCGTGCCGTCCACAGCGCTGCTGGCAGGAGCAGACCGGGACGGTTCCAACTACACCGCGCGGCACCTGCTCGTCCTCGAGGGCCTCGAGGCCGTACGCAAGCGCCCCGGTATGTACATCGGCTCGACCGACAGTCGAGGCCTGATGCACTGCCTCTGGGAGATCATCGACAACTCCGTCGACGAGGCTCTCGGGGGCTATTGCGACCACATCGAGGTGATCCTCCACGACGACGGCTCGGTGGAGGTCCGGGACAACGGCCGAGGCATCCCGGTCGACGTCGAACCCAAGACCGGTCTGTCCGGCGTCGAGGTCGTCATGACCAAGCTGCACGCCGGCGGCAAGTTCGGGGGCGGCTCGTACGCGGCCTCCGGCGGCCTGCACGGCGTGGGCGCCTCCGTGGTGAACGCCCTCTCCGCGCGGCTGGACGTCGAGGTGGACCGCGCGGGGAACACCCACGCGATCAGCTTCCGGCGCGGCGTGCCCGGCGCCTTCGCCGGGGCGGGGCCCGACGCCAAGTTCGAGACGGGCGGCCTGCGCAAGACCAAGCGGATCCCGAAGACCCGCACCGGCACGCGCGTGCGGTACTGGGCCGACCGGCAGATCTTCCTGAAGGACGCCAAGCTCTCCCTGGAGAACCTTCACCAGCGCGCCCGGCAGACCGCCTTCCTGGTGCCCGGGCTGACCATCGTCGTCCGCGACGAGTTCGGTCTCGGCGAGGGGGGCAGCAAGGGCGAGGAGTCCTTCCGCTTCGACGGCGGTATCAGCGAGTTCTGCGAGTACCTGGCGAACGACAAGCCGGTCTGCGACGTCCTCCGCCTCTCCGGCCAGGGCACCTTCAAGGAGACGGTGCCGGTCCTGGACGAGCACGGGCAGATGACGCCCACCCAGGTCACCCGGGAACTCGACGTCGATGTCGCCCTGCGCTGGGGCACGGGCTACGACACGACCCTCAAGTCGTTCGTGAACATCATCGCCACACCCAAGGGCGGCACCCATGTCGCCGGCTTCGAGACGGCCGTGGCCAGCACCATGAACGAGGTGCTGCGCGCCAAGAAGCTGCTTCGCGTCGCCGAGGACGACATCGTCAAGGACGACGCCCTGGAGGGCCTCACGGCGGTCGTGACCGTGCGTCTCGCCGAACCGCAGTTCGAGGGCCAGACCAAGGAAGTGCTCGGCACGTCGGCGGCCCGGCGCATCGTGAACACCGTGGTCTCCAAGGAGCTCAAGGCGTTCCTGACGTCCACGAAGCGGGACGCGGCGGCCCAGGCCCGGGTCGTCATGGAGAAGGCGGTCGCCGCGGCACGCACGCGCATCGCGGCCCGTCAGCACAAGGACGCACAGCGCCGGAAGACGGCCCTGGAGTCCTCGTCGCTGCCGGCCAAGCTCGCCGACTGCCGCAGCGACGACGTCGACCGCAGCGAACTGTTCATCGTCGAGGGGGACTCCGCGCTCGGTACGGCCAAGCTGGCCCGGAACTCCGAGTTCCAGGCGCTGCTGCCGATCCGCGGCAAGATCCTCAACGTCCAGAAGTCGTCCGTGACCGACATGCTCAAGAACGCCGAGTGTGGCGCGATCATCCAGGTCATAGGAGCGGGTTCGGGCCGGACCTTCGACATCGACGCGGCCCGCTACGGCAAGATCATCATGATGACCGACGCCGATGTGGACGGCTCCCACATCCGGACGCTGCTGCTGACGCTGTTCCAGCGCTACATGCGCCCGATGATCGAGGCGGGCCGGGTCTTCGCGGCGGTGCCGCCACTGCACCGGATCGAGCTCGTCCAGCCCAAGAAGGGCCAGGACAAGTACGTCTACACGTACTCGGACCGAGAGCTGCGCGACAAGCTCATGGAGTTCCAGAGCAAGGGGATCCGCTACAAGGACTCCATCCAGCGCTACAAGGGCCTCGGTGAGATGGACGCCGACCAGCTGGCCGAGACGACCATGGACCCACGGCACCGCACGCTGCGCCGGGTGAACCTCTCCGACCTGGAGGCCGCCGAGCAGGTCTTCGACCTCCTGATGGGCAACGACGTGGCGCCGCGCAAGGAGTTCATCTCGAGCTCGGCGGCCACGTTGGATCGGTCACGGATCGACGCGTAGTGCTGCGCCGGGTTTGGGCCGGGGGCGGCTCGGAGGGCGGCTCGGGGCGCCGGTCAGGGGCGGGGGCACTCAACTCGCCGCGTCTGACCGCCTGATGGTCGATCGCTGGGGCGAGCCAATCGCCCCGGCGAGCCGGTCCGCCAGGTCGAGTCACCTGATGGGGTGAAGCGGGAGGAGAAGAAGAGTCGGGGATCTTCCTGTTCTGTCCATCCTTGGGCATGCAGTCAAGCAACGGTCGTCCCCGCGCAGACGAGAGTGGTCCCGAAAGTGCGGCCGGGAACCACGACGGTCAGCCCCCGGCGTTCGCAGAGACGTTCGGAGCGGTGAAGTACGACGACCCCTGGTACGACGCACTCGCCTCCGGCTGGGGCGAGTCGGGCGGCGCCGGGGCGCCCGTGCCCCTGCCGGTCGCCCGGTCCGGACGGGCCGAGCGGGAGGAGGCGGCCGCGGACGTGTACCTCCAGGTGCAGCGCAGCGCGGCCTTCCAGGAAGTGCGCTCCAGGTACCGCAGGTTCGTGGTGCCGGCATGCCTCGCCTTCTTCGCCTGGTACGTGGGGTACGTGGTGGCCGCGACGACCGCGCCCGGGCTGATGGCGCGGCCGGTGGCGGGGGCGGTGAACGTGGCGATGGTCGCCGGACTCGGGCAGTTCCTCACCACCTTCCTGCTGACGTGGGCGTACGCGCGCCACGCCCGCCTGCGCAGGGACCGGGCGGCATTGGAGCTGCGCTGGGACACCCAGGAGCTGACCAGGGGCATTCAGGGCGGTGCTTCGTGACGAGCGACCACCAGACGCTGGCGCTGCTGCTGTTCAGCGCCTTCGTCGCGGTCACGTTGGCGATCACGACGTGGGTGAGCCGCAACCGGCACGGCTCGGCGGAGGAGTTCTACGCCGGGGGCCGGCTGTTCTCGCCGATGGAGAATGGTTTTGCCATCGCGGGTGACTACATGTCGGCGGCATCCTTCCTGGGCATCTCCGGACTCATCGCGCTCTTCGGGTACGACGGGATGCTGTACTCGGTGGGTTTCCTGGTGGCGTGGCTGGTGGTGCTGTTCCTCGTCGCCGAACTGGTGCGCAACTGCGGGCGGTTCACGCTGGCCGACGTGGTGGCGGCGCGGATGAGCGAGCGCCCGGTGCGGATCGCGGCGGGAACTTCCTCGGTCACGGTGTCCGTTCTGTATCTGGTGGCGCAGATGGTGGGGGCGGGGAGCCTGGTCGCCCTGCTGCTCGGCGGCACCAGCGAGGCGGCGCAGACCTGGACGGTCATCGGCGTCGGCGCGCTCATGGTCATCTACGTGTCGTTGGGAGGGATGCGGGCCACCACCTGGATCCAGATCGTGAAGGCGGTCCTGCTCCTCGGCGGCACGATCGCGCTGACCGTGCTCGTCCTGGTGCGCTTCCACGGCGACTTCGACCAACTGCTGCTCACCGCGGCCGAACGCAGTGGCCACGGCGAGAAGTTCCTGGCGCCCGGGCTCAAGTACGGCGGGGACTGGACCGCGCGCTTCGACTTCATGAGCCTGGGACTCGCGCTGGTCCTGGGGACGGCGGGGCTGCCGCACATCCTGTCGCGCTTCTACACCGTGCCCACCGCGCGGGCCGCTCGCCGTTCCGTCGTCTGGTCGATCGGACTCATCGGCGGCTTCTATCTGATGACCATCGTCCTTGGTTTCGGGGCGGCGGCGATCGTCGGTCCGGACGCCGTGCGGGGATCCAACGCGGCCGGCAACACCGCCGTGCCGCTGCTGGCCCTCGATCTGGGCGGCGGGGCGAACTCCACGGGTGGAACGGTTCTGTTCGCCATCGTCGCCGCGATCGCCTTCGCCACGATCCTCGCGGTGGTCGCCGGCATCACGCTCGCCTCCTCCGCGTCCGTGGCCCACGACCTGTACGCCTCGCTGCGGCGGCGGGACACCGAACCCCGCAGTGAGGTCGCCGTGGCGCGTGTCGCCGCCGTCGGGATCGGTGTGGTGGCGATCGGCCTCGGCCTGTTGGCCCGCGACCTCAACGTCGCCTTCCTGGTGGGCCTGGCCTTCGCGGTCGCCGCGTCCGCCAATCTGCCGGTGCTGCTGTACTCGCTGTTCTGGCGCGGCTTCACCACCCGAGGAGCGGTGTGGGCGGTCTACGGAGGGCTGGTCCCGGCCGTGGTGCTGGTGCTGCTGTCGCCTGTGGTGTCCGGCAGTCCGGCGTCGCTGTTCCCGGGCGTCGACTTCCAGTACTTCCCGCTCCAGAACCCCGGCCTGGTCTCGATCCCGCTGGGCTTCGTCGCCGGCTGGCTCGGGACGGTCACCTCGGCGGAGGTGGCGGACGAGGCCAAGCACGCGGAGACCGAGGTGCGTTCCCTGACGGGGGCTGGGGCGGCGTAGGGGTGGGTGGCCGTACGGGGCCTTGACTTGCAGGCCTGCGTTGGGGCGGGTGGCCGTACCTGGCCTTGCCTTGCAGGCCCGCGTAGGAACGGCCTCGCCCCTCCGCCGCAGGCTCCCGTCATCGCCGTAGTCGCCCCGTAATGCCGTACTGCCGTACGACCGCCGTGTCGGTCGAGCAGGGGGTGGGCCTGCATCCGTATCCGGGGAGGGCACGGTTCCTTCCCCCGCCCCCACGGGCCGTGTCCTCAGGCGCGGGTCGCCCAGACGTAACGGTGTTCCGGGCGGCCCGCGTCGCCGTACTTGAGGGTGAGGCGGGCCCGCCCGGTGCGCTCCAGGAGCTTGAGGTAGCGCTGGGCGGTCTGGCGGCTCACTCCGGTGCGTTCGGCGATCTCCTGGGCCGACAGGGGGCCTTCGGCGTTCAGCAGGGACTGGCGTACGAGTTCCGCGGTCGTGGGGGAGTGGCCCTTGGGCAGGTCGGGCTCGGAGGGGGCGGACAGGGCGCTGAAGATGCGGTCCACCTCCGCCTGTTCGGCCTCGCCGCCGCTGTCGAGGGTGCGGCGCAGCTCGGCGTACGCCTCCAGCTTGGCGCGCAGGCCCGCGAAGGCGAACGGCTTGACCAGGTACTGGAGCGCGCCCTGGCGCATGGCCGCCTGCACGGTCGTGATGTCACGGGCAGCCGTCACCATGATCACGTCCGTCTGGTGACCGCGGCGGCGCATCTCCTGGACGACCGACAGACCCGTCTCGTCGGGCAGGTAGTGGTCCATGAGGACCAGGTCGAGCCTGGGCAGCAGTTCGACCTGGCGCAGCGCCTCCGCCGCGCTGTGCGCCTCACCCGCCACGCGGAAGCCCGGCACCTTCTCGACGTAGGCGGCGTTGACTCGCGCCACCCGTATGTCGTCGTCCACGACCAGGACCTCGATCATCGCGACTCCTCCTCGACGGTGTTCCCGGCGGTGGCTGTGGCGGTGGTTCCGCCGGCGTTCCCGGCGTTCCCGGCGGTGGGCGGGGCGGTCAGCGCGGGCTCCAGGTCGGGTCCCGCCAGGGCCTCGGGCAGGACGACGGTGAACTCCGCGCCCCCGCCGTCCGCCTCCGTCACGGTCGCGCTGCCGCCCTGGCGCTCGGCCAGCCTGCGCACCAGGGACAGCCCGATGCCCCGCTTGCCGTGCGTCGGCGGCTTCTTTGTGGACCAGCCCTCGGTGAAGACCAGGTCACGGTGTTCCGCGGGGATGCCCGGCCCGGTGTCGCGCACCCTGAGGACGGCGGTACGGCCCTCGGCACGCAACTCGACCTCCGCGCGCGCGTGCGGTGTGCCCGCGACGGCGTCCAGGGCGTTGTCCACCAGGTTGCCGACCACCGTGACGACGGCGCGGGGATCGATCAACCGGTCCGGGAGCCAGGTCCGGTCCGAGATCCACAGGGCGACCGCGCGCTCCGCGGCGACGGTCGCCTTGCCGACCAGCAGGGCCGCGAGCAGGGGGTCCTCGATCTTCTCGGTGACCTGCTCCGAGGTGGCGCGGTGATCGCCGACGACCTCTCCGACGAAGTCCACGGCCTCGTCGTACAACTCCAGTTCGAGCAGCCCCAGAAGCGTGTGCATGCGATTGGCGTGCTCGTGGTCCTGGGCGCGCAGGGCGTCGATCAGACCTCGCGTGGAGTCCAGCTCCCGGCCGAGCTGCTCCAGTTCGGTGCGGTCGCGCAGGGTGGCCACGGCGCCGCCGTCGTCGGTGGGCATGCGGTTGGCGATCAGGACCCGCTGGCCGCGGACGGTGAGGAGGTCGGTGCCGGTCACCCGGCCGGCCAGGACGTCGGCCGTACGGCCCTCTCCGAGCGCCTCCTCCAGGGAGCGGCCGACCACCTCGTCGCCGATGCCCAGAAGGCGCTGCGCCTCGTCATTGAGGAGGCGGATACGGCCCGCGCGGTCGAGCGCGACGACGCCCTCCCGGATGCCGTGCAGCATCGCCTCGCGCTCCGCGAGCAGCGCCGAGATGTCGGAGAAGGCCAGGTCCCGGGTCTGCCGCTGGACCCGCCGGGAGATGAGCCAGGCGGCGAGCGCACCGACGGCCAGGGCGCCGCCCGCGTAGGCGAGCAGCCCCGGTATCGCGTGGATCAGCCGGGCCCGGACACTGTCGTAGGCGATGCCGACCGAGACCGCGCCGATGATGTCGCCGTCACTGTCGCGCAACGGCACCTTGCCGCGGGCAGAGCGCCCCAGGGTGCCGTCGTCGATCTCCATGACCTCCTGGCCGCCCAGCGCCCGCGTGGGGTCGGTGGAGACGATCCCGCCGATCTGCCCGGGGTCGGTGTGCGACCAGCGCACACCGCGCGTGTTCATGATCACGACGTACTCGGCCCGGGTGGCCTTCCGGATACGCTCGGCCTCCACCTGCACCGGCCCGTCGACCGACGGCGCGGTGCTCTGCAGGTCCTTCGCGATCTGCGGCTGCTCGGCGGTCGTCTGCGCGATCGCGAGGGCCCGGCGCATCGCCTGGTCGTCCAGCTGGTCGCTCAGCGGCGCGAGGAAGAGCCCCGTCGCGAGCACCGCGACGCCCGCGGCGATCGCGAGCTGCATCAACAGCAGCTGCGAGAACATCCGCCGCGGCAGACCGAGGCGGAGGCGCCGTGCGGGGGGAGTGGGGCTCATACCCATGACGGTACGCGGAGGGGTGTGAACAGCCGTAGGGGTGTGGCGTGGATCTCTTGATCAATACATGCGGGGCGTACGGCGCCACGTGATGACGCTTTACGACGTCCACGCCGGGGAGGCGGCGTCCAGCTCAGCTCAGCTCAGCTCAGCTCGCGCCGGGGAGGCGGCGTCCAGTTCAGCTCGCGAGCGCTGCCGTGGGTGCCAGCTCCCGCACCGCCACGACGTCCATCCGCGCGGGCGAGCCCAGCACCGAGGTCCCGCAGCTCTCCGCGCGCGGTGGCAGGGAGGCGCTCTGGGCCACGACGACCCGCCAGTGGCGCCCGTCGACGTGCGCGACGGTGACCTCCCAGCGCGGGGCGGCGCCGTCCGTGCGTACGACGCTCAGCACGTCCGCCGCGTACTCGCCCGCTGCCGCGCGCACCGCCAGCTCCGCAGCCTGGCCGGGCCGCTCCCACGCCGAGCTGCCGCGGCACCCCTCCACGACGATCCGCCCGTTCTGGACGCTGTGCAGGATCTGCTTGACCGCTTGGGCACTCACCCGGCCGTAGGCGTAGCCGTACGGCAGGACGAGCAGCGTCGGTGAGAAGCGATGTCCACCCAGATGGGTGACCTCCCAGACGCCCTCGGCCCCGGAGGCGGCGAGCTCGGCCGCCAGGGGGCGCCCGAGGACGGCGCAGCAGCGGTCGCGCTTGCCGTTGGTGCAGACGAGGGCCAGCGGGGCGCCGGTGTACGGGCGTCCGTCGAGCGCGCCGGCGACGCTGCGGTGGTCGCCCGCGCCGAGCGCGGCGAAGTCGAGATCGAGCAGCCGCCGCGGATCGCGGACCTCGGCACTGTGCAGCCAGACGCCGCCGGGAGCGGTGTGGGACACGTACACGCGGCGCATCGACGGGGTGCCGCAGTCCGCGTGCCGCCCGGGCCGGCGGATGAGCGCGACGCGTACGCCTGTGCCCTTGGCCGCCCGTTCCAGGGCGCGGCCCAGCGCGGGGTCCAGGTGGCTGGAGGTGAGCGCATGCGCGCCCCACGGACCGGGCTGTTCGAGGAGCAGCCAGGTCTTCGCGGTCGCCGCGGTCCCGGAAACGGGCTCGTCGAGGTCGCGGGAGACGGATGTACACGTACTCACAGAGGTGAGCCTAACCTGACTTGGCTCCGTGTGACTCCCGACCGTGCTCGTGTCCCGCTACGGCAGCGCTTGAGGGGGTTTGGCGCCCACGTAGAGACCACTGGGCCGCATGCGCAGGGGCCGTTCCCCGTACTCCTCCAGGGTGTGGGCGATCCAGCCCGCCGTACGGGCGACCGCGAAGATCGTCTCGCCGGCGGTCGCGGGCATCCCGGTGGACACGGTGAAGACGGCCAGGGCGAGGTCGACGTTGGCGTGCAGCGGGGTGTGGCGCGCGGTGGTGGCCACCACGTCACGGGCCGCGGCCAGGGCGGGCTCGGCGTGCGGCATCTCCTCCAGGAGGGCGAACAGCGCACGCGCGCGGGGGTCCTCGCCCGGGTAGAGCCGGTGGCCCAGTCCCGGGATACGGCGTCCGGCCCGCAGTTCGTCGGCGATCACGGGGGCCGCGTCGCCCTGGTCGAGTACGTCCAGCAGAAGCCGGTGAGCCAGTCCGCTGGCGGCGCCGTGCAACGGGCCCTCCAGGACGCCGAGTCCGGCGGAGACGGCCGCGTAGGCGTGCGCGCGGGCCGAGGCGGCGACCCGCACCGCGAGGGTGGAGGCGGCCAGGTCGTGGTCGACGAGCAGCCCCAGGGCGGTGTCCAGGACGCGCACGGACGCCTCGTCGGGCCGGCGCGCGCTGAGCCGGTCCCACAGCCGCTCGGCCAGTGAGCCCTCGTCACGGTGGCCCATGCGCACCGGCGGCAGGGCGGCGACGAGGGTGGGGATCAGGATGCGCGCGGTGCCGAGCACGGCGTCCTCGGACAGGTCGAAGCGCAGCGGGTCCGCGGTCGCGGCGGCGATGGCGGCGACCCGCAACCGGTCGGTGGGCGAGGTGTGTTCGGGCAGTGCGTTCACGGCCCGGCGGGCGACGGAGACCGAGGACTCGGGGGCCGTGAACCTCGTGCCGGGGCGCATCCGCCCGGTCCACAGCCACTCGGCGATCTCTTCGTAGGAGTGGCGTGCGGCCAGTTCGGTCGCGTCGACGCCCCGGAAGTAGTACCGGTCCGTGTCGATGAGTGTGATGCGGGTCCGTACGGACAGTTCGCCGCCGGATCCCTGACTCCCGGCGCTCTCCCGCCTGTTGCGCCGGGCGAGCGCCTGGACCTCCTTGGCGTCGAAGGTGCTGCCGCGGCCGCCCGGTACGCGCCGGCTGCCGAGCTGACCGCGGCTCACGTACGCGTAGACGGTCTCGGGCTTCACGCCGAGCAGCTCGGCCGCCTCCTTGGTGGTCAGCCGTCGTCCCTCGAGGTCGGGGGCGGGTTCGTGATCGCGCATGAGGTCACCGTATCCGCGTGGAGTAATCATTGATTTAATCAATGTTGACAGAGCATTTAGTCAACATGGACAGTGAAATCAAGTTCAGGGAGGAATCATGTCCGTCAACAGGACCGCAGGCACCCTCGTCGACGTACCGCGAGGTCTCGCGGGTGTCGTCGTCACCGACACCGAGATCGGTGACGTGCGGGGGTCCGAGGGCTTCTATCACTACCGCCAGTACTCGGCCGTCGAACTCGCGCAGACCCGCGCGTTCGAGGACGTCTGGCACCTCCTGGTTCACGGCGAGCTGCCGGACGCCGGACACGGAGCCGTCTTCGCCGCCGAGACCGCCGCGCTGCGCCGGCTGCCCGACGAGGTACGGGCGGCACTGCCCGCCCTCGCGGCCGCGAGCGCGGTCTCCGGTCCGCTCGCCGGGATGCGCACGGCGCTGTCGCTGCTGGGCGCGGCCAAGGGCTTCCGGCCGGTGTACGACATCGACGGGGACCAACGCCGCCGGGACGCTGTCGTGGCGACCGCGGCCGTACCGACGCTGCTCGCCGCGCTGTACCGGCTCGGGCGCGGACTGGAACCCGTGGAGCCGCGCGAGGACCTGTCCTACGCGGCCAACTACCTCTACATGGTGACCGGTTCGGAGCCGGACCCCCTGCGGGCCCGGGCAATCGAGCAATACTTGATCTCAACCATTGATCACGGCTTCAATGCATCAACCTTCACGGCGCGGGTCATCGCCTCGACGGGTGCGGACGTCGGGGCGTGTCTCGTGGGGGCCGTGGGAGCGCTGTCGGGGCCGCTGCACGGCGGTGCGCCGAGCCGTGCGCTGGACACCCTGGACGCGATCGGCACGCCCGACCGCATCGACGCCTGGATCCGTGAACGGGTCCTCGCGGGGGAGCGGATCATGGGCTTCGGTCACGCGATCTACCGCACCGAGGACCCGCGCTCCCGGATGCTGCGCGAGGTCGCGGAGCGGTTCGGCGGCCCACGCGTCGCCTTCGCCGTCGAGGTCGAACGCCAGGTCGAGGCGATCCTGGCGGAACTGAAGCCCGGCCGCGAACTCCACACCAACGTCGAGTTCTACGCCGGCGTCGTCATGGAGCTGTGCGGCCTGCCCCGCGAGATGTTCACCCCCACCTTCGCGGCGGGGCGGGTGGTGGGCTGGAGCGCCAACATCCTGGAACAGGCACAGGACCCGAAGATCATCCGGCCGGTGGCGCGGTATGTGGGGCCGGGGGCGCCGGTGGCGGTGCCGGTGATGGCGTGACCGGCGGGGTCATGTGCCCAGGCGTGCCCCGGCGCGCTCCCGGTGCGGTTTCGGACGGAGGCAACGCCCCCGGCAGCAGCGGCGGAGGCAGCGGCCCCGGCACCGCGAGCGGAGGCAACTGGCCGGGCGTCAGGGGCGGAGGCAACGGCCCCGGCACCACGAGCGGAGGCAACAGGCCCGGTACCAGGAGTGGTACCGGGCCCGCGCCGCCGAGGAGAAGTCAGGAAGCGCATCCCAAGGCGAGGGGTCGCCTCGACGCCGTCATGCGTCAGGAATGTCGGTCTTGGCTCTGAGAAGCGTTTCCCGGGTGATCACCACGATGCGTTCGTAGTCGGCGCGGGCGGCGTCGGCGGGAAGTTGTGCATCGAGTGAGTCGGTCGCGTCGGTGCCGATGACGGCGAAATCACCGTTGGCCAATTCAAAAATGTCCGGGCAGGTTGCCCCGGTCGCGCTGCCTCGTTCTCGCGGTGACGCCCCGAGGCGACGGACGATCTGACTCACTGTTGATTTCCCTACTGGTCTCAAGGCACTGGCGCCTGCGCACGACTGCAGCGCGGCGCACGATCACATCCCTGTAGGGCTGGGCCTCGACCACCGGGCGGCGTGGAGCGACGAATCCTTGGCGGCCGACTCCTCGCGCGGTCGCGCAGCAGTCAACCTCTTCTTGTCCCGATGAACGCGTGGTTTTATGCATCCGTTATCGCCCGTTGGCGTGATGTCCACCGACAGGCGTGCGAGTGGAGGTCGCTCAAGGGCGGTGAAGAGGGGAGGAGTTCGGCTCTCCCGTCATGTCCGGCGTGCCTATGGGCTCGGCGGCTCTCCCACCACCCACCACCCCTCCGTATCCGAGTCCTCCAGCTGGCGCAGTAGTTCGTCGACCATCAGTCCGAGTTCGGCCTCCTCGGAGTTCGCGATGCTGGCGCGGTGTTTCTGGGTCGCGTACCAGTATTCGCGCACGATCGGATTCTGGAACATTCCGCGCGCGAGACCGAAGAACTCTTCGCGGCTTATGTTCCCGATGCGGTAGTAGAGCAGCAGATTCGTGTAGAGGGCGTTCGCGAACAGGTATTGCCGGCGCTGCTTCGAGGAGACGGGGTCCTCGTAGAGGTCCAGGACCTCGGCGAGGTCGGGATCGTCGATCGCCTTGCTCAGCAGTTCCCAGTGCTGACGCTGCTGGGTGGCCAGGTTGGTGTGCTGCTGGTTGTGCGTGTGCTGTTCCAGGTGCGCCAGGCGTACGCGCAGCGACTCGAGTGTGTGGTGCTGCGCGGCCAGGGTGGCGAGTGCGCCGACGGCCGCGCCGAGTCCGGCCGCCGCAACGGAACCCAGTCCGCGTATCCCGTAACTCCGTGTGGCCATGTCAACCCCCGGTTCAGGCGGCCGTCCGCCGGTCGTCGGGGTGCGGGTCGACTGATGGGGACCGGCGAGCGGTGGGCGGCGCTTGCCGTCTCCCAGGGTGCCGAGCGGCTCTGATCGGCGGGGGAGGCGGAGAGGAGGCGCACGGAGGGAAGCGAGGGTCGCACGTACCGGCGCCTTGCCCAACGTCTGCCCCGCAAGTGCTGCTAACAATCGTTCACTTCGCGGTGATTCTTCCGGCTCGTATCCTGGTCCGGCATTCAATCCTCGTACGTGCGCCGGACCCACGATCCGGTGCACGCGTCGGTGTCAGAGAGGTCGCACGTTGAGCCAGCCGAGCCCCAGCCCCCGGCAGATCCCGGTCGTCGTCCTCGCCGGATTCCTGGGCTCCGGCAAGACCACCCTGCTCAACCACCTCCTCCACCACAGCGGAGGCAGCCGTATCGGGGCGATCGTCAACGACTTCGGGGCGATCGAGATCGACGCCATGGCCGTCGCGGGCGCCCTCGGCGACTCCACCGTCTCCCTCGGCAACGGCTGCCTGTGCTGCGCCGTCGACGCCGGCGAGCTCGACACCTACCTCGAACGGCTCGCCGCCCCCGCCGTCGGCATCGACGTCATCGTCATCGAGGCCAGCGGGCTCGCCGAGCCCGAGGAACTCGTGCGCATGCTCCTCGCCAGTGAACATCCGGGGATCGTCTACGGCGGGCTGATCGAGGTCGTCGACGCCGCCGAGTTCGACGACACCCGCGCCAGGCACCCCGAGATCGACCGGCATGTCGCCGTCGCCGACCTCGTCGTGGTCAACAAGCTCGACCGGGCGGCCGACGGCGAGCGCGTCCTCGACGCCGTGCGGTCCCTCGTCGACCGTGCCGCCGTGGTGCCCGCCACCCACGGCCGGATCGACCCGGAGTTCCTCTTCGACTGCCGGCCCAGCGAGGAGCGGATCGGCCAGCTCTCCTTCGACGACGTGCACGAGCACGGGGAGGAGCCGCACGAGGGTCATCTGCACACCGGGTACGAGAGCCTCTCCTTCGTTTCCGAGGCCCCCCTCGACCCACGCCGGCTGATGGCGTTCCTCGACAGCCGGCCCGAGGGGCTGTACCGGATCAAGGGGTACGTCGACTTCGGGCCCTACGACACCCGCAACCGCTTCGCCGTCCACGCCGTCGGACGGTTCCTGCGGTTCTACCCCGAGGCCTGGCCGGCCGGCGCCGAGCGCCTCACCCAGCTCGTACTCATCGGCACCGGCATCGACGCGCCCGCCCTCGGCGACCAACTGGAGGCGTGCAAGAGCCACGCCCCACACACCGCCGACGAGCACGGCATGTGGGGCGTCCTGCGCTACGTACAGGGCACGGAGGACGAGGCCCCCGAGCCTGTCGACGAGCCCTAAGGCCTGTGGCGGAAGTGGCCTCTGCCGCGCGACGCCCGGCACGCGCTCGCCGCACCGCTCGAAAGCCCGCGCGGCCGCCCTCCGGGCGACGAGGCCACCTTCACAATCGGCCCTAGACCGGCCCCGCCACCACAGACACCGGCTTGGCCAGCGACACACCCGAACCGTCCCGTCGCGGGTCGATCTCCGGAAGCTCCGCCGGCATGCCGTTCTTCTGCGCCGCACGGGCCGGCGCGGCGCCCGCCCAGGCCAGGGACAGGCAGTCCTCGCCCTTCAGGAACCGCTGGCAGCGCACGCCGCCCGTGGCGCGGCCCTTGCGGGGGTACTGGTCGAAGGGGGTCAGCTTGGCCGTGGTCTGGACGGAGTCGTCCAGGGTGCCGCGCGAGCCGGCGACCGTGAACACCACCGCGTCCACCGCCGGGTCCACCGCCGTGAAGGAGATGACCTTCGCGCCGTCCGTGAGCTTGATGCCCGTCATGCCGCCCGCGGGCCGGCCCTGCGGACGGACCTGCGAGGCCTGGTAGCGCAGCAGTTGCGCGTCGTCCGTGATGAAGACCAGGTCCTCCTCGCCGGTGCGCAGCTCGACCGCGCCGACGATCCGGTCGCCCTCCTTGAGGGTGATGACCTCCAACTCCCCCTTGTTGGACGGATAGTCGGGCACCACACGCTTGACGACACCCTGTTCCGTGCCGAGCGCCAGACCCGGCGACGACTCGTCGAGGGTGGTCAGGCACACCAGCGTCTCGCCGTCCTCCAGGGAGACGAACTCCGACAGGGGCGCGCCCCCGGCGAGGTTCGGCGCCGCCACCGTCTCCGGCAGCTGCGGCAGGTCGATGACGCTGATCCGCAGCAGCCGGCCGGCGGACGTCACCGCCCCGACCTCACCGCGCGCGGTCGCCGGGACCGCGGAGACGATCACGTCGTGCTTGACCCGCTTGCCGTCGGCGGCGTCCTCGGGGAACGGCTCGCCGTTCGCCGTACGGGCCAGCAGCCCCGTCGAGGACAGCAGCACCCGGCACGGGTCGTCCGCCACCTGGAGCGGTACGGCGGCCGTGGGGGCGACCGCTCCCGCCTCCAGCAGGACCGTACGCCGGTCGGTGCCGAACTTCTTGGACACCGCGGCCAGTTCGGTGGAGACCAACTTGCGCAGCTCGCTGTCCGACTCCAGGATCCGGGTCAGCTCCTCGATCTCCGTGGTGAGCCGGTCCTTCTCCGCTTCCAGCTCGATGCGGTCGAACTTGGTCAGCCGGCGCAGCGGCGTGTCCAGGATGTACTGCGTCTGGATCTCGCTCAGCGAGAAGCGCTCGATCAGGCGCTGCTTGGCCTGCGCGGAGTTGTCGCTGGAGCGGATCAGGCGGATGACCTCGTCGATGTCGACGAGTGCCGTGAGCAGGCCCTCCACCAGGTGGAGGCGGTCGCGGCGCTTGGTGCGGCGGAACTCGCTGCGCCGGCGCACCACCTCGAAGCGGTGGTCGAGGTAGACCTCCAGCAGTTCCTTGAGGCCCAGCGTCAGCGGCTGGCCGTCCACCAGCGCGACGTTGTTGATGCCGAAGGACTCCTCCATCGGCGTCAGCTTGTACAGCTGCTCCAGGACCGCCTCCGGCACGAAGCCGTTCTTGATCTCGATGACCAGACGCAGGCCGTGCGCCCGGTCGGTGAGGTCCTTGACGTCGGCGATGCCCTGGATCTTCTTCGAGCCGACCAGGTCCTTGATCTTGGCGATGACCTTCTCCGGGCCGACCGCGAAGGGCAGCTCGGTGATGACCAGACCCTTGCGGCGCGCCGTGACGTCCTCCACCGACACGGTGGCGCGGATCTTGAAGGTGCCGCGGCCCGTCTCGTACGCGTCCCGGATGCCGGCCAGGCCGACGATCCGGCCGCCGGTGGGCAGGTCGGGGCCCGGGACGTACTTCATCAGCGTCTCGAGATCCGCGTTGGGGTGGCGGATCAGATGGCGGGCGGCCGCGATGACCTCGGAGAGGTTGTGCGGCGGCATGTTCGTGGCCATGCCGACCGCGATGCCAGACGCGCCGTTGACCAGCAGGTTCGGGAAGGCGGCGGGCAGGGCCACCGGCTCCTGCTCCTGGCCGTCGTAGTTGGGGGCGAAGTCGACCGTGTCCTCGTCGATCGACTCGGTCATCAGGCTCGTCGCCTCGGCCTGCCGGCACTCGGTGTACCGCATGGCGGCCGGCGGGTCGTCGTTGCCGAGCGAGCCGAAGTTGCCGTGGCCGTCGACCAGCGGGACCCGCATGGAGAACGGCTGGGCCATGCGCACCAGGGCGTCGTAGATCGACGCGTCGCCGTGCGGGTGCAGCTTGCCCATGACCTCGCCGACGACCCGGGCGCACTTCACATAGCCGCGATCGGGGCGCAGACCCATCTCGTTCATCTGGTAGACGATGCGGCGGTGCACCGGCTTCAGACCGTCACGGGCGTCCGGCAGGGCGCGGGAGTAGATGACCGAGTACGCGTACTCGAGGAAGGAGCCCTGCATCTCGTCGACGACGTCGATGTCGAGGATCTTCTCCTCGTACGAGTCGTCGGGCGGCGGGGTCTTCGTGCTACGGCGGGCCATCGCTGCCGGCTCCTCTTTTCTGGTCGCTCGCCTTCGGGTCGCGCCCCTTCGGCTCACTCTTGCTGAAGCGTGAACGGGATCTGACGCGGACCATTGTGGACCGCGGCACTGACAACGCGGACGACGACCCGACGTCAGCCGTCCCGCCGGGTGTTCACCCGTACGGCACGCGGCCCCGCCCGCAGGCTACGGGATCTCGCTCTCGGCGTACGACCACCGGGAACTTCACCGGGGCTTCGCACGCTTGCATACAGTGGCAGGACCGGCAGAAAACGCGGTTCCGATCAACCGCACCGCGATCGAAGGGACGTACATGCCCATGGGTCACACGGCCACAGACCAGGCAGGCACCGGGGGCCTGACAGCGACCGAGCACCGCCTGGCCAACGGGCTGCGCGTGGTGCTCTCCGAGGACCACCTGACCCCGGTCGCGGCGGTGTGCCTCTGGTACGACGTCGGCTCGCGCCACGAGGTCAAGGGGCGTACCGGCCTCGCTCACCTCTTCGAGCACCTGATGTTCCAGGGCTCCGGGCAGGTCAAGGGCAACGGTCACTTCGAGCTCGTCCAGGGCGCGGGCGGCTCGCTCAACGGCACCACGAGCTTCGAGCGCACCAATTACTTCGAGACCATGCCCGCCCACCAGCTGGAGCTCGCCCTCTGGCTGGAGGCCGACCGCATGGGCTCGCTGCTGGCCGCCCTCGACGACGAGTCGATGGAGAACCAGCGGGACGTCGTCAAGAACGAGCGCCGCCAGCGCTACGACAACGTCCCCTACGGCACGGCGTTCGAGAGGCTGACCGCCCTCGCCTACCCGGAGGGCCACCCCTACCACCACACGCCGATCGGCTCGATGGCCGACCTGGACGCGGCGACCCTGGAGGACGCGCGCGCGTTCTTCCGGACGTATTACGCGCCGGGCAACGCGGTGCTGTCCGTGGTCGGCGACATCGACCCCGAGCAGACGCTCGCCTGGGTCGAGAAGTACTTCGGTTCCATCGCCGCCCACGACGGCAAGCCCGCCCCGCGCGACGGCTCGCTGCCCGAGATCATCGGCGAGCAGCTGCGCGAGGTCGTCGTGGAAGAGGTGCCCGCGCGCGCGTTGATGGCGGCGTACCGGCTGCCGCACGACGGCACCCGCGCGTGCGACGCGGCCGACCTGGCCCTCACCGTCCTCGGCGGCGGCGAGTCCTCCCGCCTGTACAACCGGCTCGTCCGCCGGGACCGTACGGCCGTCGCGGCCGGCTTCGGCCTGCTGCGGCTCGCCGGGGCGCCCTCGCTGGGCTGGCTGGACGTGAAGACCTCCGGTGACGTCGAGGTGCCGGTCATCGAGGCCGCCATCGACGAGGAGCTCGCGCGGTTCGCCGCGGAGGGCCCGACGGCCGAGGAAATGGAGCGCGCCCAGGCCCAGTTGGAGCGCGAGTGGCTGGACCGGCTCGGCACCGTCGCGGGCCGCGCCGACGAACTGTGCCGCTACGCCGTCCTGTTCGGCGACCCGCAGCTCGCCCTCACCGCCGTCGACCGCGTCCTGGAGGTGACCGCCGAGGAGGTCCAGGAGGTCGCCAAGGCCCGCCTGCGCCCCGACAACCGCGCGGTGCTCGTCTACGAACCCCTCTCCCCGGAGGCCGCCGAGGACGCGGAGCTCCCCGAGGACCCCGAGGCCGCGGCCACTGTCGAGGCCGGCGACAAGAACGAGGAGGCGGCCAAGTGACCGAGCTCGCCACGATGGAGTTCCACCCCCAGCCGCAGGCCGGCGAGGCGAAGCCGTGGGCCTTCCCGGCCCCCGAGCGCGGCACCCTCGACAACGGCCTGACGGTCCTGCGCTGCCACCGCCCCGGCCAGCAGGTCGTCGCCGTCGAGGTCCTCCTGGACGCCCCGCTGGACGCCGAGCCCGCCGGTCTCGACGGTGTGGCCACGATCATGGCGCGGGCCTTCTCCGAGGGCACCGACAAGCACACCGCCGAGGAGTTCGCCGCCGAGCTGGAGCGCTGCGGCGCCACCCTGGACGCGCACGCCGACCATCCCGGCGTCCGCCTGAGCCTCGAGGTCCCGGCGTCCCGCCTGCCCAAGGGGCTCGGTCTGCTGGCCGACGCCCTCAGGGCGCCCGCGTTCGCCGACAGCGAGATCGAGCGGCTGGTCACCAACCGGCTCGACGAGATCCCGCACGAGCTCGCCAACCCCTCCCGGCGGGCCGCCAAGGAGCTCTCCCGGACGCTGTTCCCGGCGGACCTGCGCATGTCCCGCCCGCGCCAGGGCACCGAGGACACCGTCCGCGCGATCGACTCCGCGGCCGTACGCGCCTTCTACGAGAAGCACGTCCGCCCCGCCACCGGCACCGTCGTGGTCGTCGGCGACCTGACCGGCATCGACCTCGACGCGCTGCTCGGTGACACCCTCGGGTCCTGGACCGGCTCCTCGGCCGAGGCGCGGCCGGTGCCGCCGATCACAGCCGACGACACCGGCCGGGTCGTCATCGTGGACCGCCCCGGTGCCGTCCAGACGCAGCTGCTGATCGGCCGGATCGGCGCCGACCGGCACGACCGCGTGTGGCCCGCCCAGGTGCTCGGCACGTACTGCCTCGGCGGCACCCTCACCTCCCGCCTGGACCGCGTCCTGCGCGAGGAGAAGGGCTACACCTACGGCGTGCGCTCCTTCGGGCAGGTCCTCCGCTCCGCCCCGGACGGCACCGGCGCCGCGATGCTCGCCATCAGCGGTTCCGTGGACACCCCGAACACCGGTCCCGCCCTGGAGGACCTGTGGACGGTGCTGCGCACCCTCGCCGCGGAGGGGCTCACCGACGCCGAGCGGGACGTCGCCGTGCAGAACCTCGTCGGGGTGGCCCCGCTGAAGTACGAGACCGCGGCGGCCGTCGCGAGCACGCTGGCCGACCAGGTCGAGCAGCACCTGCCCGACGACTACCAGGCCACCCTGTACCGACAGCTCGCCGCCACCGGCACCGTGGAGGCCACCGCGGCCGCCGTGAACGCCTTCCCGGTGGACCGTCTGGTGACAATCCTGGTCGGCGACGCCTCCGCCATCAGGGAGCCCGTGGAGGCCCTCGGCATCGGTGAAGTCACCGTCGTGACGGCCGAGTAGCGGCACGCGCGCGGGGGAGCCCTGGTGACTGGAGGGTCACCAGGGCTCCTTAATGTCCGAATTGAAGGCCAGTTGCCTGTTTGCCCTGTGGGATGCGCTACAAAAGCCGTGATCCGTTTGGGGATTGAAAGTGGCCCCGCTTAGCGTCTTCCCGGCTGTCCGTCAGGCACTGCGCCGCGCCCGCGGCACCGGACAGCCATCGCCGAGTCCCCGTACGGCGCGAGCCAGGGGAGCCGGGGACCCATCCGTAGTCCCTGGGGTGAATCGGACGCCCGCGCGTGCCGCGAGGGGGTCCGTAGGAGACCTTCCTGCTCCGAACCCGTCAGCTAACCCGGTAGGCGAGAGGGAAGGAAAGGACCAGCCACTACATGGCGTTCACGCGCCCCACCGGGAAGCACCGCGCCCCGAGCCGGATCAAGCGCGGCACCGCCCGCGCGGCCGGCGTCGCGGCCCTCGCCACCACCGGTGTCATCGGCACCCTCGCCGCCCCGGCCCTCGCCGCGGAGCCCGCGGCCGAGCAGACCGGACTCACCCCGGTCATCACCCTCGGCGACTCGGTCGCCGCCCAGATCGACGCCCAGGCCGAGGCCCAGGAGCAGGCGGCCGTCGAGGCCGCCCAGCAGAAGGCCGAGGAGGAGGCGCGCCGCCAGGCCGCCGCCAAGGCCAAGAAGGAGCGCGAGGCCAAGGAGCGCGCCGCCCGCGCGGCCGCCGAGCGCGAGCGCCTGAACACCTTCGTCAGCCCGATCGCCGGCTCCTACATCTCCACCGGCTACAAGGCCGGCGGCGCGGTGTGGTCCTCCGGCAGCCACACCGGCGTGGACTTCCACGCCGCCAGCGGCACCTCCGTGCGCGCGGTCGGCTCCGGCACGGTCGTCGAGGCCGGCTGGGGCGGGTCCTACGGCAACAACGTCGTGATCAAGATGCACGACGGCACGTACACCCAGTACGGCCACCTGTCGTCCATCGGCGTCTCGGTGGGCCAGACGGTCACCCCGGGCCAGCAGATAGGCCTGTCCGGCGCGACCGGCAACGTCACGGGGCCGCACCTGCACTTCGAGGCCCGCATGACCGCGGAGTACGGCTCGGACATCGACCCCGTCGCCTACCTCCGTTCGCACGGCGTGAACGTCTGACGACCGACGCGAGACCTCTTCGGAACCCCGGCCCACCGGCCGGGGTTTCGTCGTTTCCGGCACGGCGCTGTCCAAAAAATATCCATGGATTCCGGCCCGCCATCGGAAATTCCCGCTCTTTGCAATAGAGTCACTGAACACACGTCAATCGTCGACGTTTCACGGGGATTAAAGCGGAGGTCGGTCATGCGTATTCCGGCGCACTCGGTATGCACCGCGATCAGGGACGACATCGTCGCCGGTGTCTACGAGCGCGGCAGCCGGCTCACCGAGGAACTCCTCGCGCGCCGCTACGGCGTCTCCCGCGTCCCCGTCCGGGAGGCCCTGCGCACGCTGGAGGCCGAGGGGTTCGTGGTGACCCGGCGGCACGCGGGCGCATGCGTGGCCGAACCTACCGAGCAGGAGGCGGCCGACCTGCTGGAGATGCGGATGCTCCTGGAGCCGCTCGGCGCCTCACGGGCCGCCCAGCGGCGCACCGAGGCGCATCTGAAGGTGCTGCGTGGCCTGGTCAGGCTGGGGCAGGAGCGGGCCAGGCGGGGCAACAGCGACGACCTGCGGTCCCTGGGCGGCTGGTTCCACGAGACGCTCGCCCAGGCCTCCGGCAGCCCCGCGCTGGCCTCGGTGCTGACCCAGCTGCGCCACAAGATCTCCTGGATGTACGCGGTGGACGCGCCGGCCGACCCCGTCGAGTCCTGGGCGGAGCACGGCGCGATCGTCGACGCGGTGGGCCGCGGGGACGGGGAACGCGCGCGGGCCGTCACCGCGCTGCACACGGAACGCTCGACGGCCGCCCACCGACTCAGGTTCGGCTCCGCGGGAGACCGGCCCGAGCGTGTGAGGAACTCGCAACATCCCGTACACACGCCGAGCCTGTGGCATTAACAAAAGGGCCGTATACAAAGGGGCAGTAATTCGCGGGGGCCTATTTCTGCTGCCTGCGAACGCGAATTCACCGAGTGCGTACGGAGAAAAGAAAGGGCCCGCCCGATAATGCGGACGAGCCCTTCGGTCATGCCGTGATCAGACGGTCTCGGGGAGTTCCTCGAGGCCCTCAGAGACCAGCTTCGCCAGTCGGTCGAGGGCGGCGTCCGCGCCCTCGGCGTCGGAGGCGAGCACGATCTCCTCGCCGCCCTGGGCGCCGAGGCCCAGAACCGCCAGCATGGAGGCCGCGTTGACGGGGTTGCCGTCGGCCTTGGCGATCGTCACGGGGATGCCGGAGGCCGTGGCGGCCCGGACGAAGATGGAAGCGGGGCGGGCGTGGAGGCCCTCGGCCCAGCCGACGTTGACGCGGCGCTCAGCCATGTGATGCTGCCCTTCGGTGTTCAGGGTTGTCTAGACCAGTTTCCCACAACGTGAAGCGTCTCCGGAGCGGTCCTTCGTCCCGTCCGGGGTGAGTCGTCGGACCGCGGCCTCGGCCCGACATCCGTCCCTCTCGCGATCCTGCGCGTTCTCCACAGACTGCCTCGCGCCGTTGTCGTACGCGAGCCGTAACCTGGGGCCCATGCAGAGCTCGCCGGACCGGCACGAGTACCCCGCGCACTGGGAAGCCGACGTGGTGCTGCGCGACGGCGGCACCGCGCGCGTCCGCCCCATCACCGTTGATGACGCCGAGCGCCTGGTCAGCTTCTACGAGCAGGTCTCCGACGAGTCGAAGTACTACCGCTTCTTCGCCCCGTACCCTCGCCTGTCCGCCAAGGACGTCCACCGCTTCACGCACCACGACTTTGTGGACCGGGTGGGACTCGCCGCCACGGTCGGAGGCGAGTTCATCGCCACCGTACGCTACGACCGCATCGGCACCGACGGAACGCCCGCGTCCGCACCCGCCGACGAGGCCGAGGTCGCCTTCCTCGTCCAGGACGCCCACCAGGGCCGCGGCGTCGCCTCCGCCCTCCTCGAACACATCGGCGCGGTCGCCCGCGAGCGCGGCATCCGCCGGTTCGCCGCCGAGGTGCTGCCCGCCAACACCAAGATGATCAAGGTGTTCACGGACGCCGGGTACACCCAGAAGCGCAGCTTCGAGGACGGCGTCGTCCGCCTGGAGTTCGACCTCGAACCCACCGACCGCTCCCTCGCCGTGCAGTACGCGCGCGAGCAGCGCGCCGAGGCGCGGTCCGTGCAACGGCTGCTGGCGCCCGGCTCGGTCGCCGTGATCGGCGTCGGCCGTGCCCCCGGCGGGGTGGGCCGCGGCCTGCTCGACAACATCCGGGACGCCGGCTTCACCGGCCGCCTCCACGCCGTGAACAAGGCCTTCACCGACAAGGAGCTGGACGGGGTGCCCGCGTACCGCTCGGTGCGCGACATCGACGGTCCCGTCGACCTGGCGGTGGTGGCCGTGCCCGCCGAGCACGTCCCCCAGGTCGTCACCGAGTGCGGCGAGCACGGCGTCCAGGGTCTCGTGGTGATCTCCGCCGGGTACGCCGAGAGCGGCCCCGAAGGACGCGAGCGCCAGCGCGAACTCGTCCGGCACGCGCGCGCGTACGGCATGCGGATCATCGGCCCCAACGCCTTCGGGATCATCAACACCCACCCGGACGTACGGCTGAACGCCTCCCTGGCCAACGAGCGGCCCCGCCCCGGCCGCATCGGCCTGTTCGCCCAGTCCGGAGCCATCGGCATCGCCCTGCTGTCCCGGCTGCACCGGCGCGGCGGCGGCGTCACCGGGGTCACCGGCGTCTCCACCTTCGTCTCCTCCGGCAACCGCGCGGACGTCTCCGGCAACGACGTCCTGCAGTACTGGTACGACGACCCGGACACCGACGTCGTCCTGATGTACCTGGAGTCCATCGGCAACCCCCGCAAGTTCACCCGCCTCGCCCGCCGCACCGCCGCCGCCAAGCCGCTGGTCGTCGTCCAGGGCGCCGGCTCCGCCCCGCAAGGGCATGCCGTACGGGCCACGCGGCTCCCGCACTCGACGGTGTCCGCGCTGCTCAGGCAGGCCGGCGTGATCCGGGTGAACACCATCACCGAGCTCGTCGACACCGGGCTGCTGCTCGCCCGGCAGCCCCTCCCGGGCGGCCCGCGCGTGGCGATCCTCGGCAACTCCGAGTCCCTGGGTCTGCTGACGTACGACGCCTGCCTCTCCGAGGGCCTCAGGCCGCTGCCCCCGCTGGACCTGACCACGGCCGCTTCGCCCGCCGACTTCCACACCGCCCTGTCGCGCGCGCTCGCCGACGACACCTGCGACGCGGTCGTCGTGACCGCGATCCCCGCCGTGGGGGAGGGGTCCGCCGGGGACGCGGCGCTCGCCGAGGCGCTGCGGTCTGCCGCCGGGCAGGTACCGGGCAAGCCGGTGCTCGTGGTCCACGTCGAGCTGGGCGGACTCGCGGAGGCGCTGTCCGCCGCGGCCAGCACGGCACCGCAGGCCGCGACACCGGGCGCCTCCCACCCCTTCCGGGCCCTGGACCGCCTCGCCGCCAAGCCCCCCGAGGACACCCCCCGCGACGGCTCCCGCCTCATCCCCGCCTACCCCGCCGCCGAACGCGCCGTCCGCGCGCTCGGCGAAGCCGTCAGGTACGCCCAGTGGCGCCGCGAGGCCGCCGACCCCGGCAAGGTGCCCGAGTCCATCGACGCGGCCATCGACGAGAAGGGTGCCGCCCGACTGATCGACAGCCTCCTCGCGCGCGGCCAGGGCCTCACCCTCGGCACCGAGGAGACCTGCGAACTCCTCGGCACCTACGGCATCCAGGTCCACCGCGCCCTGCTGGCGCCCACCCCCGACGCGGCCGCCCGGGCCGCCCGCGACCTCGGCTACCCCGTCGCCCTCAAGGCCACCGCCCCGCACCTCAGGCACCGCGCCGACCTGGGCGGCGTACGCCTGGATCTGGCGGACGAGGACCAACTGCGACGCGCCTACGCCGAGTTGACGGAGCTGTTCGGGACGCCGGAGGAGCTGCGCCCGGTCGTGCAACGCATGGCGCCCCGCGGCGTGGACACCGTCGTACGGGCCGTCATCGACCCCGCGGCCGGCGCCGTGCTCTCCTTCGGGCTCGCCGGAGCCGCCTCGCAGCTGCTCGACGACGTCGCGCACCGGCTGATCCCCGTCACCGACCGGGAGGCGACCTCGCTGGTCCGCTCCATCCGGACGGCACCGCTCCTGTTCGGCTGGAGAGGATCGGCGCCCGTCGACACGGCGGCCCTGGAGGAGCTGCTGCTGCGGGTCTCCCGCCTCGTCGACGACCACCCCGAGGTGGTGGCGGTCACCCTGGAGCCCGTCGTCGTCGCCCCGCACGGCCTGAGCGTCCTCGGCGCCTCCGTACGGCTCGCGCCCCCGCCCGCCCGCGACGACCTCGGCCCGCGGACGCTGCCCGCGTACTGAGAACCCCCTGAGCGGTGCCTCGCAGTCAGTGCTCCCCCGTAGGATGGGGCCCATGGCCAAGACCAGTACGACGACCCAGGGGCTGCGAGCGGCGATCGAACGCAGCGGCTACTACCCGGCCCTCGTGGCCGAGGCGGTGGAGGCCGCCGTGGGCGGCGAGCCCATCCGGTCGTACCTGGTCCACCAGGAGACGACGTTCGACCAGAACGAGGTGCGGCGGCACGTGACCGTGCTCGTCCTCACCGGCAACCGCTTCATCGTCAGCCACACCGACGAGCAGGCCGCGGACGGCACGTCCCCGACGCCGTACGCCACCACCTCCACCGAGTCGGTCAAGCTGGACCGGATCTCCTCCGTGGTGCTCAGCCGGGTCGTCGCCAACCCGGAGCAGTACCAGCCGGGCACCCTGCCCCGCGAGGTCGTGCTGACCATCGGCTGGGGCGCCGTCGCCCGCATCGATCTGGAGCCGGCCGCCTGCGGCGACCCCAACTGCGAGGCGGACCACGGCTACACGGGCAACTCCACCGCCGACGACCTCAGCCTTCGCGTCAGCGAGGCCGGGGACGGCCCGGAGACGGTGCGCCAGGCACTGGCCTTCGCGCAGTCCCTCTCCGAGGCGACCGCGGACACCACCCGCTGATGATCCAGCCCGCCACCTGGGACCCCCACCCGGAACCCCTCGCCGTCGACTCCGCGCCCCGGCCCCAGTACGGCAGCGGCTCCCTCGCCGACCTCCTGCCCACGCTGGCCGCGGGCATGGGCGTACCCGGCGCGACCGCGACGATCACCGAGCTGGCGCCCGCCGACCGGGCCTGCGTCTTCCTGATCGACGGCCTCGGCTGGGAGCAGCTGCGGGCGCACCCCGAGGAAGCGCCTTTCCTCGCGTCCCTGCTCGACAGCTCGCGCGGCGGCACCGGCCGCCCGCTGACCGCCGGCTACCCGGCGACCACCGCGACCTCCCTCGCCTCCGTCGGCACCGGCCTGCCGCCGGGCGCGCACGGACTGCCCGGCTACACCGTGCGCGACCCCGGCACCGGCCAGCTGATGAACCAGCTGCGCTGGCAGCCCTGGACCTCGCCGCGCGCGTGGCAGCCGTACCCCACGATCTTCCAGCTCGCCCACGACGCGGGAGTGCACGCGGCGCAGGTCTCCTCGCCGACGTTCGAGAACACCCCGCTGACCAAGGTCGCGCTGAGCGGGGGCACGTTCCACGGGCGCCTCGCGGGCGAGGACCGCATGGACCTCGCCGCGGCGCAGCTGGCCGCCGCCGACCGCGCGCTGGTCTACACGTACTACGCGGAACTCGACGGCGCCGGGCACCGCTTCGGCGTCGACTCCGACAACTGGCGCGGCCAGCTGATGTACGTGGACCGCCTCGTGCAGCGCCTGGCGGAGCAGCTGCCGCCGCGCAGCGCGCTCTACGTCACCGCCGACCACGGCATGGTCGACATCCCCTTCGACGAGCAGCACCGCATCGACTTCGACGAGGACTGGGAGCTGCGCGCCGGCGTCGCCCTGCTGGGCGGCGAGGGCCGCGCGCGGCACGTCTACGCCGTCCCCGGCGCCGCGAACGACGTGCTGACCTGCTGGCGCGAGGTGCTCGGCGAGCAGTTCTGGGTGGCCTCGCGGGACGAGGCGATCGCGGCGGGCTGGTTCGGCCCCCAGGTCGACGACCGGGTGTACGGGCGCCTGGGCGACGTGCTCGCGGCGGCTCGGGACGACGTCCTGATCATCGCGTCCGAGCGGGAGCCGAAGGAGTCGGCGATGGTCGGCAACCACGGTTCGATGACCCCCGCGGAGCAGCTGGTGCCGCTGCTCGAAGTACGCTCCTGAAGCCTCCGCCTGTCCTTGTCTCTTGCCGAAAGGTGCTCAACCCCCCATGCCCGAGCTGGTGTTCTTCTCCGGAACCATGGACTGCGGGAAGTCCACCCTGGCTCTCCAGATCGAGCACAACCGCTCCGCGCGCGGCCTCCAGGGCATGATCTTCACCCGGGACGACCGCGCGGGCGAGGGCAAGCTGTCGTCACGCCTCGGTCTGGTCACGGACGCGGTGGAGGTGGAGGACGGCCAGGACCTGTACGCGTACCTGGTCGACCACCTCTCCCAGGGCGGCCGCGCGGACTATGTCATCGCCGACGAGGCCCAGTTCCTGGCCCCCGAGCAGATCGACCAACTCGCCCGCGTCGTCGACGACCTGGGCCTGGACGTGTACGCCTTCGGCATCACGACCGACTTCCGCTCCAAGCTGTTCCCCGGCTCCCAGCGCCTGGTGGAACTGGCCGACCGCGTAGAGGTGTTGCAGGTCGAGGCCCTGTGCTGGTGCGGCGCCCGCGCCACCCACAACGCCCGCACCGTGGGGGGCGAGATGGTCGTGGAGGGCGCCCAGGTCGTCGTCGGCGACGTCAACCAGGCCGAGGCCATCGGCTACGAGGTCCTGTGCCGCCGCCATCACCGCCGCCGCATGACCGCGGCCACGGCCCGCGCGGCGGCCCTGTCCCCGGACGTGCTGCCGGTCGCGACGATGTAGACGCGGACGGGGTCAGGCCTCACGGTGACGCCCCTTCCCGTGCCCCCCCGGCGTCCCGTGCCTCAGCGCGGCCCCTCCACCACCGAGAACCTCGCGCCCTCCGGGTCCGCCACCGTTCCCACGCGGCCGTGGGGGCTGTCGTGGGCGGGGCGGAGGATGTGGCCGCCGAGGTCGGAGACCTGGGTGAGGGTGGCGTCCGTGTCGGAGACCTCGAAGTAGGTCATCCAGTGGGGGCCGCGGTCGCGGGGGAGGTCGGTGCCGACGCCGTGGATGCCGGCGACCGGGTGGCCGGCGACGTGGAGGGTGACGTAGTCGAGGTCGGCGGAGGCCACCGGTTCCTCCTCGTAGCCGAAGACCGTGTCGTAGAACTTGGTGACACCGACCGTCTCGAAGGTCATCAGTTCGTGCCAGGCCGGGGTGCCCGGGACCCCGGAGACGCCCGTGCCGCGGTGCGCCCCCGCCTGCCAGATGCCGAAGACCGCGCCGGACGGGTCCGAGCCGATGGCCAGGCGGCCCGCGTCCTCGGCGTCCAGCGGCCCGACCCCGATGGTGCCGCCGCACAGCCGTACCGTCTCCGCCGTCAGGTCCACGTCGTCCGAGGCGAGGTACGGCGTCCAGGCGACCGGGAGATGGCGGTCCGGGGGAAGTTGGCCGATTCCGGCGACCTCCTCGCCGTCCAGCAGCGCCCGGACGTAGGGGCCGAGCTGTTTGGGGCCGGGTTGGAATTCCCAACCGAACAGCTCACCGTAGAAGTCCTGGGTCGTGGGCAGCCCGTGCACCATCAGGCTCACCCAGCAGGGCGTGCCGGGCGCGTGCGGAGTGTGCGTCTCGCCGGTCATCGTCACTCTCTCCTCGACCCTCGCGGCGGCCGTGTCACCACCGCGCTCCGGAACCCCGTGCCGATGCTCGCACCACCCGCGGCACGGCGCGCTCCGGGCGCGCCGCCGCGTGAGGGCCCGTGTCCGCGGAATGACCGGTGTGTGATGTCCCGTCCGTTTCCGCGCGATTGCCCACGGGTGTCGATCGGCTGTACAGCATGTGCCCGATCCCGTACGCCTCGTGATCGGGCCTGCCCGGCGGAGCAGAGTAGCCGGACATGGACGACGCGGCCACCCCGTGCGCAAGGATGGTGGCCATGAACGCCATCATCTCCGCATCCCAACTCGCGAGCGAACTGGCGGGCGAGAACCCGCCTGTACTGCTCGACGTCCGCTGGCAGTTGAGCATGGCCAAGGCGACCGGTGAGCCGCCTTTCGACGGCCGCGCCGCGTACGCGGCCGGGCACCTCCCGGGCGCGGTCTTCGTCGACCTGGACAGGGAACTCGCCTCCGCCGCGGGTGCGCGCGGCCGGCATCCGCTGCCCGATGTCGGGGAGTTCGGCGCCGCGATGCGCCGGGCGGGCGTGTCGGCCTCGAAGCCGGTGGTCGTGTACGACGGCGGACAGGGCTGGGCGGCCGCCCGCGCGTGGTGGTTGCTGCGCTGGACGGGTCACCCGGACGTGCGGGTCCTCGACGGCGGGTTGCCGGCCTGGAACGGCCCCCTGCGGTCGTCGCTGCCCGGCCCGGCGCTCGCCGAGGGCGACTTCGAACCGGTCCCGGGGGCCACGGGACTGCTCGACGCGGATGCCGCGGCGGCACTGGCCCGTTCGGGCGTGCTGCTGGACGCCCGGGCGGGGGAGCGGTACCGCGGTGAGGTCGAGCCGATCGACCGCGTGGGTGGCCACATCCCGGGCGCCGTGTCCGCGCCGACGAACGAGAACGTGGCGGCGGACGGACGCTTCCTGCCCGCGGAGCAGCTCCGGACCCGCTTCGAGGCCCTCGGGGCCACCGACGGCACGGAGGTCGGCGTGTACTGCGGTTCGGGCGTCTCCGGCGCGCACGAGGTGCTGGCCATGGCGGTCGCGGGGATCCCGGCGGCCCTGTACGTGGGGTCCTGGTCGGAGTGGTCCTCGGACCCGTCCCGGCCGGTCGCCGTGGGCCCGGATCCGCAGTAGCCGCACGTGACGCCCGAGGGCCCGCACCATCGTGGCGCGGGCCCTCGGGGACGTCGTACGGCCGACCGGTCGGCTACTCCTGCTTCTTGCGCCGCGTCCCGAACACGATCTCGTCCCAGCTCGGGACGGCCGCGCGGCGGCCGGGGCGGACGCCGTCGGCCTCGGCCTGGCGGTCGGTGGAGCCGATGAGCCGGTCGCGGTGGCTGCCGACCGAGCGGGGCATGAGGACGTCCGCGTAGGCCGAGCCGGCGGACGCCGCCGGAGCGGGGGGTTCCTCCTCGACGGGCTCGTCGACGGGGGGTTCCTCGATCGCGGCCGGGGCCTCGGAGGGGCGTTCGGGAACGACCAGGTCGCCGCGGAAGCTCGGGACCGCCTCCAGCAGGCTGGTCAGCGAGTCGCGCTCGCTCGCACTCGCGGTCGCGCTCTCGTCGGCCGGGTCGGGCGGCGGCGCGGGCAGGCTCGGCCGCTCGCGGTCGAGGGCACGGTCCAGCGGGCGGTCGCGCGGCAGCCGGGCGATCCGGGGCACGAACGGAAAGCTGGGCTCGGGCGCGCCGAGGTCCTCGGACTCGCCGATCAGCGAGCGGGCCTCCTCGTCGACGGCCTGGACGAGCCGCCGGGGCGGGTCGTACGTCCAGCTCGCCGAGTGCGGCTCACCCGCGACGCAGTAGACGAGCAGCACCTCCCAGGTGCCGTCGTCGCGGCGCCACGAGTCCCACTGCACGGTGTCCTTCTCGGCGCCGCGCAGCAGCAGTCGCTCCTGGACGGCCTCGCCGAGCTGGGGTCCGGCGTTCTCACCGGGGCGGCGGACGGGAGTCTTGCGGGCCCGCTCGGCCATGAACGCGCGCTCGGCGAGGACGGGGCCCTCGAAGCGGCGAACGCGGTCGACGGGGATGCCGGCCATCTGCGCGACCTCTTCGGCCGTCGCACCGGCGCGTATACGTGCCTGAATGTCGCGGGGGCGGAGATGGCTCTCCACCTCGATCTCGATCTGGCCGAGGCGGGGACGGTCGCCGCGTACGGCGGCGCGCAGACGCTCGTCAATCGGAAGCGTGTACTCCGTGCTGTCCGCAGCCTTCAGCACCAGCCGTGTGCCGTCATTGGAGACGGCCACGACACGCAGTTCGGGCATGGGGACCTCCCGGGTGGTGCCTGCCGACGTCACGTGCGTCGCTGCTTCCGCTAGTCGAGTGTGGCCTGCCCGGGTGCAGCCTGCCACAACCTTGCCGAGTTGCCCGGCGTGTCGGGCACGGGCCCTGGATCGCCGTTATGGCACGGTTACTTATTCGCAACGCTAAGTGACCAACTCCGTCACCCTGTGCAACTAGCCCCCTCCAGGCGGTCCTTGAAGGCCACGGACGCCCTGGCGGGAGACCTGACCCAGGGCTCGCAACAGTACTCCATTTGGACCACGTGCGTGGATTGGCGCGCCGCCCAACTTCTGGCAACGGACTGGATTTGGCGGCCCCCGGCGCCCCTTCCTGGATCTTGAAAGTGGCGTACTTCACGGAATCGCCAGAAACGGAACTGCCCCTTCCGCGTGTATGTCCCTTTCTTGTGCAGTTGGTTGGCCGGCAGCAGGAAAGGGGGGTGGATGCCGGTATGCCGGAAAAGCCTGATAGCAGGGAAATGGCCGGACTTGAACATCCCTCAGGTGGCGCCGACCGCAGCGGCCAGGCTTGCCGCGGCCGGCGGCGCCGTGACCGGCGAGAACTCCACGACCCCGAGGCCGGGTTCGAGGCCGCGCTCCAAGTCCGGTGCGGATCACGCCCACTTCGCGTGTCATGACGCCCGGCGCGACGACACCGGCCGAACCCCTCGGACGACCGCCACGCCGATCCCCACCCCGGGCGCCTCCGACGCTACGACCCCAACACCCTGCGCAAGTAGTCGTTCTGGAACCGGCGATCAGGGTCAAGGCGGTCCCGGAGCGCGGTGAACTCGCCGAAGCGGGGGTAGACCCCGGCGAAGTACTCGGCGTCGCGCGTGTGCAGCTTGCCCCAGTGCGGCCGGCCCTCGTGCGCGGTGAAGATGCGCTCGGCGGCGGTGAAGTACGCGTGGTACGGCGTGCCCTTGACCATGTGGACGGCGATGTACGCGCTGTCGCGCCCCGATGCCGTGGACAGGGTGATGTCGTCGGCCGGCGCGGTGCGCACCTCCACCGGGAAGCTGACCTTGAGGCCGGAACGCTCGACCATGGTCCGCAGTTCGCGCAGCGTCTCGACGACCGCCTCGCGCGGGACGGCGTACTCCATCTCCACGAAGCGCACCCGGCGGGGCGAGGTGAAGACCTTGTAGGGGATGTCCGTGTAGGTCCGTGAGGACAGGGCCTTGCTGGAGACCTGGGCGATCGTGGGAATCGTCGCGGGCACCGCGCGGCCGACCCACTGGGCGACCTGGAAGACACCGTTGGAGAGGAACTCGTCCTCGATCCAGCCCTTCCACTGCGGTACCGGCTGCTCCGGACCCGCGCTGCGGTTGTTGCGCTTGGTGGTGGTGCTGCCGGTGTGCGGGAACCAGTAGAACTCGAAGTGCTCGTTCTCGGCCCACAGTTCGTCGAAGTCGGCGAGGACCGTGTCGAGGGGCATCGGCTCCTCGCGCGCGGTGAGCAGGAAGACCGGCTCCACGGCGAAGGTGATCGCGGTGACGACGCCGAGGGCGCCCAGGCCGATCCGCGCGGCCGCGAAGACCTCCGGGTTCTCCTTCTCGGAGCAGGCGAGCACCGATCCGTCGGCCGTCACCAGCTCCAGGCCTTTGATCTGGGCGGCGATCGAGCCCGACTCACGGCCGGTGCCGTGCGTGCCGGTGCTGGTGGCCCCGGAGACGGTCTGCTCCATGATGTCGCCCATGTTCGTGAGCGACAGGCCCTCGCGCGCGAGCGCCAGGTTGAGCCTCTTGAGCGGGGTGCCCGCCTCCACCGTGACCGTCATGGCGTCGCGGTTGATGTCGCGGATGCCGGTCAACAGTTGAGGGCGGATCAACACGCCGTCGGTGGCGGCGATCGAGGTGAAGGAATGCCCGGTGCCGACCGCCTTCACCTTCAGCCCGTCCTCGGCCGCCCTGCGCACGGCGTCCGCGAGCTCCTCGACCGAGGCCGGAGTCACCTCCCGCGCGGGGCGTGCGGACACGTTCCCGCCCCAGTTACGCCACGTGCCGTTCTTCCCGCTCACTGTGGTGCTCAACGGTGCCTCCCCGACGCGGAACCGGCCGTTTGAGCCGGCGGTACCCCAGGAAACCGACCGCGACCGCGACCGCCCCGGACACCGCCGGAACCCCGTACCCCGCGCGCGCCCCGGCCGCGTCGATGACCCACCCGGCCACGGAGGAGCCGAGCGCGACCCCGACCGCGAGCCCGGTACTGATCCAGGTCATGCCCTCGGTCAGCTGCGCACGTGGTACGTGCTGCTCGATCAGGGACATCGTGGTGATCATCGTGGGAGCGATGGCCAGGCCCGCTACGAACAGCGCCGCGGCCAGAAACGGCAAGTTCCCGACCAGTAGGAGGGGGATCATACTCACGGCCATCGCACAGATGCCCAGCAGCCAGCGAGGTTCGGGCGCCCCCTTGAAGTGCAGCAGCCCGAAGACCAGCCCGGCCACGCAGGAACCCGCGGCGTACAGGGCGAGCACGATGCTCGCGGCGCCCTTGTGGCCCTGCTCGTCCGCGAAGGCCACGGTGACCACGTCGACGGCCCCGAAGATGGCGCCGGTCGCCACGAAGGTGGCCACGAGGACCTGGAGCCCGGCGGAGCGCAGCGCACTGCCGCCGTCGTCATGGCCGGTGCGCGGGTGCGGGGCGGGCTCGGTGCCGCGCTGGGCCGTCAGCCAGAAGACACCGACCGCTAGGAAGCAGGCGGCGAGCAGCGGGCCCGCCTCCGGGAACCAGGCCGTCGACAGCCCGATCGAGATGATCGGCCCGAAGATGAAGCAGACCTCGTCGATCACCGACTCGAACGAGTACGCGGTGTGCAGCTGGGGCGTTCCGGCGTACAGCGCCGCCCATCGCGCGCGGATCATCGCGCCGATGCTCGGCACGCACCCGATGCCCGCGCTGAACACGTACAGCGTCCAGTCCGGCCACCCGTAGTGCGCGGCGAACAGCAGCCCGGCCGCCGCGAGAAGCGCGACCAGCGTCACCGGGCGCAGCACCCGCCGCTGCCCGTGCCGGTCGACCAGGCGGGAGACCTGCGGCCCCGCCACCGCGGCCGCCAGCGCCATGGTGGCCGACAGCGCCCCGGCCAGCCCGTACCGTCCGGTCAGCTGGGACACCATGGTCACCACGCCGATGCCCATCATCGACAGGGGCATCCGGCCGAGGAACCCCGCGGCGGAGAAGCCCTTGCTGCCGGGGGCGGCGAACAGGGCGAGGTAGGGACTCGGCACGGCGGTCTCCGGTCTGGACGGGCTCGACGGGGGCGCCGACAGTCCAGTAAGGCGTGAATGCGGCGGATACAGCTTACGAGTTAGGTGACCCTAACGCACCTGCTGGACGAGATCCGGAACTCGGTCCCGGACCCCGCCGTTCTCCGGCTGTCAGTACCGGATGACAGGATCGACCCATGCGAGACGCGCGCGACGCCAGCCCCTACGACGCCCTGCTCCTGCTCTCCTTCGGCGGCCCCGAGGGCCCGGACGACGTGGTCCCGTTCCTGGAGAACGTGACACGCGGGCGCGGCATCCCCAAGGAACGCCTCAAGGAGGTCGGACAGCACTACTTCCTCTTCGGCGGGGTCAGTCCCATCAACGACCAGAACCGCGCCCTGCTGGACGCCCTGCGCAAGGACTTCGCCGATCACGGCCTGGACCTGCCCGTGTACTGGGGCAACCGCAACTGGGCCCCGTACCTCACGGACACCCTGCGCGAGATGGTCGCCGACGGCCGTCGCCGCATCCTGGTCCTCGCCACGAGCGCGTACGCCTCGTACTCGGGCTGCCGCCAGTACCGCGAGAACCTCGCCGACTCGCTCGCGGCGCTCCAGGCCGAGGGCGTGGAGCTGCCGAAGATCGACAAGCTGCGGCACTACTTCAACCACGAGGGCTTCCTGGAGCCCATGATCGAGGGCGTGCTCGAGTCCCTCGCCGACCTCCCCGAGGACGTCCGCGACGGCGCCCACCTCGCCTTCTCGACCCACTCGATCCCGAACGCCTCGGCGGACACCTCCGGGCCGGTGGAGGACCACGGCGACGGCGGCGCGTACGTCAGGCAGCACCTGGAGGTCGCGCGGCTGATCGCCGACGCCGTCCGCGAGCGCACCGGAGTGGACCACCCCTGGCAGCTGGTCTACCAGTCCCGTTCGGGCGCCCCGCACATCCCGTGGCTGGAGCCGGACATCTGCGACCACCTGGAGGAGCGCCACGCGTCGGGCGTCCCGGCGGTCGTGATCGCGCCCATCGGCTTCGTCTCCGACCACATGGAGGTCCTCTACGACCTCGACACCGAGGCCAGGGCCAAGGCGGAGGAGCTCGGCCTGCCGATGCGCCGCTCGGCCACCGTGGGCGCCGACCCGCGGTTCGCGGCGGCCGTCCGCGACCTGGTCCTGGAGCGTGCCGCGGTCGAGCGGGGCCAGGAGGTCACCCCGTGCGCCCTGGGCGCGCTCGGCGCGAGCCACAACCTCTGCCCGGTCGGCTGCTGCCCGGCCCGGGCCCCCCGCCCCGCCGCCGCGGGCGTCGACAGCCCCTACGCGTGAGGAGTTCAGTGCCCTCTCCCAGCTCCCCCACCTCCCCCCTGCACACCGAACTGCTGCGGCTCGCCCAGGAGGCCGCCCGCAAGGCCGGCGACCTCCTGCGGGACGGCCGCCCGGCCGATCTGGCGGTGGCCGCCACCAAGTCGAGCCCCATCGACGTGGTCACCGAGATGGACATCGCGGCGGAGAAGCTGATCACCGACCTGATCTCCACCCACCGCCCCGACGACGGCTTCCTCGGCGAGGAGGGCGCCTCCAGCGAGGGCACCAGCGGTGTCCGCTGGGTGATCGACCCGCTCGACGGAACGGTCAACTACCTGTACGGACTGCCTACGTGGGCCGTCTCCATCGCCGCCGAGCAGAACGGCGAAGCCGTCGTCGGAGTCGTGGCGGCCCCGATGCGCGGCGAGACCTACCACGCGGTGAAGGGCGAGGGAGCCTGGGCCACGGGCGCGTGGGAGGGCGAACGCCGGCTGGTGTGCCGGCCCGCCCCGCCCCTGGACCAGGCCCTGGTCTCGACGGGCTTCAACTACGTCCAGGAGGTCCGCGCCCACCAGGCCGAGGTCGCCCGGAAGCTGATCCCCCTCCTGCGCGACATCCGCCGCAGCGGCTCGGCCGCCGTGGACCTGTGCGACGTGGCGGCGGGCCGACTGGACGGCTGCTACGAGCGCGGTCTGAACCCCTGGGACCTGGCGGCGGGCGACCTGATCGCGCGGGAGGCGGGCGCCCTGACCGGTGGCCGCCCCGGAGAGCGCCCCGCACGGGATCTGGCGGTCGCGGGTACCCCGGGCGTCTTCGAGCCCCTCCAGCGCCTTCTGGAGGACTTCGGCGCCTGGCACGACTGACCGGCCGCCCGAGAGGCGATGGCCGTCACACACGAGCGGGCCCCGGTGCTGGATTCACCGGGGCCCGCTGTCGTGCTCACTGACGATCAGACGCTACGCGCCGACCTCCACACCGTGTTCGGCGGCGAGGCGGCGCAGGTCGTCGAGCTCGCCCTGTTCCACCTCGACGAGGAAGTCGTCGCCCTCGTTGCGAGCCCGCGTCAGGTCGGTCTCGGTCGCCCTTATGCGCTGCAGAAGTCCTGCGGTGAATGCGTCCATGCTGCGCCCCCTCGTCCTGGTCGGTGGGTCGGTGGCACGGGGGTGTGCCGTCGGAAGGGGCGATCACGCCTCGATGCAGATGCCCAGCGCTGCCCTGCTGGGCGGCGACGGCGCCGGACACCCACGCCCCGCTCTGCGGAAAGCGGATTGCGGTGGACCGCATGGTGCTGCGGCACATGCAGAGCGTGATCGCGGGGTGTAAAGCCGTCCTCCCCCCGCTCTCTTCCACGGAAACCTCAACCGGAGGAGAAAATCTGGCATTCCCCGGCTGCACACCCGCCCTTCACCCGGCCCCACCCCTGCCCTTCAGACGGCCCGTCATCGACTTACAGCCGACTTATGACCGAAAAGGGCAGGATGGAGGCCGACACTCACCAGGACACCCCACCCGCGTGCCCGCACAGAGCGCTACGCGGGTGGACACAGGAAGGACTAGCGACGTGCGCGTACTCGTCGTCGAGGACGAGCAGCTGCTCGCCGATGCGGTGGCCACCGGACTGCGCCGGGAGGCCATGGCCGTCGACGTCGTGTACGACGGCGCGGCCGCCCTGGAGCGCATCGGCGTCAACGACTACGACGTGGTCGTCCTCGACCGCGACCTCCCGCTGGTCCACGGCGACGACGTCTGCCGCAAGATCGTCGAACTCGGCATGCCCACACGCGTGCTGATGCTCACCGCCTCCGGCGACGTCAGCGACCGCGTCGAGGGCCTGGAGATCGGCGCCGACGACTACCTGCCCAAGCCCTTCGCGTTCAGCGAGCTGACGGCACGCGTGCGTGCCCTCGGCCGCCGTACCAGCGTGCCGCTGCCGCCTGTCCTGGAGCGCGCCGGCATCAAGCTCGACCCGAACCGCCGCGAGGTCTTCCGCGACGGCAAGGAGGTGCAGCTCGCGCCGAAGGAGTTCGCCGTCCTGGAGGTGCTGATGCGCTCCGAGGGCGCGGTCGTCTCCGCGGAGCAGCTCCTGGAGAAGGCCTGGGACGAGAACACCGACCCGTTCACCAACGTCGTCCGGGTGACCGTCATGACCCTGCGCCGCAAGCTGGGCGAGCCGCCCGTCATCGTCACCGTGCCCGGCTCCGGTTACCGGATCTGATCGCCGTGGCCGCGACACCCGCGCCGCCCCAGGCGCCCCCCAAGCCCACCTGGGACCCACGGCGGCCGGAACCCCCGTTCCCCTGGCTGCGCCCCACCATCCGCATACGGCTGACGCTGCTGTACGGCGGAATGTTCCTGATCGCCGGCATCCTGCTGCTGTCGATCATCTACCTGCTGGCCGCACAGGCCCTCCACGACGGCAGCGGCCAGTCCTTCCAGGTGACCGGCAGCAATCTCGACATAACCAGCTCCACCTGTCCCCAGCTGGACACCGCCACCACGCAGAACCAGTTCAACGACTTCCTCAAGCAGTGCGACGCCGCCCAGCGCAACCACGCGCTGGACGACCTCCTCAGCCGGTCCCTGCTCGCCCTCCTCGGGCTCGCGATCATCGCGTTCGCCTTCGGCTACGCCATGGCGGGCCGCGTCCTGTCCCCGCTCGGCCGGATCACCCGGACCGCGCGCGCGGTGGCCGGTTCCGACCTGGCCCGGCGGATCGAGCTGGACGGCCCGGACGACGAGCTGAAGGAGCTGGCCGACACCTTCGACGAGATGCTGGAGCGCCTGGAGCGGGCCTTCACCGCCCAGCAGCGCTTCGTCGGCAACGCCTCGCACGAGCTGCGGACGCCGCTGGCCATCAACCGCACGCTGCTGGAGGTGCACCTCTCCGACCCGGGGGCGCCGGTGGAGCTCCAGCAGCTCGGCAAGACGCTGCTGGCCACCAACGAGCGCAGTGAGCAGCTCGTGGAGGGCCTGCTGCTGCTCGCCCGCAGCGACAACCAGATCGTCGAGCGCAAGCCCGTGGACCTCGCCGAGGTCGCCGGGCAGGCCGTCGACCAGGTGCACGGCGAGGCGGCGGCCAAGGGCGTGGAGATCCGCGGCGAGCGGAAACCGGCCGTGGTGCAGGGCAACGGCGTCCTGCTGGAGCGGATCGCGCTGAACCTCGTCCAGAACGCCGTGCGGTACAACGTGCTGGAGGGCGGCTGGGTGGAGGTCACCACCGAGGTGAAGCACGGGCAGGCGGTCCTGGTGGTGTCCAACACGGGCCCGGTCGTGCCGGCGTACGAGATCGACAACCTCTTCGAGCCGTTCAAGCGGCTGCGGGGGGCCGATCGCACCGGCAGCGACAAGGGTGTCGGGCTGGGTCTGTCCATCGTCCGCTCGGTCGCCCGGGCGCACGGCGGGCACATCTACGCACAGCCGCGAGAGGGAGGAGGACTCGTGATGCGGGTCACCCTGCCGATCTGAGATCATGTCGCCGACACAACGGGGATGTTCGCTTTGCGCGGAATTTTCTGGGCACTCGTCGAGCCGCCCCATGTGTGATCGATCACAAGGGCGAATTTCAGGCCATCTACTGTCGGTGATCAAGAATGCTGCCGGAAAGCCGGGAACGTCCGGGTTTTCGGGGGCCTTGATCACGGGAAGTACACGGTGAGACGCCTTTGAAGTGCGGCATTCGGACCGTGTACGGTCCCCATCGCCATCCCAGCCGATCACTCAAGAGGAGTCCGGTTGGGTGTCGATTGAGTAACAGACCTTGATGTGAGGCAAAATCTCCGCCTCGGGTCGGGCACAAGTCCGGCCTCTCACGCGTTACGTGCGCTGGAGACACCGCAGACACCCAGAGGGGGAGAGCGACATGGCAACGGATTACGACACCCCACGCAAGACCGACGACGACGTCGACTCGGACAGTCTTGAAGAGCTGAAGGCCAGGAGGAACGACAAGTCGACGTCCGCCGTGGACGTCGACGAGTTCGAGGCCGCCGAAGGCCTGGAGCTGCCCGGCGCGGACCTCTCGAACGAGGAGTTGGCCGTCCGGGTGCTGCCCAAGCAGCAGGACGAGTTCACCTGCATGAGCTGCTTCCTGGTGCACCACCGCAGTCAGCTGGCCAGGGAGAAGAACGGTCAGCCGATCTGCCGCGACTGCGACTGAGGGCGGGTCGGCCGTGACTGGCTCGACCCCTCCCTGGAAGCGCCGCTCCCACCCGAGGGGAGCGGACCAAGGGCCGTCCGACGGCTCTCAAGGCGCGCGTGACGACGAGCGGGGCTCATCCGGTACGGGAGCCTCGCTCGAACCCGCGGCGGGCCGGGGGGACCTCCCGGCGCCCGCGGACCATCCCGCGCCCGTCGCCCGGCGGCGGGTCGCGGTGATGCGGGACAAGGTCGGGGAAGGCGTCCGCCGAGGCGGCAGCCGCGCCAGGGCAGGCCTGGCGTACCTCGCCGACCGGATCATCGACATCGCCCCGCGGATCCCCGTACGCGACCTCTCCACGCTCCGCAGGCAGTTCCCGGGCCTCGGACCCGAGCAGCTCGCCGACAAGCTCGTGGCGGGCGCGGCGAACGCCTCCTCGACGGTCGGCGCCGGGGTCGGCGCGGCCGCGATGATGCCCGTCCCGCCGGCGATGCCGGCCGAACTGGCCGCGGAGATCACCGGGGTCGCGGCGATCGAGCTCAAGCTCATCGCCGAACTCCACGAGGTCTACGGCGTACGACCGCCCGGCAGCCTCAAGGAACGCAGCACCGCGTACCTGAACTCCTGGTCGGGAGAGCGCGGCATCGACGTGACCAAGCCGTCGACGATCAACTCCGCGCTCGGCGGCCACATGAAGCAGCAGATGCGGCAGCAGATCATGAAGCGGACGGTCCGGAACCTGCCCAACCTCATGCCGTTCATGGTCGGCGCGGCCGTGGGCGCGGTCATGAACCGCCGGGACACCAAGAAGCTCGCGGCACGCATCCGCGCGGACCTGCGGAAGGTCCAGGTGCCCTGGGGCGCGCTCGACGCGCTCCCGCCGCTCGAGGCCCCCGCGGACCCGCTGGCGATCGAGGACATCGCGAAGGAGCTGGGGTGGGGCCACGGCGAGGGGCGCGACCCCGGGGAGGGCCGCGGGACCCGGTAAGAGTTGCGTGAGAGTCCGGCCCTCGTGCGAGGTCGCGCCGCCCCCTCCCGGACCTCCACGCGGACTCCCACGCCCGGTCAGGGGCCGGGGTGACGCCTCGCGTCAGGGGCCGGGGTGAAACCTCGCGCGAAAGTTCTAGGCGGCGTCCCGTGCCTGCTTGATCGCGTCCGCCAGCCGCTGCGGCTCGCGCGTCGACAGGTACAGGTACGGCGTCGGGTCCTCGGGGTCGGTGACCTCCACGCGCAGAGCCGTGGGGATGTAGGACCGCAGCAGCAGGAAGGCGCGGGTGTCGGCCTTGTGCGTGCGCCAGGCGCGCGCCTCCTCCGCGTCCAGCACCTCCGTCGCGCCCAGCGCCGTGACCGGGATCTTCGCCTCGCCGGCGATCAGGGAGCCGCCCACCACGCGGATGCGGAGCGAGCCGTAGGAGCTGGCGCAGACGGCCGCGACCGCGGTGCCGCCGACCAGGCCGCCGAGCAGCGGCAGGGTGCCGAACGGCAGCAGGATCAGGGCGCAGGAGACCCCCACCAGGAACGAGATCAGCCACCACGAGCGGGGGGCGGTCAGGCGTTCTTCGTAGGGGGTGGCGGAGAGCTGCATGAGACCAAGCTTGGCACGGTGCCGGCCCGGGGCCGCTGTCAGGGGGAGCCGACGCGGAGCGCTGTCCGGCAGGGTGGCGGAGGGGGACGGGCGGGCGGGTAAGGTCTGCGGCTGTGAGTGGTAGTTCCGCAGCTCTTCAGCCTCCCGCCGACGCCGCGCCGCCGGTGCGTCACCCCGACGCGCCCGCCCCCGGCGAGCTCCTCGGCGCGCACTACGGCCAGTGCTTCGGCTGCGGCGGTGAGCAGGCCCACGGGCTGCACCTGGCGGCCAGGGCCGGCGAAGGCGTCTCGGTCACCGCCGAGTTCACCGTGCGCGCCGCCCACCAGGGCGCCCCCGGGCTCGCGCACGGCGGCGTGCTCGCGACCGCCCTCGACGAGACGCTCGGCTCGCTGAACTGGCTGCTGCGCACCATCGCGGTGACCGGACGGCTGGAGACCGACTTCGTCCGGCCCGTACCGGTGGGCACGGTGCTGTACCTGGAGGCCGAGGTGACGGCCGTCGCCGGGCGGAAGATCTACTCGACCGCCACCGGACGGATCGGCGGTCCCGAGGGGCCCGTCGCCGTCCGTGCCGAGGCGCTCTTCATCGAGGTCAAGGTCGACCACTTCATCGACAACGGCCGCCCGGAGGAGATCCGGGCCGCCATGGACGACCCGGACCAGGTCCGGCGTGCCCGTGCCTTCGAGGTGAACCCGTGAGCCGTGAACCCCTGAGCGTGCTGATCCGGCGCGTCGACCCCGACGTACCGCTTCCGTCGTACGCGCACCCCGGTGACGCGGGAGCCGATCTGCGCACCACCGAGGGGTGTGAACTGAAGCCGGGTGAACGGGCCGTGCTGCCCACGGGGGTGTCTGTCGCGCTCCCGGAGGGGTACGCGGCCTTCGTGCACCCTCGATCCGGCCTCGCCGCCCGCTGCGGTGTCGCTCTCGTGAATGCCCCGGGGACGGTTGATGCCGGGTACCGTGGGGAGATCAAGGTGATCGTGGTGAATCTCGACCCGCGCGAGTCGGTGCGGTTCGAGCGCTTCGACCGGATCGCCCAACTGGTCGTCCAGCAGGTCGAGCGGGTCCGCTTCCAGGAGGTCGCGGAGCTTCCCGACTCGGCGCGGGCCGAAGGGGGCTTCGGGTCCACCGGAGGCCATGCCGCGGTGGCCGGGGCAAGCAGCACGAACGGTCAGGCCGCCGACGGCGGCCGGGCGGGTGGGAATCGATACGCATCGGTCGTATCCGACCGGGAAGGACAGTGACGTGTTCGGACGTCGCAAGAAGACGGGTGCCGCCGACGACGCGGCCGGCGAGGCCGAGCAGGTCGTCGACAGTGTCGACGCTGAGGCGGACGACGAGGACGGCGCGCGTCGGCGCGTGAGGCTCGAGCCCGAGCCGCGGCCCGACGGGCCCTGGGACGACACCGAGGTGCGCGACCCCGCCGAGGGCCGGGTGGACCTGGGCGGCCTCTTCGTGCCCGGCGTGGACGGCATGGAGCTGCGGGTCGAGGTCGCGGGCGACGCGATCGTCGCGGCCACCGTGGTGCTGCGCGACAGCGCGATCCAGCTGCAGGCCTTCGCCGCGCCCAAGCGCGAGGGCATCTGGGGCGAGGTGCGCGAGGAGATCGCCACCGGCATCACCCAGCAGGGCGGCATCGTCGACGAGGTCGAGGGTCCGCTGGGCTGGGAGCTCAGGGCCCAGGTGCCGGTGCAGCTGCCGGACGGCACGGGCGGCTTCCAGGTCGTGCGGTTCGTCGGTGTGGACGGTCCGCGCTGGTTCCTGCGCGGTGTGATCTCGGGTCAGGGCGCGGTGCAGCCGCAGGCCGCGGGTCTGCTGGAGCAGATCTTCCGGGACACGGTCGTGGTCCGCGGCGAGGGCCCGATGGCACCCCGCGACCCGATCGTCCTCAAGCTGCCCAACGACGCCCAGATGGTCCCCGAGGGCGTGCAGCAGCAGGAGGAGGAAGGCTCCCGCTTCTCCGGCGGCATGGGCCAGCTCCAGCGCGGTCCGGAGATCACCGAGGTCCGGTAGCCAGACGTACGAGAGGGCCGCATCCCGCGTGGGGGTGCGGCCCTTTTCGCGTGCGCGGACTCTTGACGGCGCATTGGTCTGTACCTACCGTCTCCGCCCAACGCCTCTGTTCATAAAGGCGCTTAACGTTCACATACGAGAACGGAAGGCCCCCCACGCATGCGCAGAACCGCTCTCCTCACCGCCGTGGCCGCCCTCGTCGCCGGCACCCTCACCTGGTCGGCCGAGACCGCCCCCGCCGCCCCCGCCGCCTTCGCCCACCCCGGAGTCACCGTCTCCCAGGGGCAGTTGGACTTCACCCGTAGCAAGGTCAACGCCGGCGCCCAGCCCTGGAAGGGCGCCTTCGACTCGATGATGGCGAGCAAGTACGCCGACCTGAACCGCACGCCCAAGCCGCGCGCGGTCGTCGAGTGCGGCTCCTACTCCAACCCCAACTACGGCTGCACCGACGAGCGCGAGGACGCCATAGCGGCGTACACCCAGGCCCTGGCCTGGTACATCACCCGCGACGAGCGCTACGCGAAGAAGTCGATCCAGCTGATGGACGCCTGGTCGGCGGTCATCACCGACCACACCAACAGCAACGCCCCCCTCCAGACCGGCTGGGCCGGGTCCTCCTGGCCGAAGGCCGCCGAGATCATCAAGCACACGTACACCGGCGGCTGGGCGAACGCAGGACGCTTCGCGACCATGCTCCGCACCGTCTACCTGCCCGAGGTCATCAACGGCTCCCACTCCAACGGCAACTGGGAGCTGTCGATGATGGAGGCCGCCGTCGGCATCTCCGTCTTCCTCGACGACAAGGCGTCGTACGACAAGGCCATGGCCACGTTCCGCACCCGCACCGCGGCCTACGTCTACCTCGCCTCCGACGGCGAGCTGCCGAAGACCGTGCCGGGCCAGAACCTCGACACCCGGGACAAGATCGTCCGGTACTGGCAGGGGCAGACCACCTTCGTCACCGGCCTGACCCAGGAGACCTGCCGCGACCTCACGCACACCGGGTACGGCATCTCCGCCATCTCGCACATCGCCGAGACCAGCCGGATCCAGGGGCAGGACCTCTACGGCACCGACGTGGGCGAGCGGCTGCGCCACGCGCTCGGGTTCCAGGCCAAGTACGAGCTGGGCACGGCCGTCCCGAGCTGGCTGTGCGGCGGGTCCCTGCACCTCGGGCTCGGGCCGGTCACCGAGGTCGGGTACAACGCCCTGCACCACCGGCTCGGGATCGCCATGTCCAACACCCAGACGCTGACCGAGCGCAACCGCCCGGCCGGCAGCAACAACCTCTTCGTGGCCTGGGAGACCCTGACCCACGGGGACAACCCGAGCTGAGACCGTTGATCGACCGGGCGTCCGGTGGGGATACTGGCGCCCGGTCTTCACGGGGGAGGGGCTCATGAACCAGGTGGTCACCGAGACCATGGTGCGGGTCCACGACGTCCACAAGTCCTTCGGGCGGGGCGCCGGCGTCGTCCACGCCCTGCGCGGGGTCTCCCTGGAGGTGCCGCGCGGGGAACTCGTCGCCCTCAAGGGGCGGTCGGGGTCCGGGAAGACGACCCTGCTGAACATCGTCGGCGGACTCGACAGCCCGGACCAGGGGCGGGTCGAGGTCGCCGGGCAGGACCTCGCCGGGCTCGACGAAGACGGGCTGCTGGCCCTGCGCCGGGACAGCATCGGGTTCGTCTTCCAGTCCTTCGGGCTGATCCCGATCCTCACCGCCGCCGAGAACGTCGGCGTCCCCCTGCGGCTGCGCCGCGCCGAGGTACGCGCGCGTGAGGAGCGCGTCGAGCTGCTGCTGTCCCTGGTGGGCCTCGCCGACCACGCGGCGCAGCGGCCCACCGAACTGTCCGGCGGCCAGCAGCAGCGGGTCGCCATCGCCCGCGCCCTCGCCAACAGCCCCGCGCTGCTCATCGCCGACGAGCCGACCGGCCAGCTCGACGCCGAGACCGGGCACGCCGTCATGGAGCTGCTGCGGGCCGTCGTCCACAGCGAGAACGTCACCGCGCTGGTCGCCACGCACGACGCGACCCTGCTGGACCTGGCCGACCGCGTGCTGGAGCTGAGCGACGGGGAGATCGTCGAGGGCTGAGCCGGCAAGGGCCGCGGACCCCGCCGTCAGGGTTGCGTCAAGGTCGGGCTCGGCGGGGCGTCCTGGCCTCCTTCGCCGCGGTCACGGGTCGTAAGGTCGACGCTGCGCAGGCAGTGGTCACCGGAAAGACAATGAGAACCATGGGACGCGGCAGACTTCGGATCTACCTCGGGGCGGCACCGGGCGTCGGCAAGACCTACGCGATGCTCTCCGAGGGACACCGGCGCGTCGAGCGGGGCACCGACTGCGTGGTGGCGTTCGTCGAGCACCACGGACGGCCCCGCACCGAGGTGATGCTGCACGGTCTGGAGCGGATCCCGCGCCGGGAGCTGGAGTACCGGGGCGCCGTCTTCACCGAGATGGACGTGGACGCCGTCCTGCGCCGCGCCCCCGCCGTCGCCCTGGTGGACGAACTCGCCCACACCAATGTCCCCGGCTCCCGCAACGCCAAGCGCTGGCAGGACGTCGAGGAACTGCTGGCCGCCGGGATCGACGTCGTCTCCACGGTCAACATCCAGCACCTGGAGTCGCTGGGGGACGTCGTCGAGTCGATCACGGGCGTACGGCAGCGGGAGACCGTCCCCGACGAGGTCGTGCGGCGGGCCGACCAGGTCGAGCTGGTCGACATGGCGCCCCAGGCGCTGCGGCGGCGGATGGCGCACGGCAACGTCTACCAGTCGGACAAGGTCGACGCGGCCCTGTCGAACTACTTCCGGCCCGGCAACCTCACCGCCCTGCGGGAGCTGGCACTGCTGTGGGTCGCCGACCGCGTCGACGAGCACCTGAAGCAGTACCGCAGCGAGCACCGGGTCTCGAGGATCTGGGGTTCCCGGGAACGGATCGTCGTCGGGCTGACCGGGGGCCCCGAGGGGCGGACGCTGATCCGGCGCGCCGCCCGGCTCGCGGAGAAGGGCGCCGGCGGGGAGGTGCTGGCCGTCTACATAGCCCGCAGCGACGGGCTGACCTCGGCCTCGCCCAAGGAACTCGCCGACCAGCGCACCCTCGTGGAGGACCTCGGCGGCACCTTCCACCACGTCGTCGGCGACGACATACCCGCCGCCCTCCTCGACTTCGCCCGCGGCGCCAACGCCACCCAGATCGTCCTCGGCTCCTCCCGCCGCAAGACCTGGCAGTACGTCTTCGGGCCCGGCGTCGGCACCACCGTCGCCCGCGAGTCGGGGCCCGACCTGGACGTCCACATCGTCACCCACGACGAGGTCGCCAAGGGACGCGGACTGCCCGTCGCCCGGGGCGCCCGGCTCGGACGGGCCCGGATCCTCTGGGGCTGGGCGGTGGGGGTGGCCGGACCGGCGGTGATGGCCCTGCTGCTCACCACCGTCGACCTCGGCCTCGCCAACGACATGCTGCTGTTCCTGACCACGACGGTGGCCGCCGCCCTGCTCGGCGGACTGCTGCCCGCGCTGGCCTCGGCCGCGGTCGGCTCCCTGCTGCTGAACTACTTCTACACCCCGCCCCTGCACCACTGGACCATCGCCGACCCGAAGAACATCGTCGGCATCGCGATCTTCGTGGGCGTCGGGGTCTCCGTCGCCTCCGTGGTCGACCTCGCCGCCCGGCGCACCCACCAGGCCGCCCGGCTGCGGGCCGAGTCCGAGATCCTCTCCTTCCTCGCCGGCAACGTGCTGCGCGGCGAGACCTCCCTGGAGGAACTCCTGGAACGGGTCCGGGAGACCTTCGCGATGGAGTCGGCGGCCCTGCTGGAGCGGGCGAGCGACGTCGAGCCCTGGACGTGCGCGGGCCGGGCCGGGGCGGGGCGCCCGGTGGAGCGGCCCGAGGAGGCGGACGTCGAGGTCCCGGTCGGCGACCACCTGGCGCTGGCCCTGACCGGCCGGGTGCTGCCCGCCGAGGACCGCCGGGTGCTGGCCGCGTTCGCCGCGCAGGCCGCCGTCGCACTGGACCGGCGACGGCTGCGGGAGGAGGCCGACCAGGCCCGCACGCTCGCCGAGGGCAACCGGATCAGGACCGCCCTGCTGGCCGCCGTCAGCCATGACCTGCGCACCCCGCTGGCCGGGATCAAGGCGGCGGTGTCCTCCCTGCGCTCCGACGACGTGGCGTGGTCCGAGGAGGACCGGGCCGAGCTGCTCCAGGGCATCGAGGAGGGCGCCGACCGGCTCGACCACCTGGTGGGGAACCTGCTCGACATGTCCCGGCTCCAGACCGGCACCGTCACCCCCCTGATCCGCGAGACCGACCTCGACGAGGTGGCGCCGATGGCGCTCGGCGGGGTGCCCGAGGGCAGCGTGGAGCTCGACGTCCCCGAGTCGCTGCCCATGGTCGCCGTGGACGCGGGGCTCCTGGAGCGCGCCATGGCCAACCTCGTCGAGAACGCCGTCAAGTACAGTCCGCCCGGCCGGGCCGTCCTGGTGGCCGCCAGCGCCATCGCCGAACGCGTCGAGGTCCGGGTGGTCGACCGCGGCCCCGGCGTCCCCGACGAGGCCAAGGACCGCATCTTCGCGCCCTTCCAGCGGTACGGCGACGCCCCGCGCGGCGCCGGGGTCGGGCTCGGCCTCGCGGTCGCCCGGGGCTTCGCGGAGGCGATGGGCGGCACACTGAACGCCGAGGACACCCCCGGCGGTGGCCTGACCATGGTGCTGACACTCCGGGCGGCGGGAACGCGGCCCGGACCGGAAACCGACGTACGACCCGAGAGGCAGGCCACATGGCGAGCCTGACCGGGGGGACCCCCCGGACCCCCACGAGGGTGCTCGTGATCGAGGACGAGCCGCAGATCGTGCGCGCCCTCGTGATCAACCTCAAGGCCCGCAAATACGAGGTCGACGCGGCCCACGACGGCGCCACCGCCCTCAAGCTCGCCGCCGCCCGCCACCCTGACGTCGTCGTCCTCGACCTGGGCCTGCCCGACATGGACGGCGTCGAGGTCATCCGGGGGCTGCGCGGCTGGACCCGGGTGCCGATCCTGGTGCTGTCCGCCCGGCACTCCTCCGACGAGAAGGTCGAGGCCCTCGACGCGGGCGCCGACGACTACGTCACCAAGCCTTTCGGCATGGACGAACTGCTGGCCCGGCTGCGGGCGGCGGTCCGGCGGGCCGAACCGGTCGGTCCCGGCGAGGACGAGGTGACCACGGTGGAGACCGAGACGTTCACCGTCGACCTCGCCGCGAAGAAGGTGAACCGCGGCGGCAAGGACGTGCGGCTGACACCCACCGAGTGGCATCTGCTGGAGGTGCTGGTGCGCAACACCGGCCGTCTCGTCAGCCAGAAGCAGCTCCTGCGGGAGGTGTGGGGGCCGTCGTACGGGACGGAGACGAACTACCTGCGCGTGTACATGGCACAACTGCGCAGAAAGCTGGAGGCGGACCCCTCGCATCCGCGGCACTTCATCACGGAGCCGGGTATGGGCTATCGGTTCGAGAGCTGAGCTGCTGGGGGGATGCGGCATCACCGGGCCTGGGACGGGCTACCGGTTCGAGGGCCGGCACCGCGGGTACGTAGGTGTCAGTGCACCCCGGTACGCTTCCCATATGAGTGCTGTTCCGCGTTCCGAGAAGCCGGTGGGCCGGTTCCGGCGCATGCTCGACCGGCTTTCCTCGTCCCAGGAGGACCTGGAGTCGGAGGAGCTGCGGGAGGACGCCGAGACCGCGGGCTGCATCCGTATCGGTGACTGCCACGACCGACAGATCGTGACCGTTACTGGTACCTTGCGCACGGTCACGCTGCGCCCGAGGGCGGGTGTCCCGGCGCTGGAGGCCGAGCTGTTCGACGGCTCCGCCGCGCTGGACGTGGTGTGGCTCGGCAGGCGCTCCATCGTGGGGATCGAACCGGGGCGCAAGCTGATCGCATCGGGCCGGATCTCGATGAGCCGGGGCCGCCGGGTGCTGTTCAACCCGAAGTACGAACTGAGACCCCTCGGTAGGGAGTAGCCGGTGACGTCGCTCGACAAGCCGACCGAAGAGACCGATCAGCACGACGCCCGGGCGGTGACCGAGGCCGCGCTGTTCGAGGCCTTCGGCGGCCTGCGGGGCATGGTCGAGACGGTGCTGCCCGGCCTCCTCTTCGTCACGATCTACACGATCAACAAGGACCTGCACCTGTCCGCGATCGCCGCGCTCGCGGTGTCGCTGGTCCTGGTCGTGGTCCGCCTGGTGACGAAGGACACGGTCAAGCACGCCTTCAGCGGTGTCTTCGGCGTCGCCTTCGGCGTCGTCTTCGCGATGATGACCGGCAACGCGAAGGACTTCTACCTGCCCGGCATGCTGTACACCCTGGGCCTCGCCCTGGCGTACATCATCACGACCCTGTGCGGAGTCCCGCTGCTCGGGCTGATCCTCGGCCCGGTCTTCAAGGAGAACCTCTCCTGGCGCACCCGCAACCCGGGCCGCAAGAAGGCGTACGCCAAGGCCAGTTACGCCTGGGGCGCGATCCTGCTCGCCAAGTGCGCGATCCTCTTCCCGCTGTACTGGTGGGCCGACACCACCCAGCTCGGCTGGGTCCTGGTGGGGCTGAAGATCCCGCCCTTCCTGCTCGCCGTCTGGCTGACCTGGGTCTTCCTGGCCAAGGCGCCCGCGCCCATCGACGTCTTCGCGGAGATGGAGGCCGAGGAGAAGGCCGAGGAGGAGCGCAAGGCGGCCCTGTCCGCGGAGCACGGCGAGACGACCGGCGCCCGGCACCGGCGCGAGGCGTAGCCACCCGCACGACGACCGACGGGGCGCCCCGAGTCACTCGGGGCGCCCCGTCGTCGTACCGTCCAGGCGTCTAGGAGGCTTCGTCCCGGCGCACCGACAGCAGGTCCTCCAGCTGCTCCTCGCGGGCCGGGGCGGCCACGAACAGCAGCTCGTCGCCGGCCTCCAGGGAGTCGTCCCGGGTCGGGGTCAGCACGCGGGTGCCGCGGATGATCGTCACCAGGGAGGTGTCCTCCGGCCACTCCACGTCGCCGACCTGGGTGCCGGCCAGCGCCGACTCCTCGGGCAGGGTCAGCTCGACCAGGTTGGCGTCGCCGTGGCTGAAGCGCAGCAGGCGGACCAGGTCGCCGACGCTCACCGCCTCCTCGACCAGGGCCGACATCAGGCGGGGCGTCGAGACGGCGACGTCCACGCCCCAGGACTCGTTGAAGAGCCACTCGTTCTTGGGGTTGTTCACCCGGGCGACGACCCGCGGGACGCCGTACTCCGTCTTCGCGAGCAGGGAGACGACCAGGTTCACCTTGTCGTCGCCCGTCGCGGCGATCACGACGTTGCAGCGCTGGAGCGCCGCCTCGTCCAGGGACGTGATCTCACAGGCGTCGGCCAGCAGCCACTCCGCCTGGGGGACCCGCTCGACCGAGATGGCGGTCGGCGCCTTGTCGACGAGCAGGACCTCGTGGCCGTTCTCCAGCAGTTCGCCCGCGATCGAGCGGCCCACCGCACCGGCACCGGCAATGGCGACCCTCATCAGTGACCGCTCTCCTCTTCGGGACCCTTGGCGAACGCCGCCTCGACCTTGTCGACCTCGTCGGTGCGCATCATCACGTGCACCAGGTCGCCCTCCTGCAGCACCGTCTGCGAGCTGGGCAGGATCGCTTCGCCGAGCCGGGTCAGGAACGCCACGCGCACGCCGGTCTCCTCCTGGAGGCGGCTGATCCGCTGGCCCACCCAGGAGGCGGAGGCGTGCACCTCGGCCAGCTGGACGCCCCCGGTGGGGTCGCGCCACAGCGGCTCGGCGCCGGACGGCAGCAGCCGGCGCAGCATCTGGTCGGCGGTCCAGCGGACCGTGGCGACCGTCGGGATGCCCAGGCGCTGGTAGACCTCGGCGCGCCGGGGGTCGTAGATCCGGGCCGCGACGTTCTCGATGCCGAACATCTCGCGGGCCACCCGGGCGGCGATGATGTTGGAGTTGTCACCGCTGGAGACGGCGGCGAAGGCGCCGGCCTCCTCGATGCCCGCCTCGCGCAGGGTGTCCTGGTCGAAGCCGACCCCGGTGACGCGCCGGCCTCCGAAGCCGGAGCCCAGTCGTCGGAAGGCGGTGGGGTCCTGGTCGATCACGGCGACCGTGTGCCCCTGTTGCTCCAGGGTCTGGGCGAGAGCGGAACCCACTCTGCCGCAGCCCATGATGACGATGTGCACGACCGTCCTTCCGGTGTCAAGAGATACTGCTCAGCCCCATCAGGGTCTCAGACCGTCGCCCAAGCTACACACGCACGGTAGGACGACGGCACCCCTGTGCACGGTTGTCCCGGGGACCGGGACGATCAGGACGACTGATAGCGCCTCAGCGACGGCTGATGCTGCGGACACTCGCGAGAGTCAGGAATCCGAGGCCGACGAGCGCGGCGGCGGCGCCGATCAGCTCTGCGGTCGTGTGCATGGAGCCTCCAAGGGGCGGCGACAGACGGGTTTTTGTCATATAGGCACGCGCATCCGGCCACCCACGGAATCCGCAGCCGGGGCGCATCGTCTTTTCACTCGGAGGGCACAAGCGGGGTGGCGGGTGGTTGGGCACCCGTTCGAACGCCTACGATGTTTTGTCGTGTCCAAACTGACCGACGTGCCCAAACGGATTCTGATCGGGCGCGCACTGCGCAGTGACCGGCTGGGGGAAACGCTCCTGCCGAAGCGCATCGCCCTCCCCGTCTTCGCCTCCGACCCGCTGTCCTCCGTGGCGTACGCGCCCGGCGAGGTGCTGCTGGTCCTGTCCATCGCGGGTGTGTCGGCGTACCACTTCAGCCCCTGGATCGCGGTCGCGGTCGTGGTGCTGATGTTCACGGTGGTCGCCTCCTACCGACAGAACGTCCACGCCTACCCGAGCGGCGGCGGCGACTACGAGGTGGCCAACACCAACCTCGGTCCCAGGGCCGGACTCACCGTCGCCAGCGCCCTGCTCGTCGACTACGTCCTCACCGTCGCCGTCTCGATCTCCTCCGGCATCGAGAACCTCGGCTCCGCGGTGCCGTTCGTCGTCGAGCACAAGGTGTCCTGCGCCATCGCGGTGATCGTGCTGCTCACGCTGATGAACCTGCGCGGGGTGCGGGAGTCCGGATCGCTCTTCGCGATCCCGACCTACGTCTTCGTCGCGGGCGTCTTCATCATGATCGCCTGGGGCGCCTTCCGCGGGCTGGTCCTCGACGACACCATGCGGGCGCCGACGGCGTCGTACGAGATCAAGCCCGAGCACCAGGGGCTGGCCGGCTTCGCGCTGGTCTTCCTGCTGCTGCGGGCCTTCTCGTCCGGCTGTGCCGCCCTCACCGGCGTCGAGGCGATCTCCAACGGTGTCCCCGCCTTCCGCAAGCCCAAGTCGAAGAACGCGGCGACCACGCTGGCGATGATGGGCCTGCTGGCCGTCACCATGTTCTGCGGCATCATCGCGCTGGCCATGGTCACCAAGGTCCGGATGGCCGAGAACCCGGCGGTGGACCTCCTGAAGGACGGCGCCGCGGTCGGCTCCGACTACGTCCAGAACCCGGTGATCTCGCAGGTCGCCGAGGCCGTCTTCGGCAAGGGCAGCTTCCTGTTCATCGTGCTGGCCGCCGCCACCGCGCTGGTGCTGTTCCTCGCCGCGAACACGGCGTACAACGGCTTCCCGCTGCTCGGCTCGATCCTCGCCCAGGACCGCTACCTCCCGCGTCAGCTGCACACCCGCGGCGACCGCCTGGCCTTCTCCAACGGCATCGTGCTCCTCGCCGGCGCGGCCGGACTGCTGGTGGGGATCTACGGCGCCGACTCCACCCGGCTGATCCAGCTCTACATCGTCGGCGTGTTCGTGTCCTTCACGCTCAGCCAGACCGGCATGGTCCGGCACTGGAACCGCCACCTGGCCACCGAGAAGGACCCGAACAAGCGCCGCCACATGGTCCGCTCCCGGGCCATCAACGCCTTCGGCGCCTTCTTCACCGGCCTGGTCCTGGTCGTCGTCCTGGTCACCAAGTTCACGCACGGCGCCTGGGTCGCCCTGCTCGGCATGGTGATCTTCTACGCGACGATGTCCGCCATCCGTAAGCACTACGACCGGGTGGCCGAGGAGATCGCCGCCCCCGAGGGCCCGAGCGACGACAGCGTACGACCCTCCCGCGTCCACTCGGTGGTCCTGATCTCCAAGATCCACCGGCCGACCCTGCGGGCCCTGGCGTACGCCAAGCTGATGCGCTCCGACACCCTGGAGGCGCTCAGCGTCAACGTCGACCCGGTGGAGACCAAGGCGCTGCGCGCCGAGTGGGAGCGCCGCGGGATCGACGTACCCCTGAAGGTGCTGGACTCGCCCTACCGCGAGATCACGCGGCCGGTCATCGAGTACGTGAAGAGCCTGCGCAAGGAGTCCCCGCGGGACGCGGTGTCCGTGATCATCCCCGAGTACGTGGTCGGCCACTGGTACGAGCATCTGCTGCACAACCAGAGCGCGCTGCGGCTCAAGGGCCGGCTGCTCTTCACGCCGGGGGTCATGGTGACCTCGGTGCCGTACCAGTTGCAGTCCTCGGAGGCCGCGAAGAAGCGGGCTCGCAAGCGGCAGGACTGGAACGCGCCGGGTGCGGTGCGGCGGGGTCCGGCCGTGGAGCGGGCCAAGGAGACGTCGGCGCCGAAGTAGACTGGTGGGCTGTTGTCCTGGCGGGCGTCGTCCCGCCGCTTCCCTTGACGTTGTGGAGTCACCCCGCCATGCAGGCAGAACCGAAGAAATCGCTGGTGGGGCTGGAGTTCGAGGTCGAGGTCGGACCCGTCGCGCACGGCGGGCACTGCATCGCCCGTACGTCCGACGGCCAGGTGCTGTTCGTCCGGCACACGCTGCCCGGTGAGCGGGTCGTCGCGCGGGTGACCGAGGGCGAGGAGGGGGCGCGGTTCCTGCGGGCCGACGCGGTCTCCGTGCTCTCGGCCTCCAAGGACCGCGTCGAGCCGCCCTGCCCCTTCGCCGGGCCCGGCCGCTGCGGCGGCTGCGACTGGCAGCACGCCAAGCCGGGCGCCCAGCGACGGCTGAAGGGCGAGGTCGTCGCCGAGCAGCTCCAGCGGCTCGCGGGGCTGACGCCCGAGGAGGCCGGCTGGGACGGCACGGTGATGCCGGCCGAGGGCGACAAGCTGCCGCCGGGCGAGGTCCCCGGCTGGCGCACGCGCGTGCAGTACGCGGTCGACGCCGACGGCAACGCCGGGCTCCGCCGCCACCGCTCGCACGAGGTCGAGCCGATCGACCACTGCATGATCGCGGCGCCGGGCGTCAGCGAGCTGGGCATCGAGGCGCGCGACTGGTCCGGGATGGCGTCCGTGGAGGCCATCGCCGCGACCGGCTCGCAGGACCGCATGGTCATCCTGGAGCCCCGCCCCGGCGCCCGCCTTCCCCTGGTGGAGCTGGACAAGCCGGTGTCCGTCATGCGCGTCGAGGAGAAGGACGGCGGCGTCCACCGCGTCCACGGCCGCGCCTTCGTGCGCGAGCGGGCCGACGGGCGGACGCACCGGGTGGGCAGCGGCGGCTTCTGGCAGGTCCACCCGAAGGCGGCCGACACCCTCGTGACCGCGGTCATGCAGGGCCTGTTGCCGCGCAAGGGCGACATGGCCCTCGACCTCTACTGCGGCGTCGGCCTCTTCGCGGGCGCCCTCGCCGACCGCCTCGGCGACCAGGGCGCGGTCCTCGGCATCGAGTCCGGCAAGCGGGCGGTGGAGGACGCGCGACACAACCTCGCCGCCTTCGACCGCGTCCGCATCGAGCAGGGCAAGGTCGAGACCGTCCTCCCGCGCACCGGGATCACCGAGGTCGACCTCATCGTCCTGGACCCGCCGCGCGCGGGGGCGGGGCGCAAGACGGTCGAGCACCTGTCGTCACTGGGCGCGCGACGCATCGCGTACGTGGCCTGCGACCCGGCGGCCCTGGCGCGGGACCTGGGGTACTTCAGGGACGGGGGGTACCGGGTGCGGACGCTTCGGGTGTTCGACCTGTTTCCGATGACGCATCACATGGAGTGCGTGGCGATTTTGGAGCCGGCGGCGAAGGGCGCCTGATCTGCTGTCTCTCCTGGTCTGTAGCTCTCGGCCCGGGCGCGCGCCGGGCGGGAGCGAGCCCGCCGGGACGGGTAGCGCCTCAGCCCGCGGCGTCGGCATGCCCCCGCGGGCCGGGGCGCGGCGCCGGGGGTTCGCCGGTCTGGTGGGCAGCCAGGTCCTGAGCGGGGCGCAGCGCGTGTCGTCGGCGCGGCCGTTGGTGATCCCGGCCTCGCCCTGACCTGCGGTGTCCACTCCCTCGCCGTGCGGTCGGTGGTCGCGGGCGCCGGGGCGGTGGAGCGGCCCGAGCAGCGCGGCGCTGCCCACAGGGAGCGCCGGGTTCTCCCTTGCCGGGGGCCGAGTTCGCTTTACGGACAGCGGTGATCCGTCGCGCGGGCGGTGGTTTCCTGCGAGGCTCGGACCTGTGACGTATGTAGTGACCGTGGAGACCTGTATCCCGGAGGGCACTCCGGAGATGGATCCGTTGCAGCGGGCCGGCGCCGTGGCGCTCATCGAGGACGGGTTCGACGCCGTGCGGGCCGTCGAGGCGCCCGGTGGCGTGCAGGTCGGCATCCTCGACAGCATCGTGGCCGTGCATCCCGAGGGGGCCCTGCTCAAGGTCTTCGTGGACGCCCCGGCGCTGGAGCCCGCCGAGGACTCGGTGCGGGTGCTGGTGGACGAACTGCTGGAGCGCTCCGAACTGCTGGCCGACTGGACGATCGACCGCTGCGAGGTCGAACTGCACCAGGACCTGGCCCGCAAGAGCCTGGACGCCGCCGAGGGGCCGGACGCCCCGCCCGACGACCCCGCCGCCCGCAAGGCCCGGCACACCGCGGGCGCCGGGGACGAGGGCACGGTGGCCGCGGGCGACGCCGACGCCGAGGGCGCCTCCTCGCGCGGTCGGCTGCTGGGCCTGGCGGCCGAACTGCGCTCCTTCCCGCCGGCCGTGTTCGGTGTGCTCGGCGCCGAGGACGACGAGGGGGACACCGGTGGCGACCGGTTCGCCGTCGCGCCCGTGAGCGCCAGGCTGGCCGCGGGCGCCCTGGTCCACGCCACCGAGCTGCTGGTCGCCGAGTTGTTCGAGGACGTGCAGGTCCTGACCCAGGAGGATGCCACCGTCGCGGAGTGCGAGGGGCCCCTGTGGCACCTGGAGCGCCTTCCCGACCGCTACGCACTCCAGTACGACGCCCGCTTCGCCCGCCGCTTCCTGGTGACGGTCATTGCCATGACCACGCGCTTCACCGACGGCGGCTTCCGGCGGCTCGCCTGTGTCGCCGAGGGGTTCGCCCTGCGCCTCCTCATCGGTCGGGCGACCACGGTCCTGGAACGCGAGGGCCTCCTCGACGACGAGGTCGGCGCCGCCCTCGGCGCCTTCGCCGCGCACGTGTACGCGGACACGGACCACGAGTGGCTCTACGGCGACGCGGCCGACGGCACCGACGAGGTCTCGCCGTGGGCCGGGCTCGGAGTCGAACTCACGGCGTTCGGCTCCTGGTTCACCCCGTTCCAGGAGGACAGGTACGTCCACCCGTCCGCGGCGGACGAACCCGAGGCGGCGGCGCCCTGACACGCCGGCCGGCGGGCCTGAGTGGATCGGGGGCGGTTTCCGTACCCCTGCCTGATGAACGGGTCCGGATGCGAGGATGAGGCGCCATGACAGCAGGGTGGTGTTCTCGCACGGTACGGGCCGCGGTCTTCGCGGCCGTCTGTGTGCTGCTCGCCGCCCTCGGCCACGTCATGATGTCCGGCAGCCACGTCCCCGCCTGGGCGCTGGCCCTCGGGGCGGTCGTGACCGGCGGCGCGGGATGGTGCCTGGCCGGCCGTGAGCGCGGGCTGCCGCTGGTCGTGACGGTCGTCGTCGCCGCCCAGAGCGGGCTGCACTCGGCGTTCTCCCTTGCCCAGTCCGCGGGCGGCAGCGCCGCCGGGTCCGGAACGACAGGGCACTCCATGGGGTCCGGCCACATGGAACCCGCGCACATGGACCCCGCGCACATGGACCCCGCGTACATGGACTCCGCGCACATGGGCTCGTCGCACCTGCACGCCATGGCGTCCGTGGACATGGACGCCATGGACATGGGGCCCCTGGGGCAGGCGGGTCACTCCATGGCCGGCTCCTCGTCCTTCGGCATGCTCGCCGCTCACCTGGTGGCCGGACTGCTGTGCGGGCTGTGGCTGGCGTACGGCGAGAAGGCCGCGTTCCGCATCCTGCGGGCCGTGGCCGGGCGGCTGGCCGCGCCCCTGCGCCTGCTGCTCGCCCCGGTGCCCGGCACCACCGAGCCGCCGCGCGTGCGCGCGCACCGGCCGTCCTCGGACCGGGTGCCGCGCCTTCTCCTCGTCCACGCGATCACTTCTCGGGGGCCGCCCGCGGGGACCGCTGTCGCCTGACGACAGCCGGTTCCCCGAGGCCGCCCAGGGGGTGCCTCGGGCCTCGGCCGTACCCGCCCGCGGGCGCCGTACGGCCGTCTCCCCGCACCGGACCGCCCGCGCCGACACGCGCACCGGTCCGGATCATGGATGACCGAGAAGGACACCACGTGATCACTTCTGCCCTGTCCGCCGCGCCCGCGTCCCACGACGGAGCGATGACGCCGGACGAGTCGGCCACGGCCTGGGCGCTCGCCGCCCGGGGCGACGAGTCGGCCACGGCCTGGGCGCTCGCCGCCCGGGGCGGTGACGCGGACGCGGTCGAGCACTTCGTCCGCGCCCTGCACCTCGACGTGAAGCGGTACGTCGCCCACCTGAGCGGCGATCCCCAGGCTGCCGACGACCTGGCACAGGAGACCTTCCTGCGGGCGCTCGCCGGCCTGCACCGGTTCGAGGGCCGCTCCTCGGCCCGCGTCTGGCTACTGGCCATCGCCCGCCGCGCGGTGGTCGACAGCCACCGGCGCGCCTCCGCCCGGCCCCGGCTGTGCGACGTACCGGACTGGCAGTTGGCCGTCGAGCGCACGCAGCCGCGGGACCTGCCCGGGTTCGACGACGGCATCGCGCTGCTCGACCTGGTGGAGGCGCTGCCGGACGAGCGCCGCGAGGCCTTCGTCCTCACCCAGCTGGTCGGCCTGCCCTACGGGGAGGCGGCCGCGGTCAGCGACTGCCCCGTGGGCACGGTCCGCTCCCGGGTGGCCCGGGCCCGCGCGTCCCTGATGGCCCTGCTGGACGACGGGGCCTCCTCCCCGGCGGGGGAGGAGGAACCCGTCCTGGCGGCCTGAGCGCCGCGCCGCGAACCGCCTGGC